>DJFZ01000001.1:1232-2769 GCA_002432655.1 Thiotrichaceae bacterium UBA5859 | reverse complement strand
GCCACAGTGGTGAGATTGGACTCCACCAGTCGTCCTGATCTATTGCGTACTGCACCACCATTCAAGGATGGTCTACCCGGTTGGGATCGCACCCTATTTTACGGTGATTATAATTGCTCTAAGCTCGGCTTAGGTTTAAACATGCAAAAGCTTGAAGCTCAAGCTCTTGCCAAAGAGATGGCCCAATGGGCAGATGTGGTGATTGAAAGCTTTACTCCTGGCACTATGGCCAAGTGGGGCCTGAGCTATGAGCAAATCGCTGAGGATAATCCAGGAGTCATTATGTTATCCACCTGCATGCAGGGGCAAACAGGACCGCGCGCTGCTTATCCCGGCTTTGGTAACCTGATGGCCGCCATGTCCGGCTTTTATGAAGTCACCGGTTGGCCAGACAGAGGGCCCGTGCCCGTATACGGCGCCTATACCGATTTTGTTGCACACAGATTTACTACCCTCGCCTTAATCGCAGCATTAGATCACCGCGAACGCACTGATGAAGGACAATATATTGATGTGTCACAGTATGAGGCCAGTCTGCAATTTCTAGGCGTTGAGTTTTTAAACTATGAAGTCAACAACAGAGTCAGTACCCGCCAAGGTAATGCCCACCCTACCCATGCACCTCATGGTGTGTACGCTTGCCAAGGGGAGGATAACTGGATAGCACTGGCAGTAGAAACCGAAGAACAGTGGTTGTCACTTAAAGAATCGATGGATCATCCCCTCTGGGCAGACGAAGAAATTTTTCAAACCGCAGCGGATCGCAAAGCCAATGAATCTATTCTTAATCAGCACCTGGAAGCCTGGACGGTACGGTGCCAGGCACAAACCTTATTTGACGAACTGCAACCACATCTTCCCGTTGGTTTAGTGCATACGCAGAGCGATCTTTTTGCCGATCCACAAATTCAACATCGTGGTTACTTTGTCGATCTACCGCACCCAGTGATGGGTGATGTGCCTTATAACGGCGCTCAGGCGATCCATTCAGAGACGAATAATACACCCACTAAAGCTTCACCTTGTATTGGTGAAGATAGCCGTTACGTTTTGAGTAAAATATTAGGTAAAGATGAGACACAAATAGATGAATTCATTAAAAGCAAAGTGGTGGAAATGTCTATTGGTTGATTGGGCTGATGCGTAGATAAACGACTAAGTTTAGTCGTACGTATAATAGAAAATGGGAGCAATTATTAACGCTATCCATCGCTGCTAGAAATAGAAAATTATGATTCAGCCATATTTATTGTATTCATTATTTGCCTATGCTAACTTCGGCCAAGACTGCTTAGATTGGCAATACTAATAACCACCCCACCAGGAGGCCGGTATGACCAGCACCATCAAAAAATTGATTACCATCACGTTAATTTTAACTTCCACCGTCGGTCTAACAGGCTGTACCTGGGAAGATTTCGTGAATTCATCATTATATGAGTTCATTTTTAAAGAGAGTGTCGGTTGTGACCTACCCGTATTTTGCCTACCGCCAGAGATATGGTGAATCCAACTTCAAATTGCACCGCTTAGCTCT
>DJFZ01000001.1:602-932 GCA_002432655.1 Thiotrichaceae bacterium UBA5859 | reverse complement strand
TTTGTCTGTGTGCAGTCTTAAATCGCTTCCTTTGGGAATATACTGTCTTGGCACGCCATTATATTTTCATTAGTCCCTCGTTCCCAGGGCGCATAGGGTTCCGAAAAATATATATCAAGACCTGTTATTAATTTGATTCTTAAAAAATCCGCACACTCTTTTTCAATACCCAGTGTCAGCGTCTTTCGGTATTTCTTAGGAATACAATGAAATAACTTGATAATCTCCGTTGCCATAACCTGTGATGTTTTATCGCACAGTTTTGCAGCCATGCTATATCGGCTCTTACGTTCAACATGTGTGGCCACATGTGCAGTACCTCTCCTTCCT
>DJFZ01000001.1:0-250 GCA_002432655.1 Thiotrichaceae bacterium UBA5859 | reverse complement strand
GAGCCATATTTACGCTGTTTTTTACGTTTCTTATGATGGCGACGAAGGTGCTTATAGAGGCTGCCACCATTCTGGGAGTCTTTGTAAATCCACTGATAGATGCATTCACTACTAACACGCATGGTGTCATCATCTGGATAGTCTAACTGGATGCGTCCCATGATTTCATCCGGCGACCATTCTTTCTTGAGACGATGTATCACATACCGATAGAGCCTGATATTTTGCTGTTTACGATAGTGCCGGGCTT
>DJFZ01000047.1:54285-84513 GCA_002432655.1 Thiotrichaceae bacterium UBA5859 | reverse complement strand
AGAGGCGATTCATGAAAGCTAAACTCATTCTATTTGCCAGCAGTGTGTCGCTGGCCATCTCTGCTCAGGCTGTTGCCGGCGGTTCGAGTGTGATACCCAAACACCAGAAAAACAATCCATGGTTTAAAGAGGGAAAAGCACATATCTCTGGGAAAATGAGCCACAAACTATCGAAAGCCAAAAATGTCATTCTCTTCGTTGGTGACGGCATGGGCGTATCCACGGTAACTGCAGCGCGAATTCTAGAAGGGCAAATGAATGGGTTAGATGGGGAAGAGCATAATTTGAGTTTCGATTATTTCCCTTATACTGGATTGGCGAAGACTTACAATGTGGATGCACAAACACCCGATTCAGCAGGTACCATGACTGCCATGATGTCCGGCGTGAAAACAGATGTAGGTGTGATCGGTGTAGATGAAGACATTATTCGTGGTGACTGTTCAACGGTCGCCGGGAATGAATTAGTGACTGCGCTGGAGCTCGCAGAATTGGCGGGTAAGTCTACAGGAGTGATTTCTACCGCGCGCATTACCCATGCTACCCCAGCAGCCACTTATGCAAAATCGGCCGATCGCAACTGGGAAGATGTCTCCGATATGCCCGCTGATGCAGTGAATGAGGGGTGTAAAGACATTGCGCTGCAACTGGTCGAGTTCGAGAGCAATCTTGAAGACCGATTCCCAGGGGCAGATGTAGATGGTATCGAAGTGGTGATGGGAGGTGGTCGTCGGCACTTTTTACCTAAGGACGCAAATTTCAATAGCCCGGACGCGGTGAGTGCCGTGGAAGGGGATCGCACTGATGGACGTGATTTGACTGCTGAATGGCAGGCTGCTTATCCTCAAGGTACATACGTTTTTGATCAAATTGGATTCAATCAGATCAATGCAGACTCAGAGAAACGGGTATTCGCGTTGTTCAATGAGTCTCATATGCAATATGAAGCGGACCGTCACAACGACATTGCAGGTGAGCCCTCACTGAGTGACATGACTAAAAAGGGTATAGAGATCCTCGACAACAATAAAAGAGGCTTTTTTCTTCATGTGGAATCGGGTCGAATCGACCACGGACATCACGCTGGTAGTGCCTATAACGCTCTAACTGACACCATCGAGTTTGCTCGGGCTGTGAAAACTGCAGTGGAGTCTGTGGACATGAAAGAGACTTTAATTATTGTCACCGCAGACCACAGTCACGTATTCACCATTGCTGGATATCCTAAGCGCGGTAACCCCATTCTTGGTCAGGTGGTTTCCGTAGGCCAAAATACTCCGGCATTGGCAGAGGACGGTTATCCCTACACCACGTTGGGTTACACAAACGGTCGAGGTTTCCAGGATCTGGGCAACGAAACAGACGCAGACGAGGCCTATGGCCAACCAATCAATGCCGGAGCACGAGTGGATTTGACCGGAGTTGATACAGAATCCAGCGGATTTCATCAGGAAGCAATGGTACCACTATCTTCAGAAACACATGCCGGGGAAGACGTAGTTATCTATGGTAAAGGTCCCGGTGCCCACCTAGTGAGTGGTACAAATGAGCAGAATGTAATCTTCCACATCATGAATAGAACTGCAAAACTAGATAAAAAAGCGGCTATTAAATTAAAGTAGTTCACCGCTCATCACTAACTATAATTTTGTCAAGTTTGGAGGGGCTGCGACCCCTCCTTTTTTTAACTAAAGATCGCAGAGCATGACGGAATGAAACAAAAACATTTAATAATCCTATTAGGCGTACATTTCATTATATCTATATCGGTTGTATTTGCTGCTACGGATACCGACGACTTCTGCCCGGGTAGTCAACGTATGATGGCTGAATATCAATTGACTACAAAGGCAAATGGGAAAAAGCAGAAGCTGGAAGTCCATTTGTGGCGCAATCCTAAGCAGGTCGCGATTCACTATCCACAAAAACAAATCACAGAGCTTTGGGAAAGAACACCAAACGATCGACTGCATCTCGTACGTTATTTTGACGAATATCAACGGGGTGTTGAGTATCAACCGGTTGAAATTGGCGGCAATCATGACTGGGATTTAAAAAGGCAGCTTATAGCTAGTAAAGTTATAGATAAAATGACCTTAGATAAGGTGGTAGGCGAGGGTTGTCAACAAATACAGGTATTATCATATAAGAATGAGCAGTCTAAGACCAAACTGAAGTGGTTGGTCAAGCAAGAACTAATACAATACTACCAAATAAAGTCCGTTACACGCTCAGAAGTCTGGAAGCTAACAAAGAGCAGCACCGATTCAGCTATGATCGACAAGAAATTTGCGCAGTTAAGTGAGTATCAAACGACGGATTACACCGATGTAGGGGACAATGAGTCCGATCCTTTCTTAGTCAAAATGATTAATTTGGGACACGTGCAACATGGATCACTCGGGTTTTATGATGCTGATGGCCATTCTATGGATCCACATTAACTTTAGAGTCGACAATCTAATTGAGAATATTTAGCTTTGTATGGAATAGGGTACAGCGCAACTCAAATGATCTTGATCTAATGGTTAACTGTATTGTAGTAGTGCTAGGGCACAAACCGTTTGACCTATCCTGTGATGGGTGATTATTTATTAAAATGACACAGGCTTCAGATTTTAGTTCAACTATAAGCTAAGAAGTGTCTTTTATTCTATCGAGAGGTGGTTCGCATTTTCGAACACTGATGGAACCGATCCAGGGCAATCACAAGGGACTAATCAAGAAGTGAAGACGCCATTTTGAAAAATCCTAGTGTCAGACAGTAAGCCACGCTTGAGTGCAGAGTATGAATTGGATACTTGTAGACAATCTGGTGAAGCGACAGATATGGTTCTGGAATGAATCTATAGTTTGGCGCCGATCCCTAAATAATAATTTGTCACGTAGACATCATCACCTTCAATGTCTAGCGTTAATACCTGACCCCCACCACTCACGAAAAGATGCTCACTGATGAAATATGTGAGACTTAGTCCCCCGTACAGATGTAGACCATCATCATCGGAAGAATCATTGAGTAAACTAGTATTGGTCAAGGTAGAAACACTCTGTACCGAAACTTCAGAACTCCAATAGTGTACTCCGAAACGTGTAGAGATAAATGCGTGACCACCTACTTTTTGTCCTAAGCGTAGGCCCAGTGCGGCCACAGAACTTTCTACCGTAGCTTCAGATAGAATATTATTAGCTAAAACTTCATCTTCGGCGGCGCCCAAATAGGTATAGAATGCCTCCACACTGACTAAGTTATCGTCTGCTCGTTTGAACGGCACGCCTAAAAGAATTTGTACACCCTGTTCATTGTCGTAAGAATCACCTGAAAACAAAAAATCATCTGGTGTTTTGTATTGAACATTTCCGGTGGAAGCTTCAAGGTACATTTCGGCCAGATCTATCTCCCAGGCATACAAGGCGTGAGTAAAAAATAGTGATGTCACAATCAGCGACAACGCAATCATCCGACTACTTAGATCAGATATTTGATAACGAAACATTTAAAAACCCCAAACTGCCGATGGCATCAAACAATGAAAGCTTAAGTTAGTTGGTCGACTTAATTTTTAAGCCTTTTTTCAGTACTTATTTGTCAATCATAGCTTTGCTTAATCTGCCAAGTCTAGCCTGGATTGTTAAAATGAGACTGTTTTGACAAATTAACTGCTGAGTCCGTTTTTGTCGACTGTTGAAACTATCTGATTTAAAAGCTATTAAAACAGCTGGCCAGGTACATCATTGACTTTTGATCACTAAAAATAGATAGTACAGCAAATAAATTGATTATTTCTAATTACTATAATTTGACCATAATTATAACCATAATTGAGAACGATTCATGAAAATTAGGCGTCGCATTAAAATCTTCCTCTTCAGTGCGATAGTGGTGATGGGTGGCTGTAACCATGACTCTGATGACAACGGTGTGGGCATTGGGGAGCCGAGCATTAATAATTCTTCTATTACTGCAAGTCCCACTACCTTAGCGGCCGACGGTTTTTCTCAAACGGCTGTGACTGTCTTTCTAGCGGATAACAATCAAAATTTCATGGTTGATGGTACGGAAGTCACACTACAAACCACCGCAGGTACGGTCAGTGGTAATAACCCAACGACAACTATTGCAGGCAGAGCAAGCTTCACCCTGGTGGCACCCACAGCGGAATCCACTGCTCAACTGACTGTGGCGGAAGTATCTGGATTAACCGGTTCAGTGGTGTTTAATGCCACGGATAGTACGGTCACCGGCGATCCAGCTAACATCGAACTTTCAGTGACCGACAGTCATCTGTTTGTAGCGGGGGTGGGTAAGAAGTCAAATACGACGCTGACTATCACTGTGCTTGATGGCGGGGGAAATCCAATCGGTGAGTCTTCTTATGGTGATTCCAGTTTAAATAATATTCGCGTGGAGCTATTGAGCCAGCCAAACGGTGGCGAGTATCTCAGTGGTCGCAATGCTGCAGGTAGCGTTGTCACTACGAAGACTGCGGATTCCATCGAGATTCGCACCCAAGAGGGTGTTGCCACGGTGAACGTACAATCGGGTAGTGTACCGGGGGTGTTGGAAGTTCGTGTGACGGCATTACTTGACGCTTTAGGTAGTACTCTAGCAGCGAGTGAACTGATTGTTGCTGCCGTGCCTCAGGTGGTAATTGCTTCTGGACCGCCTCACGCTATCGCTTTTACACATCCTATAGAGGACGCGATTGTTGATGACGACCAGTTTGGTGTTTATCGCTTAAGAGGGGCTGTGGTGGTTTCAGATCGTTACGGAAACGCGGTGCCAGATGGCACGGTAGTATCTCTTGGCGTAATGGATTCTATCATTGCCATGGGTAATGATGGTGTCATCGCAGATGGGTCAGTGACGCTGACCGGTAGTGGTTATGGTACCGAATTTCAGTTCGATGACACCATCACTAGAAATGGAGTGGCTCGGGGCATAGAGACAAACGATCGTGTGTTAATTTTAAATGCTGATGCGGCCAACAAAAGTAGGTTCGTTTCCAGTGTGGCCAGCAGCGTGACAGCGGACACAGTCTCTGAGTACGGAGAGAATAAAACAGGCTTAATCTACGCCGTCGGCGCTTCTACCCTAGGTGCAGTCATTGGTGGAGAAAATGAGGAGGAAGAGGAGACTATTGGTAGAAGTACCACGGTTAATGGTATTGCTAAACTATGGTTGACCTATCCTGCCAATACTGGCTCTATCTATACCGGCTGCGGTAGTTATGGTGTTACTAGCCCAGTGGTTGATTTAACGACTTATGATCCCTTCGATACTAGGTATCAGAAAGAAGAGTCCGCGCAAGTGATTCTAGTGGCTTCTGCTGCTGAGGGTGATGCGATAAGTATCGATGCGAATCAATTTTGTTTTGCTGCTGTGGCACCTCTCACATTAGAAGTCAGTCCGGTTAACATAAGTGGTGATGCCACTATCTCCTTTATCGTTCTGGATGACAATGATATTTTGTTGCCATTTAATGCAGTCAACGTTAGTGTCAATATTACTAACAGAGGTGGGGGCAGCACATTCGATATTTCTGTTCCAGCTATCGTAGCTACAAATCAGGAAGGATTCGGCTCTACGTTAATAGATGTCGTTGGTACAACAGTATCAGGTGATAGCGCAACCGTGTCGTTTATTCTTGGAGATGAAAGCGTGGACGTGAAAGTTGTTATTCCTTAATTGTTAGCGGAATTAGAACGAAAAAGTAACCTCGGTATATTCCATCTGAGTAAGCGCCTGATTTTCATCAGCAAAAACATTTGCTCTAAATAGACATTGCAAGGAGCTTTTATAATAGAATTGTCCGTTTCACATCCTAATTTGGATTGAGCAATGTTTGAGCAAGCCCTTGCTCTAGTTGAGCGTATCAATTGGTACGCCGCATCAATTACCGCGTTGGCATTTGTCACGGGTCTGGTTGCCGTATTGCATGCGTTGACTTATAAGCGCGATCCACGCTCGGCTCTGGGCTGGATCGCGGTTTCTTTACTCTATCCCTTTATTGGACCAATTCTTTATTTGCTATTTGGTGTGAATCGCATACGCACCAGTGCATTACAGGAGTTTGGTCGCGCTGTGTCTAGGGAGACAGGTGTCTATCCCCATGCTGCGAGATCCCCTTCCTTTCCTGCGTGGGAGGCTTACCGACCGCTGATTCAGTTGGGTGATGCGATGACGGGTCAACCTTTGTTGGCGGGGAATCACGTCTCCATCCTGGAAGGGGGGACAGAAGTATACACAGCGATGCTGTACGAGATTGAACAGGCCAAATCTGAAATTTTACTGTCCACCTACATTTTTAAATATGATCGAATTGGGCGTCAATTTGTTCAATGCCTCGCAGCAGCGAAGCAGCGGGGCGTTGCGGTGCATGTGTTAATCGATGGTGTGGGAGATCTCTATTCCATTCGTTCCGCCGCCAGAGCACTCATGAAGGCAGACATCGCAGTAGTGAGATTTTTACGTCTCTCCCTTTTTCCGCCCAAAATACATATGAATCTACGAAACCACAGGAAAATTTTAGTTGTAGATAGCGAGGTAGCTTTTGCAGGCGGGTTAAATATTAGTGATGCACATGGTTCTGTGACGCAGGAATCAGGGGAGTTGATCCGAGATCATCATTTTAAATTTGAAGGATCCATCGTATCGGAGTTAAAAAAACTGTTTATTTCTGATTGGAACATGGCCACGAAAAAGCCTTTACCTGATTTGCCTCGGCAAACGGAAATTAGGGGTCAATCAGTATGCCGTTTGTTGCCCGATGGGCCGAATGAAAATCTCGATACCCTGTTATCAGTATTGATAGGAGCTATCTCTATTGCCCGGGAAACTATCGATTTGGTGACACCCTATTTTTTGCCGCCAAGAGAATTGATTACGGCACTGGCAGCTGCTGCTCTGCGAGGTGTGCGTGTGCGGTTGTTTATTCCGGAGAAAAATAATTTTCCATTTGTTGGCTGGGCGACGCACAATATGTTGTGGGAGGTTTTACAACCGGGTGTAGAGGTGTATGCAGTTCCCCCTCCATTCTTGCATAGCAAACTCTATTTGATAGATGGTTGTTACGCATTGGTGGGATCCGCTAATTTGGACGCCCGCAGTCTGCGTCTGAACTTTGAACTGTTGGTGGAAATTTATGATGAGGAGGTGGGGAAATCTCTTGCCGAAGAAATCGACAGTCATCTGGAAGAGGCCAAATCTGTGACGTTGGAGCAGGTCGATTCCAGGCCATTTCCCGTGCGGGTACGTGATGCGTTTTTTTGGTTGTTTACTCCTTACTTGTAGTGCCAGACAGTGCAAGCCATTCGTGTCATTGGAGGCTAATAGGGTTGATGAGAACAATAGCTGTTAAATTGAGTGGTTTAGGCGCACACACTTATGTATAAAGGGCTAAATGTTTTCGGAGAGCCATTGCAGTTATGCAGTGAAAATCCCAAAACTGGATTCTTTCGGGACGGGTGTTGTCATTCTTCAGAAGATGATATTGGATCCCATACTGTATGTGTCCAGGTAAACCAACCTTTTTTGGAATTTTCCCGTTTTCGAGGCAATGATCTGACGACACCGAGACCAGAGCTTGAATTTCCGGGATTAAAGTCCGGAGACAAATGGTGTTTATGTGTGGCTCGCTGGGTGGAAGCCTACGAACATAACTGCGCGCCAAAAGTTTATCTACGCGGCACACACGAAAAAGCATTAGATGTGGTGCCATTGATAATCTTAAAACAGTATGCACTGGATCTAAATTAGAGGATGTATGGATGAAGATTAGAATCCCTCCACCTATCTATGCACTTATGTTTGGCTTCTTTATGTGGATGTTTGAAGCCATTTTTCCATTGTTTTACTGGTTGCCATATGCATGGCGTGGGTTAGCATGGTTGCCTGCCATAGTGGGGTTAATTGTGGTCGCAATCGCCCTAGTTCAGTTTATGCAACAAAAGACGACGCCGGATCCCTTTCATCCTGAACGCGCAAGGGAATTGGTTATTTCAGGACTGTATCGCTATTCCCGTAATCCGATGTATTTGGGGATGTTGATATTGCTCGTTGCTTGGGCCGTATATTTGCGTAATATGTCATCGTTGTTGTTGTTGCCGATCTTTATGTGGATGTTGACCACACAACAGATCCTGTTTGAAGAGGCTGCTTTAAGAGATAAATTTGGCAACTCTTACGAGGCCTATTTAAAGCGTGTCAGAAGATGGTGTTAATTTAGTGCGCTTAACTATTGAGGATTGAAATCAGTCATGTCAAGTGTATTGAAAGGCATTGCCATTAGAGACAGTTCGCGCGCACCGATGCAGCAATTGGAATACGCTGATGTCTCTATGCAGCAGGGTATTGTGGGTGATGCTCGTGGCGGTTCGAGGAAAAGACAAGTGACGATTTTGTCGGAACAGGACTGGACAGCAGTATGTGAAGAGCTAAAGGCGCCTCTGCATTGGAGTCTACGGCGGGCGAATTTTCTCATCAGTGATATTCAATTTTCAAAACAATGGGTGGGTACTCAGCTCAGTATTGGGGAGGTGCTGCTGCAAATCACACGAGAAACGAATCCATGTAAACGCATGGATGAAGCTTACCCGGGTTTACGTCATGCATTAAAGTCCGATTGGCGAGGTGGTGTCTGTACCAAAGTCATTGCGCCAGGTCGCGTGAAATTGGGTGATCCGGTACTTGTGCTGTCTCTGGAATCGCAGAAGAAAAAATTATTCTTCTAGTGGCGAGAGAATTTCTTTGAGTTTTAATTTCAATTCTGACAATTGATAAGGTTTTTGGATAAATCCGGTTAATCCTTTGCCGACAAAGTTTTGAGTCACTTCTTGTTCGTTATAGCCACTGGACATGATGATTTTCAGTTGTGGATTGAGGCGACGTAATTCACGGAAGGTCGCTTCGCCACCCATTCTTGGCATAGTGAGATCAAGTAGAACACAATCGATATCTGTTGAACTTTGTTGGTAGAGTTTTATCGCTTCGAAGCCATCTCTAGCGCTAATGACCTCGAACCCACACAGCAGAAGCATTTCACGTGCAATGGCTAAAATGGTCTCTTCATCATCTACGATAAGGATGGTTCCTTCTCCTCGCCATTTGTCCTCTAGTTGGATGTCATTGTCTCTGATGGACTCCAATACATGGTTCTTGGAGATGGGGAAAAGCAGTTTAAATGTGGTGCCTTTACCTGGTTCACTATATACCTTTATGTTTCCGCTATGACCTTTCACAATACCCAATACCGCAGCCAATCCAAGTCCGCGCCCGGTGAATTTGGTACTAAAAAATGGATCAAAAATGCGTTCTACGGTTTCGGGATCCATACCCGATCCGGTATCTGCTATTTCTAGATAGAGATAGGTGCCCGGCTCAGTATTAAAGTCAACTTGGTTGGTACGGAAGTAGTTGGTGTCACAATACATGGCACCTGTGGTAATGGAGATGATTCCACTCTTTGTACCAATCGCCTCTGAAGCATTCATCACCAAGTTTAGAATGATCTGACTGATTTGGCTGGCATCTCCTTCCATCAATGGTAGCTCTTCACTGAACTGAAATTTTAATACCGTATTCTTGCTAGTTGAAATCGCGAGCAACTGCTCCATTTCCGATATCACTGAATTCAGGTCTATCGGTTGCACAACAAATTTGCCTTTGCCTGAATAGGCGAGCATCTGTCGACACAGATCAGCTGCTATTCGCGCTGTAGACTCAATCTCTTTTAAGTTATTCAACGCGAGAGAGCCTGCAGGCAGTTTCAAGGAAGCGAGATCTGCATGGCCCAGTATCCCCATCAATAAATTATTAAAATCATGTGCAATACCACCCGCCAGCATACCGAGGCTTTCCAATTTTTGTGCATGTTGTATCTGTACTCTTAATTGTTCACGTTCTTCTTCTGCAGCTAATCGTTCCGTGATATCAATTCCTTCTGCCAATATGTATTCAATATGGCCGTGTTCATCTAAAATCGGGCAAAATACTGAGTCTACGTAGATTAATTTCCCAGAGAGGGTATGTACGGTCACCACATCTCTGAAAATTTCTTTCTGTAAAGCGGTGTCAACAGCGAGTTGGATTTTTTTCGCATCTTCTTTAGTAAAAAAAGGGGCATCCACGAATTTGGTATCGGAAAGATCAGTGTGGCTTGGGACTTCCAGTAGATCCAGTGCCGCTCGATTAGCCTGGATGATATTACCTTCTGTGGACAGGAGCGCTAAGAAATGAAACGCATTATCGAAAATTGCTCGAAATTCTGCTTCTGCTCTGCGACGCTGTTCTAGCTCTTCGCCTCGAGTTCGGAAATCGATAATGGTCACGATGACTAGAGTTTTGTCCTCGCTTTCTGAGGATATCGGTTCGAAATTGGCCATCCAGGCAGGTTTGATGGGACTCGGATTGAACTGTTCGTCTAGGAGCTGGAATTTAAGCGCCTTACCTGAAGAGATTTTATCGTATACCTCCTTGAACATTGTCTCATTGGGGATCAATGCTCTGAGATTCTCGATCTGTTCGGAGCCACAGTGTTGCGCAAAAAGTCGTTCGGCGCTGCTATTGTTCATGACGATACGCCAATCCTGGTCAGTTATGACACAGCAAGTGGCCACTGAGTTGAAGCCTGCGGTAAGTAATTCGACCTGATGTCTGAGGTTCATAACCTAGTCTCCGTCTTACTCAATCATACGGTATGATTAGATAGTGAACAAAATTATTCTACCGAACCTGTTTTCGGTGGCCCTGAGTCAGCGAAAATATCTGCCGCTTGGCTCATGAATTTCATTTATGGTTGGTGTACTATGTACGGCCTTTCCGGCCCCATTTTGGGGTGAGACTGTTTTCCTGTTTTCTATGACATTTGAAGAGATTAAGTAACCGAAATGACACTACGGAAGCGAAGAGGTGGCCTGCAGGTCGCAAGTGAATTAGACGATTTGATTAGGAATGAGGTTATCCCTGGCACCGGGATTGAGCCAACTGAATTTTGGTCTGAATTTGAGTCTATTTTGAAAGACTTAGTACCAAAAAATCGCTCGTTGTTGGCGAAACGAGACGAGTTTCAGGCCCAAATTGACAAATGGCATCGGGAAAACGAATTTAGTCATGCTGCTTATAAGGCCTTCCTACAAGAGATCGGTTATCTGCTGGATGAGCCCGCAGATTTTGTCATTCAACCAAAAAATGTGGATGAGGAAATTGCACAAATTGCTGGGCCGCAATTGGTGGTTCCAGTGATGAACGCCCGTTACGCCCTAAATGCCGCCAATGCACGATGGGGAAGTTTGTACGATGCCTTTTATGGCACCGATGTGATCCCCGAAACTGAAGGAGCGGAGCGCGGCAAAGCATATAATCCTGTGCGCGGTGCTAAGGTGATTGCTGCCGGTGTAGAGTTTTTAGATACGGTGGTACCGCTCACAAATGCGAGTCATGGGGAGGTGCGGCAATATAGAGTGGATCAGAAGTCGCTTGTGATGGATACCGATCAGGGTGAGGTAACGCTTAAAAATAGCGGGCAGTTTGTCGGCTATGTAGGTGAGGTTACAGAACCTACTGCTATCCTAATTAAAAATAACGGCCTTCATATTGAGATCCAACTGGATCGCGCACATCCAATCGGCAAAGAAAGTCGGGCAGGTGTGAAAGATATATATTTGGAATCCGCCGTGACTACTATCCAGGACTGTGAAGACTCAGTGGCCGCAGTGGATGCTGAAGATAAAACCTTGGTGTATCGCAATTGGTTGGGCTTAATGAAAGGAACCTTAGAGGCCAAACTGAAGAAAGGCGAGAAAACCATTGTTCGTCAGTTAGAGCCAGATCGTGTTTATACCGGTGTCGATGGAGACACACTTACGCTTCCAGGTCGGAGCCTACTACTGGTGCGTAATGTGGGGCATTTGATGACAACGGACGCGGTACTGGATAGCGAGGGTAATGAAGTACCAGAGGGCATGTTGGATGCGATGGTAACCTCCTTAATTGCCCTTCATGATTTACAGGGTAAGGGTATTTTTCGTAACAGCCGCCAGGGTAGCGTTTACATCGTCAAGCCTAAAATGCATGGGCCTGAAGAAGTGGCTTTTGCAGTGGAACTGTTTGCTCGGGTAGAGAAAGCACTGGGTTTGGCGGCCAATACATTAAAAATTGGCATTATGGATGAAGAGCGTCGCACCACTGTGAATCTTAAGGCTTGTATTCAAGAGGCCAAAGATAGAATCATATTTATTAATACAGGCTTTTTAGATCGAACCGGAGATGAGATCCATACCAGTATGGAAGCGGGTCCGTTCCTACCGAAGGATCAAACAAAGGAAGAGCCTTGGATCCGCGCGTATGAAGACTCAAATGTGGATGTGGGTTTAGCATGCGGATTTAGCGGGTGTGCGCAAATTGGTAAAGGTATGTGGCCGAAACCTGATGAAATGGCGCAAATGATGGAAACCAAAATTTCTCATCCTAAATCTGGTGCAAATTGCGCGTGGGTGCCTTCTCCAACGGCAGCAACCTTACACGTGTTGCATTATCATGAGGTGAACGTCTTGCAACGGCAGCAAGAGTTGAAGGCGCGCGCACCAGCGTCAGTGGATGAGATTTTGACGCCGCCGTTACTGGGTAGCAAGAAACTTAGCGATGCAGAAATTCAACGCGAGTTAGATAACAACGCGCAAGGTATCCTGGGGTATGTTGTCCGCTGGGTGGAGCAGGGCATAGGCTGTTCTAAGGTACCGGATATCCATGATGTGGGTTTGATGGAAGATCGGGCGACTTTGCGAATTTCTAGTCAACATATAGCCAATTGGTTAAGACATGGGATCTGCTCAGCACAACAGGTGACAGAGACGCTGCAAAGAATGGCGAAAGTAGTGGATGAGCAAAACGCCGGAGATCCGAAATATCGAAATATGGCTCCGGACTTTGATGGAAGTGTGGCATTTCAGGCCGCCCACGATCTGATATTCAAGGGTTGTGAACAACCAAATGGCTACACCGAGCCAGTGTTGCATGCTCGTCGCCGTGAATTTAAGCAAGTCCTTTAGCGTCACGCTGCACCCGGTCTTTGTTCTGGTGGCAAGCGGCGTCCTCTCCGTGCACTTGCCAGAGACAGAGCAGTCACTCGGTAAGGTTCAAGTTTTGGCCCACTTGTTTGGGCCAGTATCTTTGCCAATCTGCTCAGGGATGTCGTGATTTATTTGGTAGGACCAAATATTAAAATCTTTCGATGAGTAGCTATGGGCAGCTTAGAATCCCTAAATTTAGCTGAAATAAGTCGCAAAATTGAAGCAGATCCAGCATGCGATTGAGAGTCGATCCTATTGGTATGGCCACCGTTGACTGGCTGGTCTAGATAATCAATTGATAAGAGAATAAATATAATTTATAGGCCGCTTAAAATTATCAGTTCAACACTATCTGGTTATTTGAATGTCTCTTTGTTAAATTTTACGCTGTTATTCAGCGGCTTCTTATTTTTAAAACATAACCAAAATATAACTTCCAACCATCAGTGAAGAGAGGAAATACAGCATGTCTGTAGTGTTAGATCCAAAACGTCCCTTAAGTGATTCCGATGAACCCACAACCTCAGTAGGTAGGCTCTACCGATGGGCAATGGATTTGGTCGTTTCTTTCATCTTCCCCACTGATGAAAAGGGCGTGCCTGTGTTACCTATCAAGGCGGCGCTGATCGCGCTTGCTGGCTTAGCAGTTTTTATTGTTGGCTACCGCTGGTATACAGAAGTCTTTTCCTTTAAGTATGGATTAGACTATTTTGCACCGGAATTTCAAGTGTATTGGATGAGTCTATTTTGGGTACAAATTACCGCGTTGGCATTGGCGCTTTTTATCGGTGCTCCGGCGATCTATTTCACCAAACCTGAAGATCCCTACGTCATGTCACCAGAGCGTGAATTAGGTGTCTACTATTTGATTTTTACCTTCACCGCCATAGTCGGCATCTTCGCATTCTTCGTTATTTTGGGACTTTTTGTAGAAGCAGACGCGGCTTGGCACCAAGTGACCATTCGGGATACGGACTTTACCCCAACCCATATCGGTCTATTCTATTTAGTGATTCCGGCAGGTGCAGTCGGTGCCATTTTAGGATTAATTTGGTTGCATACTCGGATGCCTGACTTCATTGGCCGCATCTCCATTCCGCTGTTTATTGTGATGTTAGCGCCTGTGGGCATCATGCCTAACCTGGGTTTGAATGAGTGGGGTCACACTTTCTTCTATGCAGAAGAGTTGTTTGCCGCACCTATCCACTGGGGATTTGTGATTCTCGCTTGGGGGATCTTCGCATTCGCTGGTTTTATGCTGCAGTCTCTAAACAGATTAAAAGTGTTAACTTCTGAGGTTTATGCGAAACAGGCTAGCGATATGGCGGATGCGCGTCGCGTGAGTTCTTAGTCGCACCTAGGATTCTTACAACGACTAGGTCTGTTTTGAAGCCCCGTTTTCGGGGCTTCAGCTTATTTAGTCGGCGAAAAATCATTGAGTAAAATTGAATCGCCCCTGCTTGCGTCAACACAGAGAGGGTAGATCCTAACTGGTAGGGTGAAACTATAGGTAAAGTTATTTTTGCTATTCTGAGTTAAAAAGTTTTTTGTTTCTACAAGGTGACTTTGAAACCGGCGTGTCGCGTTATTGCCGAAAATGCCCAGCAAGTGAACACGCGATTTCACTAGAGATAGTAAATGTTATGTACTAGTGACATCATGGTGTATCAGACAAGGTGGTGGCAAAGGATTAGATATGAAGAATGATTCGCCGAGTAGAACCGCTCTATGGGTGACCTTCCTACGTGCAGCGGCAGATGCCTCACCAGATATCAATCTGTTTCCCGATCCGATTGCTAAGCTGTTTTTGCCGAAGACACTAAAGCGTCTCGCAACAAGCGCTTTGTTTCATCGACTGATGAAGTTTGCTTCCTTTCGCATACAGCGAACAGAGCGTTTGCGTAAGGTCAGACCCTATTGGGCATTATTGGCAGAAATTTTAATGCGCGCGCGGTTTGCGGAGGATTTATTGCAGCAACGCATAGAAGAGGGTGTGACACAATATATTATATTGGGTGCTGGGCTGGATTCCTTTGTTTTTCGTTACCCGGAATTACTCTCTCGAGTTCATGTGTATGAATTAGACCACCCTGCTAGTCAAGCACATAAGCTCTCCTTAATTCAGCGAGCAGGGCTCACGGTCCCAGAAGGCGTGACTTATTTGCCCATCGATTTCGAGAAGAGTTCGGTCTCAGAAGTGTTGTCGCAGAGTAACTTCGATCCCAATCAAGCCACTTTAATATGTTGGAATGGAGTCTCCTATTATCTGACAAAATCAGCAGTTAAGGCGCTTTTTTTAGATCTGGCTGAATATTGTGGCGATAAGGTTGAGATTGTATTCGATTATGCTGATGGAAAATTTTTTCAGACTAAGCCAGTCACCTGGCGGCAAAAGATTTTCGAGGGCAGTCTACGCTTCGGTCGCGAGCCTCTGTTGACTGGTTTTTATCTGCAAGAACTGGAGCAACTGATACAGCACTGTGGTTTTGAGCTGGTGAAAAATGTACCAGGGAAAGAGCAGGATGCGCTATTCTCACCGCAGGAAAGAGGCATACTATTTTCGAATTGGAATACGCATTTTGCCCATATCCGGGGCATCGATGCTAACACTCAGCGTCAAGTTGGTTCATAATGAGTGCGCTTTTAACACTAGTTCACCCTTATAAAAAGGAGAGAAGGAACCATGTCGGAGTTAAGATATGATGGAAAAGTTGCCATCGTTACCGGGGGGGGGAATGGCTTAGGTAAAAGTCATGCTCTATTTCTAGCGTCTCGTGGTGCGAAGGTGGTCGTCAATGATTTGGGTGGTAATACCGATGGTACTGGCGAAGGAAAATCAGCCGCGCAGACAGTAGTTGATGAAATTAAAGCTGCCGGTGGTGAAGCCGTGCCTAATTTTGACAGCGTTGCCACAGTGGAGAGCGCACAGGCTGTGGTGCAAACTGCCATAGATAACTATGGTCAACTGGATATATTGGTGAATAATGCCGGTATTCTGCGGGACAAATCTTTTAAAAATATGACCACCGACAGCTATCAGTTGGTCATCGATGTGCATTTAATGGGTACCGTTTGGATGTGTAAAGCCGCTTGGCCTATCATGTACGAGCAACAGCAGTATGGACGAATAGTGAATACTACGTCAGCGGCCAGCTTCGGAAATTTTGGCCAAACAAACTATAGTGCGGCCAAGGCGGGCATTACCGGATTCTCAAAATCATTGGCGCAAGAAGGCTCAAAGAAAAATATCAAAGTTAATGTATTGGCACCTATGGCGCGTACCCGCATGACGGAAGATCTGATGGGCCCCATGGCGAAGAATCTGCACCCGGAATTAGTGACTCCGGTAGTCGGTTATTTTGCCCATGAAGACTGTGCCGTGAGTGGCGAGGTATTTTCTGCTGGCGGTGGACGGGTGGGGCGTATCTATTGGGGGGTGACTCCAGGTATCTTTAAAGAGAAAATTTCCCCTGAAGATATTCAAGCTCAGTTAAAAGAGATTATGAATACTGATGAAGCCGTAGTTGCCAATACACCAGCCGATGAGATGCAGTTTTTAGCGAAAGCAAAAATTATGTAGGACAATCTGGCGTGTGAAAAAAGCCTCGAAATCTTCGGGGCTTTTTTATGCATTTAATATTGTATCAAAAATTCGAGTAACGCTTTCTGGCTGTGTAGTCTGTTTTCAGCTTCATCCCATACCACACTCTGGGGGCCGTCGATGACATCCGCTGTGACTTCCTCGCCTCTGTGGGCTGGAAGACAATGCATAAAGAGCGCATCTTTATTTGCTTGTTGCATGAGTTGTTGGTTTACCTGAAAGGGTTTAAATGCTCGTTGGCGTTCCAACGTCTCCGCTTCATCTCCCATGCTTGCCCAGACGTCCGTGACCACTAAGTCTGCACCAGATGCTGCTTCTATGGCATTTTCTGTGAGGGTGATACTATCTTGATTCAGCTCACAGATATCCGCATCGGGCGCATACCCCTTTGGACAAGCGATATTCAAGTGGAAGCCAAAGATGCGCGAGGCATTCATATAAGAGTGGCACATGTTATTGCCGTCACCAATCCAAGCGACTTTAGCGCCCCGAATCGAACCTCTGTGTTCTTCGAAGGTTTGTAGATCCGCTAGTAGCTGGCAAGGGTGAAATCTATCTGTCAACGCATTGATGACAGGCACTTGTGCATATTGCGCAAAGGCTTCAATTTTACTGTGCTCAAAAGTACGCAACATGATGATATCCACCATACGCGACAATACTCTGGCAGTGTCTTCAATGGGTTCACCTCTGCCTAATTGGGTATTGTCAGGCGCGAGAAAAATAGCATGTCCCGCGCATTGGGCCATAGCTGCCTCAAAGGCGACGCGAGTTCGGGTGGAGGCTTTTTCGAATATCATGCCGAGTACACGATTTTGCATACTATTACTGACTTGACCAGTTGCACGTTCTGTTTTTACTTCCATTGCTCGCTTTAATATCCGAGTGAGTTGTTCGAGACTCAGATCATTTAATGTTAGAAAATGCTTAACAGTCATAGCACTTGCTCAGGATTTTAAATGGTTGTGGATCAACGGGAACAGGCAGTTGACGATCTGTTCCAGTTGTTCATCTTCAATCACCAGTGGAGGTAACAACCGAATCACCGATTCACTGGTGACATTGATCAAAAGTTGCTTTTCCAATGCTTGCTGCACGAGTTCGGTACAGGGTTTTTTGAGATCCAGACCGATCATGAGACCTTGGCCACGAATGTCGACCTCTAAACTGGTGCGCTGAAACTGTTCGGCAAACATTTGCGTAAGCTTTTCACCTTGTCGCGCCGCACGTGCCGCTAAATTATCGTCTTGCATCACTTCGAGCACCGTCGATGCTACAGAGCAGGCAAAGGGATTGCCGCCGAAGGTGGAGCCGTGGTTTCCAGGGTGAATGACAGAAGCAGCCGCACCGCGCGCCATACATGCCCCAATGGGAATACCATTGCCCAGCGCTTTGGCAGAACAGAGTACGTCTGGAATGATATGCTGGTGCTGATGGGCAAACCATTGCCCGGATCTACACAGACCAGATTGAATTTCGTCAAGCATCAATAACCAACCTAGTTGATCGCACAGCTGGCGTACACCAGAAAAATATTCTTTTGTTGCCGTGTGGATACCGCCTTCGCCTTGAATGGGTTCAAGCAGTACCGCGACCACATTGGGATTGGTCTCCGCGATGGTTTGTATGGCCTGAAGATCTGCAAATGGCGCACGGACGAAGCCTTTGACTAAGGGTTCGAAGCCAGCCTGAATTTTCCTGTTGCCTGTGGCTGAGAGAGTGGCCAACGTGCGGCCATGAAAGCTTCTTTCCATGACAATGATAGTTGGTTCATCGATGCCTTTCTGATGGCCATACAGGCGGGCAATTTTTATCGCGCACTCATTTGCCTCAGCACCTGAATTGGCAAAAAAGACTTTTTCCATATTGCTAAGTGGGCATAATTTTTCTGCCAATTGTTGCTGGGCATCCACTTCATAAATATTAGAGGTATGGATTAAAGTATCCGCCTGACGTCGAATGGTGTCCGTGACTCTTGGGTGGCAATGTCCCAAGGAGCAAACGCCGATGCCTGATAGTGCATCCAGATACCTTTTGTCCTGTTTGTCCCATAGCCAACACCCTTCCCCCTGAACGAAGGTGACGGCTAATCGCTTGTAGGCATCAATGAGTGTTGAGTGCATCTTCATTCCTTAAAAAACAAAGGCAGCACCAATGGGCTGCCAATGATTTTTAGGCTAAAAACTTAAGTTAGTAATGTCTATGTTTTAGTTATCGTTAATCTCTTAGGTTAGCCAAGATTTTTTGCCACAAAGTCCCAGTTTACCAGGCTCCAGAAGGCCTCTAAATATTTCGGCCGTGCGTTGCGATAGTCAATGTAATAGGCATGTTCCCACACATCGCACGTGAGCAAAGGGGTTGCGTCTGTGGTGAGTGGGGTAGCTGCATTACTGGTGCTTTCTAATCCCAACTTCCCGTCTGGTTTTTTTACTAACCACGCCCAGCCAGATCCAAAGGTGGTGACTGCGGTTTTGGTGAAGCCTTCCTTAAATTCAGCGAAAGAGCCAAAGCTACTGTTGATGGCGTCCGCCACTGCAGCAGTGGGTTCTCCGCCGCCATTAGGGCTCAAGCTGTTCCAATAGAATGTGTGGTTCCATATTTGGGCTGCATTGTTGAACACTCCCGCGCTAGATTTTTTCACAATGGTCTCCAGATCAGCGCTCTCAAATTCCGTGCCTTTAATGAGGTTATTCAAGTTTGTCACATAGGTTTGATGGTGTTTGCCATAATGAAATTCCAAGGTCTCTTTAGAAATATGCGGTTCCAACGCATTCATTTCGTAGGGTAAAGCTGGTAGCTCAATCGCCATTATTTTTCCTTTCTAACTCCAAATTGTTGAGGTGCGATAGTGTCTGATCGTCTGTGTTTGGGATAACAATAATGTTAAATCAAAGGATTTTATTTAACTGTTGTAACGCTGGTCATTTAGGTTCAGCACAGATTGCCACCCATTCTATAAGTGGGTATGAGAAGTTTCAACATCAACTACTTGTACTGGGGGAAATCACGTTTAATATATGTTCATGGATGGAATTCAATTGACCCTTTTTGCCAATCAGTTAGATGCGATTTGTGAAGAGATGGGCATCTTACTCAAACGGGCAGCGTTTTCCCCCAACATTAAAGATCGATTAGATTTTTCCTGTGCTCTGTTTGATGCTCGGGGGGAGCTTTGCGCCCAAGCCGCCCATATTCCCGTGCATCTGGGGAGTATGGCGTATGCGATGAGAACTTTAGTAGCGACGCGAGAGTGGAAGCCTGGAGACCGCTTCATCGTCAACGATCCATACACCGGTGGCACCCATTTGCCAGACATCACCGTGATTGCTCCGGTTTTTTGTGGCATTCAACTTACGGGCTTTGTTGCTAACCGTGCTCATCATGCGGACGTCGGAGCAGACACCGCGGGCTCCATGCCGATTGCGACCCATATTGAACAAGAGGGGGTGCGCATTGTTCCGGTGCAAATTATTAGCGGTGGTCAATTGCAGCAGGGTATATGGCGTCAGATCTGCGCACAGATGAATAATCCGGATCATTTTAAAGCGGATATTCATGCGCAGCTAAGTGCCTGTGAATTTGGCCTGCAGAAAATGACTGCTTTAATAGATTCGTTAACTGTACCTAGATTCGAAGCAAGCATTTCTGCACTTAATGCCTATGCGATGAGGATAGCGGATCAGTCGTTGGGGCGGTTACCATCAGGCACTTACTGTTTCTCAGACTATCTGGATGATGACGGTGTTGGCAACGGTAGGATCAAGCTTAGCTTGCGGCTGATTATCTGTGACAATTCTATTGTGGTGGATTTCACTGGCTCTGCGCGGCAGGTGGCAGGAAATCTAAATTGTCCTCTAGCAGTAACAGCAGCCGCGGTTTGTTATGTGTTTAGATGCTTGATGCCGCAACACACGCCCAATTGCGCGGGCGCATTTTCAGCCATTCAGCTTCAGGTTCCGGAGGATTGCGTGTTAAATGCTAGGTATCCTGCCGCGGTTGCAGCGGGAAATGTAGAAACCAGCTCCCGCGTAGTGGATGTTGTCCTGGGCGCGCTGGCGAAGGCCATACCAGAGCAAATCCCCGCCGCCAGTCACGGTAGCATGAACAATTTAGCTTGCGGACACCAGGGCGAAAATGGTTGGGACTATTATGAAACCATGGGCGGTGGAATGGGTGCGTCAATGCATGAAGATGGTTTAGACGGGGTGCAAACTCATATGACGAACACACTCAATACCCCTATAGAATCTTTAGAGATGCATTATCCCTTGCGAGTTAATCGCTATGCCTACCGTCACGGTTCAGGAGGGAGGGGGGTACATAAAGGTGGAGAAGGTTTGCTAAGGGAAATCGAATTTCTCAGCGATGCCTCATTAAGTCTGATTACAGAACGCCGGCAGTTAGCACCTTGGGGCTTGGCTGGTGGCGAGCCAGGTGAAGTGGGGAGCAATATGCTCAATGGTAAAGAGTTACCGGCGAAGGTTTCCATGTCGGTGCGCTCAGGGGACAGAGTACTCATTTGTTCAGCGGGTGGAGGGGGTTGGGGCAAAGTTCAATCATGAGTTTTAACCCTGAAAAGATTAGGGATTAAAGATGTATTTAGACATAGTCTAAACTCGTGGTTACAATAGTATCTATGGATCTTCTGTCCTGTATATATTTTTCCTTTCATTCGAGGTAACTAAGTGGACGTAGCGGAACAAATTAAAGAAGCGATTGAAAGTCACCCTATTGTACTGTTCATGAAGGGGTCCCCGACTTTTCCCATGTGTGGGTTCTCGGCGCGCACGGTGGAAGTGCTGAAGCAATTAGATGCCGAGTTCGCTTATGTCGATGTGCTCACGAGTCCGGGTGTGCGCCAAGCGTTACCACAATATTCCAATTGGCCAACTTTCCCGCAACTGTTTGTGAACGGTGAATTGGTTGGCGGATGCGATATTACTCTGGAGTTATTCGAGAGCGGTGAATTGAAAGAGATTATTTCTGCGGCGCAAGCCTCAGAAAAGAGTGAATAGTTTATTTCTGTTGGTGAATCCCGATTGTTTTCTTAGGCTGCCTTTTCGCAGCGGATTACTGTTTTTGTTAGAGCAAGGAGAGAAGTTATGACTATGTTGGTAGGGCGTAAAGCCCCGGAGTTTGATGCACCTGCGGTATTAGGCAATGGAGAAATCGTAGATAACTTTAGCCTAAGCAGTGCAATCAAAGGCAAATATGGTGTGCTGTTTTTTTACCCGCTGGATTTCACCTTTGTCTGTCCTTCAGAGTTACTGGCCTTTGATCACCGCATTGAGGAATTTGAAAAACGTCAAGTCCAGGTAATTGGTGTGTCTATTGATTCACATTTTACGCACAATGCATGGCGTAATACTCCTGTTCAAAAAGGCGGTATTGGACCGGTGCGCTATCCTTTAGTGGCGGACATGAACCATCGTATCTGTCGATCCTACGGCGTAGAAACTCCAGATGGTGGCGTCGCATTCCGGGGTTCGTTTTTAATCGACAAGCAGGGGATGGTGCGCCATCAGGTGGTCAATGATCTGCCGTTAGGTCGTAATGTGGATGAAATGTTGCGCATGGTGGATGCACTTCAGTTCACAGAAGAGCATGGGGAAGTCTGCCCTGCAGGATGGAAAGAAGGTGATAGCGGTATGAATGCATCGCCCCAAGGAGTTGCAGACTATCTGGCCAAACATGGGGAGAAGCTTTAGGCTCAGAATAGTTGCCGGTAAAAACAGGCTGGTTACTTGCTGACAGCGCAAACCTTTTTGTAAGGTTTGCGTTTCGTCAGTTTCTGCTCACCAACTACTTTGGCTTCGTCTCGATAGCCTCATGCTGACGTAAACGACGCCATTGATTGACAACAAAACAGAATAAGTCCGCAGTTTTCTCTGCATCATAGATAGCGGAATGTGCTTCCGTTTCCTGCCACTCTAAACCGGCTGCGGTAACCGCGCGGGCCAAAACAGTTTGCTGTAATGCCAGACCGCTTAAGGTCGCCGTATCGAAGGTGCTGAAGGGGTGAAACGGATTGCGCTTAATATCGCATCGTGAGACGGCCGCATTTAAAAATCCGAGATCAAAGGCCGGATTATGTCCTACCAATATGGCACGATTACAGGATTGTTCGCGTACTGCTTTACGGATCGGTTGAAACAGAGTTTGCAGTGCTTCTTTTTCCGGTTTTGCTAATCTGAGCGGATGGTCTGGAATAATGCCATTAAATTCCAGCGCCTTAGGATCTAAATTGGCGCCAGCAAAGGGTTCTATATGATAGGCATGAGTTTGCCCGCGTACCAATTCGCCTTTCTCATTCATTACTAGAAGTACTGCAGCGATTTCCAGCAGAGCGTCTTTCTCAGCATCGAATCCGCCAGTTTCCACATCTACGACAACGGGTAAATAACCACGAAACCTGGATTGCATATTGTCGGCTGGCAACATACTGAATCACCCCGTGAGAATAGGCTTCGCTTGCCAGGTAAGTGTTTCACCTGCACACATGGGAATGAATTTATCTTCGCCGGCAGCTACGACTGCAGGTACTTGCCACTCTTGTTGTTTTATTTCCACTTTTTGGGTGTTGAGTGGGAGTCGGTAAAATTCTGCGCCAAAGCGACTGGCAAAATTTTCCAATTTGTCTAGCGAGTGATGGGCATCAAACACGGTAGCGTAGGACTCAAGAGCACAGGGCGCGCTAAAGATGCCTGCGCATCCACAGGCGGACTCTTTTTGGATGGTGGTATGGGGGGCACTATCGGTGCCGAGAAAAAATTTTGGCACTCCGCTGGTAGCGGCTGCTAATAGTGCTTGCCTGTCTTCTTCAGTTTTTAATATAGGTAAGCAGTAATAGTGTGGTCTTATTCCCCCAGCTAAGAGTGTATTGCGATTATAGAGTAAATGGTGTGCGGTAATGGTGGCTGCCACATTACTCGGGGCTTGAGAGACAAAATCTACGGCTGTTTTGGTAGTAATGTGTTCAAACACAATTGGTAATTGAGGAAAGCGCTCGCAAATGGGCAGCAGATATCTGTCGATAAACACTGCTTCCCGATCAAAAATATCTATATCGGGATCGGTGACTTCACCATGAATTAACAGTGGCATTTCATAGTTGGCCATTTTTTCCAATAGTGGGTAGATAAATTCAATATTGTTTACCCCACGGGTTGAGTGAGTAGTGGCGCCGGCAGGATAGAGTTTACAGCCGTATATACAGGGGTGGGCGTCCGCTTTTGTGATTTCGTCAGTGGACATGGCATCTTGTAAATAGAGCGTCATCAGTGGATCGAAGTGCCTTCCTGCAGGCACCTGCTCTAAAATGCGTGCGCGATAACACTCAGCTTCGGAGACAGTGATAATGGGGTTGGCAAGATTAGGCATCACTATTGCCCGCGCGAACACTCTGGCTGAAGCGGGCACCGTCATCGCTAGTTGTTTGCCATCTCGTAAGTGAAGATGCCAATCATCGGGTTGATTAATCACAATGGAGCGCATAAAAATCCAACAGAACTGTTCACTAAATGACGAATAATTTTAAAATCTATTTTAACATGAGTCGCATCAGGAAATGGCGGCGATTGGTCGCTCATTTTGGTATGGCCTAAAGATTGCTTTTCTGTTTTAGAATAGGCAGTTGCAAAAATAACTAAGGACAATCATGGATACTGACGCACGGAAGCTTCTGTTAGAGAAAATGTTGTATGCCCGCCGCTTCGAAGAACGATGTTTCGAGGCATACATGGAGCGGGAGATTGGTGGTTTTTTGCATCTGTATGTGGGGCAGGAGGCCTGCGTGTTTGGCGTCATGGCTGCAGCAAGAGCGGGAGAGGACGCGGTGATCACGGGATATCGCGATCATGTGCATGGCTTGGCGGTAGGCATGGATTCGAAGTTAATGATGGCGGAACTGTTTGGCAAAGAGAGCGGTTGTTGCCATGGCCGCGGTGGCTCCATGCACCTGTTCGATCTGCAGAAACAGTTTTACGGGGGATATGCTATTGTCGGGGCGCCCTTTGCATTGGCGATAGGTTTAGCCAAAGCCATCCAGCTACAAAAGCGGGATCAAATTGCCATTTGTATTTTAGGGGATGCAGCCTGTAATCAAGGCACATTCCATGAGTCGCTGAATATGGCGGCGCTTTGGCAATTGCCCGTCCTATTCGTGTGTGAAAACAATTTGTATGGGATTGGTACGAGGATTGACCGTTCCACTGCTGTCACGGAACTCATAGAGCGTGCGAAGGGTTGCGGCGTCACGGGTGCGCAGGCAGATGGTCAGGATATAGAAGCAGTCTTCGAGGCATCAAAAGTTGCGGTGGAGCATGTTCGATCTGGCCAGGGTCCATATTTTCTTGAACTCAAAACTTATCGATTCCGGGGCCATTCTATGTCGGATTCCAACGTTTATCGTGATAAATCTGAGGAGGAGCAGTGGGCAGGCCGCGACCCCATTCAAATTCTCAAGAATCGCATGCTAGAGTCGCAGGAAATCACTGAGGAAGAGTACAAAAGCTTGGACAAAGAAATTTTGGATACCATTGAAAATGAAGTAGTCGCTTTTGCTCGGCAAGCGCCTTCCCCCGATGTGGAAGATTTGGAGAAATACGTACTTTGTGATACGGATGGGGATTCTGAGCAGGGAGTGAATACCAATGGCTGAAATGATGTATTGGCAAGCCGTACAAAGAGCGCACGATGAGGAATTAGAGCGTGATGCCAACGTGATAATACTGGGCGAGGATGTCGGTTTAGTGGGTGGTACGTACAAAGCCACTTCGGGCTTGCTAGATAAGTATGGCGCGGAAAGGGTGATAGATACGCCTATTTCCGAAAATAGTTTCACCGGCTTGGGGATCGGAGCTGCCTTTATGGGGGTCAGGCCCATCATTGAAATTATGTCGGTGAATTTCGCGTGGTTGGCGATGGATCAGATCATGAACAATGCGGCAAAGGTGCACTATATGTCCGGTGGACAGCTACGGGTACCGGCAGTGTTTCGCATTCCGGGTGGTACTGCCCATCAGCTAGGGGCACAACATTCCGCGCGTATGGAAAAAGTGTTTATGGGTGTGGCGGGTTTGCGTGTGGTGACACCATCGACGCCAAAACAGGCTTATGGGTTATTGAAGTCAGCAGTACGTTCGGATGATCCGGTCGTCATCCATGAACATGAAAACATGTATCAGTTCAAAGGGGAGGTGCCTGACGAAGAGTATCTGCATCCCTTAGAGGGTTCGGAAGTGGTGCGAGAAGGGACTGATGTGACCCTCTTTGGGTACAATCTCTCAGTACATTGGTGTTTACAAGCCGCTGACATTTTATCTGAGGAGCAACGTATTGAAGCCCAGGTCGTGGATCTCTACAGCCTCAGTCCACTAGATCGAGAGGGAATTCACAAAGCGGTGGCCAATACCCACAACGCCGTCATTGTCGAAGAAGCGGAGCCTGTTTGCGGAGTGGGGGCGGAAGTGATGGCTATTATCAATGAAGAGGCTTTTTTTGAGTTGGATTCGGCACCGATTCGAGTGTCAGCCGCCAATGTACCCATGCCTTTTGCGCGTAATCTAGAGTTAGCTGCGCTTCCAGATGCAAAGAAAATTGTCGCTGCGGTGATGGCGCAGCGTGCTGCACGTTAGTCACCCATGGATTTAGGTATACCACGATTATGAGCAAACCAATTGCTATCAAAATGCCGCAGTTATCGGACACCATGACCGAAGGCGCTTTAGTCTCTTGGGAAAAACAGATTGGTGACAAGGTGGAACGGGGAGACGTTGTTGCCACTGTGGAAACCGATAAAGCCATCATGGATGTGGAAGTGTTTCGCGAAGGTTATCTCTCTGGCCCATTGGTTGCCGCCGACACCACCGTGAGTGTTGGTGAACCCATCGCCTACTTAGTAGCAGACGCATCTGACGTACAAGCGGACGATGCTGCTGCGCCTGTCTTGCCGGTTGAGTCAGAGCCATCAACCGCACATCAGTCACCGCCATCGGAAACCTCTCGCCATTCCATCAAGATGCCTCAGCTTTCTGACACTATGCAGGAAGGCATTTTGGTGGCTTGGTTAAAAACACCTGGAGACGAAATCAACCGAGGAGATGTTGTGGCACAGGTGGAAACCGATAAAGCCATCATGGATGTAGAGGTTTTCCGAGAAGGGTTTTTATCCGGGCCATTGGTTGCTGAGGACAGTACTGTCGCGGTAGGACAACCGCTCGCATTCATTGTTGCGGACAGAGATGCCGTGGTGTTGGAGGGTGAACTCAAGGAAGCGGATCAAGCTGAAGATGCCACCAGCCCTTCTGCCCAGGAATTTCGTCATCGCGAAGCGAAAAAACGACCGGCGCCAAAACGGGCGCGGCCGAAAGTGGTGGCGCACGATACGCAGCGTCCGTTACCCCGTCCAGATAATAAGCCTGCCACGCCTTATGCGCGCAAGTTGGCTGCAGAGCTGCATGTGAATCTCAACAATGTAAAGGGCAGTGGGCCTGGTGGTGCGGTCGTTGCTTTAGACGTCAAACGTGCACAACCATTGGTGAGGCCCACAGAGATCAGTCCCGCTACACCACCGCATGTGATGCCGGAAATCCAAGTGGCTGGCCGAGGCCGAGAGATGACGGCGATGGAGCGAGCGGTGAGCCACACCATGACCGCTTCGCTCACCATGCCCACCTTCAGGGTGACGGTGACGGCGCAATATTCGAAATTAAAGGCTGCTGCCAAGGCAAGGGGGGTGTCTTTCACGGTGGCACTGGCAAAGGCTTGCGCGTTAGTGATGAAACTCCATCCCACCATGAATTGGGCCTATCAGCCGGTAGACAGATTGGTAGAAAGAGATCAGGTAGACATCGGCATGGCGGTCACCACCGAGGGCGGTGGTCTGGTGGTGCCGGTACTACGCCATTGCGAATCGAGAACCTTAGAAGAGTTGGATGAAACCTGGCGGGATCTGGTGAATCGTGCGCGCAAGCGGCGTTTGGCGCCGGAAGAGTATGCCAATCCTACTTTCATGATTTCCAATATGGGCATGTTTGGTGTCACTCATTTTGACGCCATCCCCATTCCGGGAACGGCGGCAGTGATGGCGGTGGCCTCGCCTAATCGCGCAGGTGTGCCTTTGACTATTACAGCGGATCATCGCGTGGTCAACGGCGTTGAGGTGGCTCAATATCTGGCAGATCTGAAAAACTTTGTTGAATCACCGGAAAGTTGGCTGGGCGGTGTTGGGGACGCTATTCCAGAGGGCAATTGGGATTATGATGTGATTGTGATCGGTGCCGGCCCAGGGGGAGAAGAGGCCGCTAGAGAGCTTGCAAGTCAAAGGGTTAAAGTGGCGCTCGTGAATGATGCGCCCTTGCCAGGTGGAGAGTGTCTGTGGCGTGGCTGCATTCCTTCGAAAATTTGGCGCGCGGCGGCAGATCGCATTCGAGATCGCCACACGGATCCTCAATTGGGTGTGCTGCATACCACAGATGCAGCGATAGATTGGCAGAAACTACAATTAGCGCGAAAAGCATTGTTAGAAGAACGTGGCAATCTCGCCTTTAAAACAGATAAGCAACTCAAGATTGAATATTTAGTGGGGCAAGCAGCATTTGTAGACGATCATCATTTAAGTATTCGCTCGCAAGCTTACACAGAAGTCTCCACTAGCACGATCGAAAATGAAGTGAGTTTTGGCTGTTGTGTGATTGCCACCGGTGCGGACAATGTGATGCCGCCGATCCCCGGTCTACAGGAAGCCGCGGAAGCAGAGTTGGTTTGGACTTCCGATAACATTTGGCAATTGAAGCAAACACCGAAAAAATTAGCCATACTCGGTGCAGGCGCCATTGGTGTGGAGATGGCGCAGATATTCGCTGATCTCGGTAGTGAAGTACTGTTGGTGGAGATGGCATCGCAGCTTCTGCCGGCCATGGACAATGAACTTGGCATGGCGCTTGGTCAATTAATGGCACAAGATTCTAGAATCGAATTGCTACTAGAAACGCAGATCACAAAACTGCAACAATTAGGCGCTGAGCTACAAGTCGATTACAAAACTAAAAATGGGGAAACCAACTCTTTTGTTTGCGATTCCCTATTAGTGGCCGCGGGCAAGACGCCTCATATAGATGGCTTGGCACTTGAAGCGGTTGGTGTGCGAGTGGAATCTGGCGCAATCGTGGTAGATGATCAGTGCCGCTCAAATGTGCCGCACATATTTGCCATTGGAGATACTGTTGGTGGCTTTATGTTAGCGCACACTGCCGCTATGCAGGGACGAGTGGCCGCTGGTGCCATCACCCGGCAAGAACTCAGATATGATCAGAATAAAGATAGTGCGGTGGTGTTTACTCGCCCTCAAGTTGCCTTTGCGGGTCTAACCAAAGCCCAGGCCAGCGCCGCAGGAATGGATGTCATAGAGGTAAAACTACCCTTAAAACATGAGATCAAGGCGGTCATTAATCACGAGACCGAAGGATTGATTAAGTTTGTAGTCAATCGGGAAACGCAACGCCTGGTGGGGGTTCAGATGCTGTGTCATCATGCAGAGAGCTTGATTGGTGAAGCGGTGCTGATGGTTCAGGTGCAGATGAAAATTAGCGAGGTGGCCGCGGCGATTCACCCGCACCCTACACAGACGGAGTTATTTGGGGAGTTAGCGCGGCGTACGATGCAGCGATTGATGAGAGAAAAAAATAAGCCTCTTGATGCCCAGGTCTCCTAGTTCAGAGATCACTTTAGGTGGCGGCATGTGCGCTTAGCACACGATGTCGTTTAAATTCTTTCAAGGCTTTTTCGATGTTTTCAACTTGAAAAGGTTTTACAATAAATCCCTTCGCGCCGTTGGCCACAGCGGTATCCAGATTCTTTTTGGTGGCTTCAGAGGTCACCATCACGACATAAATATCTGGATATTGTTGCCTTAGTTTAGCTAAGATTTCATGTCCATTCTGGCCAGGCATATTGATATCCATAAATGTGATATCTGGCAAATGTTTTGAGTACAAGTGAATGCCAGTTGGGCCATTGTCGGCGGTCCAAATTTCGCTACATCCAGATTCCTGCAACATGTTTTTAAGCACATTGATAGTTAATGTGCCATCATCGATGATGAGTACCGATGGGGGGTTTTTTACGGCGTTCGGCATAGATAACGTCCTAATAGTTAATCATGGAACTAGTCGCTCTATTCATGTATATCCGCTTATATTCATTAAATCTTGAACCTCTTCGGCCTCATTTGTGATTAAATTTTGGTAAGGGAACTAAGATGCCTTTAAAAGATTTAAAACTAGTAATTGTTGGTGATGTGCATGGCGCCTGGGATGGCAGAGACGAAGCTTATTACAGTGAGATGGAGTGCGATCTCTTTATGTGGACGGGAGATCTCATAGATCATCCAAAACATGGCCACGAGATTTTGCACTCTCTGTGTCGGGTGGAACAGCAGAATAATCTTGGGATTTTGGGCAACAATGATGGTGCCACTATGCCGCTGGTGATAGCAGAAGCCTTAGGTTTCAAGGTGTTAGCGAAAATTTTGGGTCGGAATCATGTGCACCATGTGGGCC
>DJFZ01000047.1:1862-53983 GCA_002432655.1 Thiotrichaceae bacterium UBA5859 | reverse complement strand
CTCCATGTTTCAGTGATCGGTCTGCGTCCGTTCTCCTGCGGCGGATCCCGGGTGACATTTAAGCGAGCGTTGAGAAAACTCTACGGTGTGGAAAATAGTTTCGATGCGGTTCGAGCGCAGATCGATGCTGCGCAGTACGAGCATCTCATCATGCTGGGCCACAATGGTCCTGCCGGGTTGGGAGAGGAGCCTCATTCTCCCTTTGGGCGAGATATCTTCTCCTTAGGCGGCGACTTAGGCGATCCTGACTATGCCGATGCCATAGAATATGCACAAGCTCAAGGTAAACGGGTGATGCTGGCGATCGGCGGCCACATGCACGATCGGCTATTTCGTAGTCAGCAAAATAGGCGAGCTTATGGTTTGCTCAAGGATACTCTGGTGCTAAACGCCTGCACCGTCAGCCGACACCGACAATCTTTACGTTATCACATGGAAGTGGTGATTAGTGGGCAAGGAGAAGTGCTACAAATTGAGCGCGTGGGCTGGTCCGATAGTGGCCAGGAAGAGCGGGAATCTATAATAACAGATTAGATTGATAAATATATTTAAGTAACTAAATTACTTTGGTTTATAGAGTACGTTTGTCCCTAAGATTAAGTCGGGGATGGTTTTTTTATCCGCTCTCCATATGAGGCTAGTGTAACCAATAATTGGCAGTAATAGGGCGATAATGAATCGCGCTGCGGCACGTGCAAAGCTCACCCGTTTTATTTCATCCGTAACCAGATAAAGCCGCCAACTTCGCATGCCGAGAGTTTGTCCTCGTGACCAGGACCAGGCAAAATAGAATAGCATCAGCAACAGTAGGTAAAGTCTATATAGCTGGTAGCCGACCGAGGATTGATCCAGGGCTTCGCCCTCAGAAAAGGGTAAAATAAGCAAACTGGCGATGAAGATGATGCCTATTGCCGCCAAGCTGTCGTAAACTAACGCAGCCAGGCGACGCCTGAGAGTGCTGTATGTTAAGGTGTCAGCGAAATCGGGTCGATACATTGATTTGTTGCCGTGATTTCAGAAGCTTGCTACTTCAAGTTCTTCTGGTACCCTCATAAGAGTTTAAAATTATACATCCTGAAAACTAAAATAAGTTTATCTTTAGTAAGTTTATAAAGAGAAATAACAATAGTGTCTGAAGAAAAGCGAATTATTTCCCGCAGCGAACATAATATCAGTCGCAAGTCAATCCGGGACGAAGCGCTTAAGGTACTGTACCGTTTGAAAAAAAATGGTTTCGACGCCTATTTGGTAGGCGGCTGTGTGCGCGATCTGTTACTGCATGAAGAGCCGAAAGATTTTGATGTAGTGACCAATGCCCAGCCGGAGCAAATTCGCAAGTTATTTCGGAATTCTCGTATCGTCGGGCGCCGATTTAAAATTGTTCATGTTCGATTCGGGCGCAGTTTTATCGAAGTGGCGACTTTTCGTTCCCAATCTCAGGGTTCCGACGGTCATCGGCAGGTGGATCATGCCGGCATGGTTTTACGGGATAATGTGTTTGGGACTCTCGAAGAAGATGCTGGGCGCCGGGATTTCACCGTCAATGCGCTCTATTACAATGTGCATGATTTTTCTGTAGTCGAGTACTCTTCCGGATTCGAAGATCTAAACAGCCGTCAAATCAGGATGATAGGTGATCCTACAGAGCGTTATCGTGAAGATCCTGTACGTATGCTGCGTGCCATCCGTTTTGCCGCTAAATTGGGATTTGAGATCGAGCCACAAACAGCTGAACCCATTAGAGAGTTAGCGCCGTTGTTGCAGAGAGTACCCTCCGCGCGATTATTCGAAGAAGTGCTCAAATTGTTTCTCGGCGGTCATGCAGTGGCCTGTTTTGATGCTCTGTGCCTGTTCGGCCTCTACGAGCACCTGTTTCCGCTCACACACTATTGTCTGCGGCAGCAAGATTCCCGTGATGTGTTATCGCTGGTGAGAAATGCATTAAGAAGTACCGACGAACGTTACGCGAGTGGTTTGCCCGTGACGCCAGCATTTCTATTTGCTGTGATGTTGTGGGGTCCGATGAATCAGATTGCAGACAGGCATCGCCGTAGCGGCATGACGGAGGCAGATGCAATGCAAACGGCGGTGTCCCAGGTGTTGAGTTTACAGACCCAGCGGGTGGCTATTCCCCGACGTTTTTCCTCGCCGATGCAAGATATTTGGGCGCTTCAACCAAAATTGAAACAGCGCCGGGGACGCAAACCGAGGCGCCTAATCAGTCATCCAAGGTTTCGTGCCGCTTACGATTTTATGTTGTTGCGCGCCGAATCTGGGGAAGAATTGACGCAGCTGTGTGAATGGTGGACACAATATCAAACAGATCATGCACAAACCGAAATTGGACATGTTAGATAGTATCTATTGCTATGAGTTCTAACATAAACTAGATCCATTATCTGGTTCGTGTGGTTGTGACTCAAATCTTGGAAGTCGTTTACATTAGCATCGGGTCTAATATTGGACCCCGAGAGATGATTATACACAGCGCTTTGGATGCTCTTAGAGCATCTCCAAAACTGACGCTAATACGTACTTCTAGTCTCTATCTCACCGAACCTGTGGGGTTATTGGAACAGCCAAAATTTCTGAACGCCGTTGCGGAACTGAACACGGATGAATCTCCAGAGGAGTTGTTGGTTTTGTTGCAACAAATTGAAAAAGATCACGGCCGTCAACGTACAGACCTGCGCTGGGGTCCGAGAACATTGGATTTGGATATCTTATTGTATGGTCACTCCGTCTATCACAGCGACAACTTGCAGATCCCTCATTGTCGAATGCGACAGAGAGCTTTTGTGTTAGTTCCTCTAGTAGAATTGGCTCCAGATCTAGAGTTACCTGGTGGTGAGAAAGTGTCTGAGTTATTGCAGTGTGCTGACGTGGATTCTGTACGCCCCTACGGTGGGGAGTACTGAAATGGTAGAAAAGAGTTTTATTGTGGTGGAAGGACCTATCGGGGTTGGAAAGACCAGCCTCACTCACAGGCTGGCGGATCATCTACAGGCCGAAACAGTGCTCGAGTCAGTGGATGAGAATCCGTTTTTAAGTAAATTCTATCGCCATCCTGAGCAGTATGCTTTGTCCACTCAACTGTACTTTTTATTGCGTCGAGCAGAACAAATGAGTGCGTTAAAACAGGAAGACCTTTTTAGTCGTACACGAGTGGCTGACTATCTAATGAGCAAGGACAAATTGTTTGCCAGTGTCACACTGAACGAAGAGGAATTCAAAATATACGAGCAAGTGTACGAGCGTATGGCGGTGTCGGTACCGCCACCGGATTTGGTGGTGTACTTACAAGCGCCGGTAGAAATATTGATGCAAAGAATCGCTCATCGAGGGAGAAAATTTGAGCGCACCATGGAGCGCCAATATTTATTGCGGTTAATGGATGCCTATACAGAATTTTTCTTTCACTATTCAGAAGCGCCGTTGTTGATTGTCAATGCGGCTGAAATTGATTGGGTGAATAATAATAAAGATTTTGATCAGATGTTAGAGCAGATTATGTCCATGGAGACTGGCCGTCAGTACTTCAACGCACCCAGTATCAAGTCATGAGCCAAATCACCATAACCAAATTGCAACAACTAAAATCAGCAGGCGAGAAAATCGCAGTGTTAACCGCCTATGATGCCAGTATAGCGGCGCTTGCGGACGATGCAGGTATGGAAGTGATATTGGTAGGCGATTCCTTAGGGATGGTGGTACAAGGACACGACAGTACACTCCCAGTCACCACTGAGCAGATGGCCTATCACACCAGTTGTGTGGCCCGAGGTGTGGTGCGTGCACTATTAATTGCGGACTTACCCTTTATGACCTATGCAGATCGAAGTCAAGCTGTCGCCAGTGCCAAGCTATTGATGCAAGCCGGTGCACAGATGGTGAAGCTTGAGGGTGGTGACGTTGTTTTAGATGCTGTATCTGCCATCAGTGATCAAGGCGCACCTGTCTGTGCACATTTAGGATTAACACCGCAGTCTGTGCATCGCTTGGGCGGTTATAGAGTGCAAGGTAGAGGTGCTCAAGCCGCTGATGAATTGTTGCAACAAGCTACGCGCTTGCAAGACGCCGGCGCACAACTATTAGTTCTCGAATGTATACCCACAGAATTAGCACAGCAGATCACGGCAACAGTGAATATACCGGTGATCGGTATTGGTGCGGGCATTCATTGTGACGGTCAAGTGTTGGTTTGTTACGACATGTTGGGAATTAGCAAAGGTAAACGTCCGAAATTTTCAAAAAATTTTTTAACGGAAAATAATTCTGTTGCTGCGGCGATGTCAGCTTATGTGCAAGCTGTTAAAGAACATACTTTTCCTGCTGATGAACACAGTTTTGATTCATGATTGTTGCAAATAACCGGGAGCTCTTGCGGGAAACTGTACAAGCATGGCGTAATGCGCAATTAAAGATAGGTTTCGTGCCCACCATGGGAAATTTGCATGCGGGCCACTTAGCTCTAGTTAAGGAGGCGCAACAACACTGCGACAAAGTGATAGTTAGTATTTTTGTGAATCCCACACAGTTTGGTCCGAGTGAAGATTTTGATCGATACCCACGAACAGAACAACAGGATTGTCAGCTACTTAAGGCATGCCATACGGATTTGGTGTACTTACCGACAGAATTAGAACTCTATCCCACTGGCCGGACCACAAAGACCCAAATCCTACCCGCTTATGCGGATATTTTATGCGGTATCCATCGTCCTGGACACTTTTCCGGTGTCGCTCAGGTAGTGATCAAACTATTTAATTTAGTGCAACCTGATGTGGCTGTTTTCGGCCAGAAAGATTATCAACAACTGACTATGTTGCGGCAGATGACACAGGAGTTGAATTTTCCTATAGAAATAATAGCTGCGCCTACTGTGCGAGAAGAAGATGGGTTAGCTTTAAGTTCTCGCAATCAGTACTTGACAAAACAACAACGAGAAGTTGCACCTTGTTTATACCAAACCTTAACAGATGTTAGAGATCGTCTTTTAAGTGCTAAATTAAACTTCGCAACAGTCATAGAAGAAGCTTCTAACCTATTGGAAGAAAAAGGATTCAAAGTAGAATATTTAGAACTCAGAGATTCCACTGATTTGTCTATAGTGAGTAGTGCACAGAAAGAAGTCACTCTTTTGGTAGCCGCCTATCTCGGAAAAACCCGTTTGATAGATAACTTAAGCTTCACGTTGAACAACGAAATTTAATCGTATATAGTCTGTCGCCTGTTGATTTATCAGCGGTTGCGATAGAGGATTGGCGCAATCCAAATAAAAGGGTGGGGGGAACGTCTGGCATGATGACGACGATGTTGAAAGCAAAATTACATCAAGCCAAAGTAACCTGCGTGGAGTTAGAGTACGAAGGTTCATGTGCGATTGACGGTGCTTTGTTAGATCTTGCGGGTATTCGTGAATATGAACAGATTCAAATCTACAACATCACCAATGGTGAGCGATTCACAACCTATGCGATTCGTGCAGAAAAGGGATCTGGTACCATATCAGTAAACGGAGCGGCAGCACACAAGGCGACAGTAGGGGATAGAGTGATTATCTGTTCCTACGCTAACTATAGTGATCAAGATTTGATGCACTATAAGCCGAACTTAGTTTATCTCAATGAGAATAACGAAATCCTGCGTCACCGTAATACGATACCGGTGCAAGTAGCATAATAATTTTAAGAAACGGATTTAAACGACACTAAATTTTTGTTGTCTAAAAAGATATCGGGCAACTAATTTAGAAACGGATTCACTCTTTTCTCGAAACCCACAGTTGTGTCTTCTCCGTGTCCCGGGCAGACACGGGTGTCATCGTCCAAAGGGAAGATCCGTTGTTTAATACTTTTCACCAAAGTACGATGATCTCCACCAGGGAAGTCAGTCCTGCCTACACTAAGTTGAAATAGAGTATCGCCAGAATATAGAGACTCCCAAGTCTCAGTTGCAGAGTCTTCATGCATTCTGAAGCAGCAACTGCCTGGGCTATGTCCCGGTGTATGCATCACGGTCATTTTTATATTGCCCACCAACAAAATTTGTTCGTCTTCAAAATAGTGATCGACGGGAAGGGGATCTTGGTACTGAAACCCCATCATTTGACCTTGCATCTTCAGTTGCTTATACAAACCTTCATCCTGTTGATGCAAGTAGATTTGCGGCGTCACTTGGCCCGTGGTGTCTGCCAATGCCTCACGTACTGCGCGCGTAGCTCCTATATGATCCAAATGTGCATGAGTGTGCAATAAATAGTTTACCTGAATGGGTTTATCTATCTGATTCTGTGCATCGGAAAGCATGGTGAGAATTTTGTCGGCTTCATCTCCTGGATCTACCAATGCTGCTTGGCCGGTCTCTGTACAGAGCAGCAGGCGGCAGTTACACTGAAAAGCACCAACCACTACCTTTTTTTCCATCATAATATGACGATCCTCAATAGTTATGTTGCAGACATTTTATATGATTATGGGCGTTTGGATTTTAGAATCAATAGGCTGTAACCCTCTAGATTAAGAAAAAGGCAGGGTGCAGGAACAGATGAATCTACTGCTCTTGGTAGATTTTTATCGATTCAGTCCGCTTTTGACTACGACTTGGGCGCATTTGTCATTCGCTACCGACGGCTAATTGTGATTGGTACCCTTTTGTTGGTGATGTTGAGTGGGTGGGGACTGAGCAAATCTGAATTTACTCATGATTACCGCGTTTTTTTCCGCCATAAATCCACAGTTTAAGAATTTTGAACTTCTACAAAATGTCTACGGTAATCAAGATAGGCTTCTAGTTATAGCGGTGCCTAAATCGCACAAAGTGTTCACGGTGTAAAATTTAACCGCAATAAAGGAGTAGACTGATCAAGCATGGTACACACCTCATTCCATTCGGGTTGATTCTGTAGTCAATTTTTACCGTACCTGAGCAACCGATGAAGATGAATTGATCGTGGCGCCCTTGGGGCAGATCTCACAACACTATCGACCACAGAACTGTAGCAGATCCGTGACTATGCGTCGGATTTCTTGTTGATGGGCAAATTAGTTTCCTCAAGTGGGCATGTGACTGCCATCAATAACACCATCAAACAGATGGCAGTGACTGGTGAGGTGGATGTGGGCGCAGAGGTGATGGCCTATGTTCATGACATGACAGACAGAGCGAAGTCTTAATATCCACAATTGGACTTTTACTTTACCGGCCCGATCATATGTTGGTTTTTGTACGCTCTATTAGCGGTACAGTTGCCACATTACTAGTGACGCTTTTTGCGTCTATTATCGCGTTGGGTATTGAGGGTCATGTTGATATGGTGCTAAGTGCCCTGATCACCTCATCGCCGGTAATTATCTTGACGGTGACAGATTGTGTCCATATTTGAATTATCATGGGTCATTCCATAGCCTTGGGAATGAACAAACACGAAGCCGTTAAAGAGTCATTGCGCGTCAATCGTCGGCCGATATTTCTTACTAGTCTGACGACAACAATTGGGTTTTTAAGTCTCACTCTTAACGAAAGTCCGCTCTTGGCGCAGATGGGGAATAGTGTTGCCATAGGAGTAGGGACTGCTTGGTTGCTCTCGAATTCGTTTCTACCTACTTTGATCTCTTTGCTACCTATACAACCGAGAAGCGTTGTCCATTTGGAATCTAAATTTTTTCATAAGCTATCAGACTGATTAATTATCCGGCCGTTGTCGATTTTATTGGTCATACTTGTTATCACCATCGGTCTTGGTACAAGTATTCCAAAACTGGTTTTAAATGATCTATTTGTGGAATTTTTCGATGAGGGCATCGAATTTAGGCAGCATAATGACTACATGTTAGAGAATTTAACAGGCGTGATGAGTATTCATTACAACATTGAATGCGGCGAGCCGAATTGTATTTTTGAACCGCGTTATTTAGAGCAGCTCAACGAGTTTAAGCAACGGTTTAAGACAGATACAGGTGTGGGCACGGTGCTCTTTTCAACCTCGGTGATTTTGGTGGCGGGCTTTGCGACATTGGCGCAATCTTCTTTTACGCCTACCATTCAAATGGCATTTCTAATCAGCATGACCATCACCTTGGCTTTAGTGGCAACCTTCTTTCTATTGCCCTCATTAGTTTTGGTGTTCGATAGAAAATCAAGACAATCGGGGACGATTTCTTCAACAGAGGAGAGGGTGTCCTGAGGTCACTATTTGTGCACGATGAAGCCAATGTTAGACGATGGTACCGAGGGTCGGAGTCGAACCGACACGAGGTTGCCCCCACCAGATTTTGAGTCTGGCGCGTCTACCAGTTCCGCCACCCCGGCTCAGAGGTAGCCAAGTATACCTACTGATTGTCCTTAAACCAAGCTTCAACTCTGTAGTTGTGACTGGTATACACTAGAAAATTTCGTTACTCTCCCGCCCTAGCTTTTTCCAATGACCTGATATTGGTATGTTGTTATCGGATTTTACCTTAGACATTCCGGATGAATTGATTGCTGACTATCCACTGGCGAATAGAAGTGATAGCCGTTTATTAGTGGTAGATCCTCAGTCTGATGAGCTGCATGATCAATATTTCCATAACTTAATTGATTATCTCCATGCGGGAGACTTGTTGGTGTTAAATAACACCAAGGTGATGCCGGCGCGATTGAAAGGTCGCAAAGACACTGGTGGACGGTTGGAACTGCTTGTAGAGCGGGTTGTGTCTCCAACCATAGCCTGGTGCCACTTAAGAGCCAGTCATGCGCCCAAGGTCAACAGCGGTCTTATCATCGGTGACCAATATGCGGCCAAGGTGGTGAGCCGAGAGCAGGATTTGTTCAAGATAGAACTGCTTCACTCAGATTTTTTTCAAGTGATGGCGGCAGAGGGAGAAGTCCCTCTGCCGCCCTATGTCAAACGAACGGCGCAGGCTGTTGATCTGGAACGATACCAGACGGTATATGCTGCTACGTCCGGTGCTGTGGCCGCACCCACTGCGGGTCTGCATTTCACCACCTCGCTGTTACAAACACTATCGGCGATGGGCGTGCACTTGGCTGAGATCACTTTGCACGTGGGTGCAGGGACTTTTCAACCCGTTCGTGTTGAGTCGTTAGAAGAACACCATATGCACCAGGAATGGTTAGAAGTGTCAGCGCACACCGTGGAGCAAATTAAACAATGTCAACAACGAGAAGGTGCTGTGGTGGCGGTGGGAACAACAGTGGTGCGTGCGTTGGAGTCGGCTGCACGATCGGGCACACTAGAACCCTACAAAGGAATGACTGATCTATTTATTCTACCTGGTTATAAATGGCAAGTGGTAGATGCCTTGTTGACCAATTTCCATTTATCGAGATCGACACTGTTAATGTTGGTGTGTGCCTTCGGTGATAAGGAGAGAATATTTCACGCGTATCACCATGCGATTAAACAGCGATACCGGTTTTTTAGTTATGGAGATGCGATGTTAATCAGGAATCGAGCAGCCTAGATATGAGTTTCAATTTGTTCACTCAGGATGGGGAGGCTAGGCGAGGGCAATTGGTCACAGCGCACGGGGTGGTGCAAACGCCCTGTTTTATGCCCGTGGGTACCGCCGCCACGGTGAAGGCGATGACCCCAGAAGATCTCACTGAGATCGGTACTCAGATCCTACTTGGGAATACATTCCATCTAATGCTACGCCCGGGTATTGAAATCATCCAACAGTTTGGCGGATTACATGATTTTATGGGCTGGACGGGCCCGATTTTGACAGACTCAGGCGGATTTCAAGTGTTCAGTTTAGGCAAGCTACGTCAGATCACCGAACAAGGTGTCACTTTTCGTTCTCCTGTCAATGGCGATCAAGTTTTCCTGGGGCCAGAAGAATCTATGGATATTCAGAGGTGCCTCAATACCGATGTGGCAATGTGCTTTGATGAATGTACAGCCTATCCGGCCACAAGAGAGGAAGCAGAGCACTCCATGAATCTGTCTATGCGCTGGGCAGCTAGGTGCCTCGAGCATGGTGTTGGATCACACCAACAGTTGTTCGGTATTGTGCAGGGTGGGATGTACGAGGATTTGCGTTTCGAGTCATTGCACATACTGAAAGACATGGATTTTCAAGGCTATGCTATTGGTGGACTATCGGTGGGCGAACCCAAGGAAGATTTCTATAGAATTGTCAATTTTATCGGTCCACAATTGCCCGGTCAAAAACCAAGGTACTTAATGGGGGTGGGCAAGCCCTTGGATTTGTTAACCGCTATTCGTGCGGGAATTGATATGTTTGACTGCGTTTTGCCCACACGCAATGCACGTAACGGTCAGCTCTTTACCCATCAGGGCATCGTCAATATTAGAAATAGTCGATATCGACAGACAGACGCACCGCCAGATGAAAGTTGCCGATGCTACACTTGTCGGAATTTTTCCCTCGCTTATCTGCATCATTTGGACAAATGCAGAGAGATTTTGGGGGCTCATCTATGTACTGTACATAACTTATACTACTATCATGAATTGATGCAACAAGTACGGGACGCCATTGAGCAGAGCGCCTTTAACGCCTACTATCAACAAGTCAAAAATCAGTATTCTCCCGGTTAGTATTTGTCGACATGGTCGCCAAGAACAATGCGTTTCCCAAAATACTAATTGGTAGGTCGATTATTTTTTGTCTCACAGGCATGCTTCTCTATTCGCAACATGATTACTGACTAACTATAGGCGCGTCGCGGCCGATAGATTCATGTGAGACACCTTAAATAAAAATTAGAAACATAAATAGAGCATCATTAGAGTCATTGGTGTTGTTGCCTTACAAAGAGCGCACAACCCTATATTAATACATCCAATTCAGGGTAGATCCAATATACGCAGGAAGCGGGGATGACACTTTGAGGTTATGTTATGGCGCTCAACCCTCATCAAGCGAGCGAACTATCGTCTACAAAACGATTGGAATTTGGTACTGCATTTCAATCGTCGACAATGTTAGTGGCGATATTCGATTGCCAGGCGAGATTTTTTACAGCCAATGAAGTTTGGTACCGCACATTGCACAAACCAATCAATGAGCAATGGGAAGGTACAATATATGACTTTTTCGAATCTGATTGCGCACTCACGCTTGAAAGTTCCTTACATAAAGTCGCCAAGGGTCAGGTAGAGCATCTGCATTTGGAATTTATGTCTGGCCTCTGCGAATATGGCTCGTTAGATTTCATTTTATCTCCGCTATACCAGGAAGGACGGTTCTACGGATATCACCTTAGTGTGCCTGTGCCGCTGGATATGGGTAAAAATGAAGTCTCCTTTAATAGTAACAATGTACACCAGACGTTTGAACAGGTTGACGAAGCAATACTGATTACCAATGCAGGCGGATATATCATCTATGCTAACCCTGTAGCAGATAGAATGTTTGGTATGGGTGCAGGTGCATATATTGGTGAGCCAATCGACGAAGTACTGAAAAGTTCAAGTGCAAAAAGTTGGTATGGCCCAAAACATCAGGATGATGCTCTGGCGACCACCTTGGGCCTGCAATACAGTCGCCGGGATGGAAGTATTAAGGAAGTGCGCGCGATTCGAGTACCTATTTGTGACAATGAAGATGAAGAGCGCGGCTATATTTATATAATTCATAACGGGCATAAAAGTCTTGAGATCGCGGAAAGTCTGAGTTATCAGGCTTCCCATGATACTCTGACAGGACTTGTTAATCGTAAGGAGCTAGAACGTAATTTGACGCATGCCTTAGAGGCGGCAAAACATTTCGATAAACACCATATGTTGTGCTTTTTGGATCTCGATCTGTTCAAAGTGGTGAATGATAATTATAGCTATCGAGCAGGAGACGCGTTGCTGTGTCAGGTGGCACGTGAAATTGAAAGAGAGCTACGTCAATCAGATGTGGTGGCCAGAATCGGTGGCGACGAATTTGCGGTATTGCTAATGGACTGCGACGAGGATGCTGGCGTAGAGATAGTTGAAAAAATTCGCCAAAGAATTAGAAATTTAAACTTCAAATGGGAGTCTGCCTCCATTGATTGCACTTCGAGTGTCGGGTTATTGATGCTGGACTCTTGTACACCTAGCGTTTCAGCAGCACTGTCGGCGGTGGATACTGCCTGTTCTATCGCAAAGGAGAAAGGTCGGAATCGAATTCAACACTATCACCATGATGATAAACGGCTGAGAAGAAAGCGTGGTGACATTGAGTGGGTAGAAAAGATCCGTCATGCTTTAGAAGAACAACGATTTAAACTGTACTACCAACCTATTATTCCCATCCAAGACAAAACAAAATCTGAACGTGCAGAAGTATTGGTAAGAATGGTAGACGACGTTGGACAGATCATCCCCCCGATCAACTTTATTCCAGCAGCAGAACGATATAACTTAATGCACCAAATCGATAGATGGGTACTGGAAGAAACGCTCAATTTCTGCGAGGTGTTTAAATCAAGCTCGGCAATTGAGCACATTAATACCTTTTCTGTGAATATCTCAGGGGGATCTTTAGCAGATGAAAAATTTATGGACTACATTTTTCATCGTATTAAAAGTAGCGCGGTTGCTGGTGAGAATATATGCTTTGAAATCACCGAGACCTATGCCATTAATAATATCAATGATGCACTCAAGTTTATTCACAAATTGAAAGCGCTTGGATGTCGCTTCGCGTTAGACGATTTTGGTAGTGGGTATAGTTCTTTTTCTTATCTCAAAAATCTTCCTGTGGACTATCTTAAAATCGATGGCTGTTTTATTCGGGATCTGGTGACTAATCCAGTGGACTATGCGATGGTGGAATCGATCCACAAGGTTGGGCAAGTGATGAATATCCAAACAGTGGCAGAATTTGTCGAGGACAAGCATATTCTTAGGGCCATTACAGACATTGGTGTAGATTATGCGCAAGGATATTGTGTCTCAAAGCCGAAACCTTTGTTCGATGATGACTGGGACAATTGATGGGGAAGATCATTTCTAATGATACGACTCAAGAGGATTTAGGTAGTTTAAAAGATCCCTTTGCAGTAGTTTGGGTTCCTGCCGCTTCAGGCATCTATTGTTTAATGTTGTTCTATTTGGTAGTAACTGCGAAATCGTCAGGCATGGCCAGTGCCCCCCTTGGTATTCTCTCTTTGCCCATCATCTGTTACGGGATCTTGTTTGCCGCCCAATTTTTATTTCAGCTGCAAGCTCTAAAGTGGACGCCCATGATCAACTATTCTTTAGTGGCACTATTTGGATACTTTGTACACTTTTGTATCGCCCTGGCATATCTGTGGATTGAAGGAGTGACCCTCTTTGTACTTTGTATCTTCATAACGAGTTTGATAGCGAGTCTCGTTTATCTAGGGTTTCAATTTGGTTCTTTGACCTCTGTTGTGTTCGGAGTGGGGCCGCTTGTGATAGGCATGGGTATCTATTTGCTCACTGCGGAGCGAATGCTCGCACCGGGTAATGAAGAGCCCGTGTTGTTTTTGGCTATTGGCAGTATGTTGGTATTGAGTTATTCAGTGATAAATCAAGTCAACCGTGGCAAGCGAATTGAGTTTGAGCAATTGATAGAAAATCAGAAGCGTGGGCATCAATTAGTGGCCGAGCGCAACGCAGAAGTGATTGCGCAGGGTACGCGCTTGTTTGAAGCCAATGAACAGTTAAAGCGTTTGTCTATGGTGGATGGATTGACAGATATCGCCAATCGGCGCCGGTTCGATGAGTTTTTGGAGGTGGAATGGCGTCGTGCTGAGACTGAGTTGACGCCCGGGCGACGTGCGCAACAAAAGCAACATTCTGAGCATGCCAATCTTTCAGTGATTCTCATCGACGTGGATCATTTTAAAGACTACAACGATACCTATGGACATATTCGCGGCGATGAAGTGCTACAAAAAGTGGCTAGAGCGATTCAGGCAGCGGCGGTGCGGCCAAGCGATTTAACGGCCAGGTATGGTGGTGAAGAATTTGTGGTGGTGTTGCCTCATACTGGGCCATCTGCTGCATTCCATGTGGCTGAGCGCATACGAAAAGCGGTTTCTTCTTTATACATTGAGAACCGAGCCAGCTACACAAGCCCCAATATTTCTGTTTCTCTAGGCGTGGCAGATATGGTGGGTGCCGATGCACGCACGACCAAAGAATTGCTCGAATGTTGTGATGCAGCACTCTACCGGGCAAAGAGTGCGGGCAGAAATCGAACTATTATTTATCGAGAGCATATAAACGAATCTGACGCCTAACTCTGGCCATAGATGGATCTTCCCAGGTAATAACCTAGCCAGCAGATGTTTCGTGGCTGTCCGAGAGTTGGATCAAAAAGCGAAACACCCTGGTGATTTAAATAATCATTCCGATAACAAAGTAGTCATCTGGGAAAGCAAAATGAAAAAATCGCCAAAACCTACATTGCAAACCTCGGAAGCCTCCGCTAGGAGGAAACATCAGCATGCCTATCGCGCCGCGTTGATGGGGGGTGCTTGTTGGCTACTGCTTCCCTGCATCACTTGGCTAACCAACAGCTTAGGGTTCAGTCGTATCGATTTTTCGCAGATAGCGCTGTATTGTACAATCGGTTTTCTCATCGCTGTGTTGCAATATTTTATCTTCAAGTATTTCTATCGTCGCGAGTCGAACCGGGATTATCGGTTGTTAAGTATGTTTGCCCTGGGCTCCCATCTGTTGGTGGTGATCCCGATGATTATTGTCGATGCTTTTTCAATGTGGACCGTATTGCTCATTACCGCGGGATTACCGCTGTTTTTTGCTTTCTTAGGTCTGCACTTCGGTTTTACCATCTCCTGTCTTGTTGGTTGGACCTTGATCTTAGTTGCGGAACAATTTTATCAATTTATTCCCCATTCCAAGATGACCGTAGACACAGCTACGTTTGAGTTGTTTTTTTCCACCTGGCTTTGTATGACTGTGGTGGGGGCGCTTGTCAACGGGGTACATAAAAAACGCAAACGGTTGATGGTGCAATGGGCGCGGGCGCAACAGGAAACCACACGAATTTTGGAGGTGAGGAACCGTGAGTTTGATTTGCAAACCGAGGCATTGCGCCGAGTCAACGAACAATTGCACCAAAAGACCATGGTAGACGCGTTGACGCAGTTAGCCAACCGACGTCGGTTTGACGACTATCTACAAGCAGAATTTTCACGAATTGGCATGAGCGGTACAGATTTAGAAAGACGCGAAGAGACAGGTGGCCATCTGGCAGTGATTCTTATCGATGTGGATTTCTTTAAATCTTATAATGACACATATGGACATATTCAAGGGGATGAGTGCTTGAAACAGATAGCGGCGCTGATTCAATCTATTCCGAATCGTCCGGCCGATTTAATTGCCCGTTACGGTGGCGAGGAGTTTGTGGTGGTGATGCCAGAAACAGACATCCATGGCGCATTAAAGATGGCAGCACGCATTAAAGATACCGTGGCAAGCGAGAGGATCCCCCACCATTCTTCAACAAGAAATGCTCACGTCACTGTGAGTCTGGGTGTGTCAGAAATGCAATATTGCGGGGTACGCACCGTGTCTGCCTTGCTAGCAAGTGCCGACAAGGCTCTCTATGAAGCCAAAGCTGGTGGGCGGAACCAAGTCGTGTGCGCCCAACCAAGTGAGGTGCCAGAGCAGCGACAACTCCCTGGCAATCGTGGCGAAATCAACTAACTTTTTTCTCTGAAAAATGGCTGTTGGCTATTCTTCTGGACTCCGACTCCATCAAAAGAAAATTGTTGTGGCATAATATCTCCAAATATCGATTCTCTGAGAACAAATAAGCGATAAAAAGGAAATGGAATGAGTTGGTTCATATCAGACGCATGGGCTCAATCACCGCCGTCAGGAGGCATGGCGGAAGGGTTTTTGGGATTGGCACCTTTGATTTTGCTGTTCGTTGTGTTCTATTTTTTGTTAATAAGACCGCAACAGAAGCGACAAAAAGAGCACAAAGAGATGGTGGCAGCCCTCGAAAAAGGCGATGAAATCGTTACCAATGGCGGTCTGTTGGCGAAGGTGATCAAAGTAGGGGACCATTTCGTTGTGGTAGAGGCGGCGAAAGGCGTTGAGCTTCGAGTGCAGCGCCAATCTGTGGCCAGCATCGTGCCCAAAGGCACTATCAAAGCCCAAGCTTCAAGTTAAGGCCTAAATCCGATGAATCACTACTCTTGGTGGACCTACCTCCTAGTTGCATGCGTTATTCTATTTGGCGTCATTTACGCCGCACCCAACTTGTTCGGTGAGGATCCGGCGATCCAGCTGTCCGCCAAGCGAGGTGCGACGGTGGATACAGACATATTGGAGGAAACGCAGAAGGTGTTGGCAGCCAACCAATATGTGTATAAATCTGCTGTCCTGGAAGAGAATAGAATTCTGATTCGTTTTTCGGATCCAGAGAGCCAGCTAAAAGCACAAGATCTGTTGCAAAGCCGTTTCCCTGAGATGACTATCGCATTAAATCTCGCTCCGAGTACGCCAGCCTGGTTGCGATCCCTCGGTGCGGCACCCATGTATCTGGGGTTGGATCTGCGTGGCGGCGTACATTTTTTAATGGAAGTAGATATGGATGCGGCGGTGGCGCAAGCTATCGAGCGTTTTGAGGCAGGAATGCGCACGTCGTTGCGGGAGAGCAAGCTCCGCTACAGCTCTTTTAAGTCCACCCGAGACGGTAGGATGGTGATCGCCTTCGACACCGAAGAGAAGCGAGAGGTTGCTTACAAACTGTTAGCTGGAGAACTGAACGAGTTGCGTTTTAGTCGTGGTGAAGAAGCGAGTTCCTTTATCATCCAGGCTGACATGGAAGAGACTACTATAGCCGAAATTAAAGATTTTGCCCTGAAGCAAAATATCATTACTTTACGTAATCGCATCAATGAATTGGGTGTGGCGGAGCCCGTGATCCAACAGCAGGGCAAAGAGCGTATCGTGGTGCAATTGCCTGGTGTGCAGGATACCGCCCGAGCCAAGGAAATTATCGGTGCGACCGCAACATTGGAATTTCGTTTAGTGGATCTGGAAGCCGATATTGCCGCAGCCCGTGCTTCTGGGGCCAGAAGCCGTCTCTACAAGGATAGGCAGGGTAGGGAGTATCTTCTCAAGCGCCAGGTGATATTAAAAGGTGAATCCATCACCAATGCGGCATCCGGTTTTGACAATGAGTCCGGCCAGCCATTGGTGCACATCAATATTGATGGCAAAGGTTCGCGTCTATTTAGCAAAGTGACCGGGGAGAATATTGGCAAGCCCCTCTCCGTGGTATTCATTGAGAATAAAGTTGAGACCATTGAGCGCGGCGGCAAGCTCATGAAGAAAAAGAGTCAAGTGAGGCAAATCATTAATGTCGCCACTATCCGTGACCAATTGGGGCGACGATTTCAGATCACGGGATTAGATAGTCCTGCGGAGGCAAGGGATCTTGCTTTGCTATTGCGTGCAGGCTCCTTAGCGGCACCGATTGAGATAGTGGAAGAGCGCACTGTCGGGCCGAGTTTAGGTCAACAAAATATTGATCAAGGATTCCGCTCCGTTGTCGTAGGTTTCGCACTGGTGTTATTACTAATGTTGGGCCGGTATCGCATGTTCGGTCTTTTCGCTAATGTTGCGCTGACACTTAATTTAGTGTTGATAGTGGCGGTGCTCTCGCTATTACAGGCGACCCTCACCTTACCGGGGATAGCTGGTATTGTACTCACGGTTGGCATGGCGGTGGATGCCAATGTGCTAATTTTTGAGCGTATTCGCGAAGAGCTGGCGCTTGGTAATAGCCCGCAAGCGAGTATTCACGCCGGCTATGAAAAAGCTTTTTCGTCGATCTTGGATGCGAACGTCACTACTTTAATTGCCTCTTTGGTGTTATTTAGTTTTGGCACTGGTCCGGTGAAGGGTTTCGCGATCACTTTGTCCATCGGTATCTTGACCTCAATGTTTACCGCCATTATTGGTACGAGAGCCATGGTGAATGCGTTGTATGGCGGTAAACGCTTACAGCGGGTAGCAATTGGGGGACAAGTCTAATGGCCAAATCGATACTCGATGTACGCTATGATTTTATGGGTCAGCGTCGCCGTGCGGTATTGTTGTCCGCGCTGATTTTAGCTCTAGCAGTGGGCGCCATGGCGGTCAGAGGTTTTAACTTTGGTCTCGATTTTACCGGGGGCACACTCATAGAAGTCGGTTATCAATCGACAGCAGATTTAAATCAGATCCGTCAAATTTTAGCTGATTCTCAATTTACGGGTGCGGTGGTACAACATTTTGGTAGCGCTAAAGAAGTTTTGATTCGCCTGCCAATCCAGTCAGAGAGTAGCAGCGCCGAATTAAGCACTGAGATTATGCGTGCTTTGAGCACCCATGGTGAATCGGTTCCTGAAATGCGCCGAGTGGAGTTCGTTGGTCCTCAGGTCGGGCAGGAGCTCAGTGAAAAAGGCGGTCTAGCATTACTGTATGCTTTAGGCGGGATCTTACTCTACATCTCGGTGCGCTTTGAAAAGCGCTTTGCCTTAGGTGCTGTGGCGGCCCTGGTACATGATGTACTGATTACCCTAGGGTTCTTCGCATTGTTTCAAATTGAGTTTGATATTACTGTGATTGCCGCTGTATTGGCCGTCATTGGTTACTCTTTGAACGATACGATTGTAGTATTTGACCGCATACGGGAAAACTTCAGGCGCATTCGCAAGGGCTCACCGGTTGAGGTATTAAATGTGTCACTCAATCAGACCATTAGCAGAACATTGGTCACTTCTTTAACCACCTTGGTGGTATTAATTGCGTTATTGTTATTTGGTGGCGAGCTGATCCGCGCATTTGCAATCGCCTTAATTATTGGCGTGCTGATTGGTACCTATTCATCGATATTCATCGCCAGCACCACTGCACTGGCATTGGGTATCAGTAAGGCAGATCTGATGCCAGTAGAAAAAGAGGGGGTGTCAGAAGGGCCTTAAAACAAGCCCTCAAGGACTATTTCATATTGAATGAGAGCGTCCTATTTTCTGAGTGTGTGTTTCACTTTGATGATTTCAAAATCTAATTTATCTACATAGGGTGACCAGGTTGTGGTAAATGAGGCTAAGTTATTGACTACTCGATTCATTTTTCGAGCGAGTTGAGGAAGCTCTTTTTTATCCTTATAGGCCATAGATTACACTCCAATGATAACTCTTGTTTACTAGACGTACTGGTCGTTCATCATGAACCACAGCTCTTAGGTGTGGTAAACCAGGGGTTTTACTCTGATTTTTTAAAGCAATATGAATGCCGGACGGGGCTAGCGTGGCGTGAGGGACGAGAATTGTCCTGGCACGGTCACCCATGAGGTGTAGGCATAAATGGTGGCTTGTTTGACGGTATTGGCTGCGTTGGTATCTCTACGCTCTTCACGCTGCGTTTTTTTGATATCTTTTGGTTTACGCATGATAGATGCTCCGCTTAGATTTCTATTGCTATCTCAATCTATCGGCTCGAAGCCTGCCGCGTTGAAGGATTCGACTATAATTAATCTGGGATTAGTGGCTTCAGCGTCTGCAACAACTCTTTAAACACTTTCGGATTACCGGCGACAAGATTACCCGTTTTCAGGAAACTTTCGCCGCCCTTGAAATCTCCTGCCATGCCACCGGCTTCTTTGATGAGTAGCACACCTGCTGCTAAGTCCCAGGGTTTGAGACCAAATTCCCAGAACCCATCTAGACGTCCGGCTGCCAGATAAGCCAAATCTAATGCCGCTGAGCCGCCACGTCGAACACCGCTGGACTGTTTAAATACTGCCTTGAAGGTGGATAGATAGGTATCCAGTAATTCGGGATTTTTGAAGGGAAATCCAGTTCCTAACAGCGCGCTTTTTAGGTGAGTGACCTGGCTGACTCTTATTTTTCTATCGTTGAGCGTGGCGCCATCCCCTCTGGAAGCAGTGAATAACTCCTGACGCAGAGGATCATATACCACTCCGACAGTCAGCCGCTTTTGGTGTAATAAGCCGATTGAAACCGCAAACTGCGGGTAGCCATGGAGAAAATTAGTGGTACCGTCTAAGGGATCTATGATCCACTGAAACTCGTCTCCAGCATGGCTGCTGCCCTCTTCGGCGAGAATGCCGTGCTGAGGGTAGGCTTGGCGTAGAATGGAGACGATTTCTTGTTCGCATTGATAATCAATATTGGAGACAAAATCGTTACGACCTTTTTCAGAAACGGATAGTTTGTCGGTACTGTCAGCGGCGCGCAGAATAATATTACCGGCACGTCGTGCTGCGCGAACTGCGATAGTAATCATTGGATGCATGGTTAAACTTCAAGAGGCTCTCTGGAATAGGCGCGTAGCATAGCAAATTTCATCTGTGTTGTTGTGACGCAGATAAATTTAATTCATCATGCCAGCGCCTGATCACAACAATGGATAATCAATCTAAGAGAATGCTTGACCGAATAGATTTCGTTTTAGTAGAAACCAGTCACCCTGGCAACATTGGTTCTAGCGCCAGAGCAATGAAAACCATGGGGCTGAAAAACCTGTCCTTAGTGGCACCCAAAGTATTCCCCAGCACCGAGGCGGAGGCTCTCGCTAGCGGCGCGACTGATCTGTTGCAAAATGCCCGCGTGGTGCAAAGCGTAGAAGAGGCAGTGGCGGCGGCAGACTGGGTGGTGGGTACAAGCTCTAGAGCACGTGCGGTTTCCATGCCGACTCTAGATGTTCGTGAAGCCGCACACCAGATGGCCGACCATTTCGCAGCGAATCATGGTGAGATTGCGATTCTGTTCGGACCGGAGCGAACGGGACTGACCAATCATTGCTTGGACAGATGTCATCAATTGATCACCATCCCCACCAGCGAGTCTTATGCTTCCCTGAACTTAGCCGCAGCGGTACAAATTGTGGCATACGAACTACGGTTGGCATTCAATGGCACAAATATCGTCGCAGAATCATCCCAGTATCCGCTGGCCACGGCAGCAGAGATGGATGGTTACTATCAACATTTAGAGCAGGCGTTAGTAGAGTTCGATTTCTTGGACAGATCCAATCCGAAATTGCTGATGCGTCGATTGCGGCGGCTCTACAATCGTGCCAAGCCGGATCAAAGAGAAATTAATATTCTCCGGGGTATTTTAACGGCAGCTCAGTCACATAAAAATAATAAAAAAAACAATACATAAAGAATCATTTCAATAAATAAAATTAGCAATTAGTGGTAATGTCATTCGCCATTAATACTTGACTAAATTACTCAGGAATAGCACAATAACGCCGACAAATTCATCAGAGAGGAAGCGTGTCCATGCGATTAACAACAAAAGGTCGCTATGCAGTGACTGCTATGTTGGATCTAGCGATCCATGAACAGGATGGGCCCATTACACTGGCAGATATATCTCGTCGCCAAGGCGTCTCACTCTCTTACTTGGAGCAGCTTTTCTCGCGATTGCGAAAAAATGAGTTGGTACAAAGTGCGCGCGGTCCCGGAGGCGGTTATCGACTTGGGCGCCATTCAGATCAAATCATGGTGGGAGATGTGATCCGAGCCATTGATGAATCTATGGATGCCACTCGCTGTCGAGGCGGCGAAAATTGTCAGAATGGACAGATGTGCCTGACCCATCAGCTTTGGCAGGATTTAAGCAATCAAATATCCGATTTTCTCGACAGCATTAGTCTGCAATCTTTGATACAAAACAGAGCTGTATTAGATGTGGCTGAACGTCAGGACTCGAATAGTTCCAATGATCAAGCGGGCGCTGCTTAAAGGATTGTTCAGTGCAGAGGATTTATTTCGATAACAATGCCACGACGCCGCTGGATGAGTCGGTGATAGCAGAGATGCGGCCCTTTCTGGAGCAACATTTTGGCAATGCTTCCAGTTTGCATGAAGAAGGTCGGCGGGCAAAGTTCGCCATCGAAAGCGCTCGTCGACAGTTGGCGGATCTCTTGGATGTAGATGCCAGTCAGATCATCTTTACCAGTGGTGGTACAGAGTCCAACAATCTCGCCTTAGAGCAAGCGAGGCCGTTGTCGCAGTTAGCGGTGAGTGCCATAGAGCATGAATCTGTGCTGCAAAAAGCGAAACAGTTATCCGCAGAAGGGTTACAGTGTGTGACCTTGCCTGTTGATGAAGAAGGCACTTTGCACATGGGTGCGTTGCAATCTTATCTGAGTCAAGGTGGCCAATTTGTTTCTGTGATGTTGGCCAATAACGAAATTGGCGTGCTGCAAGATGTGGCAGCAATTTCCCGTATGGTGGTCGCTGCAGGAGGCGTTTTACATACGGACGCTGTACAGGCGTTGGGTAAAATGCCCTTTACGTTCACACAAACGGGTGCTCATTTGATGAGTCTCTCCGCGCATAAGATCAACGGTCCTAAGGGTATCGGTGCACTGGTGTTTGATAAAGCACAACTGAATCAACCACTGATCGTGGGCGGAGGTCATGAACGAGGTTTCCGCGCGGGCACGGAGAACGTTGCCGCCATTGTTGGCTTTGGTGCGGCAGCAGAGTTGCTGCAAGAGACCTTAGAACAACGAATGCAACAGATGAAGCAATTGACTGAGTATCTGATTACTGAGTTAGTACAAATGGAAGGCGTGGATGTGATTGCACCCCAGGCGCACAAAATCCCCAACACTATCATGATATCGATTCCTGGAGTGACCGGAGAAGCGATGGTATTGTCTTTAGATCAACAAGGGATCGCTGTTTCCAGTGGATCGGCCTGTGGCGCCAATCGACAACAGCCGAGCCATGTTTTGTCGGCAATCGGTTTGCCCAAAGAACAGCACCAGCAAGTATTACGCATCAGCGTAGGTGGACAGAATACCTTGGATGAGGTGAAACAATTTTGTCGCATATTTGCCGGCCAGCTGGGTAACCGTGCTCAGTTTGCAGATCTGGCTTGGTAAAAGTAAACGGATTGTCCGTAACGGAGTATAGAATGACACAGGCTACTTACTTGGATTATGCCGCCACCACCCCAGTGGATCCGCGGGTGGCGAAGAAGATGACCCACTACCTGACCATGGAGGGGGAATTCGGGAATCCCGCTTCCCGCTCACATCTGTTTGGTTGGCACGCAGAAGAGGCCGTGGAAGAGGCCAGGCGTCATGTGGCAGCTTTGGTAAACTGCGATGCAAAAGAAATTGTTTGGACTTCCGGCGCCACTGAGTCGGATAATTTGGCTATCAAAGGCGCCGCACATTTTTATCAGCGTAAAGGTAAACATATCATCACCTCTAAAACCGAACATAAAGCGGTGTTGGATACCTGTCGTCAGTTAGAGCGGGAAGGATTTGAGGTGACCTATCTGGAGCCCTTACCCAGTGGCTTGATAGATTTGAATCAGCTTGAAAATAGCTTGCGAGAAGATACCATTTTAGTGTCTATCATGCATGTCAACAATGAAATTGGCGTCGTACAGGACATTGCTGCTATTGGTGAACTCACTCGTGATAAAGGCATTCTATTTCATGTCGATGCTGCTCAGAGTGCTGGTAAAGTTGCCATTGATTTAGAGAATTTAAAAGTAGATTTGATGTCTTTTTCCGCCCATAAAATTTATGGGCCAAAAGGCATGGGTGCCTTGTTTGTGAGGCGCAAACCTCGAGTTCGAATTGAAGCTCAGATGCATGGTGGTGGTCATGAGCGTGGTATGCGTTCGGGTACTTTGGCCACCCATCAAATTGTTGGCATGGGTGAGGCATTCAAGATTGCCAAAGAAGAGATGAATGATGAACGTGAACGTATTCTAAAGCTTAGACAACGTCTGCTTCAGGGCTTAGAGGATATTGAAGAGGTCTATATCAACGGCGACTTGGATCATTCTATACCGGGCATTGTGAATATCAGTTTCAATTTTGTGGAAGGTGAATCTCTGATTATGTCCCTTAAAGGTTTAGCAGTTTCGTCCGGATCTGCTTGCACTTCAGCAAGTCTGGAACCATCTTATGTATTACGTGCCCTAGGGCGCGATGATGAGTTAGCACACAGTTCTATCCGCTTTTCTATTGGCCGATTTACCACTGAAGCGGATATTGATTACACCATAGAGATAGTACATAAAAGTATTGCCAGATTACGGGAACTCTCACCACTTTGGGAGATGCATCAGCAAGGCATCGACCTTTCTAAGGTGGAGTGGAATGCTCACTAACAGAACAGAATCAAGTTTTACGAGGAGTAATTAACCATGGCCTATAGCGATAAAGTGTTGGACCATTATGAAAACCCACGGAACGTTGGCAGCTTTGAAGACGATGAGTCGGTAGGGACTGGCATGGTGGGTGCACCTGCCTGTGGTGATGTGATGAAGTTGCAAATCAAAGTAAACGAGTCTGGAATCATCGAAGATGCTCGTTTTAAGACCTATGGTTGCGGCTCTGCCATTGCCTCTAGTTCGTTAGCAACAGAATGGTTAAAAGGGCGTACTCTAGATCAAGCCACAACCATTAAAAATAAAGAGATTGCGGAAGAATTAGCATTACCTCCGGTCAAAATCCATTGCTCCGTACTCGCGGAAGATGCGATTAAAGCGGCCATTAGTGATTATCAGAAGAAACAGCATGGCGCGGTTGCAGAGAAAAAGACCGGTTAAGTCCAGAGTTAAGTATAAGTGTTAGTGAAGTGGAGAGCATAAGTGATTGCCTTAACTGAAGTCGCTGCTGATAGGATGCGAACCTTCTTAAACAACAGAGGTAAAGGCATGGGCGTTCGTGTGGCTGTACGTACCACCGGGTGTTCTGGTTTAGCCTATGTAATTGAATTTGTCGACGAGTTGCAGTCCGATGATGTGACCTTCGAAGATCAAGGGGTCACTTTGGTGGTGGATAAGAAAAGTCTGCTCTACCTTGATGGCTCAGTTTTAGATTACACCAAGGAAGGATTGAATGAGGGATTTAAATTCAATAATCCCAACGAGAAGGAGACTTGCGGGTGTGGTGAAAGTTTTACCGTATAGATGGGCAACTTCCCGGTATTTTGTGCGTAAACAATGGTGCAATCCTCTGCCAATTATTTCGAGTTATTTAAACTCCCAGCAGACTTTTCGCTGGATTTGGTTGATCTGAAAAAGCGTTATCTACGTCTACAGTCTGTGGTTCATCCTGATAAGCTAGCCCATCGCAGTGAGCTCGAGAGGCGTCGCGCATTGCAGCAGGCGACTCTAATCAATGATGCTTACCAAACTTTGAAGTCCCCTTTGCTGAGGGCTAAATATTTACTCGAATTCAAACTGGGAGAAGTGAATTGGGAGCAAGGCGGGGAATTATCGATGGCTTTTTTAACAGAGCAGATCCAATGGCGCGAAGCCATTGCCGCTGCGGATTCTATGGCAGCGTTGGAGGATCTGAAAGAGCGAGTCAAGCAACAATGTCAGCAACTGGAGACAGAGTTAGCGCAACACTTTAAGGTTGCCAATATCGTTCGCGAATCGGCTATAGCCACTATCAACCAATTGCAATTCATGTACAAACTGTTGGAAGAAATTCAACTACGTTCTGATACCGCTTAGCTTTATTATTTTACCGATGATTAATTGAAACGTTAGACAATGGCTTTACTACAAATATCTGAACCGGGTTGCGCACCAGCACCGCATCAACACAAACGAGCCGTGGGTATCGATTTGGGCACCACCTATTCTTTGGTGGCGACGATGCAGAGCGGCCAAGCGAAAATCATTGAAGATGAGGCGGGTCGATCGTTGCTCCCTTCTGTGGTTCATTTTGGTACTGAGGGTGTTTCCGTGGGATATCCCGCGATCTCTTTAGGTCAAGAGGATCCGTTGAATTGTATCTATTCGATCAAACGCTTAATGGGGCGTGGCGCTACAGACATTAATCGAGTCAGAGAGAGTCTGCCCTTTAAGTTGGGTAAACCGCAAACTGACTCATTGGTACCGCACATAGCGACAGCTTGTGGGCCAAAAACAGCAGTAGAAATCTCCAGTTTAATATTAACTCGGTTGAAAGCACGAGCGGAATTGGCTCTGGCTGGTGACATTGAAGGCGCGGTGATTACGGTACCTGCGTATTTTGATGAAGCGCAACGACAGGCCACTAAAGATGCTGCTCGCTTAGCAGGGATCCCGGTGTTAAGACTTCTTAGTGAGCCCACGGCTGCTGCCATCGCTTATGGTTTGGATCGTCGTGAAGACAGTTTAGTGGCAGTATTTGACTTAGGGGGCGGCACATTTGATTTCTCCTTACTACATTTGCAGAACGGTATCTTTGAAGTGATTGCAGTGGGTGGAGATGCCCATCTGGGTGGGGATGATTTTGATCACTGTATTGCCGATTGGATCCTCGACTCCGCGCAAATCGATGACTTGGCAGATACTGAAGTGGGCAATCTATTAGCGGTAGCGAAAAGAGCAAAAGAGAAACTGACGCACCAGTCTGAAGTCAAGATCCTCTGGCCATCAGATTTATATGGCGAGATAGCTTTGACTTTATCCCGGCAGCAATTCGACAGTATGGTTCGCCCGTTGGTGGAGAAAGCCGTTCAAGTGTGTCGACGGACTTTAAATCAAGCCCAACTAGAGACGGACGAGATAGCGCAAGTGGTATTGGTGGGCGGCGCCACCCGCGTACCTTTGGTGCAGCAGGCGGTGGCAGACTGTTTCAACAAAACGCCCTTAACTGATCTGGATCCCGATACGGTGGTGGCTTTGGGGGCTGCTATTCAGGCAGATGTGTTAATTGGCAATCAGCCAGATACAGATCTACTGTTGTTGGATGTGGTGCCTTTGTCCCTTGGTATCGAAACCATGGGCGGGCTGGTGGAGAAAATTATTCCCCGTAATGCCACTCTGCCGATTGCCAAGGCACAACAGTTTACGACTTACAAGGATGGCCAAACCGCGTTGACTTTACATGTGCTCCAGGGTGAACGGGAATTGGCGGATGAATGTCGTTCCCTGGCAAGATTCATATTGCACGGTATCCCGCCCATGACTGCCGGTGCCGCGAGGATAGAAGTACGTTTTGAATTGGATGCAGACGGATTATTGCAGGTCAGTGCCCGCGAACTCAGTAGTGGCGTAGAAAATCGCATCGAAGTGAAACCTTCCTATGGTTTGTCAGACGTAGAAATTGAGACCATGTTACGGGAGTCGATTGCACAAGGTGGACAAGATATGCAACTTCGTCAGTTGCGTGAGACTCAGGTGGACGCTCAACGTCTGTTAGAAGCGTTGCACACTGCTATTCAGGAAGATGGTGAGCAATTGCTAAGCGCGGAGGAGAGGTTGGCTTTAGAGGAAGCAATGCAGGATCTTAACCAGGTGTTGAGTGGAGATTCGCTCGCAGCCATCAAACAGTCGATAGACACTTTGGAGAACTTATCTGATCCCTTTGCTGCGCGAAGAATGAATCATGCAGTCAGCGAGGCCTTAAGCGGGCACAAACTAGAAGAATTTCAGGACGATTAGATGCCTAAGATTGTATTCTTACCCCATGAACAGATTTGTCCCGAAGGTGAAGTGATAGAAGCTGAAAACGGGCAGAGCATCTGTGAAGCCGCACTGGAACATGGCCTTCACATTGAGCATGCCTGTGAAATGTCTTGCGCATGCACCACCTGTCATGTCATCGTGCGCGAGGGCTTTGAGTCACTCAACGAGGCAGATGAATTAGAAGAAGATCTGCTGGATAAGGCCTGGGGCTTGGAACCAGAATCTCGCTTGAGTTGCCAGGCATTGGTGACGGATGAAGATTTGGTAGTAGAAATTCCAAAATACACCATCAACATGGTGTCGGAAAATCATTAGCTGAGGTGCCTATGAAATGGTTGGATACACTGGATATTGCCATTGCTTTGGATGAGGCTCATCCAGAGGTGGATCCTCAATATGTGCGTTTTACTGATTTGCGCCAATGGGTTTGTGGACTTGCGGATTTTAATGACTCACCTGACGGTTGTAATGAACGCATACTCGAAGCTATCCAAATGGCCTGGTTAGAGGAACGCGATTGAGCGTGTGTGCGCACTATCTCTGAGCGTGAAATTCCACCGCCGCACAAGTATAATTCCCTGCAAATTTTGGAACCCTTTATTGGAGAAATCTCATGGCGGTAGAACGAACTCTATCCATCATTAAACCTGATGGTGTGGCCAAAAATATCATTGGTAAAATTTATTCTCGTTTCGAAACCTCTGATCTACAAGTGGTGGCCGCCAAAATGGTGCATTTAAGCAAGCAGCAAGCGGAAGAATTTTACGGCGTGCACAAGGAGCGTCCATTTTTTGACGATTTGGTGGCGTTTATGACTTCCGGTCCTATCATGGTTCAGGTGTTGGAGGGTGAGTCGGCGATTGCGAAAAATCGCGAGATTATGGGGGCCACTAACCCCAAAGAGGCGGCGCCAGGGACGATTCGCGCTGATTTTGCCGAAACTGTGGATGAAAATATCGTGCATGGTTCCGATGCGCCAGAAACGGCGGCTCAAGAGATCGCCTTTTTCTTCGGTGAAGAAGGCGTTTGTCCCCGTACCCGTTAACCTAGCGAATCTTCGGTGTGACGCAAAATTTACTTGGATTTAGTCAGCCTCAGCTAGAGGGGTTTTTTTCTCAATTGGGGGAAAAACCTTTTCGTGCGCGGCAGCTCATGAAGTGGATCTATCGCCAGGAGGTGACAGATTTCGCGGATATGACTGATCTTAGCAAGTCGTTACGCGTTCGCCTGACACAATGCGCGAAGATTCAACCACCGAAGATTGTGCATCAACATGTCTCCACAGATGGCACCTATAAGTGGCTCGTGGAGTTGGAGGATGGCAATCGCATCGAGACAGTTTATATTCCAGAGGAGCGACGAGGTACGCTTTGTATCTCTTCCCAAGTAGGTTGCTCTTTAGACTGTGCATTCTGTTCCACTGGAAAACAAGGTTATAGTCGTCATTTACGGGCAGATGAAATCATCGGCCAGTTGTATCTTGCTTACCATGCACTCAATCAAATCAGCCCCGATTCTGCCCATCGACTCATTACCAATGTGGTGATGATGGGCATGGGAGAGCCATTGCTCAATCTGGATCACGTCCTACCTTGTTTAGAGATAATGACCAATCAGCTTGCTTATGGTCTGTCGAAACGCCGGGTAACCGTAAGTACCGCAGGTGTGATCCCTGGTATCGAACGATTGGCGGAGATGCAACCGGTTAGTTTAGCGGTCTCTTTACATGCACCTAACGATGACTTAAGAACTCAGTTGGTTCCTATCAACAAGAAATATCCTATCGAAAAATTGATGTCTGCTTGTCAAAGTTATAGTGAATTAGGTCCAAGACAAAAAATAACGTTTGAATATGTGCTATTAAAGGGTATAAATGACACACCGCAGCATGGAAGGCAGTTGATTGAACTTATGAAGCAAGTTCCCTCCAAGGTCAATCTTATTCCGTTTAATTCGTTTCCCAATTCCGAATTTGAGAGGCCGTCGAAAAAAGAGGTTGCAAGATTTTTTTCGCAACTCAATGGCGCCGGCGTATTGACCACAGTTCGCCGTACCAGAGGGGATGATATTGATGCCGCATGCGGACAGTTGGTTGGTAATTTTATGGATCGTACGCGAAGGAGTGCTAAATACCTTCAGATCCAGCAAGGATCGCTAGTATGAAGAAAGGATTGCAACACCTGTGGACTGTTTTACTGCTGAGTTGCCTTGCAGCCTGTAGCACGCTATTGCCGGAGCCCAGTCTTAGTCCGCAGAAGAAACAGGAAGTTGCCGAGCTCAATGCGCAGCTGGGTAGTCAATACCTGTTGCAAGGGAAGCTAGATCTGGCTGAAAAAAAATTTTTGAAGGCGCTGGATTACAAACCAAAACTTGTGCCTGCGCATATCGGCTTGGCGCTGGTGTATGAGCAGCAGGGGAAAGTATTACTTGCAGGACAGAACTACCAAATAGCATTAAAGTTAGCTCCTAAGGATCCCGATACGTTGAACAACTACGGTACTTTTTTGTGTCGTAATGGCAAGATTTCAGAGGCTGAAGAGTATTTTCTAGCCGCAGCGAAATCTGCACAGAATATGCAGCCTGAACGTGCTTACGAAAACGCTGGGATCTGTTATCTGAGGGTGCCGGATTACGCAAAATCAGAAACTTATCTACGTCTGGCATTAAAGGAGTCGCCAGAATTGCCACAAGCGCTTTTTTCAATGGCAAGGGTCAGTCTCGAAACAGAAAATTACATAAAAGCCAAGGGATATTTAACTCAATATCATGAACTTAACGGGCAAAGTGCACAAAGTTTGCAATTGGCGATTGAAATAGAAGAAAGATTTGGCGTGGTGGATCAGGCCAATATATATAAAACGCTATTACTTCAGAAGTTCCCAGATTCGGAACCCGCGCGTACCTTGCGCGCCATCCAGTCTGTAGGAGGATGAATTAAGTGGAGCAGGATACTCCAACAAGCATTTCTCAATCACCGGGTCAGATTTTGCGTCAGCGACGATACTTAGTGGGCCTGTCTGAATATCAAGTCGCCTTGGAGTTAAAGCTCCCAGTGGAGGTGATCAGCGCAATCGAGAATGATGATTATTCGTATTTTTCTGCTGATCTGTATGTGCGCGGACAATTACTTAATTATGCAGCGCTACTGGAGTTAGCGAGTGACGAAATTTTAGATGCTTGGCACCAGATCAGGATTCGACAGCAGTGGGATCCTTCAGCAGTAGTGTCGCATCCCACTAGCTTGCCTCAAGCTGATATAGTGAGTTCTAACTGGTTCGTGCGAACCGTCAGTTATGCAATCGGTATTATCGCATTTTCTCTGACTTTTCTCTGGTGGCAAGAGCAACAACCCTGGCCTTTGGCTTCTGAAGGCGAGCGTTTGATGGCAGCGATGCTGGAGCAAGATAATTTGCTGGCGGCTGACAAACTGGAAAGAGAGTTGGAGTTCGTTGGTCTGTTGGAAAAATATGCCATGGTAGAAATTTCACAACAGAATCTAGCTGCACCCAACGGCTTACAAGGGGAGCAGCCAGAAGGAGCCGCTCTAGCGGTTTCAGTTCAGTCAACTGGGGATGGGGGATCCACCCGAGTGGTGAAGCCGAAACAATTACCTGTGTTGGCCACAAATATTAGACTATCTGAATTACCAGGGAGTGTGGTGAATCAATTTAATAGTATGAGTGCCACACTCAATTTTGACGAGGCATCTTGGGTTGAGGTGGTTGATGGCACTGGTGAGCGGCTCATGTACGAGCTTGTGGATGCTGGAAATAAGATCGTTGTTCGAGGGTATCCGCCTTATAACATTCATTTGGGCAATGCGGCGGGTGTCACGGTGGAATATGATGGTGAGATTTTTGACCACTCGAAGTATATTCGCCATCGCACCGCACGATTTCAACTGGGTGCGGTGGATATAGTCGGTAAGAACTCTTAAACTCCCTTCTGTTATCTGTTATAGACTAGATCTGCTATTTCTAAGTGTGAATTACTTGCGGTGATTCTGACTGGTATGGCTTGGTGGAAGGTAAATGAAAAGGTGATGTAGTGAGCGCTAAATTGCAGTCAGTACGCGGCATGCGAGATATATTGCCGGAGCAGAGTATTGTTTGGCAGCATCTGGAACAGCAAGTATTCACCTGTGCACACCAATATGGCTACCAGGAAATTCGTTTACCCTTATTGGAGAAAACCGAATTATTCAAACGCTCCATCGGTGAAGTAACCGATATAGTCGAAAAAGAGATGTACACCTTTGAAGATCGCAATGGAGACTCGCTTTCATTGCGACCAGAAGGCACTGCTAGCTGTGTGCGTGCGGCCTTGCAACATGGATTGTTACACAATCAAACGCAGCGATTGTTTTATCTTGGACCTATGTTTCGTCACGAACGACCCCAAAAGGGCAGATATCGTCAGTTTTCTCAAGTGGGATTCGAGACCTTTGGGTTTCCGAACGCGTTCATAGATGCAGAATTGATTATGCTTTCTGCTCGACTGTGGCGGGCATTGGGATTAGCGGATAGAGTTAAATTAGAGATAAATTCACTCGGCTCTAATGAAGAGCGAGCCGCTTTCCGTTCTCAGTTGGTGGGGTACTTTAAGCAACATCAATCAGATTTAGACGACGAGAGCATTCGGCGTCTAAATTCTAATCCTCTGCGAATTTTGGACTCAAAAAATCCAGATATGTCTGAGCTAATTGCTTCTGCGCCAAGTTTATTAGATGCTCTTGGCACAGAATCTTTGGCTCATTTCCAGCAGCTTCGTGAGCTATTGGATCTGGCCGATCTACAATATAGGGTGAACCCTTGTTTAGTCCGCGGGTTAGACTATTATTGTCACACGGTATTCGAATGGGTAACCGATGACTTAGGGGCTCAAGGCACGGTTTGCGCTGGCGGCCGATACGATGGCCTGGTGACTCAACTCGGTGGCAAACCTTGCGCCGCAAGTGGCATGGCGATGGGATTGGATCGTCTCGTCGAGTTGTTGAGTGAGCTGTCGCTAGTCCCTGCAGCACAGTCAGCAGACCTTTTTATGGTGACGTTAGGTGATGAGGCCATGGGGGCCAGTTTACTCTTAGCAGAAGCGTTGAGGAATCAGGCTCCACACCTAAAGGTGGTGCATCCCGGAGTCTCAACTAGTGCAAAGGCGCAGTTTAAAAAAGCAGATCAATCCGGTGCAGAATTAGCTTTGATATTAGGGGCTGAGGAGATCGAACAGCAGCTGGTAGCGGTGAAGTTTTTAAAGTCTTTGGAACCACAAAAGAGTTTACCACAGTCGGAATTAGTTACTTTTTTGAAGGATTATTTCAAAGCCCATGCAAATTAATGATGAGATAGGATTATCAGTGTGAATGCCTACAACACAGAAGAGCAACAGGTTGAAGAGTTAAAAAACTGGTTTAAGGAAAACGGAACTTCGTTGCTATTTGTGGCTGCTGTTCTGCTATTGGGATTGAGTGGTTGGCGATATTATCAAAACAGTGAAGAGACGAAAGCGCAGCAAGCGGCGACGGCCTATTATCAGATGATGTCCGTGATGCAAACGGATACGGAATTGGCGGACGCCCAAGCCAGAGCCTTGATTGATCAATTCCCGAAAACGCCTTATCGCGATCTGGCAACATTGAGTTTGGCCAAATTGGCGGTGGAGGAGGAAAGGTTCGATGAAGCAAAATTACACTTGCAGTGGCTCATCGAGCACTCCAAACAACAAGCGATTCCAGAACTGGCCCGACTTCGATTGACGTATGTATTGATGGCAGAGGAAGATTGGCAGGCAGCATTGGCTTGGTTAAATGAGCCGCCAGGGGATGAAGGATTTGCTGCCCTTTATTTGGAAACACAAGGGGATATTCACCTACAGTTACAACAACCGGAACAAGCGATTAGCGTCTACCAGCAAGCATTGAACAAAGATATCAATCCGTCGGCTAGTCAACGGATAGAGCGTAAGTTAGAGTACTTGGGCATCGCCTCTGAAGTGGTGCAAGATGATAATATTCCGCAGATAGATATTTCCCCGACACCATAAAGGCGAAGTGATGTCACGAATTAGACTGTTATTAGTAGTCATCTCAACTTTCTTTTTTCTAGCTTGTGCCAGCGATGTGCCGCCAGATCTGTTGGAAGAGCCCACTGAACTCAGCGAGGTTGAAGCACAATTTGCAGTGAAAAAAAATTGGTCCGTGAATGTGGGCTATGGTACGGGTAAACAGCGATTGAAGTTTGTTCCGGCGTTGACTGCTGATGAGGTGTATGCCGCGGACTATAAGGGACGTATCTGGGCCATCGACAGAAAGACCGGTAAAAAACTATGGAAAAAAGATTTGCAGAAATTATTGAGTGCTGGTCCTGGGGTGCGTGGGGACAGACTCTATCTAGCCACCCAAGAGGGTCAACTGTTGTCGTTAGCTCGTCAGGATGGTCGATTGCTTTGGTCCGCACAATTAGATAGCGAATTATTGGCTATTCCCTTAGCTACCGATGAACAGTTATTTGCCGCCACCATTGATGGGCAGATATATGGTCTTAATCCTACCGACGGCTCTGTGCTTTGGCGTTATGCGACTCGCGTACCGCCTTTAACGCTGCGCGGCAGCAGCGGTCCTGTTTTGATTGATAATCTGCTACTTTATGGCGCCGCCGATGGACGCCTAGTGGCGCTTAATAAGATCAGTGGATTGCCCGTTTGGGACGTTACCATCAGTGTCGCTGAAGGCCGATCAGAGTTAGAACGCATAGTGGACATCGATGCAGATCCTGTTGTTTTTGATGACACTATCTTTGTGGTTACTTACCAAGGTCATGTGGCTGCCGTGGACGCCGGATCTGGAGTATTACTTTGGCGCCGAGAAATGTCTTCATTTAGCGGTTTACAGGTCGCCAACGGAGAGCTGTATGTCACGGACAGCAGTGGTCAGATCTGGTCGCTGTCCAGAAGAACCGGCGCCGCCTTATGGAAGCAAGATGGTTTGATGTTTCGCGATCTCACTGCACCCGCTTTCCACAATGGTTTAATTGTGGTGGGAGATAAAGAGGGTTATTTGCATTGGCTTTCGGCCGACAACGGTGATTTCCTTGCGCGAGATAGAATCGGCAATGACCGTTGGTTATCCCCCATGAGAGCGGTGGATAATGAACTCATTGCGCTATCAGAAACGGGGAAATTGATCTCCTTGTATCTTGAATAACGCGTTCACTGATCTAGTCTACTGATACTCTATTGCCATGATTCCTGTCATCGCCCTCGTCGGCCGCCCTAATGTGGGTAAATCCACCCTATTTAATCGCCTGACGGCGTCGCGCGATGCATTGGTTGCTGATGAACCTGGCCTCACTCGAGATCGAAAGTATGGTCAAGGGTCTCGCAATGAGCGCAAGTTTATTGTCATAGACACAGGTGGCTTAACAGGCGAGCGAGCAGGAGTCGATCCGCTAATTGAAAAGCAAGTGGCGCAGGCGATCGAGGAGGCAGATATTGTCTGGTTTTTGGTGGATGGTAAAACGGGTCCCACTGCCGACGATGAAGAGCTGGCGCAACGTCTGCGGCGGCAAGCGAAAAATTTGTGGTTGGTGGTTAATAAAACCGAATCAGTGAATAAAGAAATCGCGATGAGTGAATTCGCTGCATTAGGGTTGTCCAATATGATTGCCGTCTCCGCGACTCATGGTGAAGGTGTATGGAGCGGTGTGGATGCGTTGCTGGAGCTTTTTCCTGAGGACGAAGAGTCTAGCGAGAATGTGCAAGAGTATTCTGAGGCGATAAAAGTCGCCGTGGTGGGACGTCCCAATGTGGGTAAATCTACTTTAGTGAATCGCTTTTTAGGGGAAGATAGGCTGGTCACCTTTGATATGCCTGGCACTACCCGGGACAGCGTTTTTGTGCCCTTTGAGCGTCGTGGCAAACAGTTTGTATTGATTGACACCGCCGGCATCAGACGCCGTGCGCGGGTGCACGAAACTGTGGAAAAGTTTAGTGTGATAAAAGCATTGCAATCTATTGACGCGGCCAATGTGGTAATAATGATCATCGATGCGGTGGAAGGGGTCACGGATCAAGATACTCATCTCTTAGGTTATATCTTGGAGGCGGGTCGATCATTAATCATTGCTATCAATAAGTGGGATAAGTTGGACGCAGAGATCCGACAAAAAACCAGAGATTCTTTGGATAGAAAACTACAATTTGTCGATTTTGCCAAACAGACCACCATTTCTGCTTTGCACGGCAGCGGCACGGGTCACTTATTGGACGAAGCCGAACGTCTCTACCATGTGGCCCGTCGTGCTTTATCGACGCCAATGGTGACGCAAGTGTTGCAGGATGCAGTGGCAGAGCATCCGCCCCCCCTTGTACGTGGGCGACGCATCAAATTAAGATATGCACATCAAGGGGGGATTAACCCACCAGTGATTGTCATTCATGGTAACCAGACGGAGGCACTACCTGGCCACTATAAGCGCTATTTGATGAATGTTTTTCGCCAGGCATTTCAATTTGAAGGTACTCCCGTGAGGTTGGAATTTCGCACCGGCGATAACCCTTATAAGGGGCGGCGAAACAAACTGACCCCGCGGCAGCAAAGGCGCCGTAAGCGCCTGATAAAGCATGTACGAAAAAAATAATATGGTCGCGGATCGATCTTCAACCATGGTGGTATAGGGGAATGATCTTACGGTGTATAAAATAGGGTGGGATCTACTCGAGCATTGTTTAAACTCACCCCCCAATGCACATGAGGGCCGGTGACTCGACCGGTCATGCCCACTTTGCCAATTACCTGCCCTTGCTGCACTCGATCACCTTCTTGGACGAGGATTTCCTGCAAGTGGCACAGCATGCTGACTAATCCTTGGCCATGATCGATGAAAACTGTATTGCCGTTGAAGAAGAAATCTCCCGTGCCACTGATGACACCTTTGGCTGGTGACAGCAGTGGTGTCCCTTCTGCGGCGGCAATATCGATACCGCTATGGGGAGAACGGGGTTGGTCATTGTAAAAGCGTCGTAAGCCGAAGGGGCTGCTTAAAATTCCTTCTACTGGCGCGGCAAACTCAAGGTGTGGGGGTTCATCCCGCCAGTCGGTGAATTTGGTTTTTATTAATTTTTTCTCACGAATAATTCGATCCATATCTTTTTGATAGGGATTCACCTTGCGTTTATTCTCTATTTTAAGACGTTGCTCGGCATAACTTTTTGGGGTGATTTGAAAACTGATGGATGGACCATCGGGTCTTTCTAGGTGTAGGGTGGCCGAGCCAGGGGAAGCGTGCAGAGGAATGCCTATTAACGCTATTAATTGGTTCGAGTGTTCGAGTACCAGCACCCGCTGCGATTGATAAAAAACCGGTGTATCTAGGGTAACGGATTTATCTAGAGGCACCAGTGCTACGCCCCCTGGAACGGGTGAGTGGTTTGGCAACGCCCGTAGATCTGTGTAAGGAATCCCCAAAAGCGTCCAGAATAGAGTCGCAATTCCCATAATCCGTGTCAATTGGCCTTTTTCTAGCATACAATGAATCCATCTATTGTCATGTTGACCCAAAAAGCGAGGGAGTTGTCGGGCATGTTCATGATCCCCTATTGGCCTAGCTGTTTTGTCTATGTGTAGAATGCAAAGATTGCGCCGGTAAAATAAATCGAAAAGTGTTACTCCACGACCATGGCCACGCAATCGTATTTTAAATTCCTTCAACCAGTTCGCAACTGGTTTCTCAATTTGCCAATTGACAAAAAATTGCGTTTGCTCAGTCGACTCTTCTTGGCTTTCTTAATCATTTTTATCAGTTTTAGCTTACTGGCTATCGAAGCCATCGCCAGTTTACATGGCAATATTCAAGCTGAAGCTATCTTTTCAAAAAACCAGAAAGTCGCCCTCTATGAATTGATGATGTTTGCGCGTACAGAAAATGAAGCGTTTTACCGGCGTTATGAGCAGACGATTCGTTTACCGGTGATCGCGTCGGGATTACGTAAAGTGTTAGTGAGTGAAGAGGATCAATTTAGTTTGGAATATCTACGTGGTGTGCAGGAGTCCATTGCCGGTTCAGGCGCCAGCCGAGTCGCCCGCATGACACCCATCGTGCGTATGTTTCGCAACACAGACGTGATTCAAAGATCTGCGGCTATATGGGTAAAAGCAGACCAACATTTGTTAGAAATTATCTCTCTGGCAGTGAGATTAAAAGAGCTAGTTGATTCTGGGCAATTAGACGCACAGGAGCGTACCCGTATACTGCTGGAGATGGATAAAGCGAATCAAGAAATTGATGGGCTAGAAGCAGAATATAGCGCGATCAGCGTGAAGTTGAGTAGCGCAGTCAATCGCTATTTACTCACTACATTATTTTATTTGACAGTTATCTTTTTGATCATTGGGGTGCTTTTTACCTACCTGATAGAACGCAGGATTCGAGTGGGTTTGCATCGCTTGTTGCAAGCGGGACAACAATTGTTACAGGGGAATCTGCACACGCGCTTGGATGTAGACGGCGGTGATGAGGTGGGAAGATTAGCGTTTGCCTATGACAAAATGAGCGATAGTTTGTTGTTAGCGAGAACTAATTACACCTTTCAGAATGAACAGCTGGTCAGGGAGTACGCCGATTTGGCCAATGCGCAGAGTCAAAACGAGGGCTTTCTAACAAAAATGAGTTATGACGTCCGTACCCCCATGACTAGCGTATTAGGTGTGGTTGAGTTGTTACAAGATACACGCATGAGTCACGAACAAACCCAATATCTACATAATATTAAAACCTCAACTGAAGTGTTGTTAAGTGTGATGGATGATATTGTGGATATGTCGCGTATTTCTAGTGGTGATCTGCGTTTGAAAGAAGAGCAGATAGAGGTGCACCGTTGGTTCGAAGAAACTTGTGCCGATTTGGTGGAAGAAGAAAAAGAAGTGGAGCTGGGTATAGCCGGCGAATTACACCCGTATTTGGCACCAGGATTACCTTTTTCGGTGCAATCAGATCCTTACCGACTCGGGCAGTTGATTAGAGGCTTCTGGTTAGTCATTTTAGAGAATGAACCTCATATCGATGTGGGCCTGGCATTAGTACCGGAAGAAATTAACGAACATCATGCCAAGTTGCGCGTGGAATTCGTGTTGATTGAGCCCAACCTGGATGCAGATATCTTGATTGGAATTTTTTCTGATGAGATGACTACCGAAAATCTCGGTACACAAGGTGGTCATGGTTTGGGTTTAGCGCTCTCGAAACGGTTGGTGCGTTTGTTGGACGGCCAGTGCGGCGGTGAACAGACTGACAGGGGCGTTCGCCTCTGGTTCACCATGCAGTTGCCCCATCCAAAGTTGCAAGAGGTGGGTTTGGGTGAGGCTCTGCGGGGTATTCGTGTTCTGTATGCGGGTGTGGACAGTGTTGAGCGTTGGGTGGTGAATCACTACTTAACAGATTGGGGGTTGGTGCTGGATGAGCGGGATAGTAGTGCAGGCGCCCTTGAGAAACTGACACAAGGCGTTGAGCAGGGCACGCCCTACGAATTGCTGATATTAGGCACGAAAATGAATGGGGGTGATGGCTTGAGTTTGTCTCAGGCAGTCAAAATTTCTCCGCGATTAGCCAAAATCAGTGCTGTCATTATTGGAGAGGTAGAGCCAGAGTTGGCTCAGGAGAGCGGCATCTCTACCAGTATTTCTTGGCCGGTGAAACGACGGAAACTATTTGAGGCGCTATTACATGCCGCGCACATTAAACAGGCCTCCCGCGCACCTCAAGAAGGAGATAGTAATCAATATCGGTTTTCCGGCCGGGTGCTCTTAGCAGAGGACAATGAGGTGAACAGCCAAGTGGCAAAAAGTATGCTGCGGAAGTTGGGTTTTGAAGTCGATGTGGTCGCGGATGGTGAACTGGCGACGAAAGCAGTTGAGTCTGCTCAATACGATCTGATCTTGATGGATTGTCAAATGCCAAATATGGATGGCATGCAAGCGAGTGAGCATATTAGGCAATGGGAACGGGCCTCAAACCGAGAGAGCAATCTAATCATTGCCATGACAGCTGAAAGTGGTGAAGATGCGAAACAGCGTTGTTTGAATGCAGGTATGAATGATTATTTGATGAAGCCAGTGAAGCGGCGATTCTTGGCCGAGGTGCTGTCGCGGTGGTTGCCATACGAAACCGAATCATCACAAAGCTCCCAACAGTTTAAAGTTCCCAACATACAAGCTAGAGAGTTACTCAATGTGGAAGCGTTGCATGAACTCAGAGAGTTGATGCCGGGCAATTTTGCAGAATTAATTCAAAACTATTTGGCAGATACCTCAGGTACTCTGGATGAATTGGGGGACGCCTTTGAACATCAACGACAGGATATATTGATAGCAAGGGCGCACAGTCTTAAATCCTCTAGTATTTATGTAGGAGCAAATCGAATTGCACAGCTCGCCACAAAATTGGAAAGTGCATCTCTATCAGAAGCGGAGGGGATCATTGAAGATTTGGAACAATCCTTTAACGCTACTCGAGCGGCCTATTCACAATATCTTTCAGAGGATGAATCCTAATGTCCGCGCCGGTTTCTCAAATATTTCGAGAGTCTAGGTTTGGTAAGGAAGGCATTAAAAGTATTCTAAACGAAGTACGTGGTTTGGTTCAGTCGTCAGTGCCGCGAAAACTGGCGATGGTGAATTTCTCCTTTGTGTTTGTGCTTATTCTTTTGTCGTTATTGACTTTTGCGTGTCTCGGATGGATGACATCGCTTAGAGATTATGTGAAGTTACAGGCACTAGAAGCAAAACAACAAGAGCAAGTGGTCTATCAGTTGGCGAGATACTTGGCAATTCAAGATCCACAATACTTGAAGTCCTACCTGGATTCTATATTGGGCGTAGAACGGCTTGTGGCCGCACACCAGCCACTGCTAAGAGAAAATGCGGAGTACAGCGAATTTATTCTATATCTCATGGATAAAGGAATAGACAAACGATCGGCGATCCGGGTCTCTCAGTTGGCAAGATTATATGTGAAGAACGAGACATTGCATTTTGGTTTAGAAAGCTGGATAGAAAGCAATCAGTTTTTAGTGGAACAGGCAGCGTTGGTACAACAACAAATTAGGCGTCAGGCAGATTCGAGGCAAATAGAGATCAATCCAGAGCTGCTCTTCGACGTGAGTGAAAGAACTCGTCAAATGCGTTTAGCAGAAAAAAGGTTTCGTGATCAATTAGTCGTTATCTCGGATCAATTTAAGTGGGCACTCATGGTGATATTGGGGTTTTCTGCCAGTCTATTGTTGATCTTGGGTTTCGTGACCACTCGCCGGTTGGGGCATGCGGTCTCGAGTTCGCTAGCGGTACTCGAGGAGGGGGCTACCCTTGCTGCCAATGGAGATTTTGCACACACTATTGAATCATCTGAAAAGGCCGAGATCCAGGAGATCGCATCGCTATTTAATGAAGTGACCCATCAATTAGTGCAATCTCGCGCAGACTTTGAAGCACAAAAGGCACTATTGACTGAAACCCGTGAAAGTATTGCTGTTTCAATGCAGCAAAAGGCGGAGTTTCTTACTGCGATGAGTCATCAAATTCGAACGCCAATGGGTAGTGTGCTCGGTATGATTGAGTTGTTCAAGGATACTGAACTCAACGAGGAACAGAAAAAGTATATTGATATTGCTTTTAGTGCATCGGACAGTTTGATGAATACACTGTCAGAGATATTAGATTATTCACAATTGGATGCGGGAAAATTTCAGTTAGCCAGTTCTAGCTTCTCTTTAGCGCAGGCAATTGAGTCCGCAGTCACCCAATCTTTGAGTAAGTATCACTGGGACAATAATAAAGTATCAGTTTATATTCCCTCGAATGTGCCTACCACTGTGACTGGGGATGTGCAACGCATAGGAGAGATTATCGAGCACTACTTAGTAGCTATCCGAGATTTGGCGCTGCGTGCGGATGTGCTCATTATCTGTGCCGTGGTGCGGCAATCATTTAGTCACGCGCGTATCAAATTAGAGTTTCGAGTGTTGGATGAGAGTTGGAAGGAAGATCGGTTCATTGAACTATTCACCGCTGAATCTGGTACAGAAAATTTAGATGTACATGGTAGTCACGGACTAGGTTTGGCCTTGTCGAAGCGTTTAATCTGCCAAATGGACGGCAACTTTAGCGCAGATACTTTAGGTAGCCAGGGAGCCAGATCCTGGTTTACGATTATGTTAAAGAAGCCAAAATTACAAGAAGCGGGTTTAGGTGAAGCTCTTCGAGGTGTAAAGGCATTATATGTCGGTAAAGAAGGAATCGAGCACTGGACGGTTCGTCACTACCTATTGGATTGGGGAATATTGCTTGAAGAGGAGGGGACAAGCACCGCTGCGCTAAATAAGTTAAATGAAGCCATGGCGAAGGGAAATCCCTATCAACTCTTGATTTTGGGTTCCCATATCCAAGGAGAGGATCGATTCAGTTTATCACGTACAGTCAAGATATCTCCTCGATTATCGAAGATAAGTACAATTGTTTTAGGGGATATGGATGCTGACCAAATTCGTGAGAGCGGTGTATCTGCCGCTGTGTCTTGGCCTCTGAAAAGAAAAGAGTTCTATGAGACCCTGCTTGAGGCGGCTCATTTAAAACAAGTGAAAAGAAGTTCCGACAATGATGAGATTGGTCAATACCGATTTCAAGGAAAGGTGTTGTTGGCAGAAGACAATCAAGTGAATAGTCAGGTGGCTGTCGGTCTGTTATCTAAGTTGGGTTTGGCGGTGGAAGTGGTGAGTAATGGTGAACTGGCGCTGGCGGCGGTGAAATCTAATCGGTACGATTTGGTATTAATGGACTGTCAGATGCCCAAGTTAGACGGATACAGTGCCAGTGAGCAGATTCGAACGTGGGAAGAGAAAACGGACCAAAGCCGAACATTGATAATCGCCATGACGGCAGAGAGTGGTGAAGATGCCAAGCAGCGTTGTTTAGACGCGGGTATGGATGACTACCTCATGAAGCCTGTTAAACGACAAGTCTTGGCAGAAGTTTTGTCAAATTGGATGCCCTACGAATTGACGGCCGAGAGCGATGCTAAAACGTCTGAACAAGTTGGTGGATCTTATGTCGCTTTAGACGCAAAAATATTAGATGAATTGAGAGGGTTGATGGAGGATGGGTTTGAGGACTTACTGACCTCATACTTAGAGGATACTCTGGTTCTCATGGATGAACTAGACGCTTCTATGGTGATCGGTGATCAAGACTCGGTTGTAAAAAAGGCCCATATTCTAAAGTCGAGTAGTGCGAATATTGGTGCACTGAACTTATCTAGGATGGCGGCGAGGTTGGAATTAAGCAAAAAAAACAATTCAGAAGACTCGGAGAAACTTTTAAATGATATTCGGCATGAATACGTACAAGTCATGCGTGAAATTGGTCGACTCACCAAATAACTTTCGGTTCCAGGTACCTAGAGTACGCACAATGCGCGTGTTTTCCTGCATCTTATTATTCACGTTGACACAGTGGATAGCAGGATGTGTCTCTGTGAAATTTATTGTGGGTCAAACGGTAGAAGAAAAATCGGGGATTTTTTTTGCTGGCGCCCTGTCGGGATTAGAATACCTTCGTTCGGGAGAGCGATATCTCATAGATGAGAATGGCCGCTTTATTTACGAGAATAGTCAACCGATACAATTTTTTGTTGGAGATATTGCTTTAGGTGGGCAAGTCAATGGCGATGCAGTGATCACGCCTTTGGATTTAGTGCGTTCAAAAGGAGAATACGAGCAGGAGCATGTTGTGAATCTCATGACTTTTCTCCTGACCATCGATGCCGACAACGAATGGCAAAATGGCATTCAGATCTCGCCGTATACACGAACATCGGCTCTTGGCGCAGATTTGAACTTTTCGCTAGATGCAGAGCAGTTTCAGACTGATGCGAATCATCAAACATTAATTAGGAGATTAACCGCTCAATTAGCGGATGGCCCCAGGGACTGGGCAAATAGGGAACAGGCACAAAGCTTTTTGCTGAAGCAGATCGAACAACAGCAACGTGGCTTATACCGTCTATTATTTAATGAGTTCGCCACCGGAAACTGTCGAAGTGATCGTCACTGTGAGGCGTTACCTCTGAGCTATCAAGCTTGTGGCCCAGGAGGATATGTGACGCTCTCTAATGTTGATGATAACTACCGGCAACAAAAGCAACGTATAGAAATATATTATGCATTAGACAAAAATCGCTACCGATTGGCTACCAAAGAACCCAAATGTGTACAAATATCTATTCCTCAACCGGTTTGTATCGATTCTCGGTGCGTCGATCTCACTGGTGCATTGTGAATTCTTCAAGCAGCGGTTTGGTTTGACTAGATAGACCCATTGTTGCGGTCATTTAGTGTGATCCAGAGCACATCCTCGTGAAAAAACCTTGGATAATTTTACGGATTCGACGATTTTAAACTTAGAATTAAAAAATCATGGAAAACGATGAAGCTGGCTCCAATTCAACGAGCGCCCAAATGGCAACTATACGGCCTCAGTTTCAAGGCTATGGGCAGCCCATGTGATATTAAGGTATGGTCTGATTCGTCAGAGCAAGCCGATAGAGCTTTGTTAAGCGCTAGATCTGAAATTGATCGTTTAGAACAGAAATACACCAGGTATAAAGAAAGCAGCCTCACCAGTCAAATTAATCGCATGGCTGGGCGCGGTCAACCGATATCCATCGACACCGAAACCTATCAGTTGTTGTGTTATGCGGATGAAGCCTATCGATTAAGTGATGGTTTGTTTGATATTACCTCCGGCGTGCTCCGTCGCGGTTGGGACTTCAGGCGAGGAATGGTTCCTGGCAGGCGGCAATTAGATTCGCTGCGGCAACTGATCGGTTGGACTAAAGTTGAATTTAACGAACAGCATATCATTTTACCTGAAACGGGAATGGAAATAGACTTTGGTGGATACGTCAAGGAATACGCCGCCGATGCAGCGGCAAATGTGTGCTTTCAAAGCGGGATTATTAGTGCAATAGTCAATCTGGGTGGTGATATTAGGGTGGTGGGTCCGCAACCAGATGGTTCAGGTTGGCCTGTGGGGATCCATCATCCCCGAATTAAAAACCGTTCGATGCATACTCTTTACTTGAGAGAGGGTGGGGTGGCTACCAGTGGTGACTATGAACGATTTTTTGAGATGAACGGTGTACGTTACGCGCACATTTTAAATCCCAAGACCGGTTATCCGATTACTGGTACCGCAAGCGTGACTGTACATGGGGAAAGCTGTTTATTGGCAGGAACTGCAGCTACTATCGCGATGCTACACGGCAGTCGTGGGTTAGATTGTCTCAATGAACTTGGTGTCCCCTACTTATTAGTAGATCAAGAACTGAACTGTTTCTGTCAGTTAAATTAGTGACTATCTTTAGATTGATGACACGCCCGGTAGGGTGTGCGTTAGTTTTTTTTTGTCAACTGCTTGGCAAAATCTACTAGAGATAAAGATGCGAATTCATTGTCACTGACAATTGGTTCATCTCAATTTTGTGATACACCACACAATTCTGTTTTTCTTTCAATAAATTGCCTCCGTAAGTAATTGATAGCGCCGATGCATATCTCAAGCGCCACGATTCTCTAGTGACCCCAACACATTCAGTGGCCCACAATACTCCCCCCATATTGAGACCTGGGAATCAAGTGAAAGGTTGTGAGTATGAAGAAGTGCATCTTAGAGTTAGTTCGTCGAGACTATGGCTTAGTGGCGTATATGAAGCTAGCCGTGATGGCCACCTTCGCATTCATGCTGACTGCCTGTGGTGGCAACTATGAAGGTGAGACTGACGAAGTTTCCAGTAATGTTGCGTTAGGGTTGGTGGTCAACGAAATGGGTCGTGCTGCGTACAATGAGCAGTGCGCTTCCTGTCACGGTAGTGCGGGAGAGGGCACTGCCAATGGCCCTAGCTTAGTGAGCTGTGCCTCCTGCACCACTGTGGAGACGTTAGCGGCAAGAATCGAATCCACCATGCCTCTGAACAATGTGGAGGCATGTGAAGATGAGTGCGCCACCAATACCGCAGAGTTTATCTTGGTTGCTTTTAACGGTTTGTTGTTTGGCTCAGTAGAGAGCCTTGCCACTGGGGTTACCATAATGAGCCCAAAGGCAACCTTGCGTAAGGCCAGTTTAAATTTGACTGGTCGTTTACCCACCGAGACAGAATTAGCGAGTGTCGATAGTGATGCGGCGCTTGATGCACAGCTAGACAACTTGTTGTCCGAAGATGCCTTCTTTGAACGTCTCATCGAGATGTACAACGATACGTTATTACAGGATAAGTATCTCGGATCAGAGAATGCGCTTAGTTTGATGCGCGATGAAGATTTCCCTTCTCGACGTTGGTACCGTGATCTCGGCTTGGATCTCGATATTACTGAAGAGCGTGATCTCTACTACTACCTGCGTGCACAAACTAACGATGCCATTGCGCGGGAAATTCTCCACTTGATTTCTTATGTGGTTCGTCATGAGTTACCTTTTACCGAGATGCTGACAGCAAACTATACTATGGTGAATGCGTTCTCCGCCCGTGCCTATGGGGTGGAGTCTCAATTGTCCTTCGGTACATTGACAGAAGCTGAATACCCAGCTTATCCGCAAGATCCCGAAGATTTTCAACCAGTGGTGTTAGCGGCTATTCCCCATGCCGGGATCCTCACTTCGCCGATGTTCTTGAATCGATTTCCTACCACGGACACCAATCGTAATCGGCATCGAGCGCGCATGGTGTTTGATATGTTCTTAGATACAGACATATTAGCTATTGAGGGTACCCGTCCGGATGACGCACTAGATCTGTTGGGGGACAACCCCACCTTAGATAATCCCCAATGTACCGTTTGCCACAACATCATGGATCCAGTGGCGGCAACCTTTCAAAACTGGGATGAAATGGGTCGCTATCGTCCCACCAGTGTGTTTGGTGACTGGTATACGGATATGTTGGCAAGGGGTTTCAACGGTGAGGTCATGCCCTTGGCGGGTTATGCCGATGCTTCCCTGCAATGGTTGGCACAACAGATTGTGGCCGATCCCAGATTCGCGCGTGCCACTGTGAAAACGGCTTTCAAAGCATTATCCGGTCAAGAGCCCCTAACCCCTCCGAACTCAGAAGCGGATCCCACAGCGCCCGAATGGCAACAGTATCTGGCGCAACAAAACTTCTTTACGCAACTACAAACAGTGCTGATTGACAATAATTGGAATTTGAAATCCGTACTCAAAGAGATTATTAAAAGTGCCTACTGGCGTGCAGAGACTTTAACACTTGCCGACGCCGATCTGCTTTATAGCGAGTTTGGTAGTGCACGCCTGTTAACGCCAGAGATGTTAGATAGAAAAATCAGTGCGGTGTTGGGGCAGGATTGGGTATTCTGGAGCGATCGCCACTACTTGACCGATCCCAGCAGCAACAGTTTTCGCCAACTCTATGGTGGCATTGACTCGGACAATATCACCCAACGCATCACTGAACCTAACGGCATGATGGTGGCTGTACAGGCGCGCATGGCCTCAGAGATGGGTTGCCAAGTGGTCACTCGAGACTTCTTCAAGTTACGTGCAGAGCGTTCTATCTTTCCACACATCTCGATAGATACCTCCCCTGTGGATGCAGATGGCCTCCCCGTAGATTCCGCCATCGCAGCCATTAAACAAAACATGCAGCATCTACACTGGACCTTTTTCGGTCGGGAGTTGGAGGCCAATGATCCGGAAATAGATGCCACCTTCACTCTGTTTGAGCAGATCCGTGAACAGGGTGTGGCTGAGTTGGCGCGTGAGGGTACTGAACTCAGTAGTAGCCTACCTTGGAATTGTCAACTGTACTATCACCCGGAAACCGGAGACGTTTTGCCCACTGAGCAACGCATTCGTCTGGACGAAGAGTATCTGATTCGCGCCTGGATTGGTGTGCTGAATTACCTGTTAGCCGATTATCGATTTGTCTATGAGTAGGGAGAGGCAGTGATGAACAGAAGAGATTTTCTAAAACTGGCCGCTTCCACCGGCATGTTGGTGACTGCTCCTGCGGCTCTCTATCGCACCACGCAAGCGGCACCTGCCAGTGATCAACTCTTTGTGTTTGTGCATGCGGGCGGCGGTTGGGATCCCACCAGCCTCTGTGATCCTAAAGGCAATGCAGAGCGCGCAGATGGACGAGGTCCGGTGAACCACTATTTTACCAATCAAATTGTGCAACTGGCGGGTAGTCCTATTCGTTATGCGCCTTTTCCCGATGCGACCTTAACCACTAGCACCTTACGTACAGATATGCCGCTCATTAGTTTTGATGATTTCTTTACCAAGTACGGCTCTGAGTTGTTAGTGATTAACGGTATAGATACCCAAACCAATAGTCACTCCAGCGGTACACGATTCGTCTGGAGTGGGATCTTAGACGATATGGGGCAGCCAGCCTTCGCAGCATTATATGCAGGCGTTTCCGCACCGACATTGCCCATGTCTTTTTTGAGCAATGGCGGTTATGACGTCACCGCTTCGTTGGTGGCACCCACCAGAGCTGGGGGGGCGAGTGGCTTTCAGGACTTAGCCTTTCCAAACCGTATTAGTCCCGAATCTAGTGACAGCACCTTTTTAACAGACGCAGACTATCAACTTATTCGGCAAGCGAAAGCCGCGCGTCTACAGCGCTTAATTGATAGTCAAACCTTGCCGCAGGTGAAATCCAAAATGAGTCAATTGCAAGTTGTAAGCTTAGGGGATAACAATCTAGACACATTGGTGCAGCAGTTACCGGAGGGCGGGTTGTCCAGTGGTATGAAAGGGCAGGCAGAAATGGCTGCTGCGGCGTTCAGTGCAGGTCTGGCAGTGACAGCGAATCTCACGGCAGACAGTGGTTTTGATACCCATGGAGATCACGATCGTAACCAGACCAATGCCTTGTCCAGACTGATTGATGGGGTAGATCATTTAATGAATGAATTAGAGAGGCAAGGCTTGTTAGATATTACCACGGTTTTGGTAGGCTCTGATTTTGGTCGCACACCTTACTACAACTCTGGAGATGGCAAAGATCACTGGAATGTTACCAGTATCTTAGCAATGGGCAAGGGCATCACCGGTAATCGAGTCATCGGTGCCACCGACGAAAATTTTGAAGCGATTGCCTTGAATGCTGAGACTTTGCAACCGGATGCAAATGGCATGCTTATCACTCCGGGACACATACATGCAGCGTTGAGACGTCTCGCAGGTATTGAAAATAATAGCATCACGCAGGATTTTCCGTTGGAAGAAGATTTTATCAATCTCTTTTCAGTCTAACAGGTAAGGGTGACCAGATGACGAATCTCACAAACATCGTGTATCAATCTGTTAAAAGATTTATTTCCCTCGCAACGGCTGTAGTCATGCTGTCGGTATCTGTTGCGCCGGTACATGCAGTCTCCACGGGGGAGCCGGCACCTTCGATTATCTTGCCCCATTTGCAGTCTAAGCAGCTAGTGGATCTGGAACAATATAAAGGCAAGGTGGTCTATTTAGACTTTTGGGCGTCATGGTGTGGCACGTGCAGAATCTCCATGCCACAGATTGAACAACTACATCAGGATCTCAAATCGAGGGGTTTTGAAGTGGTGGGCATTAATGTGGATCAAGATCCCGAGGCGGGTCGAGCTTTTCTAGCAGAGCACCCAGTGAGTTTTGCCACCCTATCCGATCCCAAGGGCGTGACACCGCAAAAATTTGAATTGATTGGTATGCCTACCTCTTATCTGATAGATGCTCAAGGTTTAGTGCGTCTAGTGCATCAGGGGTTTCGTCAAGGAGACGTGGAACACTTGCGCCATGAAATAGAAGAGTTACTGATGGAGGTGAAAAAATGATGCGTCTATCTGTGTGCGCTTTGTTAGCGCTATTGATTACCGGCTGTAGCCATGTATCTGCATGGGAGAGAGGACATCTGGCGAATCCTAATATGCAGTGGACCACCGATCCTATGTACCGAACCATAGAATCTCATATTCATTTTAGTAAAGAAGCCTCAAGTGGCGATGCCGCGTTGGGGGGCGGAGGATGCGGTTGTAATTAATTCACGACTCTAATCACTAAGGTGTCCCATGACTCATGCCAATCATAATAAATCGAAAAAACTTACATCGCTCGCCGCCGCTGCTATGGCCTTACCTGGGATGTTGCCGCCAGTAGCAGCAGATACAATGCCCACAGAAACGTCCATTAGCTATCGTCATACTCAGTATCAGGAGGATGATGTCTCTGCTGATCTCACCGCCAGCGGAGAACATAGCGCTCGTTATGATATCAATGTGGATCAATTTCATATACTTAAACCCTTTGCACGTGATTACACTTTTTCCTTAAACCTAGTTAAGGAATCGATGACCGGCGCCTCACCCTATAGCAATTCTCTAGGGGTGGATGGGGATCCTAAACTGAATATGAGCGGCGCAAGCATTGATGAATCACGCACCGATCTCAGCGGTAAAGTGACCAAGTATTCAGGTCAAGATACAACCTCAGTGTCTTTAGGTATCTCCACAGAGCATGATTATCAGGCTATTTTCTTGGGCGCAGAATTTTCCAAATTGATGAATGAGCAGCAGTCCACCTTGAGCGCGGGTGTGGAATTTTCTACGGATACTATCGAACCCACCCAACAGCAGGGATTTACACGCATCGATGAAGAATCGAAGTCAGGGTTGAATAGTTATGTAGGTTGGAGTCAGATCTTAAATCAAAAAACTCAGTGGCAAACCAGTATCTCCCTCGGTTATTTGGACGGTTATCTGTCTGATCCCTACAAAACATTTGATGTGCGTCCGGACAGTCGTTTGCAGCTGGCATGGAATCATCGTTTGCGGCGATTCTTTGAACGCTTTAAAGCCAGTGGCCATTTGGATTATCGGCTTTATACCGATGATTGGGGTATCGTCAGTCATACCTTCAAGATGGCTTGGTATCAACAAATAGATGCACAAGTCACAGTGGTGCCGAATGTGCGTTATTACAGTCAAAGTCAAGCGGATTTTTACTATTCAATCGATAATAGTTTACGCACCGGTGAGCAATCTAGTGATTATCGACTATCTCCTTACGGCGCCATCACTACGGGTGTACAACTAATCGCCAGATTTGGTCAGTGGCGCACCATTCTCAGTGTGGATCGTTACGACAGCAGCGCAGACTATGCACTGGGGGAAGTGAGTACGGAAAGCCCAGGTTTAGTGGATTTTCTCTATTTTACCTTCGGATTCGATTATTCTTTTTGATTGGTGGTGAATTGGTACTTGTGGCAGGATAAAGTTTCCTTCATGATCTAAATTAAAATTACAACTACAACAGTTGTCATCATGAATTATCCTGCTTATTGGCCAGAATATACTGTCGTCTATTTAGTGCTAGGTGGGGGCGCGGTGTTCGTCTCTTTGCTGCTGGTACTCACCGCCCAGCGGTTCTCTCTAGCTTTGAAAGGCGTCGCATTGTTGCTCGTTATTTTGGTTGCTGTGGTACTGGCGCCTTTTTCTACCCGCAGTTACGAAATCACTGAAGATAAGCTGATTATTCATCGCCTTGGTCTGGCGCGGGAAATTAAGCGTGCAGACATCATAGATGCCCAAGTGCTGCCCAGCGCCATGGATCGCGCACAAAGACTGTGGCGATTTGGGGATATCCTTCGCTTTCAAGTCCATTTTCGCAACAATCAACTGGGCGAATTCCAGGCATTTTTATCCTTGCCAAAAAATCTAGTAGTCATTCGCGGTATCGACTTTGTCTACGTGGTCAGCCCTGTTCTCGCAGATTCTTTTGCTCGGGATTTGATGTTGCCCACCTGGCGCGGTGGATAGGGCGGCTTCTGCCGCCACCCGAGCAAGCTCAAAGAATTTTTGCGGCGGTTTCGAAATCCAGTCTGGGTGCGCGAGCATAGGTTTTGTCTGCCACACCGTAACCGAGATTACATAAGAAGTTGGATTTAATCTCAGTACCAGAAAAATAGACCTTATCCAACGCCTCATTGTCAAAGCCGGACATGGGGCCACAATCCAATCCCAAACTCCGCGCCGCGATAATTAGATAGGCCCCTTGCAAGCTACTGTTGCGAAAAGCAGTGATGTCTGTTGCCGTTTGATCGTTGGCAAATCTATCCCGTGCCGTGGTGGAGTGAGGAAACAGCAGGGGAAAATGTTCATAAAATTGATGATCGCTGGCGACGATAGCGGTCACGGGTGCGCTCATGGTTTTCTCCACATTGCCGGCACTGAGCAGAGGCTTAAGCTGCTCTTTCGCTGCACGACTGCGCACAAACACCAAGCGCATCGGGCTACAGTTCATGCTAGTGGGGCCCCATTTACAGAGATCATAGAGCTGTTTTAGTAACTCATCTGAGACTTCTTTATTTTGCCAATGACTGTGGGTTCGCGCTTCAATAAAGAGTTGGTTTAAAGCTTGTGGATCTAAGGGTGTACTCATGGCTAATCCTTTTTGAGTTGTTATCAATTTCTATGAATGTGATTTTTCTTTGGCTAGATCGAAAAAGATGAAATCCGCCTGTTCTGGGCTAGTGATCTGTAACTCGGTCGCACCCTGTATGGTGAGTCCATCACCAGCGTTGAGGCTATGTGCATTCACCTGCAACTTTCCTGTGACCAGGTGTAGATAACCAGTGCGCTCTGACGCCAAGGAGACAGGC
>DJFZ01000047.1:0-1539 GCA_002432655.1 Thiotrichaceae bacterium UBA5859 | reverse complement strand
GTTCCTGGTATCTAGGTGTGGTTTCATGTTCATTGGGCAAGATCCAAATCTGCATAAAGTGCAAGAGTTCGCGCTCAGAAGCATTGTATTCACTGTGCGTGACACCATGACCGGCACTCATTAACTGAAACTGTCCAGCGATGAGTTGTTGGCGATGATCCATGCTGTCTTGGTGTTCGATGGTGCCGGTCACCACATAGGTGAGGATCTCCATATTGCGATGGCTATGGGTGGCAAAACCTTGCGCCGGTTGCACTCGATCCTCATTGATCACTCGCAGGTGGGAAACCCCCATATAGCGGGGATCCTGATAAGAGCCAAATGAAAAGGTATGGTGGCTATTTAGCCAGCCCATATTCACCTCGCCACGGCTTGCTGCGCTACGAATGTGCATTTTTGGCCTCCTTCGTATAAGTATGTTCATACTCTACGGCATTGCTTTTTAAAGAAAAAGCGGAATAATTAGAGCAGTTCGTTCAAAAATATTGAACTATCAATTTCTAAGCCATAGACGCCGATCTGGCGGGGCCTTATCGAGGGGTTTACCATGAATTTAACGCATGTGAGTTTAGACGCCTTTCGCGTGTTGGATGCTATCGAAAGAAGGGGCACCTTTGCTGGTGCAGCCGAAGAGTTGCATCGAGTCACCTCAGCCATCTCCTATACAGTACAGAAGTTAGAGCAGGAGGTTGGTTTTATAATTTTTGACCGCAGTGGTAAGCGGGCGCGGTTTACCGAGGCGGGTAGGTTGCTGTTAGGGCGAGGAAGACAGATCTTGGCGGCCACAGAAGCCAGCATAGAAGAGGCGAGCGCGGTGGCCAGTGGTTGGGAGTCCAAACTCACTATCGGCTTGGATGCCATCTATCCCGTCAAGAGAGTGCTACCTTTAATAGACAGTTTTTACCAACAACAAGCTGCCACGCAAATTGTGATTCGCTCAGAGGTGTTGGCTGGGTTGTGGGAAGCGTTCGAAACAGAGCAAGTGGATATTGCCATTGGCCCCGCGTTTACCAAGCTGAGCTCTGAAGTAAACACCCTAGACTACGAAGAGATGAAATTTATCTATGTGGCAGCACCCGATCATAAAGTGTTCCATCATGCACCGGACTCACGTGAAGCGTTATCTCGGCATCGGATCATTGTGGTGGCAGATAGCGCACGTCATCGAACGCCTTTAACCTTTCGTGTGGGTAAAACCCAACCGACTTTGACCGTCACCAATTTTGAAGCCAAGTGCGATGCTTTGATCGCAGGATTAGGCGTCGGCGCTTTGCCGACAGATTATGCATTGCCGTTAATCGAGCAAAACAAACTAAAGCAGATTGCCACCATGCCCAAAGAGCCAACACAACAAGTGATCGTAGCATGGCGGGAGGGCGGTCAAGCCAAGCAGTGGTTTGTGGAGCGGTTGAATTTGCAGACATAAAGATGATTATTTTAAGAAACTTGTTTGAACTTTTGAATAGCTTTGGTTTGTTTGTGTAAATAACACAAACACTAGGCAAATTTAATTCAGAGGACCAATAAACATTAGTATTG
>DJFZ01000011.1:24400-27027 GCA_002432655.1 Thiotrichaceae bacterium UBA5859 | reverse complement strand
AAACTGTCCGGGCCACCCAATCCGTTTTCCCAGGTGCTAGTGTGAATATCGACGGCGTTAAAACCGGTTGCCCCTGTGAAGAGGGTTGAAATTGCACCGCACGGGTTTGGGTGGTCTCTTTTACCCCTGATCAAACTAATGGATTAATGCTGTCAAAAATAAACGATCATTAGATCGTTGGTCCAATTCAAAAATGGCCTCTTTAATTGGATCAGATCAGCCAAGAGAAAACGAAAATCGAACACCCACTATCACCAAGCGTTCGCATCAAACTAGCTGAATTGAATAAACGTCATACTGATCTATTCAACCATTATCCTCTCTGTGTGCGGGATACTCTGGAACCAATGGAAATTAATTAAAGTCTGCTCTTATTTCAATATAACGCAAAGGCTATTGAGTCACTTCATCATTTCCTAGACTTACACACATTGATAAATGGGGTATATCTAGCAAGCAAGTTCTAATTCATCATATATTCAAAAAGAGTGTTTAAATATTCCAAAATTATTGGACTGCATGTTTCCAGGTCGCTTTGAATGGATATAAGAGTTTGTTTGACGATAGGTTAATAATTATAGGTGTCTTTATAATGTCATTAAGGAGCGTTTAATATATGTCGGAAATAAGCCAGATATCCCTGAAATATATTTTCTTTGATAATCAATCCTTCTTTCTCAAATAATGCATGTACTTTCTGTAAGTTACAGAAGGAAATACCGGGAAAATAGTGATGATAGATATGATAATTAAAATTTAGCCGAGGCAACAAAGCTCGTTCCCACTTATTCAGAATAATAGTAGCAGTGGACTCCTCTATCTTTCCACTTAACACATCGTACTTATGTTCACAAATAGCGCTAAAGCGCACGATTACTGGGAGCACAAGCAACAAGGGCAGAACCCATAAGAGAAGCAGTAGTTTCCATATCCCGAACCATACTGACAAAGCGATAATGGATGCATAGTAAAATAGCTTCAACCATCCGGGTAGAACTTGTGGGCGACGGATCTGATTCTGTCGCTCAATTTTCTTACTGGAAATGAGATGAAAAAAGGTACCACCCATTAGATCCTTTAAAAATAGAAGAAATAGCGAATGCGGCTTCATGGGAAATGTCCAATCCTTTCCCTTCTTACGAATGAAATCAGGATCTTTCTCAGTAAAGTAAAAAGAGTGATGTGCCAAATGAACCTTGGCATAGTTTTCAACCGACACGACGATGATAGGCCAACCTGCGAAAAGGTTAGTCACTGCATCCGCCCAAGGATGACTAGAACATAGATAATGAGTCTGCTCATGAATCAGCAAACCAAGAATATTTTGCCGGGTACCGATGAAAATAATTGCAAATAAATAGAACCAAATCGCATCCATCCATGCTGCTACCGCCATTGTTGCAACAATGCTCAACCAAGTGACGGCCAAGGTTGACAAAAAGGGTACAGGGCGTGCGCCCGTTAGTCGTTTGAGTTCCTTTCTCCCTTCTAATGACAAATCGTCTTTGCCACCGAGTAATGAATTGGGGAGCGGGCTACCAGCCACAAAGTCGTTCGGCAATCCCTCAATTGAAGTTGACGAATGAGATAAGTTCACCACTCTTCCAAGGGGATTAGCCGTTATATTTTCATTTCTAACTGTATTCTTGCCCGTATCCGCAGATAATTCGTCCATTGGTTTATCCTGTGACCAAATATTTTTTGGCTTCCCGAGATTTAGAAAAGTTCAATGCTTATCAGAACTTTAAGAATTCTTAACTGACGCACCTACCCAATCTGTTTATCGATGAGGTGCAGTGCTTCCTTTAATGATTTAATCTTATTGCTACTTGGGAAACTAGAAACGGAGTAGTTTGGATTGTCCCACGCTTCACAGAAGCAGTTCTATTCAGGCCATGGGATTTCATTGCTTGATTCGGTTTGTTGATCATAAAGCACTTGATACTCAGCGGCAGGTCAGTCCCACATCTACCATGCAATCGCAGGTAATTGAAGCAATCCAAACGGGTCAATGTTGCCGGAACATGAATGGTTGCTCCTGTAGCTAATCAGGCCGCATAGCATAAACTGGTTTCTGGGTATCTCTATCACTCTTGTTTTTGCTCGGTAATCGCACAGTTTTCTGCCGACGATAAGTAGTGCGGACTAGGCTATATAACACTTCGGAGACACACTCAAATGGCCACCAACCAGAACGTGATCCTGCTGACACCGGAAAACATATGCGAGAATGACAATGACACTAATACAACAGGCTATAGATTCGCTAGAATAATTACACTAGTTGAGAAGAATATTAACTGGGCTTGATGACTCTATTCCCTCGGTAACTGATAGTGTCTAAAAAACTGCCATATCACTTCCGGCGCCTGCATGTGGGTATGATATTCACCCGCGATCCTTTCTGGTAATAGATTGGATGCACCTGGCCAATAATGGCCATGTCCTTCCAATAGGTGCACCACCACTGCCCCATTCTGATGTTCACACTGGTACACCAGGGTACCAAATTGTGACAACGCTTTGTTGAAATCTGGCAGTTGGGGACATTGGTGGATTTTTACCCATCTGTTAATCGTTTCAGAGATAGGTGGCTTGTCTCCAAAAGACTTCAAACCTATTTTTAC
>DJFZ01000011.1:0-24069 GCA_002432655.1 Thiotrichaceae bacterium UBA5859 | reverse complement strand
CGAGTGGGCATGATCTCTATTCGCCAATCGTTGCCAGCCACAGGTGCAATAGCTGCAATGCGTTTGGAGCGCTCTCTTGCCAACCGAAAGCTCATGGAGGCACCATTGGAAAAGCCAGTTGCATAGATGCGTCTTGGATCTACACTAAACTGTTCTTGAAGTGTTTCTATCATGGCATCCACAAAAAGCATATCGGAAGCACCTCTGTTGGCAGCCCCGATGTTGCTTCTACTGCTACCATCGTTCCAGGTTTGCGGATTTCTGAGAAACCGCGCGGGCCTGGAGGGATCTGGCCGGGTGCCCTCAGGAAATACAGCGATAAACCCAGCTTTTTCTGCTTGTTCTATCCAACCACTATGTTCAATTTCTAACAATGCATGGCTACCACCGCCATGAAAAATCACCACTACCGGCCATGCGATCTGCCGATTGTATTGCCTGGGTAGATAGACAATAAAATGACGTTGAATATCAGCAATGTTCAATGACATTTGCATGAGACCGCGAAAAAGCGTTTGCTGAGAAACCTGAGGCATGGTTTTTTGATGAGGTGGATAACAGGCAGAAATACCCAAAATACCGACAGTTACCGCACAGATAGAGCCAAAAATACCTTTCTTCGATTTGCCGGACATCATCAAATTTTTGTCTCCGATCATTCACCAAAAGTATGTACAGCTTAACAGTTCATTGGCACCACAAGTATGAATTATCTCGGAGATAATTAATTATGAACGCACCTGATGCACTGCAGAAACTGTGTGTTAGAAATTGTTGAACTAAACTCGATCCGCTCCACGCCTGATGATTAGAATGACATATGAACCATATATAGTATTATCTTTGCACAGGAATCATTTTCGTGCACCGTACCCATCCCCCGACACAATAGGAATCCGCTGAAAGCATATGAATGGAATAGAAGTCCAGACTTTTTATTTGAAATATTAACTGCTTAATAAACTTTGACTAGAAAATTGATGGTATTCTTTATCGTTAAATATACATATTGCTTATTATTCGTCCTTATCGTGCCATTATCTAGGAATAAGCAGTCAATGTTATGTCACCGGACACCCAAGTAGCAGAGACTATTAGGTAGTTCCTTCCCACAAGCTTTTGAGCAGCTCTACAATGCTTTCTTGCTTTCCCATACCTATATATGGGAGTAGAATTTTACATACTCGTCGGCAGTGTCGTGCTTTATGGAACCTATTCAATGGCACGCATTTCACCTTGATCCGGCAGTGTCATTGTCCATTAAGAACACAGGAAACGTTAGGAGTTGAGACAACAGGCTCTAAGACAAAGGCAAACGATTATGGTAAATCAACAGGAACAATCGAGACTAAGGGCACTTTCATCTCTATATATCCTAGATACCTTACCAGAAGAAAGTTTTGATAATGTAGCACGGTTAGCGTCACAAATTTGTAATACGCCCATCGCTTTAGTCTCCTTAGTTGACCGTCATCGACAATGGTTTAAAGCGGCGGTCGGACTGGATGCTAGAGAAACCAGTCGAGAAGTGTCCTTCTGTTCCGTGGCAATCGAGAAAGGAGAGACTCTAGTGGTAGAAGATGCCACTAAAGATCCACGATTTGTGAATAACGAGTTAGTTCTTTCTGATCCCAATATTAGATTTTACGCTGGTGTGCCGCTTAACACCCCGGAGGGCTTCGGCCTTGGCACTCTTTGTGTCATAGATAATCGGCCACGCAAACTAGAGGAAAATCAATTACAAACACTCGAAGTATTGGCGACTGTTACTGAGTCGTATCTACTGTTGCGACGCTATAAAATACATAATGAGTTGATGAGCCGATTTGTGATACATGATATTCGTAATCCCCTGGGGGTGATCCGTGGAACAGCAGAGCTGATGCTGGAGTCGAGAGAACTCAACGCCGTCAATACGGCAAAGTTACAACGAGTTATTAACGAGTCAGATAGAGCAGTTTCCATTGCCTCAGATTTAATGGATTATCTAATGGGTAGCCAGGGAAACCTAAAGCTCAGATATACACAAATTAATACTAGTGAATTTCTCCAAGAACTCTACGCGGCTAATTCCATTAAGGCTCAACTTACAAAACATAAAATTATTCTAGATAAAGAAACAGCACCCGAATACCTCGCCACCGATGCCCCCTTGCTACGGCGCATTATAGATAACCTTTTGGACAATGCCCTCAAATATTCTCCGGCAGAAAGTGAAATCACTCTTCGCGTGCAATCACGGGAAAAAAATATTGTTTTTACCATTGAAGACAATGGTCCCGGCATTCCGAAAGAATATCATCAATCCATTTTTGAGCCCCATTTTAGGCTGATACCCGATCATGTTCGACCCGGCAATGGTATTGGACTCGCATTTTGCCGCTTAATTGCCGAGGCAATGAATGGCCAGATCCATGTTCTCTCTGCTGAAGGTGAAGGAACAAAATTCGAAGTTCTGTTGCCCTTGGCGCATAACGTCCAATAATATTTCTGCAGCTCACTTGCGTTTGTATCCAACTGTGAGATCTGGTTGCCGGAAATAGACGTACTTTTTAGAGATTAGAAACTACTACCTCCCGGTAAATTGAATCTGATTCCATACACCCCATTATGTTTAGATCTTAGATCCAATCATTTTACAATCCGTCTGGTTTCCTGCGTAAATCTACGCATGCTAGAATGACCCCACAAGACTTTACGCGTCCCCACCCCTAACCACCCTGGTCAAGACATTTTAGTCAATGAGCTTCACGAACGTCGGTGTAATTGCCATTTTACCCAGCAAGAGTATTTACTAAGATTGTCTCAGCTATTGTCTTCACAGTCGGCTAGAAACGAGAGTGCCACTAGATAAATCAAACCAGCCTCTGGTGGCTTACCGACGCTGTTGTTCTACATGTTAGGAAAAGTACTATCGAATGTTTTAGCAGGTGTGCTTCAACTCGGAATCGAGCAATTAACCGAAACAAAGGATGGTTGCTTAGATGCACAATCTGTTATCAAGTAGACACTCAAATCAATACACACAGCAAACCTGCTCCGCTACGCTACTGATTGGTCGTGAACGCACTTGGCGCACTAGTCAACCTAGGTGGCCCGATATAGCCGCTATCTGTATCTGGATCAAAAGGCCCATTGGCTGGATCAAACAATCCATTCGGAAAGGCACCAACATGAACGGTCGCGCCGCCCGCGACTGCATCTGCATCGCCGAGATCATTAAGAATTGCAGTGTGAAAAAATAGTGTACTACTGGATGGGTCAATGATCACTCCAGCACTCGGAACAACAGTCACTCCTTGAAGAACATTAACCCTAGAGGAAAGATCCACTGGGAGTGAATGACTGTCTGGATTGCTCACCGCCATACCAAAGTCCCCGGAACCAGTACCCGCATTGAAAGCCTGCAATGTCTGCCAGGTTGAAAAATCTACAAGCTGTTGGATCCCTCCTGCCTGTACTCCATTCCCAGCTCCGCCAAAGCGCTGTAGGCGAAATGTACTGTTGTCCTCAGGTGCATTGGCATCGGCTGGATCAGGCTCAATGTGGTAATAATTAAAATCTGCCAGGGAGATTTCTGCCGACCATTGGGTGTTGTCGTCACAATAGTACGCGTTGTCTAGCGGTAATGAAGTGGGCAAACCAGGTTGGGTGGATACGGGGAATAAACCACCGTTATCAGTGAGGTTGGGATCTGGTGTAGTGGTATTGTCGATGCAGATTGCCGCCGCCCGATTGGTACCCGCCGGGGCTGACGTCCCAACCCCCTGAACCGGCACCACTGCCATAGGGGCAGTGACCGTTCCCAGATTGAGTTGTGTACCTCCATCCAACAATTGTTCTGCTCTCACCCGAGCATATCTGGTTTGAATGGCGATATGAGGCCCGGAAATTCCACTGGTTACCGCCGACAGTGAAAAGAAATTATTATAGATTTCTACGTTGGTTACGCCATCAATCTCAACGCCGTTATGTGTCATCACCGAGTTGTTATAAAATTTAAGTCCGTTACTCTGCTCGATAGTGCCTCTTAGGTCGGTTTTCAACGCCCATTCCATACGCGCATAGGTCGCCCCGAAACGCTGAACCGCTGCATCAGTGGAGTAAAAAATATTTTCGTAAATCTGGGCGTTATGGTGCGCTGGATTGCCCGACGCACTTCCCGAATTGGCAATGATCCTGCCGCTACCACCGGAAGGCGACAGCCGAATCCCCCAGATCGAATTGTGGATCAAATTTCGGCGTACCACCATACCAAAGTCAGTGTTTGGATCGATGGCTGGAGGAACAAGGGGCGTGACAAAATCGTAATTTGCATTTCCCGGTAATGGTTGATTTGTCCAACCCTTTTGGAAGACGCCCGTATGCACATCGAAAATTTCATTATTCTCGATCACAGTACGCAACATTCCGAAGCTATGGATACCGCAAGAATTTTGATTATCGAACTCATCGTTACCCGAAAGATCGATCAGTGCCACGTCATGCAGGCGGTTACCGCGAATAGTGCAGTCATAACAATCATTCGGTCTCACCGCGCCAATGTTACTATCAAAGCCCGACTGGGCCCGATCGCGCCTTATACTATGAATATGGTTGTTTTCTACAGTAATAAATGAGGGTGGATCAAAGGCACCGAGACCACCCGCCTGGGGGCTATTGTTTGCCTTGGTGAGAATACCAGTAGTCACGTTGCGAATTTCAAAACCACGTATGGTGATGTGGTCATGTGCAAAAACATAAAACCCCACCACATCCGTTGGGTCAAAGGATGCACTCGGTGCGGCAGAAAGTTCAAATTGCTGGTCGATGACTACAGTACCGACGTAGTTGGGATCGGCCTGAAAGACAATAGGATTGCCAGGATTACCACTAGCCTGAGGCTTGATACCTTTGATGGTTGTCCCAGGGCCTGCCTGATTATTCTCAAAATAAATACCAGGCCGTACACAGACGATATCACCTGGGTTGATGGCAATATCCGCAGCGGCTTGTATTGTCTGTAATGGGTTTCCACTGGTCAAACCACTATTGGAATCCGAGCCGGTTGTTGAAACAAAGATATTACACGCCAGTAGCTGAGGCGAGATGAACATCAAAAACGAGGCAAACAGCCAGGTTAAGGACCCACTTGCAGATGGCGTTTTCTTTATCTGTAAACATAACATCTGTTTATTCTCCCAGCTAAGGTGCCACAACACTGATTGGCGCCGAACGTGGTCCTTCCGATCCGTTACTCGCAACTGCACTAATTGAGTAGAAAAATGTGACACCCGATGTCGCAGCAGCATCTGTGTAAGTGGTCTCGCTGGAAATGGGAGGATTGTTAGTGACATCTACAGTATGTAACAAAGCTAGATTATTCGTCGAGGTACCACGGTAGATATTAAATGAAGTAATCAATAACGGATTACCGTCGCTGCCGAGGGGATCTGGAGCCAACCAGCTTAGGATAAGTGGTGCTTCCTCATCATCACTATCACTACCATTGTTGCCGCTATCATCTCCATCGTCACTGGCAATATCGCCCCCGGCATTCTCACCCTCAGTACTGGCACCACTATCCATGCTGTCCACAGCGCTGTCACTATTGCTCGTTTCATTATTGACAGGATTGCTATCGCTACTCTCATCCCCACAACCCGCGAGCAGTGTAAACAAAATTGCAAAAAGACAAGCCAACCATAGTCGGGAGCAAAAACGTCGGCACAAGGAATGACTTGTAAGATGGTTTACCATCATCTGCATGTTTCCGATTGAAGTAGAGTGTTGGTACTAAACCATAGATAAATACCGCAATGAGTAATGCCGATAATCACGGAGTCTACTTGTAATATGTCAACGGCATATTGCGCAACATCCTAAATGTTACTTTTTAAAAAGCATCTTTGCTAAACTGAAAACCCGTTTTAATACGATATCAATAAATGATCTGAGAAGTATTAGACGTATCTACGGGTCTTACCTGTTATGGAGAGAAGCGATGCGACTTAAGTGGTATATCACTCTAATAAGTGATCAAATAAAGCTCGTGACTTGTGATCTGCACTCCAATTGTCTTATCAGGAGTTCATATTGCTTTGCCTTCGAACTCTTCGAGACTGGGCTTTTGCCAGCCATTAATCACCACACCAGAAATAGTCTTTCAAAAAACCAGTACCCGGAAAACCCACCTACGCAGTAAGTAACAAACTTATTTAAATGTTCCCGATCAGCTTGGTGCTTAAACATCCCCTCAAATACTTTAACTATGACTAGGACTATCGAGATAAACAACAATTGACCAAGTTCGATACCGAAATTAAAAGCCAGCAAACTCAATAGGGGATCATCATCTACTAAACCTACTTCCTCAAGTGCGCCAGAAAAGCCCAAACCGTGAAATAGGCCGAAAACAACAACTATTAAGACGTGATTGTTTTTATAGCGTCTAAATCGATACTTCGACCCTCCCACCTCCGCCGCTAGCAATAAAATACTAAGGGCAATCATCACCTCAACCATCGTTTGATCCAGACTGAATAAGTCGAGGCCCACCAAAATTAGTGTCATGCTGTGGCCAATGGTAAAGGCTGTTATAACTCCCAATAGTCGAGCTCCTATAGGAGTGAGAAATAATAGCAGCAATAAAAATAGCAGATGATCCAGGCCAGAAAGAATGTGTTGTATGCCAAGCATAATGAAGCTCTTCGTAAAAGTAGATTCATTCCTTGCCGGCTTAGCATAATCACTAAGAGAGAAACTTGTGTCTTCGGGCTTGAAGATGCCGGATATTAACTCACCGTTAATCCTATTTAAACTTACAAATATCTGAGGACTATTATCACTCTGTCTTTCGATTTCGATGGAACGTTCGAGCATAGAATGCTTACAATTTAATTCAAACTGGAAGACTGATATATATCCATCCCGCAATTGGCGTTGTTGCCCGCGTGTGCAGTCTTCAGGAAAATTAAGATGCAGTGCCTTTTCTGTTGTGCTTGAATAAGAAAAGTAAATTTCGTATTGATATGGATCAAGCTCCACTATCTTGAGCTGCCCAAAGTTTAAAGCGTGGGAATAACAGTTAATACTAATGAATTGTAGAATTGCCAAGAGTAATATTCTAATTAAAATAAGGCATGACTGATTCACTTGAGCATTACTATTAATATCTATCATTCCCTACTCCGCTCGATAGTAATGACTTATTGCTTGATAGTAATAGAATACTTTTTCATCATCCTTGCCACGATATTCTCAATTTGCTTTTCTTTCTTAACTTTCTTCCACTCTGCGTAAACTGTGGGCTCCATCGACTCAAAGTCCAATTCAGGATTCGATGTCCTCAAAAGACGAACAAAGTGGTCACCGTAACCACTCTCTATCGGACCATGCCACAGATTTTCTCCCTCTAACGAGGCTAGTTTAGACCAAAACAGACTTCCAAAATATTTTTGAATTTCATTCCTTGTGACATCCTGAAAATAATACCCATGCAAAAACGGATCGCCAGCAATTCTATGATATCGATCGGGTACATTTTGAGGTACTGACACTTCATTCAGACGAGCTCGCTCTGCCCGGTTGTTATCAGAAGTACTTTGGTAGTCTTGAAAATAAACATGAAAAAAACTAAAACGCTTTGGTAATGTAAATTGGGTTCTATTATCGTAGTAGTACTGCTCCAGTTCCTGACGAGTTGGCTGACTAGGCTCTGCCATTCCGTCTATAAGAAACTCCATCTTTTTTATTAATCTTCTACGCACAAATTCATCGCCCACATCTAGTCGATGGTGCAATGCCTCCCGATACAAAACTTCTTCTTTTATATGCTGTTGGATCTCAATAGTCAGTTCATCAGTTGATGGAAGCCGACCGTTCTTACTGGCAAAAGATTCCTTTAAGACATTCTTAAACTCATGCTCAATGACAATAGGAGACTCTTCAGGAGATGTCATTAGAACCGAGTACAATGTCTTACCAAAATATAGAACGAATCCAAAGAGCAGGAAATGAAACAGCGGATCTGAACCCCATGATTTGACTCGTAATCGCATAAACATCTAGCTTCTTTAAGGTGCTGAATACCAAATCGGAGATGTCCAGGCCCGTTCCTGAATGATATGCTGGGAATCGTCCGCCACACAGCATTTGTTCAGGGGTGAATCTTCCTCAATATCATCACAAGTGAGTTGATTTTCTAAAAAATAGGCATTGCACTGATATTTGTGCCACCTACAGCTGGGATTTTCAACTACGCGAGCATAGTAGAATGCATGTTGAGCTGGATTAAAAGAGGTATCTCTCCATACTGTACATAATGAAGCAGATTCGACGCCATACGTCGTACAAGTATCCAGGTCTACTCCCGCGCCATTATAATCGCTGCCGGCAACATCTATAACCTGTTCGTATGTTTGGCCATTTTCTTCCCAACCTTTAATGATTTGAATTTTCTGTAGTGGTGTACCAGGGCCCTGCTCTGTACCGGAATCCATCAAAGCGGCAACTGCAAACTCGGGTTGAGCATGTATATCCTGTGCTACTGACAAGTCGCCGCCCATTGGTACTCCTTGTTGATAACCAATCTCAGCAAAATTATCTAGTTGACACATATCATCTGGAAAATCCCAACCGCCAAAGAAACGTGCAATGATACGCGGACCACTTGTTGCGTATGCCTCCTTATTTTGCAGTGCGCGAAATAATTCCGAGCGGGTGTTTTGTTTTGCCCATACGACTGCAAGTGAACCAGGGCTATTCGTTCCCTGGGGAAGATTTGCCAAATTCTTGTTTACCTGGGCTGGCTTTACGAGAAGATCAACAAGCTCGCTATTGTCTATCTTGTGTTGCCCGGTGTAATCTTTTTCTCGTACTAACCCCGGGGTTGCATTGTGCGTATCTGTACCACCCACGAACCCGATTTTGATTGGGTTAATGCGTTTCGCTTGATTCACCTCTTCACTTTTTCTTAGATCCTCCAGGCCTGCACGTAAAGCGTTTCGGGCGAAACCCATCGGCTCAGCACATGCGCCAAGAAACGCGCCAGCGGTTATGGGAAGGGAAGAACAAAGAGGCATACAGTCGGGTGAGTCGTTTTCATTGCCTTCGCATACATCGTATGAATACTGCTCGAAGTTACACATCTCATCCTGGCTACCAAGAGGATCTGCTTGACTATTCATACATTCAGAGGCCCCCTTATTTTGGTATATCTCAAAGAGGGGTTCGAGACGTTGACGTTGTTTGCCTAACTCAAAGGCCCTGTCGTTTTCCCATAACTCATTTTCTAAGGATATTTTAGAATAAGTAGTTTTAAAAAACGCGCCGCCACTAAGATTTCCATTATGAGGGATGGTAATAACTTCGCATTTATATTCATCATCACTACACTGCTCTCCTCCGCCTGGGCATTCCTTCTCTACGTTTGTACACTGTGAATCGAGAAGATTCCATAACTGATAATCTTGCTTAGCTGCGATGTAGTCGATAGGCAACTTTGGAGTAACCGAATTTTTAAAGATAACATTACGGTGGGTGTTATTTCCCAGCGGTAAACCTGTATATTCATATCCAGAAAATGTAGTAAATTCACATGGTGAATTATGATCATCGGCAGCCTCTTTGATTTTATTCCACATCTCAATACGACGCTTTTTACACATGCGCGGTAACAATTCGCATAAAGGACTATCTAACGTAGACAGACGGACAAGATCAGGAATCACTGCTGGTATGCCGTCGAGAATATCTGGGATACTCATTCCTGGCTCTCTAATTGATCTACAGTATCGAGAGTGGTACACAATATTACTCTCTGTAAAACAAATATTAACCGATGCTAAGCCCTCTGCATGATCGGTAACAGCTGCAAAGTCTAGTGGGCGTATTAGCTTCCGAACTGGCTGTTCACCAGTCATGGTCGACGATGATGGAATGGATAACAATCCTTTTGCGAATTCATAAGCGTCATCTGGATCATATGTAGTACCTGATGTTAATGCATCCATCGAAAATGAAGTATGGACATGTAAATCTCCAAAATAAGGATTCTTAGCTGAATTGTAATCCGCACACTGTTCCGCACTAATCAAGCTACTGTAAAGCAATCCATAAACAAGCCAAAACATCGTTGCAAGAGTATTACATTTGAATAAATTATTTATACTTTTTCTCATTAATGTAGCCCCACAACATTTATTCTAATTCAATTAATCTACTTCTGCTGCAGTGTATCACAAGCATGAATAATAACTTAATACGATTATACTTATACAGGTCAGTGGCTTATTCTTCTATATCTATGGCTGATTTTACCCATTAGCCTGGCATTCACCCGAGAATTAAACACCCGGTCAATATTTAGAATGTGTCAAGAAAAATTAGCGTTTGCATGAATAGAACATCGAAGAAATGACGTATTATATTTTTTGTATCTTATATTTAATTGGTCTCTAATATTGGATCATAAAGTCTCACTCAAAGATAAAACCGCAATAAGAAAACATATAAACTTTGATTCAATCAAAGAAGAGAGCGTCCTGTGAGGCTATGATAAAAGATCGAAGCCTTTAGTTGCTTAATTGAACGTGTATTTGTTTTCAGAGTGGTAGATTAACCACGTTTCACCTCTCATAGACTAGTGAAAAATGGATTTTATTCTCTAGACTGTATTTGAAGTTAAAGAAATGATCTTGAGTGTCAAGATTAAATAGTCTACTGCAGAGCGCCTTAATCATTGCGTGGCTGCAGAACATGACCTTGACCATCCTTATGCCTCTAGCCAGGGTCGAGCGAGCAACAAAAATTAGGATTCAGTTGGCGCAAGCCAACGACGTCAGACGCAATCGACCCCTATTCATGGAACAGTAAATAATAGGTCAACGATGCGGCTACCAAACTCCAAGCGATCATTGGGCCAGCTGGAAGATCCCACAGCGAAGAAAGAATCAATCCTAGTATATAGCCCAACACACCAGTTAGATAGGCGGCCGTTAAGGGTGAGCGACTTTGGCGGCAAGCCAATGCAGGTACAATCAGACTAGCAAAAACCAGATAGACGCCAACCAATTGAGTGGATAAGGTAACAGTGATGGCGAATAGAGGATAAAAGCCATATTCACCTAGTCGGTCTTTGAACTTAAGCCAGGCAATTAAAATAGGCACATAAATGATACTCGTAAAAATCAGAGTGCTTTGTTCCGCCCAGAGAATTTGACCCACCAACAGATTTTTTATGCGCTCTGCTCCGTGAGGATCGGTAGAAAGAACTAAAACACTTCCAGTCGCCGCCAGTATGAATACTATACCGATCAGGGCTTCTTGTATTTGTGCAGAAAAGCGGCGAAATTGATATAAAAATGATGCGCCAATGATAGCCGCAGTAATGGCAATGATCTGTGAGAGTAGATAAACACTCTTTGTGTCTGAATCTAAGCCAATCCAGTAGGCCAGCACCAATCCAAAAGCTGCCACCTGTGCGATAGCAAGATCTAGGAAAACAATTCCGCGTTGCAATACCTCTATACCTAGTGGAACGTGCGTGCTGAGCACCAATAGGCCCGCGATCAATGCGGGTATGAGGATACTAAACTGAAGCAGAATATCATCCGCCATGATTGAGTCCCTCTAAAAGTAATTGGATGCTGCGCTCGAACAATAAAGATAACGAGTTCACACTGTCGTCTCCTCCTACTGTGTATGGCAATTTCACCACTGGGACATCCAAGCGACCTGCCAACCAACGCGCGCCCTTATCATGTTGATAGGCGGCCACTACTATTAAGTCCGGCTTGTCATTTTTCAATGTGGTCAGTAGTGATGCGAGATGACGACTACTTGGGGGAATGCCGGGTTTCGGCTCTATATTGGAGACAACTTGTAGATCTAACCAATCCAGCATGTAATTTAGATTACTGTGTTGGATAACCACCTTTTTACCCTTTAGGGGGGATGCCATACGTTGCCACTTTTCAAGTGCTCGTTGCCAATCCTGTTTAAATTGTTCGAAGGATTCTAGATAATATTGCTGATGTGCCGGATCAAGAGCAAGAAGCCTTTGTGTAAAGGCTTCGGCAATGATAAGCAAACGGTATGGATCCAGATGAATATGAGGATTACCACTGGCGTGAATATCCCCCATACTTCTATCGATCGTGACAGGTACCTCAATTTTTTCCACTTGATCTGCCGCCATAAAATAGCCTTGTTGATCGGCCTGAATACGACTGTTACCAGATTGTCTCAACAATAGTGGTAACCAGCCTACCTCCAACTCTGCACCAGTACAAAAAATTAAATCTGCACTCCTGGCTTTGGCGATTAACGAAGGTCTGGCTTCAATGTGGTGGGGATCTTGCTGCGCGGTGGTTGCGGAGAAGCTGGAGAGGTGATCCCCGCCGATCTCCTCCGCCAGCGCATGCCACTCTGGTTCACATGCGAATACTTTGATCTGTGCCGAACTAGGCGCGGAGAACCCAATCGTGGTGAAACATAATAAAATCATACAAACAAGATGTTGCTTCATACTTTTCCCCTAGAGCAATTCAATATGTATGAGCACCATGCGCGCCTAAACTCATTAGGTATTGAAGAGTAAGAGAGTCGTAAGATTCATCGTCTACTTCAAGTCGACCAACCTGGAGTCGAATACGGCTATATTCACTAGGCGAAAAGTCCAGCATCCCACTCCAGCCAGACGGATCGTCGTCACCTTCGCCTATGGAGGATTCCTGCAGAAACTCTTGCTCGTCAATACCATTGTCGACGAATCTGCTGATGCTGTTGTCTGCCTGCAGCACATCATGCCGCAACCCCACACGCCATCGCGGTGCAAATTGATAAATGGCCTGCAAGTAGTAACCACTCTGCTCGCCGCTATACCGCGCTTCAGCCGAGTTTAACTCTTCAAAAAATACAGCCTGGCCACTTTCATCTCGTTTAAAAGCTTCTGCTTGTAGCTTGAGATAACGTTCTCGAGCATGACCACTTGGAGACCATTTGAATACCAAATCCAGACCGCTCAGATCCACTTCACCATCGCGCAATTCATTGTCGGTCAATGATTCTTCGCCCCCATGATGGTGCGCGCCGGCTTGGCGCACATCAAACTCAGTCGTGTAGTGAGATAAACCAACCTGCCAACTGGCAGCAGGGGTCAGATCGCCTCCAACTTTTACGAAAATACCTTCGCCAGCGTGATTGTCTTCGTTACGACCACCGGGATACTCACTTCCACGAGTGAGTTCAACACCGAGACCAAGATACACAGCCGTAGGTGCAACCCAGCGCAATTGTACACCGGTATCACTTAAGTGGCCGCCAATCAAAACATCGTACACCAAAGGCCGATCGGCAAAATCATGGGCATGATCGTGAATACTGTTGAGATAACCGAGCGCAGAATAAAATTTACCGAGTTTTACCGTGACTCCCTGACCAAGTCCTAAGGTTTCTATATAGGCATCCTCCAATTCGATGGTTGTCTCACCTTCCTGGTATACAATAGGAATGGTAGCTGAGCCATAAAATCTATCGTCTATATTGGCTGAGAAGGTCAATTCGTTGTGTCCTGTTGAAAAACCCTTCTCTGGTAATTCAGCTTCTCCCCCCAACTGAAAACCGGGAAAAGACAGCTCCTCCATATCGAGATCCGTATAGCGACCATCAAGGATTAGACTGATGGCGGGATTGAACTCATTGTTGGTGACATTTGGTGTATTGATGGCGCCACTAGGTTGACACAGAGTGGCTGTGAAAAAGAGACATATACTTGCTAATTTGGAGTTTTTCATCTTATAACTTTCAAAGTTATGAAGGTGTACTATCGTCTATGTGCTGTGCACATCGGTCAGATACAGATTAGTTAATCCTCAGAAATACGAGCGCCAGCAACATACCGGAATGCACGAAGAATCGACACGTATTTCTACAGCGCCAAAGATTTACAGCAGAGAATCACTTTTCTAAATGAATTATCTTATTAGATGAATTATCGCGGTGGCGCCCTAATAGAATGGCTACTGGTGGGAGGACATAAAATGGAACTGATAAATGTTTGAGAGAGGATACCTTCCGGTTGGAAAACAATCAGCGGCAGCGCCATACCGGTGAGAGCCAAGCCATGTGCACCGTGAGTAAAAAATTGGTCGCAGCTATTCTGATGCGGGTGAAAGGGGTGTTCGAGGTCATGCTCAATGGTGGCCTGTTGCGCACACAAAAAAGCCAAGCAAACCAGAATTAAGGTTTGTCTCTTTAGGGAGTTAGGTTTCCTCAATCGATACAAATGCATGATTCACATATTAATTGGAACAAATTTTGGGATCGTATGAACCCAAAAGCTCCCATTCATTCCGGCTATTATCAGCAAAAATAGATTCTAGTTCAATTTAGTAGCGCAAGTATAACCTAGCATTGTTAACGTCGTTAGAGTTCAATAAGCACGCGGCAGAGCAATTAATCAACCTAGACTAATCAATCTGTTTACTTTTTGAATTTTGAAGCGAGTACTTGTCTGGCAGAGGTTGCTAATCTCGGTAGACTACCGGGAAGCCAAAGAGTCTCTATCGTTGGGCAAAAAATATTTCACTACTAGTGTTAGCACCATTCCGTAACTAGCGATGAATATCATTTCTGGTGAATACCACCAACCCGGTTTGGCCGCCAACACATCGTTGATGACTCTTGGCCCCAAACTGCTCCAAACAATGATATGTGGTAACCCACCTACGGTAGAAGCCACCACAAAATCACGGGCCTGAATAGGCAAGGTCGCTAACATCCAGTTGCTCGGAGGCAGCGCAAACATGATAAGTCGAGTGTAAAGCACTGAACGAAACAGATTATTGGTCACTAAGGATAGCGCTTTTTTAGGCAACGTTTTTAACACACTGGAAACCATTTCCCGACCTAAATGTTGGCCGATAAAATGGATTACGATACAAGCTGTTGCCCAATAAATAATGCCCATGATCATCGCCGACAAAGGGCCATAAATAATGGAAATGGATACCAACACGATCACCGTAGGAATATTAATTACCACCGTGAACACGGCCAAAATCATGACTATGAATGGCCCCAACAAGCCCCACTCCTCACCCCATGTCTGAAGCCAAGTAATCATTTTGGTCAAACCTTGACGGCTAAACAGATCGTCCATAGCCAGATATTGGGAGATCTGCATCAGCACACCCAACAGTAGCAGAAACACAATAAAACGGGCTAAATTAAACCCTAATCGAATTCGTTCAGATTTAGTTTTCAACATCCGCTTATCTAACCTGCTTGAATACCTAACCCAGCTACTATGACCGACAGGATGCTAGCTTATAGGTCAAAACTAAATTGGTTCAATACTGGTTGTAGTTGTTGTTTCGCCTCTGTAGACAGAAGCTGTTCTCCCTTACTTTGCATGCGCGAACCCACTTGGCTGTTCTGCGACAAAATCCGCGCCACCTCATCTTCTTGGATATGCGGTGGATCGGCCCATTGCTCAGAAAGCTTGACGAGAAACTCATAGGGTGATTGTTTAATATCCTCAAATTTCAATATCATAGAGAAATAATCTGGATCAAACTCTTTGAGTTTTTGCGCCGCTTGCATATGAGATAACCATTGTAACGCAAAATAGTGCGCAGCACTTCGACGCCCATAGCGGGAATATGTGGGATGATTAAAAAGCGGAACCGTGGCACCGAGGGAGTTCCGAGTCCATGGGATCTGACCCAGCACCTTCAACAGCCATGCATCCCACTTATATCTTCGCCAGATCTGGTACTGACTATCTGAAAAGTATGCATTCAGAAAAGAGTTGATGGTCGGCAAAGGCTCTCGATAGAGAAACATATGTTGAGTGAACGCATCATCCCTTGGCAGCAAATGCGCGGCAAAGATTGCCCAACTCCTGAGCTTAATGAAATGTCGCCTCGATTGCGGATGGTTGACACTGATGTGATAGGAAAGTAACCGGCTACAGCTTTGCAGCACGTCTGCGAACTCTCTATCTCGCTGACCACCTGCTGCCTGAGCAATGAGCATCGCCTGACTGTAAATATCAGGCTCAGAGATCGCCGTCACCGTGGGCACCGCACCCAGTAATTGGCTGACCAGTGTCGAACCACACCGACCCGTACTCTGTAGAAAAATACGTGTAATGTCTTGTTCGGGAATCAAATGCTCTGCCAGTATTTTGAGGCTACCGTAAGGCACCGCGTACAGTCGCTCGGCCGCATCTCGCTGAGCTTCATAAAAAAAGGGATCAGCACTTAAAAGATCATGGTTCGCTGCTGTTTCCACAAACAATACACAGCGTCGTTTATCATCCAGACAGTATGGTGATAGTTGTGCGCCACGCTCTCGCATTAACTGCAGCAAATCCACAGAACCTAAAGGAGATTTTAAAAAATGGATGCCACTCGCCATTTCTGCTGGAATCAAACGCGGACGCTTCGCGGAGATTTGATAAGCCTGAGCCAAAACTTTAGGTGTGGGATTAATTTGGGTTACTGCTCGGTGAGACTTGCTTTGAAAGTGACCCACCTTATATGTAAAAGGCACTTTTTCTATGACCGCATCGTTCATTTGCGCTACCGTGCCATAGAGCATTTTCCAGATCACACGCAGTCTGCCTTCGCTATGAAATCGCCGCATGTCCCAAAGAATGTGACTGGCGCGAAGAATACGAAATCTTCCAGTTGAAGAGACTCGACGCAGATACTCCACATCTTCACCGAAATGCATCGATTCGTTAAATCCATCGCTGCGACTGTGGGCTCGCCAAGTGACCAAATAACCTGCCGAACCTGGTGCAGTAGGCGCCAGATATTGCACCAAGCCGATACACAGATTAAAAATCAATGCTAGAAGTTGATCTGTCACATAGTCCGTTGAAGAACGAAATTTAAATGCAGCAGCGACTAAACTGCGCCGCTCCATCTCCTGGATGCCAGCCTTGAGATCTGTCATCGTGATTCGCGCATCCGCATCCAAAAATGCCAGATAGCGGCCCCGAGACTGTGCCGCAGCCAGATTCCGCGCCAAAGAAACGCCTCTCTGCTGCGCTTTGACCAATCTGATTATATCGGCATGTTCTTCGGCCAATTGGGAAACAATAAGCGCGGTGTCATCGTCGCTATTGCTGTCACAGACAATAATTTCTGTATCGTCACTAGCACCCACCAATAGATCCTGTATGAGACGATCCACAATACCCGCCTCATTGAGAGCGGGAATAATCACACTTAATAATTTGGATCTATCTGCGCCCGCTGAAACTTGGCTATGATCTTGCTCTAGTGGTTTGGCAGTCGGCGCCAACTGAACTAGAGTTTTAGACATAAAATCAACATCCTCCCCCTCTCCTAAGCCGGAGCCAAAATGAAATATGGATCTACCCGTATTCTGAATAAATCACTGGGATCTGTTTTTATCAAGACCACACTAACGGTCTTTATTTATGAACCCAGATCTAATTCAACATCCCCATTAATCGTCGAAAGTCTGCCAGCCCCACTCGACCATCGCCATCTAAATCCGCATCTGGATTGCGACTAAAGAGTCGTCTACTTAGCAGTAACAGATCTCTTCTATCCACGCTGTCATCATTATTGATATCACCATCACAGATGTTGCCAATACCGTCTGCATCTGTGTCCCGTTGATCCACATTCGCTATCGCTGGGCAGTTATCCACCTCATCCACAGAGCCATCACCATCGCTGTCTGGCTTGGTGTCACAGACGGAGGGATCACTGATCCATTCGTTGATCACTTGCAGCGCCTGTTGATGCACAAGCGTCGTGCCCAAAGGTGGCATTCGATGTTCGTCCGTGTGACTCATGCGCAGTGGGACGATGGAGTTATCCGGATTACCTGGATCAATTAGATAAGGGTTGGATAATCCCAGCGCGCCCGCTGAAGGCTCGATATTACAGAGGTTCATCTCTCCAACCGGGGTTTGAAAACGGAAATCGATATTAACCGGAGTGGTTCCACCTGGGCGGTGACAACCGGAACAATTGGCATGTAAATAACTGCGCGCGCGCGTAGCCACGGCTTTACCTGCTTGATCCACTGCAGTCAATGTTGGCAAGTCTGTCACTTCTGTTTCTAATTTTTCCTTAAATAAGCGGATCCGATCCATCACTCGAAGTTGATGGTAAGGTTGCGATAGTCGATCAGTCCATCCTAGCCGGTTTAACTGAGCGACCTCTGGCCCAAGACTGAATCCAGCGCCTGCGGTATGACATTCCAGACATTGATCCCGACTCGGGAAGGTCCACTCAATATCGGGGCCCACTGTTTTCGTTTTACTTTCAACCAGTAAATCCGCATCCGTGCCGTCATCGCGCCATTCGTAGCTATATCCTGCCCACAATCCATCGTTATGCCGGATAAATAAACGGGTCTCGAAAGGGACATCATCGTAGGCAAATTCTTTGATCAACACGGTGCCAATGGGAAATTGAAAATCCCCATCGTCGTCTAAAGTGATTCGGCTAAATCGAGGCAAAGACATCCATCGCCGCTTTTCAGCGTTATCAGACCAAAGTGGCGAGTTAATATCGTAAGGAATGATCCTCGGAATGACCTCCGGGGGTTGGCTCTGTGCAAAACAACCGGTCTCAGACAGAGTAGCAGGCAGGGGATTTAGAAAATCATTATCTTCCGATGCTGGAACTATCTTATGAATGTTCCCGGTAAGCAAAGACAGCGTGTAGAGTTCACCGTCATGGTCTTCACCAAAACCTGTTGTGGAAATAAGACCATTATCCAATCCCTGTTTATTCGGTGGTGACTCGTCTAATTTGAGCCCGCGCAACTCGCTGGCGCAGTGGTCGCCGAAAAGATACATGCCTTGCAATTCAGGGATAGCACTACCGCGGTACACGTGCCCACCAATCACTGCGCATCCCTGCTCATGGGAATACTCATAAATGGGTAACTTTAGTCCGCTGGTATCACAATTGTCTTCAAAACAATGAGCCCCCTCCATTATCGGCCACCCATAGTTACCACCCGGCTCTATTAACTCGATCTCTTCCCAAGTATTATGACCGACATTACCAGCGTATAGCTTGCCAGTCACTCTATCGAAACTGAATCGCCAGGGATTCCTGAATCCCAACGCATAGATCTCTTCCGCCGCACCAGTACCAACAAACGGGTTATCCGCTGGGATCCCATAGGGGAACCCTGCATTCACATCTATTCTTAGAATTTTACCCCGAAAATCATTCATATCCTGCACAAAGACTGATCGGCCCCCATCCCCCATGCCCACATAGAGGTAACCATCTGGTCCAAACTGAAGCTGACCGATGCCATGCAAATAATTACTGTGTGTGAAGTAGATCAGGATCTCTTCGGAACCAGCATCAAAATCCTGACTGTTATGACTGGTAAAACGCGAAAGAATGGAAATTCGATTACCACTGCTGTCGTTCGTGTTGTAAGTCACATAGAGCTGGCCATTGTTGGCGAAATCCGGATGAAATGCCAAACTTTGGATCCCCCAGTTACCATTTTTTTCTGCAGGCGCTTCTACTCTGTCTCGAATATCCAACACCACACTGCTAGTCTGAACATCAGGATCCTTGTTAAAAACATCCACTAACCCCTGGCGACGGGAGATATACCAAACGTCATTGCGATCCGGACGCACAACCATCGCTGTGGCATTGGCAAAAGTGAGATTTGGGTACGCGATCTCCATTTGCACTATAGAGATCGCATCTGGACGATCAAATTCAGTGCATGCTGCAGGGGGAATCGGTAATTCTGGGATCTCGCCAGGAAGCGGGATATCTATAAAAGGTAGATCCGGCAGTGGAAAGCCAGGCACTTCATCAGGATCGCCGCCATCATCCGCATTCTCAGCCGCTATGGCGGTGGATAATTGTAAAAAGAGAAATACTAAAAAGAGATTTATTATCGCAAAAGCGCGTTTTGTGCCAACACTACCAAATGAAACACCCCAAATCATAACCACTAGACTCCTGTCCTGCTTAGATGATTAGTTCATGAGAAAAACTGCTGCATAAAGAACTCAAATCACAAAAGATAATCAGTGTTTACTGAACTACGCGGAAACATTAGATTACCATTATGTCAACCGCTATTATTATTTTAATTAGAATATTATAAATAAATAGCAGTGGTATTGAGTGAAGTAAAAATATAAAAAGTGCTAATTACTCATCAAAAATAACATACTGCGATAGGAGGGTACAACTACCGTTCGGCAATTAGACGCTCTTACATATGGTACCGATCTCAGTGAAATTTGTTTAAAAAATAACCGGAACAGAGCTTAGGTTTGATCATGCAGATATGAATCTGCTTTTAAGTTCATAACCGTCGAAAATAATAGTTGTCCATGTTCGGTCATCTCTATGAGCATTGCCGTGCCTATTGCCTAATCCCTAATCACACTTCCCGATGCATCTCTGGTCTCTATACAACACGAGTGCTGGCCGACTATACCCATGTTCATTGCCCTTTGGTAAACCCCTCAATCATAAAGCCAGAGAACTAGGGAGTTGGTATTAACAACTGCTCCACAAATGTCTTGTCGAGTACACTATACCCTGCCTTTAATCAACTGATAGAAGACGAAGGTGTTTGTCTATGAAAATCTATTTCTAGGCTATAACACTTTTATCATCGAGTCCGGTGATAAATAATTAGCTATCGACCCAGGCGCTCTTTTTTTATTGGCTGCGATTCACGACACTCATTCCTAAGCATGAATGGCGAGCTATTACTCACATTTTTGTGACCCATGGAGATACCGATCATTACTGGTACGCAGACCAGGTGGCCAATACGTCCCATGGACATGTGATCTGTAATAAAACTATGTAAAAAAATATAGACGGAAAAGCTTTAATGCTCCGGCCTCGCGATAAGGGACTTGCCTTTTCAATCCAGTTTAACCAGGTATATACACTGTCCGCCGACGAAACCATCGAAATCAACAACGTATCAGTCACTGGTAAAAAAACGACACACGGAGAAGGGATCTCTCGATTCGAGCTCTTCTGAAAAACAATTAAACCCTATCAGGAAGAGCGCATTGGCCGGGGCGAAATTGGCTTTGACATCCAACTACATGGCAAACGAAATATTAATTTGGGTAATACACTGTTACTTAAGAAAGCGTGGCAAAAGCGCCACAATCCAGAAGTGCTGATGGTACCGATTGGCGGCAAGACTGCTCGTATTAAAATGGATGTGGAAGAAGCCGTGCAAGCCGGCAAAATAATACAACCTAAATTGGCGATTCCTTGGCACCACAACTGCCCGGGTCTTTTTACGAGGATCTCTAATCCCGCCGATGATGCTCACTTCAAGGTAGAAGCAGAGAATACAGATACAGATTGCAAGATCTTACGAATTGGTGACCAAGTTGAATTAAGCCTCGGGTAAGACAGTCACGCCAATTTATAACCATTCATGGAATTAAAGAATAGCCGCTAGACAATGAAAATTATTCTTTTAACGCGCTTCACCTGAAGTAGTCCATAAGCCCTGTTTCCACCAGGCCAACATTCCTCCTGCCAACTGTTGGCAATCGGTGAATCCCATTTTATTGAGTTGTCTGACGGCAGGTATGCTCCTATGCGCTGAAAGACAAATGGTAATCGTCTTTATATTTTTATTCAGATTGAGAGCATTGACATTCTCTTCATTAAACTGAGTGATAGGTAGATTGATGGCTCCTTGTATACGCGATCGAAGCCATTCCTGCCTGGTACGAACGTCCAATATTTGCACCTCTGACTGCTCCATCAACTGCCATAGTTCCTCTGCAGACAATTCCAGCACCTGGCCAAACGGGATCCACTGAGCAAATGATTTTAGTGACATGATTGTAGATGGCTCATCATAATAGTTCACTCCTGCACTACTCCTCGATAAGTATTTACAAGTCTACCACTATACTATCGAACATCAATGATGGTCTGCGATTGTAATTGAGGTAAAGTCTTTGTTATATAATGCTTATCGAGCAACATAATCGAAAACATTTGTAGGGTACAATATCGTGGTCACATCAATTGTACAAGAATAAACGAAGCCTAATTCTTATTGGATGCCACCGCACATCTGATACCTTATGGGCTGCACATACCATTATTAAATTCTGGGAAGTCCCAGAATGCTGAGATAATTTTACCATCATGAATATAATGAATGTTTTGCTCTTGGATAATAGATCTCTGTACTTTATTCTCCGCCAATTGATATGGAAAACAGTTCTGTTGGTATTGATAAACAATTTGTCCATCATATTTAATAGGCTTATCGACGCTGAGATCTAGAGAATAGAGTAGTAGATCTTGTCCTTGCTGATAACTATATTGAACAGGAAACGCAAAGCGGTATGCATCTTCACCATCCTTCACGATACTCATCGACTTGTGATCCTGGAACAAAGGACTAGAAACTCTGGATTCCGGCATGACCAATTCTTGTACCACGAAAGGTGCATCAGGATTGGCAACGTTGAATAACACAAGTTTTAGACGACGATCAGCGCCACTATAACCGATCCCTAATACATAATGCTCTCCAATTGGATGCAAGTACTCTGAGAATCCCGGCAATTCCACTTCGCCTTCGATATAGGGATCTTGCGGATTTTTGAGATTAATAATGTAGAGTGGATCGATTTGTCTATAGGTGACTACGTAGGCATAGTCTTGAATAAATCGAACACTGTATATATTTTCTCCTGGTTTGCCTATCTTTTCAGGACGGCTATCGTTTGGGATTTGCCCCACGATTTCGAGCTTGTCAGCAACGCTGTCGCTTTCACTAAAAGCCGTCAGTAAATGTTTTAACTGGCTGCCCGGGGCCTCACGTAATTCGTCTTGACTTCGGGCGAGTACGGAAACTGTATGTAGGACTCCATTCCTTTCGCCAAGAGAGAATGAATATGGATAAATCAATTTTCCCGGCACCTCACCTAAACCCCGATATTCAACCAATTTATTCGCAAGGGTATATTTGTATATACCTGTATCGACGGATCTATCTTCCCAGTCATATCTTGGCCGCGTGACTAAATAGAGCGATTTCGCTGAACTATAAATGTCATGGACATCGTCTGCCAAGCAGGTTGCTTGTAATAAAGCTGGCGCATTCAGATCAAGTGATACCACTGATACTAACGATGGAGCCTTACCCGCCGAATCTGGATTCGGTATCGTGCATCGCCGCGCATCGAATAAACCTGTACTTATATTTCCAGTATATTGCTTTGGTAGCAGCGCCTTTAACGGAATTGTGTTTATATAGTCTTCAATGTTCATACCCGCCTGTTGAACAGCATAGACATTTAGTTCTGGTAGGTAAGTCGATACGAAATAAAGTCGATTATCGATTCTCCTAGAACCAATCACCTTGCCATCAAAACGCAATCGTCCCTTCTCAGCCGCCTGACCTTGATCATTGATTCCATAGAGGTAGATCGAAGCCTGATTGGTACTATTATGGAAAGGTTCAGTTCGAGCGCCTTCTTCAGATCGTTGATGAACGATGACAGCCAATCCTCTACTTGTTGATTTCGAGGAATAAACATAAAGACCAATGATCTTGGCGACCTTGGAGTCTAGGGTGATTTTCCCCACTGGCGGAGTGTCCGGCGTATTATTAGGTTGAAATATATAAATTGAAGCAGGCTCTTTAGGAGATTCTTCCGGGACGGCTATATCAATAGTTGACAACGATGCATCCGAAGTAAGGTGAAAAATTGGAGCGGGATCGTCAGCCACATATAAAAACTGTCCGTCACACTTAACCAAATCACTCTCATCCACCCCTGTCTCTTGTACATTAGTCGTGGAATGAAGGACGCCTAGCGAAGGGTGTGCGATAACAGTTTCACCATCAAAGTTGACTTCTACAATCGTCGTTTTATCCAAACCGCTTTTTAGATAGGATTCCAACGCCGGATTAGTATCCGCCAGGATCTCACTCTCATTTTGACAACCTTGCGAAATAAGCAGAGTGAACATGAGGCAAAGCCAAAGCATTTTTCCATCAAAACTTCAATACTCCATTGTCCTTTGAACGATCTGA
>DJFZ01000041.1:32044-52197 GCA_002432655.1 Thiotrichaceae bacterium UBA5859 | reverse complement strand
CGTTGTGCTTCAGTTTCGATCCCAGTGACAGTTAAGTCCAGTCCCAGCTTATCAGCGAAGAACACCACGGATTCAATGATGGCGTTATCCACTCGGTTGTTAAACTGGTTTTTGATTAACTCCCGTGATAGTTTCAGTCTATCAAAATGCACATTTTTCGGTAATGTAAGGCAAACCTTATCAAATCCAAAATCGTTGATGGCTATGCGAATTCCAGAGTTTCGCAGCTTCCGTAGAGAAATATTAATCTTGTTATCATTCATCAATATCACCGTCTCGGAAATCTCCACCTCTAGGCCACACATGTCATCAGCATATTTTTTTACAATTTGGCAGATCTGAAATATATATTCATCGTCCCGCAGGGTACGTACGGAGAGATTGACTGAAATAGGAATCGGTCGGCAACCCACGCGTTTCCATACCTGTTGCTGCTTACAAGCAGATTCCACCGTCCATAAATCAATATCCATGATGAGACTGGTCTGTTCCGCGAGAGGCACGAAATCAGCGGGTCGAATTAAGCCTTTTTCGTGATGGGGCCAACGTAATAGAGCTTCAGCGGTACAAATTTCTCTACTGTCCGCATGCACGATTGGCTGATAATAGAGATTAAAGGACTGTGCTTTAACGGCTTCTTTTAAATCTTCAGCTAACCGAATACGTTGTGAATCATTCACATTCATACTCGAAATATACATGTGGTAACGGCTATCAATATTTCTCTGTGCACGGTAGACGGCAGAATCCGCATTCTTGGCAAGCGAGATCATATCGGTGCCAGCTTCCGGATAGACAGCGATACCCATATTGTATTTTAGCGAGATGGTTAATCCTTGAATTAAGTATTCTTGATCCAATGCATTGGATAATTTTTCAGCTAAAACAATACAGTTTTCAGCAGTATTTAGCGATTCAATCAGTAACGAGAATTCATCCGTACTGTTTCTTGCAAGGGTGTCTGTGTCGCGAATACAGCTTTTAACACGACTGGCAAACTCCACTAGCACACCTTCGGCGACTGAGTGACCCCAAGTTTCTGTGATGCGTTTGAAATTATCGATGGTAATGACAAACAGAGCTAATCGTCCATTCGCTCGACGGGCCCGATCAAGCGCCTGCTGCATATGCTCTGTAAAAAGAGTTCGATTCACCAGACCGGTCAGTACATCGTAGTGCGCCAAGGCTTCAATGCGGCACTCTGCTTGTTTAATCTCTATCGCATATCGAACAATTCGACTCACTAACTCTGGATGCTCGAGTCCGCGCACTAAGTGATCCTGTGCGCCTATTTTCACTGCTTCCTGAGCAAGCCGATGCTCACTACCACCGCTTAATACCACAATTGGCAAAGAGTTTTTTAGCGCTTTAATTTCTTGCACAATCTTAATGCCAGGAGCACTCTCAGTATTTAAATCGGCCACCGCCAAATCGAACTCCTTGAGAGAGATAAGTTCCATAGCCATTTTTAAATCGATGGCTTTGGTCATATCGAATCGCAGTCCCGCTTCTTTAAGTTGGCTACGCAACCATTTCGCATCCTCAGAAGATTTGCTGATCAATAAGATATTGAGTTCGCTGCGAAACTTAGCATGGGATTTAGACTGAGTCGCCTCTAGCTTTGTGGTCATTGTGTCACTTCTAGTTCGAATAGTTTGCAGAATTCCTGATCTGTTGTCGGCTGCTGAATAGAATTCTTTTAAATTGCGGGGACCTAAATCGCAATTTTTGAGAGCTTCGACAATTTTCGGCTAGCGCGCCTAACCCTGAGATCTGGTGGATATGAAACCTTCTAGCTCACTCGCACGGTCAGTCTAGACCTACGGCATTGTACGGCGTCGAACAGAGCGACACTGGCCCAGGGTCTACATTCAATGGTGGTATCAGGTAGTTCACAGTTAGATTTATCATAAAAAAAGCCGCTCTGGGGATTGAGCGGCTTCAAGGTGCAGTGTCTAACCTTCGCAGTCAGGACACTAAGATGGTGAAATCATTTAAAACAGGCCAACTACTTCAAAAGTCACCAAATCGAAATCTTCGGTGCCATTATCCGTATTGCTCCATTCCAATAGGAAAAACAGATTGTCTTGAGCTTCATATGTACCCGCCAAAGTGGTTCTCTCCAAATCATCCACACCGGCAACATCGAAAGAGACTTCCTCTAGGCGTAGCGTACCGCCAAAGCCCGTATCACCCACCGTGGCATTCGCCATCAACATATAGGCTTGGTCTACTATTTCATCTGGCATCTGAATTTCCACCGCTCCGGTTAGTCCTAATCCAGCGACTTCCTGAGTGACCGTGGCATTTAGATTCAGATGATTGCCCATTCCACAGGTACTTAAGTCGGCTATACTGGTACAAGTACCGCTGTCATTGTCCTGAGTCACATAGCCCAATTCCACTTCAACACTCTCGACGGGATTCGCACCCAAGACCAACGCAAAACTATTTTCTTCGTCCACACCACCAATATCATCGGTTAATGCCACAATCACGGAAACAAGCTCTAAGTCCGCTGCAATCGCCAAACCGATGAGGTTGTTACCCCCCTCATTTGTCTGTGCATCAAGCGTATTCCAGATCAAACCATGGGTGGTTTGATAGAGATCCGGCGCGTCATGCCCTTCCCAACCTACGGGATTATTAAAGAGTCCACCAATAAGAGTGATTCCATCGGTCAAACTCCAATCAAATCGAGCTTGCTCTAAACTGGCAGAAGAGCCACTACCAAGCGTATCCATCACATCGACATCAACTCGCACTGCTGCACGCTCATTGAGCTGGCCAACGAAATCCACTTCACCATCTACAGTAAATTTTCCTTCTGTCGGGTTAGTGCCTGTGACAGGATCGGATGCCTCATCTGTGGCGGTGTAAATCACATCAATAAATCCGCTCACTTCTGGTACATCGGCCATTACACTGAGGGGGGAGGCAACTGCTGCTGCCACTGCCAGACTGAGTAATTTCTTTTCCATTTTTACATCTCCAAGCTATGTCGTCGGGACATCTCACTCACACCGACACCATTGCCGGGCAAGAATGGAATTATCATCCCTTTATTTAGACATAAATGCAACATTTTTTAAACTTGTTGTAATCATGACAAATTAATATAGGCAATTTTTGAACATTATCTTAAAATCAATTAGTTATAATTCTTTATTAAAGATTATATCGATTAATTGACGCAGAAATTTGTTGTTAATTTGATACATATCATAAAATCTATATGGGGTTGGTCGTGTTCTTGCACCAACTCAACACTCACTAAAAACCCAACACTGGCCATTAAAAACTTCACGGTTAAATGCAGTTGACACACAACGATCTTCTGCGCCCTAGATCAGATCTTCGAAAGTATCTGTGGTTAGTTTTTATCACTACTGCTTTCTACGGTGAGGCGAGCGAAATCTCTGGCTCAATGCGGGTTTCTCAAATAGATATTTGGCAGAAACTGCAAGCCAATGCTGTTGATCGGAACAGTGCCTTTTTAACGAACCGCCAATTCATCAATCAGTCACATAAGTACCCTATAGTGCACTGCACGTAATTGATATTTTTGTGTCATTCACGAACGCTTAGTTGGAGAATGCAAAATGCCTCAGCGGAAATTTCTCAACAGAAAACGATCCTTACAGGCAACCTCAATCGCTCTTATTTTATGCGGCCAAAGTGCACAGGCGTTCGATGTAAAACATGATCACTATTTCGAACGTATCAGCTCTTTCCCCGTATTTTTGAATACAGATATAGATCTGGAAACCGTGGCCGAGATCGTCGCGGTGAGTGACGACGGCAAGACCCTGATTTATACCGACTCCGAAACTGAGAAGGCCGGTTTTGTCAATATTCATAACCCCTATCAGCCTCAAGCTGCCGGTACCGTCGATCTGAATGGTGAACCCACCTCTGTGGCAGTCGCCGGGAAATATGCGTTAGTGGCTGTCAATACCTCTGCTAACTTCGTCAACACCAGTGGTGAGTTAGTAGTCATCAACATTCGTACAAAAAAGGTCGTGGCTACTCACAGAATAGGTGGGCAACCGGATAGTATTGCCGTGAGTCCCAATCAAAAATATGCCGCCATTGCCGTTGAGAATGAACGCGATGAAGATTTAGGCAACGGTGAACCACCTCAAGCACCTGCTGGATATCTCACTATTTTAGATTTAATTGGCCCACCAACGAACTGGAGCCAACGCCAGGTGGATTTTAGTGGTGTGGCAGACTTATTCCCTGATGATGCAGAGCCAGAGTATGTCAGCATCAATAAAAAGAACGAAGCGGTGGTCACCCTACAAGAGAACAATCATATTATATTGGTTGACCTTAAAAAGGGTCAGATCACTGGGGATTTTAGTGCGGGTATAGTAGAGCTAACCCAGATTGACACTAACGAAAACGATTTGATTGAACTAAATAGTGGACTTAGCGAAATACCTCGCGAACCCGATGGTGTGACCTGGATCAACCCTTGGTTATTCGCCACTGCTGACGAGGGTGATCTATTTGGTGGCTCACGTGGATTTACTCTTTTCAATACTGCCGGAGAGATTAAATTTACTTCGGCAGAAAGTATGGATCACGCCGCCGCCCGAGTAGGTCATTATCCGGAAGATCGCTCAGAAAACAAAGGCAACGAACCGGAGAACGTCGCCTATGCAAGGTATGGCAAAGAGGCGCTACTGTTTGTGGGATCAGAGCGGGCCAACCTCACTTTTGTTTACGAGTTAGTGGGCAAACAGAAGCAACCGCAATTTAAACAAGTGCTGCCTACCGGAGTCGGACCGGAAGGCTTATTGCCAATCCCACGACGCAATCTTTTGGTCGTGGCATCTGAAAAAGATGACCGTGGCGACAAATTCCGTTCTGTACTCACTATCTATAAACAATTCTACCGCCAACATCCAAGCTATCCCACCATCGCCTCTACACACCGCGCAGATGGCACACCCATCCCCTGGGGTGCATTATCCGGCCTGGCCATCGACAAACAAAATCCGAAGGTGGGTTACAGTATCCACGACAGCTTCTACAAGAGGAGTCGTATTTTCACCATGGAAAATGGTCATCCAGTGCGCATCATCGATGAGCTGCAACTCTTGGACAGCATGGGCAAGCTGGCTACCGTCGATGCCAGTTTGGTGAATGGGGATGGTAGTGTGAACTTGGATCTAGAAGGCATCGCTACCACAACGGCTGGACATTTTTGGTTGGTCTCAGAGGGAAGAGGCACTGTAGGTGACGTCGATCGTCCTTTTGAAACCTTAAACCTACTCATCAAAGCCAGTGCTAGTGGAGTGATTGAAAAAGTGATCTCCTTGCCGGAGTCCACCAATGCTCGCCAGGTTCGATTCGGATTAGAGGGAGTCACTGTGGTTGAGGCCGGCGCCACTGAACATATCTTTGTCGCTTTCCAACGGCAGTGGGCAGAGGATCCCGATGGTTTGGTGCGCATTGGTCAGTACAACACACAAAGCCAGCAGTGGCGTTTCTTTTACTATCCTATTGAAGCCCCCTTATCCGCCAACGGTGGCTGGGTTGGTCTATCGGAAATCGCAGCACTGGGCAATGATCGCTTCGCGGTGATAGAGCGTGACAATCAAGGCGGCCCTGATGCAGTCATAAAGCGCATTTATGAATTCTCTGTAGCTGGCTTGACGCCCCTGGCGGATCCTGCGCTGGGCACCACGCCTAGTTTCCCTGTTGTGACTAAAACCCTTGTGCGCAATCTCATGCCCGATTTACACAGTTTGGGCGGGCAGGTTCTGGAAAAAATCGAAGGCCTAGCCATCAGCCCGAATGGCACAGCCATTGTTGTAAACGACAATGACGGCGTTGACGATTCCAACGGCGAAACCCAACTACTGAAGTTTCCTAAATTATTCCAATAAGCTTCTCCATCCACTACCCTTTTAAGCCAATCTTGCAGATTGGCTTTTTTTTTGGAGGTCTCGCCAGACCGCTGGTGATATACTGCCTCTCCATTTGAATAAGTGTTCAGATGACAGTTTAGCGAGGTGACTATGAACATAGATTTTTCCAAAGAAGAGCTAGAATTTCAGCAACAGGTTCGTCAGTGGTTTACGGATAATCTGCCTGCTGATCTGAAAGAAAAGAATCGCGTAGGACTCTCTCTCAGCAAAGAAGAGATCGTCGGTTGGCAAAAGAAGTTGAACGAAAAAGGCTGGCTGGCTATTACCTGGCCAGAGGAGTACGGTGGCCCGGGCTGGACCCCCACCCAACGCTATATATTTGATATGGAGCGCGCGCGTGCTGGCGCACCGGTGGGGATCTCCATGGGCATTGTGATGCTTGGACCAGTACTGCAAGCGTTCGGCACCCAAGAACAAAAAGATCGCTATTTGCCACGCATTTTAAGCTGCGAAGATTGGTGGTGTCAGGGCTATTCAGAGCCCGGTGCTGGCTCTGATTTAGCCAGTTTAAAAACAGAAATGGTGGCAGACGGTGACGAATATGTGATCAATGGCGCGAAAATTTGGACCACCTATGCGCATTATGCGAACTGGTGTTTTTGTCTCGTGCGCACCAACAAAGAAGTGAAAAAGCAGGCGGGCATCTCCTTTGTTTTGATTCCCATGGATGCACCTGGAATCACTGTGCGCCCCATCGTCAGTATCGATGGCGAGCATCATCTCAATGAAGTCTTTTTTGACGACGTACGCGTCCCTAAAGAAAATTTGGTGGGCCAAGAGGGCCAAGGCTGGACGGTGGCCAAATACTTGCTCACCCATGAGCGCACCACCATTGCGGGTGTCGCCGACTCAAAGGTCACGTTGCAAGGCATCAAAGAGATGGCAGCGAAAACCATAGCCAATGATCGCCCCCTCAGTCAGCACGAAAGTTTAGAGTTAAAAATTGCCGAGACTGAAATTGACTTACTGGCATTGGAATATACAAATTTCCGCACCTTGGCAGCGACAGCAGCAGGAAAAGGTCCAGGGGCAGAATCCTCTATTCTGAAAATTAACGGCACCGAAATTCAACAAGCCCTTTCAGAACTCATGGTGGATTTGGCCGCGTACCAAGCAGCGCCATTCAATACGGAGTCTGCAATGGGCCCACCAGAGTTTAAGCAGTCACTGGCACGCTATAACTTTTTGCGGGCTTCCACCATCTACGGCGGCAGTCACGAAATTCAAAAAAACGTCATCACAAAGATGATCCTGGGGTTAAGTTAGGAGGTATCACAGTGGATTTTTCTCTCTCTGACGAGCAAAGAATCATTAAAGAAGCGGCAGAAAAATTTATCGCCAAAGATTATACATTTGATGCCCGCAATAAAATTATTTCCAGCGATGAGGGCATGAGCCGAGAAACATGGCAACAGTTTGCCGACTTCGGATGGTTGGGGATAGCCTTGCCTGAAGAAGTGGGAGGCTACGGCGGCAGCATGATTGAAACCATGATCATCACCGAAGCACTAGGCTCGGCGATGGTAATTGAGCCTTTCCTCTCCACAGTGGTGATGTGCGCGTCTTTAATTCAACAAGCAGGTAACAGCACGCAAAAAGAAGAGCTACTACCTAAAATCATCGAAGGAAACTTACTGCTCTCATTGGCATTTGTCGAAGAGCAGTCCCGCTATAATCTAGCGGATGTGGCCACCAGTGCAGAAAAGTCCGGCGATGACTATGTGATCAACGGCACGAAAGTGGTTGCACTAGGCGCACCTTGGGCCGATAAGTTGATTCTCTCTGTACGCACCAGTGGTAATCGAACCGATACCTCGGGGATCTCTTTATTTCTAATAAACAAAAGCGCACCGGGTGTCACCTGCACTGATTATGCTCTGGCAGATGGATCTCAAGGGGCCAACATTCTCTTGGAAAATGTCTCCGTTTCTAAAGATGCATTAATTGGTGAACTAGATCAGGGTTTAACTATATTAGAGGATGTAATTGATCGTGCTACCGCCGCCCTGTGTGCCGACGCCCTCGGTGCCATGGAAGCTTGCTTCAAGAAGACCTTAGAATATGTAAAAACCCGGAAACAGTTCGATGTTGCCATTGGCTCGTTCCAGGTGCTTCAACATCGAGTGGTCGATATGTTCACTGCCGTAGAATCCAGCCGCTCCATGGCCTATATGGTCAGCATGAAAATTAATGTAGACGATGCCATCGAACGAAAAAAAGCCGTCTCTGCGGCAAAGGCTCATATCGGCAAACATGCTCGCTTTGTCTCCCAACAAGCAGTGCAGCTACATGGTGGCATTGGCATGACAGAAGAGTTAGATATTGGCCACTACTTTCGACGACTCACGCTCTTTTGCCGACTGTTTGGCAGTACCGAGTACCATATAGAACGATTTGCCAAATTCAGTCAAATCTAACTCGATTAACTTATCGTTAGGCTATCCAAAACCCGCTCTCTTGCGAGCGGGTTTTTTTATTTATAAATCCGCTAGCCAACTGCCCCCCCTATCCCACTCATCAATCCACTTATTTCCTGCACACTCTGTGGTTGAGCTGTGTTCTTCATGCTTGATCTTTAAATCATCCTCTGTGCCTTCGTTCCAGCACCAAACTGGAGGCAAAATAGTAGAAATAACTGCTGAATTGAATGACATATAAGACCAAGATTAATTTCTCTTATGCCAAGTAATTATTTTTTGATGTTAAAAATATTTGATGTTAGTCATTAAATGTTATGTAACATCTTATAATAATGTCAATGACAGGTATCAAATCAAAACAAGCTGAGTTTGGAATGGCACAATGAGCAACATACATCACATTAAACAACACACCTCCGAAGAGTTCCCAATCGTGATTATCGGCTGCGGATTTGGCGGTATCGGTATGGGCATTAAATTAAGAGAAGCCGGCATCCATAGCTTTACTATCTTTGAGCGTGCCGACGAAGTAGGCGGCACTTGGCGGGACAACACCTATCCCGGTTGTGCCTGTGATGTACCCTCCTATGTGTATTCATTTTCCTTTGAACCCAATCCGAATTGGAGCAACATCTTCGGTCAGCAACAGGAGATCCAACAATACCTACTGGACTGCGTGGCCAAACACCAACTGAGATCTCATATTCGCTTTAATACCGCCGTAGTAAAAGCAGAATTCAATGATGAAGAAGGGATCTGGAACCTCACCACTGAGTCTGGTGAAATCCATCAAGCACGAGTAGTGATCACCGCCGTGGGCGGACTCACCGATCCTGCCCTGCCTGATATTACAGGCATCAACGACTTCAAAGGTGAAATGTTTCATACGGCACGCTGGAATAACGACTACGATTATGGAAACAAACGCGTAGCGGTGATTGGCACTGGGTGCAGCGCGGTACAAGTGATCCCCAGCATTCAGCCCGATGTCGCACATCTCGATGTCTTCCAACGCACCCCTGCTTGGATCATGCCTCGACACGATTTCACCATCAGTCAGAAATTTAAATCCTTTTTAGCCAAGTACCCCAAAGTGCAGAGCGCTATTCGTGGCGTACTCTATTGGGGCAGTGAGTCTTTGGCACCTTTTCTCATCCTGGATTCGAAGTGGCTATCCAAACCATTCGAAGCACTGGCTTATCGAAATTTAACCAAGCATGTTGAGGATCCAGAACTACGACAAAAACTCACACCCCATTTTCAGTTTGGTTGTAAGCGCATGATCGTCTCTGACGATTATTATCCGGCACTCACTCAGGAGAATGTCGCGCTCATTACCTCGCCTATCGAACGCATCACCGAAGATGGTATTGTTACCAAAGATGGCGTGCATCACGCCTTAGATTGCATTGTATTGGCAACAGGATTTGACTTAAGCCTAGCGGCGTCACCCTTTGAGATCCAGGGGCGTGACCAGCGCTCTCTCAATGATGAGTGGTCAGTAGATGGCGCTTACGCATATAAGGGTGTTTCCATAGCCGGCTACCCAAACTGGTTTAGCATTATGGGGCCGAACACCGGACCCGGTCACACCTCTGTGTTAATCTATACTGAAGCGCAAATAAATTACATTATGGGAGGGATCCAGACCCTCAAAACACAAAATTTAAAATATGTAGATGTGCGACAAGATGTGATGGATGAATACAACCGAAATATCCAAAAACGCATGAAACATACGGTTTGGACGGGTGGCAGTTGCGTGAGCTGGTATTTGAATGCTGACGGCAGCAACCATGCGCTCTATCCAGGCTTCGCTACAGAATATTGCCACGGCATCAAACAGTTTAAATTAAATGAATACGAGACCACACTCTATCCTCAAGTACAAGATCTTCCTGCAACTAGCGCGGCCGGTTGATGTTTTAGTCGGACAACAATCAGTATCACCATTTATAATGGTGCGTTAAAAATATACTTTTTTTCTTCTCGCGGCGTTGGCTTCCCACTTGCTATCTTCATTTTTTGAGTAAATCAAGCTGCGACTCGGGAAGCCACCTACCCATAAAAGAATAATCACCTATTGAGAATGACTAAGTAAACCTTGTAAAAAGGTTTGCCCATCTTGAGGGAGATATTCTGGGAAATTCTTTTCGCACAAGACGAACAGCGCTTATGCTACAGCCTATACTAAATATTAAACCGCTGATGATTTAACTACTGTCCATTGGCAGTACTGCCTGGCGACAATACTAATCTGAACGACGAATTTTTTTGGACTGCTCCGTCATCATTTTTACCATTAATGAATTGGGTAAAAACTTGGCAGCCAATGCCGCCACCTTTGATGAACGGCCTGGTACGCACAAGAGATCTCCACGCATCACCGCCTGGTAACCCTGCGCCGCTACTTCCTCGGCAGTACTCCATTGACTTTTCGGCACTCGATTAACCATTTCTCGTGTGCCGGTGACATCATGAAATTCCGTGTAGGTGAGTCCAGGACAAAGAGCATTTACATGTACGCCATGCTTTCCTGCCTCAGCATGCAATGTTTGGGATAAGCCCACCACAAAAGATTTGGCACCCGAATACAGTGTTTGGCCGGGCGAACAAGGTAATAAACCATTTATGGAGGAGACGTTAATGATACGACCATAGCCCTGCTCTACCATGTGCGGTAAAAATAGATGACATAAATGGGCTACTGCCGTCACTAGTACTTGAATAAAATCCTGCTGCTGTTGCCAGGGCGTACCTGTGTAATAACCAGGTACACCATAACCTGCATTATTCACCAATCCTTGTAGCTTAGTATTGTTTGCTTGTAGTTGATCGAAGATGTGTTGAGGTGCTTCCGGTTTCGCGAGATCTGCCTGTATGGTTTCTACATCACAACCATATTGTGTACGGAGTTTGTCAGCCAAATCCTTTAGTCTATCTTCCCTTCTCGCCGTTAACACCAAATCCCACTGATTTCTAGCAAATACATCTGCAAAGGCTGCTCCAATGCCCGCAGATGCACCTGTAATCAACACCGTCTTTTTATTTGTTGCCATTTTCTTGTTTCCAGCCCTTGGTTTGCCTCTTTGGCTAAGATACCGTAGGAGAGCCCGTAGCACCAGCAAGAATCATCTGTCTAGTTGGTTCAGAAATCTACAGCTCAATACATACAACTAAGAAGCCATATACCCCTGGGGTAGAAAGACATCTCTAGTTCTGCCGCAGTTCTACAGCGTGTTAACATGGTGGCTCCAATTCTGAAAGCCGGTAGCTAGCAAGTACTTCTAGCTACTCAGCACTGACTTAACAGCAACACAAATTTACGCAAGACAGTTAGGCCAATTCGCTCCCATTAGTGTGCCACACGGCCTCTACTCACCCGATTGCCTGTACGGAGCTAGCATTCATGCCTATACTTCCTATTCGATCCACCTGAATACTCATGAAATGATTTGAGAACCAAGCAGACGTTCTTCAGCCAATTCTCGGAGAAAACTAATCTCTTCTCCTGCCGACGTGAGTCGCTTGTCAATGCCTTCTACTAGCGATGTCAATATCTAGATGATTTTCTCAGTAACAGTTGCCAATTGTTCAATTCGTTTCCATACCGCCGGAGATATTTTAGAATAGGCTTCAAGACACCACTATCGTTTTCAGCAGCAATGAGCCTAATCGTACTGTTTCATGACTCTTAAAGAAAATAAATCACTAGTATCAAGCCGGATTAAAGATTTTCTCTGCTCGGCAAACGCCTATTCACACGACACTCATAATATACAATGCCTGGAAACACATATCTCTTGGATATTTTTAACTGGCGAATTTGCCTATAAGGTTAAGAAACCAGTGACATTGGGCTTCGTAGATTTTTCCACTCTCACTTTAAGAAAACATTTTTGTGAAGAGGAGCTAAGACTCAATCGGCGATTTGCACCTAAAATCTATCTAGAAGTCGTAACAATCAATCAAGTGAATGATGTACTCACGGTCAATGGTAACGGACCAATTGTGGACTTCGCCGTGAAGATGCGCCAATTTTCTCAGGCGGCGCTTTTGTCAAACTTATGTAATCAAAACAGATTGAGCGATGACATCATCGATCAAATGGCAGAAAAAATTGCTCATTTTCATCTTTCTCTCAACGCGATTGAGCCCCTCTCTGACTCTATCGAGTCGGTTAAACATTCGGTCTTCTCTAACCTAGAGGAAATTCAAGAGTTAGAATACTTAGCACGTGAGTCAGATCAATTGCGTCGCATCGAATCAAACACACACACACAATTTTCGAAGCTAATACCGATTCTAAAAGAACGACAGAAAGGTGGCTTCATTAGAGACTGTCACGGGGATTTGCATCTAGGTAACATCGCCAATATTGGTGGAGAAGTGACACTATTTGATTGCATTGAGTTTAATGAAGAGTTTCGCTACATTGACATCATATGTGATATCGCTTTCACGCTAATGGATCTCGATTTTCGTCAGCGTACCACTCAGGCAAATCGATTGCTCAATCAGTATTTGGAGTTGACCGGGGATTACAACGGGCTTCACCTATTGCGTTTTTATCAAATATATTTAGCACTGGTGCGTGCGAAAGTGCATCTCATTCAAGCCAACCAGTCCCAATCACCACCCTCATCGCGCTCTGAGCTGTACCATAAATTTAAATCTTATTTGGATTTGGCAGAAAGCTATTTTGACTCTTCCCTACCCGTGATGATTCTTATGTCAGGATTATCTGGATCCGGCAAATCCACTATTGCTGCACAGCTAGCCTATCATTCTGGTGCCATACGAATACGCTCAGACGTTGAACGAAAACGTCTATATAATCTAAGCGCGTTAGACTCCAGTTCAAAAATGACGCATATCGATATCTATTCTGAGGCGGCGACTGAAGATACTTTTGCTCATTTACAAACACTCGTCACTGCGATAGTTCATGCTGGTTATAGCTGTATTGTTGATGCGACTTTCATACGACAACCTCAACGAGATGACTTTATACAGCTTGCCAACAAACTAGAGTGTCCAATACATATACTTTACTGCTATGCTGAACAAGCTACGCTTGAACGGAGAATCAGACAGCGTGCATTGAGCCAACGAGACGCCTCTGAAGCGGATATTTCAGTGCTGTATTCCCAAATACAATCACAGGATCCTTTCACCCAAGAAGAACGGCAACATCTCCACCAAATTGATAGTGAAAAAGAGTTGGATCTCCCCCACCTCATTAATTTGCTAGGTATGGAGCAAGATCCCAAGCAACACATGGAGAGATAATTAGATCGCACACCAATGTGGTACATCCTATTCCGATCCCAGTCCCGTGGCGCTATTTCTCAGAATATCCCAATAAGATTTACATCGGATGCCACTGCTCTAGGCATTGGGTCAATAAAGGTGTGCGCGCCAGAGGCGCCTTAGTTATGCGTCTAACTACAAATCAGCGCCAGGGAAAAATAGATTCTACATATACAGAATATTCTGACATCGATTTCAGGTTGCAAAGTACCGGTAATTTATCAGAATATTCAATATAGTGTCTGGCGTTTGCTTTTAGACTAATTTATTGCCTTTGTCTGCCAAATAAAAATACTCTGACCATGGGGCGAGGCCATACAGCATCAGTTAGAATGAAAGTTAGCACAAGAATAATGACTCATCGATAACAATAACAATGCTAAATATTACCTTTAAGGACTAATGCGAAGTGAAAGATAAAAATGAATCGCCTCGGATCGATCCGAGAATGACTCGATCGTACGAATTAACCACTGATTTACGCATGATGATGCATAGTGAAAAACCTCTGCTAAAAGTACCCAAAGCCGTAGGCGGCTATTTCGAATACCAGTTCCTGCCCCATTATTTTGGTGGAACACCGAAATGGCGACAAACATGGCGATTCCTCACTCGAAAATCTCGTGTATTGCCAGACTTCGCACTCACCGGCCCGATCAAGAGTTGTAGTAGTGCCATCACTTTAAGTATTAATTCCCATCGGTGTGTGATGCCACCTCTGGCCAAAGAATTCACCCTGTGTGGCGCCAATACTGAACTGTGGAGAATTTACTATCCCACCCAAAAAGAGGTAAAGGCTCATGCTGATAGGGAAGGCATGGCGCTATGTGGGTTCTTCGAACCATTCATGAATTGGTATCGCTTAATCCACAATTATCATGAAAAGAGGCCAGACGCCAAAATCATTCTGTTATTGCGTGATCCTGTTACACGCGCTTATAGTCACTGGAAATGGGATATCTTATTGGGTGGTCCATTAATCAGAAACTTACCTTACTATGAGAGTTTCGACGAATACGTTAAATTGGCTCTTGATCTATTTCCACAAAGTCCAATGGATGGCGTGTGCGGTGTACCGATGTTGCAGACCGGAATTTATACTAAAGCGGTACAGATTTGGATGGATACATTTGGCCCAGATCAGGTCATTGTGTTAACGTCGGAGGATTATATAAACTCACCAAAGGACACCCTAGAAAAAATACAAAACTTTCTTGGCCTGCCCACTGAGCCTCTACCGGAAAGCAGATTAAATGAAAACCCACTTCAACTACCTCGCCCAAAGCCTGAAACATTAGAAAAACTGAGTGAATTTTATCGTCCTTACAATGAATCGCTTTTTTCACTCATTGGCCAACGTTTTGATTGGTCGTAGCTAATTATCTTGAATACCTCAATATATCTGAGTGATTTCGAAAGAATCGGACAACCGTAATATACTATGGAGAAAGAAGTCTAGTACAATAAACGGTTCTTCCTAGAATAGGGGTTACTCATGTCTAGACAGGTAGTCATTACAGGGGGTAATAAAGGCATTGGATTGGAACTTGCGCGCGCTTTCTATACCAATAAGGATGAGGTCACTGTATTGTGTCGAAAGTCATCTGCCGCACTGAACAAACTGGACGTAAACGTCATAGAAAATATCGATGTGTCGCTGGAGCACAATATTGTTGAAGCTCGGAATCAACTGGCTAACAGTAAAATTGATATTTTTATTAACAATGCTGGTATTTTTGAACATGAAACTATAGATAATCTAAACCTAGATAACATCAACAAACAGTGGCAAGTTAATGCCCTGGCGCCACTCGTATTGCTCAAACATTTCCAGACAGTGCTCTGCACTGGTGCAAAAATCGCTTTGGTGACCAGCCAGATGGGCAGCATTGGCGACAACAGCTCGGGCGGTTACTACGGTTATAGAATGTCCAAAGCCGCGCTGAATGCCGCAGGCAAATCGCTATCGATCGATTTAAGATCTAAGAAAATCTCAGTAGCCATCTTGCATCCAGGTTTTGTCAGAACAGGAATGACAGGTGGTCAAGGCAACATAGAGCCAGCGGAATCCGCACAAGGATTAATCCAATGTATCGAAAATTTGAATCTTAGTAATTCCGGCACCTTCTGGAACTACAGAGGAGAAATATTACCCTGGTAAAAGACTTGTCACCTGATTAGTCCACAGACACTTTACGTTAAACGGTAAATACAATACCAATAGGGAGAGAATAATGAGTCGCCATGAGAACATTCTAGGTACGGTAGGCAATACCCCAGTTGTGAGAATTAACAAGTTGGCACCGAAGCATGTAGAGTTGTTTGTCAAAATTGAGGCTTTTAATCCGATGGGCTCGGTTAAAGATCGCTTGGCACTGGGAATCATTGAAGACGCGGAAGAAACTGGTGTATTAACTCCAGGACAAACCGTGATTGAAGCCACCAGTGGCAATACTGGCATTGGTCTAGCGATGGTTTGTGCGCAAAAGGGTTACCCCCTCGTAGTGACCATGGCAGAAAGCTTTAGTGTTGAAAGACGCAAGTTAATGCGTTTTTTGGGCGCAAAAGTGGTACTGACTCCTGCACCACTAAAAGGCAGTGGAATGGTTCAAAAGGCGAAGGAGTTGGCGGAGAAAAATGGCTGGTTTTTAACCCGTCAATTCGAAAATGAGGCCAATGCCGATTTCCACTCCGCCACAACCGCTCAAGAGATACTGGCGGATTTTGCTGAAGAATCTTTGGACTACTGGGTCACTGGGTATGGCACGGGTGGTACCCTAAAAGGTGTATCGCGGGTACTAAAAGCAAACAGTCCCCATACCAAAGTAGTTGTCTGTGAACCACAACTTGCCCACCTGCTCAGTTCAGGTATTAAACAGAAACAGAATGACGATGGCTCTCCTGCTGAAAGTCATCCCGGCTTCAAACCTCATCCCATGCAAGGTTGGACACCAGACTTTATATCTAAATTAACCCAAGACACGGTTGATGTAGATGGAATAGATAACCTATTACAAATTGGCGGCGAAGAAGCCATGAAATGCTCTCGAGAACTCGCGCAACAAGAAGGTATCTTTGTCGGCATCTCCGCTGGCGCAACTTTTTCGGGTGCGCTACAGGTAGCGGAAAAAGCCCCGTCTGGTTCACGGATACTATGCATGCTACCTGATACTGGTGAACGCTACTTGAGTACGCCACTATTTGCAGATATTCAGATAGAAATGAATGATGAGGAATTGGCACTATCCCAATCCACGCCCAGCGCGCAATTTGATTGAACGATCATGGTCTATTCGTTAGCCTGAACGAAAACCGCAACAGGCGTTTGCAGACCCCAATTAAAAGTGACTATTCAGTTTAAGATAAAATGCTCGGCCTGATCTAAACGGTAGTGCATTTACGGTGGGAAAAACTAAATCAGGAAAAGTGATTGCTTCGGATTCTAATATATTCTCTGCATTGAATTGTAAAAATGATTCTGCTTTCGCGGAGGATAAAGCCGCATGCTTTATAGGCATTTTTACAGAGATACTGAGATCATGTATTGCTTTTGGTTCAGAATTAACTATTAATGTAGTGGGAAATAGTTTTTCTCGAGCAGTAGGCGCATTAGTATAGACATCAAATATGCCGATACTTGCGCCCGTTAAAGATGTATAGCGTACACCGAACTTCGCCATTTCATTTGGCACCAATTGTAAATCTTTAACTCCTGACTCATTTTCATTTTGTTGTACACTAATCGAACCTTCGAATACCAGCCTTGGTAATACGATTTGCTGCCATTCTATTTCGATCCCGCTAAATTCTAAACTGGTTACATTTTGAAAGATACGAGTTGATGGATCGATATATATAGTATTTTCTTGATCAGATTTGTATAGAGTTACTGAATAAAAGCTTTTCTCCTGCCGATAGAATATTTGCCAATCCCAACTGTAGATTTCTTCCGGTTCTAGGTTAGGATTTCCTATAGCGACATATTGAATTTGTGCAAAAAGCTCTAGGAGATATGGTGATCTAAATGCCTCGCCGTATAGCAGTTTCCAACCCCATCCACTGTCGTATGCGCCGATGATTCCCACTCTTCCAGAATAATCCAGTTCTGTCATTTCCGGATCATTGGCCTGTACGCCAATTACCAGCTTGTATGGATCGGTGAACTGATAGTCTAGCTGCATAGCAAATGTATTGGAGTATGAGTCGATATTATTTTGGTGCGGATTAGACACTCGATCATCGGCTTCTAACAAAATGTGCGACAGTTTGAAATACAGATTCATTCTTTCTAAAAAAGACCGCTTCGCATCCAGTTCAACTGTCACATGTCGGTCGTCAACTGTGGGCAACTTACCATCAGTCTCATTAATGGTCACATGGGAGTTGATTTCCCAATCATTGATATACTGCTGATATCCAATATCTAAGAACAATCGGTGTAAATGTGTTACCTCCGATGGCCACAATGGTCTAGCACCTAATCGCTCTGATTTCAACCAAACATGAAATAGTGCAAGCGAAAATTTTTGTCTATTTATCTCAAGCCAAGCCCCTTTATTTTGATAGCCATAATTTTCTTCATGAAAAGTGTTAGATGCATCTACTGCGGCGTACTCCCATCCCTCACTATCATTGATATAGAGACCCAGATGATTCTCACTATTCAAATAATGACCACTATGACTTGCTTCTAAAGTGAAAGTATTGAATGAACCCGCGGTCAATGCTATCTCTGAATCAGATGCGGTATCCTTAGTCACTATATTTATTATCGTGGACATTGCATTGGATCCATATAGTACCGAACCCGGTCCGCGAACAACTTCGATCTGCTTCACTTCACTTATAGGAAAGCTGGTATACAATGGTTGAGAGCGACCACCATAAAACGCGTCTACAAAAGGACGGCCATTTATCAAAATTAATGTATGTCTATCTTGTGCTACCGCTTGCTGTGCTCGAGTGGAACTTAAATTATCACGCATCACCGCTGAGCTTAGGCCGAGAGTATTGGGAATCATATCCAACATATCAAATAGATTTCGTACACCGTACTGCTGTAGTTGATCAGCTGAGAGTACGGTAATGACTCCAGGCGCGGCATGAATCAACTCTTCTCGTTTAGAAGCGACAGATATATAGATATCTGTTAAATCTGATACAGACAATTCTAATAACTGTTGTAAGTCTATCTCTTCTGTATACAGGCGAGGAGAGAAAACCAAGAACAAAAAGGCCAACAGATGGATTAGGAAATACCGCTGCATACGCTATAGTCTTCCTAGTTGACGGATCTGGTTGTGGTGATTTTATCTCCTTGGTATTTATAAACGCAAGAAACCTCTTGCGTGCAGGTAGCGCTACTGAAGTTTTCTATAAATGTTATTTATGATAATGCGGACTCAATTCTTATAGTGTGATCGTATTATGTGAGTTATTTAAATTGGTCATTAGACCGATTTATTTATATTCCTACGTTCAACCATTTACTGGTCGTCATACCACACAACTTAATGTTTAATTGGATAATACTACACGCCTAACTTATCTAAGGAAAAGATAATCTGTTCACAGGTTTCTTTAGGGTACTCCAACATAAAGTTGTGGCTGCCAGGCATGGGGATACTTTCTATATTCGGATTCATCTCAGCAACTTGCTGACATGTCTGCCGAATGGGAGATACCGGCTCGTCACTATGCAAAATAATAGTAGGTGTTTTGATCTGAGGGATCGCGTCCCAAAGTGTCACCAACGGTTTGGTTAACACTTCTACTTCAAATTCCGGAGGACAACGCAGATGATATGAATCTTGCTTCACTACCATCGCATGATCTATAAATGCATTGATGGCATCATCGTGCCAATTCTTAAAGGCGGTTTTGGAACACAAATAACTTTGTGCCTCTTCTCGTGAATTCCATCGTGCGGTTTTTTTCTTGATCCTATCCACCATTGGATTGGTGTCGATATTTTCAAACATTTCAAACATAGGCTGAGGTAAGATCATTGGATCTAATAAAATCATTGCAGAAAATCTTTCTGGCTGCTGAGCAGCCAATATCATTTGCAATGATGCGCCATAGCTGTGGCCCATTCCGACAATAGGGTTTAAACGAGTGTGCAGATCGTATTCATCCATCACCAAAGCAATTCTATCGATACTTTTTTGCCAGCCAGGATAGTGATCACCTAAATCGCTTTCACCATGACCCTGTAAATCCTGTAGAAACAATCCGTATGACTCGTTCAATGGTGACAACATAGGCAGATAAATTTTGCTAGCGAACGCTATGCCATGGATAAACTGTAGGGTAGGGTGTCCATTCAAACGATGATCTACGCCACGTAATGTTAATCCATCTTCTACTTCATAGGACCATGTATTATAAATAGTCAAAATAAAAACTCTCGCTGTTCATAATAATGATGGAACTTTCTGCCATCACCAGATTTGGCACAAATTTCCTTCATTCATGT
>DJFZ01000041.1:24134-31813 GCA_002432655.1 Thiotrichaceae bacterium UBA5859 | reverse complement strand
GTGGAAGGATACTTATTATATTGATAGAGTGGTTTAAACCCCATGCGCCTGTAGACCGGCTCCCCCATTTTCGATGCTTGCAAAGAACAAAAACGTTCAGCACACTTTAAACCCTCTAGACAAGCATGATAAGTCAAAGCCTCTCCTAAGCCCTGACCTCTACACGCCTCTTCAGTTGCCACCCAGTAGATCCCTGCCACGCCTTCACTAACATATAACAGCGAAGTCGCAACCGGCTGTTCTGCCAAGTAACCCACAAACAATTGATGCCTGGTATCCAGGCAATAATCCTCCGTGATTATCCTGTCACAAATATAATCTGGCATATCAAAAGCAGGCCCGGCCACCGAGCGAAAATCGTCTTGTTCTGCTTTGGTGCTGACTGTCATTATTTGCAGATCTTTGTAGATAGCAGGTTGACGTAACTCTGTGGTATCGGCATCGAATACCATGGCCGGCATGGCGTCACTATACTTAATACCGCTTCGCAGCTTAGCGTTGTCATTCGACTGCCTAAATCTGTCTGGCAACACTAACTGGAAGTCATGGTTTTGTTCCGAAAATATTCCTGTGACTTCTTCCCAATCTTGAAATAGATAAGCGTCAGGTTCCTTTAAGAAGACATTATTAAAAAAAGGGATAGACATGCCACAATGAGTAATGATTTTATTTTGTAGTTCATTCACTCTCCCCTTTTTCATATGGCTACATATTATCTTGCAAGAATCATAGTAATTAAGATCAAACGAAAGGTAATATTTTTCTAGATCTTTCGATACCATATTATTCTTACTATGAAATAATTCATCGATCCTTTTAGTGTATCGAGGATCTAACTAACCTAAATAGGTTCAGCCTTAAGGAGTGGATAGATCTAATTCCACTTCAACCGTACCAAATTGAGGCGCATGAGTTCGCAAAGAATCGAAATCCATACCAGATGCCGCATAACTACACACACTATGCACCTCTTCTCCCACTACAGGTGGCTTGTCTTTAGACAGATCTGCATTTTCTCCTGGGTACTCTTCTAATGGAGCCATGCCAAATTGACAATCTTCATTGTAATAATAAAAAGTAGCGATAACGGCACCTCGACCAGGCTTGGATGCCTCCGAACCTGCGCCAACAATAAGTGGAAACAGATCTCGCTTATTTACATAGTGAACATAGTTCGGGCCATCCGGGTAATACATGCCTAAGGTGCCCACGGTCTCCACATTTACCAAATTCAATAGGTGTTGCCGATACAAATATCTAAACGGAAAACTTTCATACAAATCCGTTTTCAGCAGAGTTAATCCTCTGCCCACCATAAAACCAGACTGACTCAATGCAATAACCGAAAATTCTCTCCCCTCCATTACTCGACTGAAAGCCTCTCGCCGAATGGTATTGGCTGCGAGATTGCCAATATCTACAAATTTAGTTAACTCGCCAACCGCATCAGTGGTCGCGTTATAGATTCCGATTACCGGTCTGTGTTTGACGGTGGCAATACTTTTTAATCTAATGTCGTTATTTGACACACTAGTATTTGCACCGTTTACCATGAATATCGGCTCACCACCATCTTGATATTCGCCACCAATCACCGGTACATCATCAGAACTAACTAAATCAGGATCATAAGCGCAAGTATTTGCGCCAATAAAAAACCCGTCCATTACGACATCTGGTGTCCCCTTGGGTACGGCTTTAGGATCATCACAATCTTCCCCGCTCGCGTAACAAGTTGCACCATAGAGTAGGACGGCCACTAAAAAGCCTGATAGTTTTAAGTTCATAATTTTCCCCTATTTTTTCTTTTATTTAATCAAGTGACTCGTCAATCCCAAGCTACAACTGAGTTAGGTTAACGAAAGGGCCTAGGATGGGCGACTAATAAATCGGCTAGATTATCGGTTTAGTTCTATCTAGACGCTTTTAACCGAATCAGCGTTTTCAGAAATATAATAGCAAAATTTAATCCACTAATTGCATAAAAAGTTTGTATTATCGGCATAATTTATATTAGCTAATTCTTATAAATCGTATTGGGTGAGCAACCCAGGGGGAACCCTATGCACCTAGGAATCGATCTGGGAGGCACCAAAATAGAAGTCGTGGTACTCGATAGCCAAGACAATTCTATAGAACGAATGAGGATGGCCACACCAACAGCAGATTATCAACAGATACTAAGCTCAATCAACACGCTTACGCAGGAGATAGAATCCAAAGGCTATGTGATTTCCTCTATTGGCGTTGGTACGCCAGGGAGCTTAGATACCCATACCGGCACTATAAAGAACGCCAACACTCAATGTCTAAACGGTAAGCCGCTTAAAGAAGATCTAATAAGACTATTGGGTAGAAACATCGTAGTCGCCAACGACGCAGACTGCTTTGCGCTTTCCGAAGCTACGGATGGAGCAGGAAAAGATCTCCAATGTCTATTTGGTGTCATCATTGGAACCGGTACTGGGGGCGGGATCATCATGAATAAACAATTACATACTGGTTCGAATCAAATTGCTGGCGAGTGGGGCCATAATCCCATGCCTTACGCCTCTGAGAAAGATTTTGATAACCGCTCATGTTATTGCGGCAAAAGTGCCTGTATCGAAACATTTCTAAGTGGACCGGGATTGTCTCTCACACACTATTTTAAAAGTGGTATACACCTCACCCCCCCTGAAATAGAACAAGCTGCAAATGACGGAGATAGACATGCTAAACAGTCACTATTGGACTATGCATCTCAATTGGCACGAAGTACAGCGACAGTGATCAATCTACTCGACCCCGACATAATCGTACTGGGTGGAGGTCTGTCAAACTTTGATTATCTCTATCAAATCGTCCCAAGACTATGGCGTAATTTTGTTTTTTCATCCAATATCAATACTGTATTGGCACCCGCACACTTTGGAGACTCGAGTGGGGTTAGAGGAGCAGCTTGGTTAGGGAAAAGAGCCAATTAATAATTTAATCCGCTGCGGTACTTAATATTGCTCAAGCTAATTGAGAGGTAGATCTGTTTTTCTTCTTTCAATTCCCGTTGCCTAGGCTTCACACGACTGCTACTTGTTTTGATTGAAATTTCTTCTATTAATAGACCACGGAATCATTTACATCATCATTTCATAAAATTCGGCTAGGCCGTCTTTCTGGCTAGGCGTTATTCAATTAGCGACAGTCACATCTGTTGCGGATCCATTTAGATCACGTACTTGTGGCGAGATGACCACCTCGCATACAGTTACTAGTATGTGACTCTTAACGCCACCAACTGGTTTCTATGCCATCCGATAATTTAGCGTAACGGGTGCGCCTTAGGTCTGCGCTTAGCCACACACCTTGTGCGATATAAATAAGAGAGAACCTTTCAGCTCTCGTTGCGTCATTATTTATCATACACCCTGTTATTCGTTATCTATTTTATTTATTCATGCATAACTATTACTTAAGACTATTCAGCCAACTGATTTTCAGGGCAAAATTCAAGGCTCATTCGGAATCACAGGCAATAGCAGCAATAGTCTATCAATAAAGTTATTGTCAATGATGCAATGAATTTAGAATAGGCATACATATCCCATCCCCACTTTCAAAACATAATTGGATGGCCAAATTCTATATAGCTCGAAAAGATACCGAACTTCAAAAAAGAGATGAAGTGGTTTAGAGTAAAGCCCTTAGCAGCTATCACTTTCACCCTAATACTAGTGAGATCTAAGAAGACATAATTTTCCATCGACATTTCAGATCAAAATGATATTTCTCATTTGGAGCCAAATCAGATGACCAAATTGTCTCAGCCAATTAAGCAATTTTTTAACTATGCACGATTCTTTCTGCCTTTGCTGGTTGGAATTTGGGCATTTTACCTGCTCATAGTGGGAGCAACCTGGGATCTAATTGCACTGCAGATCCTTGCCGCAGTTATCGTCATCGAATTTATATTTGGCAATGACTCAAAAGACTATCAATATCGGTACCCCCAAATATTTGTAGCCATGATGTACGGATTCATACTTTTTACCGTGATGATCTTTTGGGCATATGCTTGGATAATGGCGTTCGCACACAGCGGCAGTGATCTCTTCGGTTTAGCTGCTTTGATTGATAGTCTATTTGGCTTCGATATGATTGCTGCACATCAACACAACAATTGGTCTGATTTTCTATTGGCGACAGTTTTATTTAGCAGTATCTGTGGCATTGGCGCGTTAGCAGTTGGACATGAACTCTCTCATCGCATACACGAACCTCTGTCTGTCTTTCTGGCTAGAGTAGGCGGATGGCTCTCTATGTTCACCTACTACGCCATAGAACATCCCTATGGTCATCATTACAATGTAGGAACACCGGTGGATTCTAGTACTGCCTTTAGGGGTGAGAGTGTTTTCGCCTTTGCTCTGCGCACCACGCCTCAAGATTATCAAACGGCTTGGAACATTGAACGAAAGAGACTAAATAATACGGGCTATGCAACCTGGTCAATACGTAATCGTCTACTTTGGGGATATGCGGCCGAAGGGTGTTTATTAATATTCATGTTCGGCGTCGGTGGAGTGGCTGGTCTATTCTGGTTTTTATTTGCCGCATTGAATACTCACTTCACTTATAAACTGACCACCTACGGACAACACTACGGTATTGTGAGGGTCCCGGATACGCCCATTGAAGTACACCACTCCTGGGATTCTGCCAATCGCTTCACCTATTGGTTTTCTAATGGTATTGGTCGTCATATTGATCATCACTTGCTGCCAGAGCGGGAGTTTTGGGCGTTAGAAGCACACGAAGAAGGTCCACAATATGTGGCGGGCTATATTGCAGCGACTGTTCTGAGTGCTATTCCGCCACTTTGGCATAGATTGATGGCGCCAAAACTGCTGGAGTGGGATGAGAAGTGGGCATCAGAAGATGAGAAACGACTGGCGCACGAAGCCAATCTAAAAAGTGATGTACCGCTGTTAGTCGCAGCGGCGCAACAACAACTAGGTAGTTCATCAGTCACTGCTTAAAGTACTACCATTATCACTAGATTTCAGCAAAAGTATAAACACGTATATTTAAAGTTGTTGTGGTGCTTTACAACCAGTTAGTTATTATCTGATCGCTGATAGCTTTTCAGAGTCTTTAAATAGTTTGCCCGTTCATAGGCAGCCGGTTCGATTGCATGTTTTTGACACACGCTGCCTTTGAGTTGCGCTATCGACTCATATTCATGGACGTGCATCCAGTCACTGATGTCCGACAATATCTCCGGTAGACGTTGAATGCCATGTTGCAACAGTGAACTGCATAGGTAGACCGCATCTGCGCCCGCTAACACAGCTTTTATCACGTCGTTGGCATCGTGAAATCCGCCGGTGGCAGCCAGATCCATCTGCACATGAGCGCGTAATAGCGCAATCCAGCGTATTCTTTCTAGAGACTCTATCGAGTTGGATAGCTGGATCTTGGGTGTGACCTGTAGACTGGAGAGATCAATATCCGGCTGATAAAAACGGTTGAATAGCGCCGTACCTTTTGCCCCTGCCCGCTCTAACTGACGCACGAAATGGGCGATGGAGGAAAAACTGTGAGAGATTTTTATCCCTATGGGTAAGGTAAACTGTGCGCAAAGGTTCTCTAATATCTGCAAGTAGCGACTTTCCACGTCGCTACCGGTTTCTTCCGGATTGGCTGGGACATAGTAGATATTTAACTCTAGTGCATCACAACCTGCCTGCTGTAGATCTGCTCCATGTTCCAGCCAGCCAGCCAATGACACGCCATTCAAGCTACCGATCACCGGGATGTCGATCGCTGCTTTGATTGTGGCAATGGTCTCTAGATAGTGATCCAAATGGCTTTTGTAATCTGACGATGGAGGTAAAAAAGAATCTGCTTCTCCATGACCGATGGCTTGGTGATCCATAAACTCGTGCATCTGTTGTTGATCTTGCAAAAGCTCTTCTTCAAAAAGAGAAGGTAGAATAATCGCTGCCGCCCCCGCATCTTCCAACCGTCTCGCATCATCCAGATTTCCTGTTAATGGTGATGAGGATGCGATGAGAGGATTGATCAGCGGCAATCCCATATAGGACGTACTTAAATCAGCCATGGTGCTTTCCTTCCTCGCTCTCCGTATGTGGTACTGTATGTTCTTCTTCCTCCCAAGAAAGAGCCGCCAGCTGTTGATAACGGTAAAAGCGTTCGCGCACCTCCTGCTGCGACTGCTGTAGTATTTCCTCTGCACGCTCTGGATGGGCGCGCCATAACATACTAAACCGGGTTTCCGACTGAACAAATTCACGATAAGGAATGGAGGGCGGCTTGGAGTCCAGATGCAATGGGTTTTTCCCCTCTGCAGCGAGCCGTGGATCAAATCGAAATAGCGGCCAATGTCCACTCTCCACTGCCAACTGTTGCTGCTTATGGTTGTTTTTTAGATCGACTCCATGGGCAATACAGGGCGCATAAGCAATGATCAAGGAAGGGCCTTGAAAGGACTCCGCTTCAATAAATGCGTGCAAGGTCTGCACATCCTTACTACCGTAGGCCACATGAGCCACATAGACATGTTCGTAGTCCATGGCGATACGTGCCAGATCTTTTTTAGCCGTATCTTTACCTGCTGCGGAAAACTTAGCCACCGCACCTCTGGGTGTCGCTTTAGATGTTTGACCCCCGGTGTTGGAATACACCTCTGTATCCAATACTAGAATGTTGACATCTTTGCCGGATGCGAGCACATGATCCAAACCACCAAAGCCGATATCATAAGCCCAACCATCGCCGCCAATAATCCACACCGAACGTTTACACAAACTGTCTGCTATCGTTTCCAAGCGGCGCGCCAAAGGCTCGGAAAGTTGCTGCAAAGCATGTTGTAACTCGTTAACCCGAAGCCTTTGCTGATGAATTCCCGCTTCATCAGCTTGATCCGCATGCAACAATGCATCGACCAACTCGGTATCCAGAGACTCTTTTAATTGGATGAGCAGTTCTGATGCAAACTGCTGCTGCTTATCAATCGCCAAACGCATACCTAAACCAAATTCCGCGTTGTCTTCAAACAGTGAATTATTCCAAGCGGGTCCTCTGCCTTGCTGGTTTTTAGCCCAGGGGGTGGTGGGCAGGTTGCCGCCATATATAGAAGAACATCCAGTGGCATTCGCTACCAACATGCGATCGCCGAATAGTTGGGTCGCCAATTTAATATAAGGTGTTTCGCCACATCCAGAGCATGCACCGGAAAATTCAAACAACGGCTGCCCCAACATCGACCCTTTTATAGTCTTGAGTTTAAGTTGCTGCCGATCATAGTCTGGAAGTTGTAGAAAAAATGTCCAGTTGGCTTGATGTGCCGCGCGTACTGGCTCCAGTGGTGCCATGTTGATCGCTTTATAATTGGCTTGCGATTTATCACGAATGGGACAAATGTCCACACACAGGGTACAGCCAGTACAATCTTCAGCAGAGACTTGATAACTAATATGCATGCCCTCAGGGTAGTCTTTTCCCTTGATTGGCACATGTTCAAACCCAGCAGGTGCGTGAGCTGCCAGCTCCGCTGGAAACGCTTTACTGCGAATCACCCCATGAGGACACACAAAAGCACACTTGCCACAATGGGTACAAAGCTGGTAATCCACTACCGGGATCTCATTAGTGAGATGGCGTTTTTCATAAGCAGCGGT
>DJFZ01000041.1:17477-23805 GCA_002432655.1 Thiotrichaceae bacterium UBA5859 | reverse complement strand
CCCGGTATGGGAACCTGATGTAATTGATCGAGCGCCGCATCAATAGCTTGATGGTTTTGTCGGACAATCGCGCGCCCCTTGCGGCCGTAGCTGTCTTGTACCGACTGTTTTATCGCCATCACAGCTTGCTCAATGGGCACTGCCTGGATGATAGCAAAAAAGCAAGTTTGCATAATGGTATTGATGCGGTTACCCATAGCAAACTTTCGTGCGATCTGATACGCATCAATACAATAGAATTGAATGTCTTTATCCAATATCTGTTGTTGCATTGATGCCGGCAAAGTATTCCATACCTTATCCGCCGGCACCTCGCTATTGAGCAAAAAAGTTGCGTGGGGTTTGGCCATCGATAACATATCATAGCGCAACAAAAACTGCTGTTGATGACAGGCGATAAAATCTGCATCGTCTTGACCAATCAAATAACTGGAACGAATTGCAGCCTCGCTAAAACGCAGATGAGAGACGGTCACGGCACCCGATTTTTTGGAGTCATAAACAAAATAGCCTTGCACAGAGTAATCGGTTTCTTCACCTATGATTTTGATAGAGTTCTTATTAGCGCTGACCGTACCATCGGAACCTAATCCATAAAACACGCACTGAACCCGCTTCCCTATGTGAGTATTGCGATAGCGCTCATCCCACTGCAAATGTCGCTGTTGTAAATCATCATATATGCCCACGGTAAAATGATTCTTCGGCATGGGTGTGGCAAGTTCATCGTAAATACTTTTAATCATCCCTGGGGTAAATTCCTTTGAAGCGAGTCCAAAGCGGCCACCAATGACCTTTGGCAAGGTTGCCAAATGAGGCATTGTTGCCGTATGGTCTTCCATCAAAGCGGTGATCACATCTTTATATAAGGGCTCACCTTCGGCGCCGGGCTCCTTGGTGCGATCCAGAACCGCAATACTGTGAACGGTTTTTGGTAACGCCGCGATCATTTTTGTTCCACAAAAAGGGCGGAATAGCCTCACCTTGAGTACGCCCACTTTCTCACCGTGAAGATTCAACGCCTCAACCGTCTCCTGCACGGCATCCGCAGCAGATCCCATTATCACCACTACCCGCGTGGCTTCCCTGTCTCCTATATATTCATACAGTTGATATTGGCGCCCGCTGAGCGCGGCAAATCTGTCCATCTGCAGTTGCAGCACTTCGCAAAAAGCATCATAGTAAGGATTGACTGTTTCGCGTGCTTGAAAAAACACATCCGGATTTTGTGAAGTACCGCGAATTACCGGCGCATTCGGATTCAGCGCCCGACGACGAAAAGCCAGCACAGACTCACTATCCACCATTTGCTCAATGACCTCATCTGCAAAAACATCTATCTTCGATACTTCATGGGAGGTACGAAAACCATCAAAAAAATGCAGAATGGGTATACGGCCGAGTAAGGTTGTTGATTGCGCAATTAATGCAAAGTCCAGGGTTTCCTGCACATTATTGGACACCAGCATAGCAAATCCCGTGGCCCGGGCAGCCATGACATCACTGTGATCGCAGAAAATTGACAGAGCCTGTGTCGCCACTGAACGCGCCGCCACATGAAATACCGTGGGCGTCAACTCTCCTGCAATCTTGTACATATTGGGCAACATCAACAGCAACCCTTGCGAAGCAGTAAAGGTAGTGGTGAGCGCACCCGCTTGCAGCGAGCCGTGGATGGTGCCGGCTGCACCGCCTTCACTCTGCATTTCGATGATGTGAGGCACCGTACCCCATATATTAGTGACGTTTTGCGCGGACCAGTGATCGGCATGCTCGCCCATCGGAGAAGCCGGAGTGATGGGATAAATGGCGATCACTTCATTGGTTTTATGGGCCACGTATGCGCACGCTTCGTTACCGTCCAGTGTTTTATGCTGATTGACCGTCATGCCGCATCCTTGATGCTTATTTGAAACAATCTTCCTACAGCATACTCAATAGCTTATTGATCCAGGGCAAATACCGCTCTAGAAACGATCATAGCGCTGACAAAAGTCGTCTTGGAACAGACTAGAAACACTCTGTGTTGAATTCCGCTACGAACCTATGCAACTTGCCTATTGAATTTAAGATGACACCCTGTCAGTTATCAGCCAATTAGTTCGCAATTCATTGCCTTCGCTTATAGTCGACTATTAGTGTTAGTGTTGACGCAATAAATAATTCTATAGGAGTCGCCACTGGTATTTTCGTGACTTTCAGTGCCATACTGACTAAACAGTATTATTAGCAATGCTCTGATCATTAGTTGATTCTGAAAAATGATTCCAACAGTCAGAATAGGCCATACCAAGAGAGGTTAATGTACCCATGAGTATCACAGCCACGTCCGCCCAGTTCACCGATACTAAACCTCAGGCTAAAACCTGGATGTACATCCCCTACTTAATGCCGATGAGTATTTCTTTTTTTGCAGCCTATCTGGTGTTGACTAACTCCGCCGTTGTGGGTTGGGGACTCATTGCCTTTCCGGTGATGCTAGCCATACTTGAACCCATTCTTGGAAAAGACGAAAACACTTATGAATGGAAGCATAGCCAAGTTTTTGTGTATGGCATGTATGTTTTTTCCTTTTTTACCTTTGCAACTTTTATTGGATTTCTTTGGGTGATGGCCCACGCCCACAATGGCAGTGATCTACTAGGCATCGCAGCCATGATTCAAGCGGTAACGGGCTTTGATATGATAGCCGCGCACCAAGACGATGGCTGGTTCCGCTACATTGTGGCGACCTTACTCATGAGCATTACCGCCACTTTGGGTACCGTAGGACTTGGGCACGAACTTTGTCATCGCACACACGAGCCTCTATCCGTGTTCCTGGCAAGGGGCATGGGCGCCCTAAATCTTTTCAGCTACTACGCCATTGAACATCCTTATGGGCATCATCTCACTGCAGCAACACCCTATGACAGCTCTACCGCCTTACGAGGGGAAAGCATTCCCCGGTTTATCAAACGTACTTTTATTCAGGACTACCAAATAGTACAGGAGCTGGAGCAAAACAGACTTAATAAACTGGGCACACCGAACCATTTTTGGAAAAATAAACTGTATCGTGGTTTCGCGCTAGAAGCCCTGTTGGTATTAGTCGTCTTTCTACTCACCGGGGCCTTGGGCCTGCTGTTGTTTGCCTTCGCCGTGGTTCAGTCTCACGTTGCCTATAAGGCTGCGGCCTATATTCAACATTATGGCTTGGTGCGCGATCCCAACCAGCCGATCGAAATTCACCACTCTTGGGGCTGCAACTATCGAGTCACCAACTGGCTTGTGGATGGCATTGGCCGACATGCCGATCACCACGATGTGCCTGAGAGAGAATTTTGGGATCTACTGCCTCACTGCGAGGGGCCACAACTGCCGGGCGGTTATTTAAAGATGTGGGCAGTCTCCCGCAACAAACGCAAATGGGAGGAGGTTATCGCCCCGATCTTGATTGAATGGGATAACACATACGCGTCGCCCGAAGAAAAGCGCCTGGCTATGGAAGCTAATAAAAACAGTGGTATTCCTCTGTTGGTAGAACATGCGAAAAAGCAACAAGCCGAGCTCGCGGCTAAAGATACAGCTTGCATATAATGCCGATGGATCAGGCAGACTAAAGTCTGCCGAGTGGGCAGTTTTCTAGCAGAAGTATCTGCCAACTGTTTCCTCGACTGATCTAAAAAAAGAATCTTATTATCAAAAGGTTAAGGATAATTTAGAAATGGTCTGGGCACCCACTCTGGGCATGTCTCCTACAACTCGAAATATTTTCTGAGACTCATTTAGGACAGCGCGATCCATCGTCATGATATTGATTTATAATGGTTTTATTTTTCATCAGCAAACTGCAGTCTCTTTTTAGAGCCCTGTGAGATTGAAAACAGCCTCTATCCGTCTAATAGTAAAGTGAACCTGAACAACAGCTTAGCTCCTGACATTTGCACACTTCTTGCCTAATTCTTATAGTCTTGAAACTAACAGATGTTTTTTCTAGCACTCTGCCAGTAGTATCCGCTAAAATTTCTCATGTTTTTTGATCTCAAAGAAGAAGTAAGACGACTATGACCTACTGTGTCGCAATTTCTACCCACGACGGATTGGTGTTCTGTTCTGATTCCAGAACCAATGCGGGCGCGGATATGCTTTACTCCCACAGTAAAATGCATGTATTTAACCCTGCGCCTGGACGACTGTTTGTGATTTTGACGGCTGGAAATTTGGCAACCACTCAGGCAATCATTAACCGCGTGGAACACGATCTTGAAGATCCCGAAGCAAAAACCAGCTTACTCACCTGCCCGAAAATGATTGATGCTGCTAAATATATGAGCGCAGTCAGTCGTGAAGAACAAGCTGAGGCGCAAGCAGCCACCGCCTCAGCCGGAGTCGACACCTCAGCCTCACTTATTTTAGGGGGACAAATTAAAGGTGGCGCACCATCCATCTATTTGATGTATGCTGCAGGCAACTTTATCAGTGACTCTGATCACACACCTTTTCTGCAGATCGGTGAAAGCAAATATGGCAAACCCATTTTAGATCGCATTCTCACCCGAGATACCTCTCTAGAAGATGCCGCCCGCTGCGCCATTGTTTCTATCGATTCCACCATAAAATCGAATGCCACCGTGGGCCCACCGATAGAAGTGCTGGTGTACGAAAAAGATACCTTTGAATGCGATCACTACATTCGTCTGGATGAGGAAAACCAATATTTAAACGAAATCCGCCAACGCTGGAACGAAGCCATCAAACAGTCCTTCGAGTCACTGCCAAAATTTGAATGGGAATCCCGCAGTCAACCGAATAGTAAAGTGTTATCCATACACACTGACATACACAAATCGAAGAAATAGATAAGTTTCCTCACTATGTCGATACGTGTTGCTGTTCATCACCAGACAATCTATCACTACGACCGTGCAGTTAAACTTTCTCCACATTTAATACGACTGCGCCCTGCCGCCCACTGTCGTACTCAAATCCTCAGCTATAGTCTAAAAGTGCTGCCCAAGGATCACTTTATTAATTGGCAACAGGATCCCTTCGGCAACTTCATCGCGAGGGCCGTATTTCCAGAAAAAATCACCGAGCTGAGTATCGATGTGGAGCTGATCGCCGATCTCACCGTAATCAATCCCTTCGATTTCTTTTTGGAAGAATCTGCCCAACATTGGCCCCTTCAATACGATGAAGAACTGGAGCAACATTTACAGCCGTATTTGGTACGTCGCGAATCAGGGCCACTGTTAACCGAATGGGTGGCATCAGTAGATCGACATGCCACGCCCACCGTGGAATTTCTGGTGGCACTCAACGAACGCCTACAGCAGCAAATCGATTATCTCATCCGTATGGAGCCAGGTGTACAAAGTTGCGAGCAAACCTTAGAGACAAATACCGGCTCATGTCGAGACAGCGCCTGGTTATTAGTACAGATCTTGCGTCATCTGGGGCTTGCCGCCCGTTTTGTTTCCGGCTATTTGATTCAGTTGAAGCCCGATATTGCATCCCTGGACGGACCTTCCGGTACTGATCGGGATTTCACCGATCTTCATGCCTGGGCAGAAGTCTATATACCCGGTGCGGGCTGGCTGGGCCTCGATCCCACCTCCGGTTTGTTTGCCGGCGAAGGACATATTCCTCTTACCTGCACACCGGAACCAAGCTCAGCGGCACCCGTAACAGGGTTAGTAGAGCCCTGTAAAACCGAATTCCAGTTTAATAACGAAGTGATTCGCATCCATGAGGATGCACGGGTCACCAAGCCCTACACCGAACAACAGTGGCAAGAGGTGATGCAATTAGGCGCCGTCGTCGATGATCAATTGCAACAACAAGATGTGCGGCTCACTCAAGGCGGAGAACCCACCTTTGTTTCCATCGACGATAGGGATGGGGACGAATGGAACACGGCGGCACTCGGCGAAAACAAAGAACGTCTGGCCCGGGCACTGCTTGCACGCTTAAGTCAACGATTTGCGCCCCAGGGATTACTACACTACGGTCAAGGCAAATGGTATCCCGGTGAGCCATTACCACGCTGGTCTTATAACTGTTTTTTTCGCAGCGACAATCAACCCCTGTGGCATTCACCCACCCTGCTTGCGCCCGAGACCGCACCACAACCAAGCCTGGAAGACGCCAGTCAGTTTCTAAAAATCTTGGCTGGCAAACTGGAGGTGGGTGCCGGTAACATCATACCGGCGTTTGAAGACGTCACTTATTACCTGCACCAAGAATCCACTTTGCCTACGGACTTCGAAACAGAGCCAGCCGAGCTCACGAAACCGCTGGAACGTCGTCGCTTAATGACACTGCTCGACCAAGGACTGGATCGCAC
>DJFZ01000041.1:572-17165 GCA_002432655.1 Thiotrichaceae bacterium UBA5859 | reverse complement strand
GGTTGGGATTATCGTCACCAGCGATGGTATAGCGCGCTGTGGCCACTGCGACGTGAAAAACTAGTCTTGTTACCGGGTGACTCACCGATGGGCTATCGCCTACCCTTGGATTCACTACCTTGGCAAACGCGACAACAACAGGTGACGCCGAGAGACAGTTTTGAGGGATTCGATGCCCTCGATCCTGCCGGTGAAATCGCTCGCCGTTACAGCCTATTTGAACCACCTACTCCCTATGGCGTTCAGATCCAGCCACAAACCAGTGCCAACGAAGAAACAGATCACGAATCCATTCCCCATACCGCTCTGTGCATCGAACCCAGGGCCGGGCGTTTATGGGTATTTCTACCACCCCTCTCCCATCTGGAACATTGGATTGAGTTGATCGCGGCGTTAGAGGCGACGGCGAAAGCCTGTGACATTGCCATTGATATCGAGGGCTACGAACCACCAGTGGATGCACGTCTGAAAAAACTGGCCGTGACGCCCGATCCCGGTGTCATTGAAGTGAATATCCATCCTGCCCATGATTGGCAACAGTTGACGACGAACATCGAAACTCTGTACGAAGAAGCGCGGTTGACGCGACTGGGTACCGAAAAGTTTATGCTCGACGGTCGCCACACGGGTACCGGCGGCGGCAACCATGTCACCTTGGGAGGCGCCAGTCCGGCGGATAGCCCCCTGTTACGCCGTCCTGATCTACTCGCCAGTTTAGTACTCTATTGGCAACAGCATCCTTCGCTCTCTTATCTTTTTTCTGGACTCTTTATCGGTCCAACCTCCCAAGCACCACGCGTCGATGAAGCTCGCGATGACGCGCTCTATGAATTAGAAATTGCCCTGCAACAGTTACCACTGGGTGAAGTCACAGAGCCTTGGATGGTGGATCGCCTGTTCAGAAATCTATTGGTGGATATTACCGGTAATACCCATCGCGCTGAGTTTTGTATCGACAAGCTCTACCATCCAGGTGGCGGATCGGGGCGTCAGGGCCTGTTAGAGTTTCGCGGTTTCGAAATGCCGCCCCACTGGCAAATGAGTTGTGTGCAAATGTTGTTGTTGCGGGCGCTGGTGGCGAGCTTTTGGCGAAGCCCTCATCGGGGTCGCCCTATTCGTTGGGGTACCGCACTGCACGATCGCTTTATGCTGCCCTATTATGTACAGCAAGATTTTTATCAAGTCTTAGCGGAGTTAGACCAACATGGATTTAAGTTTGATCCTACTTGGTTTGAACCCTTCTTTGAGTTTCGTTTCCCCTCGTATGGTGAAGTGCAACATCAGGGCATGATGTTACGCATACGAGGCGCCATCGAACCTTGGCATGTGCTGGGAGAAGAGGTCACCTCCCAGGGCACCGCCCGTTTCGTCGACTCCTCAGTAGAACGCATCGAAGTGCGCGTGACCCAGTTTGTTGCCGAGCGTTACCAACTGTTATGCAATGGTCGAGCGGTGCCCTTGCAACCCACCGAGACGCCTGGTGCATACGTAGCCGGGATCCGCTTTAAAGCCTGGCAACCCGCCTTTGGACTACATCCACGCCTGCCCAGTGATGCACCTCTGATGTTCGATATTTATGATCGGGCAAACCAGAAAAGTATTGGTGGCTGTACCTATCATGTCGCCCATCCTAGCGGTCGTAACTATGACACTTTGCCGGTGAATGCCAATGAAGCGGAAGCCCGCCGTATTGCACGGTTTTGGCCTTATGGCCATCGTTCCGGCACCATCCTAGTAGAAACAGAACGAGAGAATCCTGATTTTCCTTGTACACTCGATTTAAGGTACCGACCCTAACCACTGCGCCCCCTCAGCTGGCATTGGTGAGTGCGGACACATTCACTAGCCTTGGATAGCTTGATGAATATATTCAAGCTTGTTCGCAACTTCAGCATTGACAACGAAGGGATACGCATCCGGCATACCCAAACTGCGATTGAGTTCATTCAATGTCACCGACAGTGCATCCCATATCTGCAAGAGTTGTTGCGCGCTCTCCCCTCCACTGAATGGTTCAATCAGATCACGTGCCGCCGCAGTTTGCAACGTATCTAACATATGTAAATAATGGGCAAAACACTCCGCCCAATCCTCCTTGGGATGAACAGAAGCGTAAGCGCTGATGTAGTGCTGCTCCCAATCGGGCTTCGCACCATGTAAATAATACGCTCTCAATGCATCATCGTAATCTTGGGTCTCTGCTCCGAATAGAGCTTGAAACTTGGTTCTATCGGTGGCGAGCAATTCAAAATAGAAATGACCTACCTCGTGACGCAAGTGCCCCAATAGGGTACGGTAGCGTTCTCCACTCTGTTCCCGCTGCCACACCCGTTGTACATCATCTGCTTCGAGGACGTTAACGGTGATGATCCCCTGTTGGTGGCCGGTAGTAATGAATTCATCAGGCACACTGGGATTAGTGCGTTTATCTTCTAAAAAGTCAAAACCCAAACGATAAATGCCTCCGTCGACAGGCACCTCCAGCGGTAGACCCAGCGCCAATAAACCAAACAGCAAACGGCGCTTCGCTTCTTCCAACTTTGCCCAACGGGTTAAGTTCCTAGGATTATTCAGATTAGGAACGGTACGATTGAGTCGACAAATAACACAATAAGTGCTGTCTTCTTGATGATGGAGTACCGAGTTGCAAACCTCATATTGTAGACGATGTGTACACCACTGCACTGATACCTCTTCACCAGCCACACACCAGTCCCCGTCCTTTTGCTCGAGGGTTACCATAGTGTTTCGAATTGGAAAATAGGCCACCGGACGCCGACAGTTGACGCAAATCGTACTTTCTAAAAAGATTTCCTGGCCACAATCGCAATAAAATCTATGCATTCGAAACCAGGCTCAATGGTGACCAAAATAAGCATCTGCGATAGCGTCGTGTAAATGCCCCACACCTAACTGAAATTCGTCAATGTACTGATGTAACCCTGAACGTCTCAATGACTTGATGTCCACTGCATTTATTTCCTTTAACAACGCGTTCACTCGGCGGCGTGGTTTGTGAGATTTTTCCAAAGATTTAAGACAAATGCTCACATCTAATAAGCAATGATGCATTGAGCGTGGAAATTCACGACTTTGAATGAGGTATTGCAACACGGCACTGCCACTGATCCCCACCAAACCCTGTTGCCGGTACGCCTGGAAAGCGCTTAGCGACCTCAACACACCCATCCATCTAATAGTGGCAAAGGCAGGGTTAATATCTTCTTCTTCCGGCAACAATTGCGCTGCTGCCACATCGATAATTCGACTACTCATATCCGCACGCTCTAGGTTCCGGCCAAAACGCAAAAATTGATAGGCTTCGTCTTGAGGTAAGGTACCCATGGAAATGCCTATCATGGTTTGACAGCTACGGATAAAATCATATAGAAATTCATGCCGTTTTCGCCGACTCAGCGACGCCTTCGCGTGCTCAGTGGAAAAGTAGTACAGTTCATTAATCTGCTCCCACACTTCAAAGGGAAATATATCTCGTGTCACCCGGGCGTTTTCTCTCGCACCGCGAATACAATTCACAATACAATCACGATTGGCTTTATCACTGATGAGAAACTTCAACACAGTGCGTTCATCCTCTGCCTCAGGATATAACTCTTTAAACTGAGTTTCCGCCCCAAACACACGAATTAATTCATACCACCCCACTTCCGCATTTCGTGGTAAATCTAATAGCAGATTGCTGGTGCTATAGATTAATCGAGCGGTGTCCTCTGCACGCTCTAAATAACGCGCCATCCAATAGATATTCTCTGCTACTCGTGACAGCATTATTTTCCACCCCCTACATCGACTACCCAAGTATCTTTACTGCCTCCGCCCTGGGAAGAGTTGACCACCAGCGAACCTTCCGGTAGGGCCACCCGACTCAATCCACCCATCGTTGAATAGAGCTTTTTACTTTGCAAGGTAAAGGGGCGCAGATCTACATGCCTGGGCGCCACACGCCCATCCTCCACCAAAGTGGGCACTGTAGACAAATTTAGTGTGGGTTGCGCGATATAATTTCGTGGGTTTTCGCGAATTAGTTTTGCAAAAGTCTTTAACTGTTTTTTAGTCGCGTAAGGGCCTAACAACAAGCCATAGCCACCCGATTCGTTGGCTGGTTTGACCACCAGTTCATCTAAATGCGCCAACACGTAATCACGATCTTCATCGCGCATACACAAATAGGTCGGCACGTTTGGAATAATGGGTTCCTGATTGAGATAATATCTAATGATTTCTGGCACAAACGCATACACCACCTTGTCGTCTGCCACCCCAGCCCCCGGAGCGTTGGCGATACCCACATGCCCCTTGCGCCAAGCGCGTAACAGCCCGGAGACACCTAATGCGGAATCTTTGCGAAACACCTCTGGATCTAAAAAATCATCATCGATACGACGGTAAATCACATCAACACGTTTGAGTCCATAGATCGTTTTCATATACACAAAGTCATCCGCATCCACCAGCAGATCACTGCCTTGCACCAACTCCGCGCCCATTTGTTGCGCCAAATAACTATGTTCAAAATAAGCGGAGTTGTAGATGCCCGGCGTCAACACCACCACCTCCGGTGATTCATTGCGTCGCGGAGAAAGGGCCGCCAACATTTCAAAAAGTTGGGTGGTGTAGTCATCCACAGGCATGATATCGATGTCTTCAAACAGCTCGGGGAAAACCCGTTTCATTACGTGACGATTTTCCAACATGTACGACACACCAGAGGGTACTCGTAGATTATCTTCCAGCACATATTGAGTACCATCCCCATCACGCACCAAATCACTACCGCAGATGTGTGCCCAAACACCATAAGGGGGCGTAATGCCTTCACATTGTGGTCGATAATTTTGCGAGCCCGCAAGAACGTCTCGGGGGAAGATCCCCTCTTTTATAATCTCCTGCTTGTTGTACAAATCATTAATGAACAAATTCAAAGCAGTTAATCGTTGTTTTAGCCCCTCTGCCGTCACCTCCCACTCTTTGCTCGATATCACTCGGGGGATCAAGTCCATTGGCCAAGCACGATCGATATTGCTGCCTTCACTATACACCGTAAAAGATATCCCCAGGCTTTTAATAGCCAGATCCGATGCTCGTTTCAGCTCCTCAATCTCATCATCGTTGAGCCCGGAAAAATAGCGGCATAACTGACGCGCCATCAGACGAGGATTGCCTTTTGCGGAAATCATCTCATCAAAGCCAGTCACTGGTCCGTACTTACTAAAGTCGATTGGCATTTGTTTTCCTTGTGGATACTAGGTTCACTATAGGCTAACTACTGTTCACTAGGCCCGATGTTTTTAACCTTACCTTATTAAAACATGAATGCCTAAATCTCATCTAGATTTTGTTAGCAAAAGTTTCGCTAGAAACTATAAAAAATAACATTTTAAGCCGTCCATCTGTCTCAGAATCCTAAAGTTTGGAGACAACTTTTGGCAGCAAATAATTCTCTCCAGAAAAACTGAAATAGGAGATGCACTACCTACAATCTACCCTTTTCATCTATTCTTTCTTCAACCTGCACAGCACATATGCTGGCTCCGTACACAGGGAAACCCCCTGATACCAAATATCAAGCTCCAGGGTGGCTAGCACCTTTAGGTATTCAATGGGGATGCCCGATTTACGGATTGGATCTATGCCCGCAAATGCGTTCACACTCCTGCGGGGCACGCCGAGAAGTTGTCCGAGAAAAGCTCCGCCCTGTACAACAACCTTCATCCGAAAAGGAACCCATTGCTTGTTGAGGTCTGGTTCCCTGGAGGGTATATGGGATAGATTTTATTTCACTTGCGATTCTCGATTAGAAAGAGACTTTTAATACGAGCTTGAAGTCGTGGTAATATTTGCCGCAGAGGTTCTCAATTATTCTGTTACAAAAGGACCCCGCCTTCACTTCCTAAGAGGTGCTAACAACAACTTGTGGATCAGAAGGATACTGAGCTAGTTGGACTAAATTAGAGAGTTAAAATCAGTAGCTCTTAGTTATGAATATCTCAATGTTGACTGTCTGCATCACTGGCAAAGTAAGTTTGTGCGCATACTGACACTACTGGATAAAAGACTTCTGAAAAACAAACGCTAATACAAATTACCTATATCTTAAAAAAACAACTCACTATAATCTCCTGCAATCGAAGTAAGTTTTTCTACACTAATGGCAATAAGTACAGAACTGATATTAGGACTTAACCAATATTTTTCCCATTGGCTCCTCCCAAATCTCTCTGCAAAAATCCTCTAAAAAAGGCTCGGCTACCCACCCGTAAATTTTTTAGTGAATACCCCCCCTCCTGAACCACAAGGGTGGGCACATTGAGACTGGCCAATTGACGACCGATCTGTTCCACACCTCGCTCGGTGACAGAAAAAGCACCGGTGGGATCGCCAAACATAATGTCAAAACCCAGTGAAATGACTAAATAGCTCGGTTTAAAGCGCTTGAGTATGGCCACTGCTTTGTCTAACACTTCCCCATAAGCTTTATCGTCGACGCCTGGATATAGAGGGAAGTTACGATTGAAGCCTTTTCCCTCTCCCTCTCCACGTTCGTCCGCATAGCCGGCAAAGTAGGGATAAGATACCTTGGGGTGTCCATGGATCGATACAAAATAGACGTCACTGCGCGAATAAAATATTTCCTGTGAACCGTTCCCATGATGGTAGTCAATATCAATGAAGGCAACTTTACCGGATTGTGATAGAAAATGAGCGGCAATAGCGGCATTGTTGAAATAGCAAAAACCACCAAAGACTCTGGATTCTGCGTGATGACCAGGAGGACGACACAACACATAACATGCTGCGCGATCCTGTTGGACTAACTCAGCACCCGTTAACGCAGCGTTCACTGCTATCCGTGCAGCTCGGTAGGCGTTCGCGCTTACGGGCGTGAAGGTGTCGATACAGTAATAGCCGGCCTGCATCTCCCAATTTTTTGGTATACGTTCCGGGTGTCGGATGGGGAACACATTCGGATAGATCAATGCTGCCGGATCGAGCTCCTGCTCCGCCCGTTTTAGAAAACGGTGCAAACTAGTTTGATGTACAGCCAGGATATGCCGTTCTGGAAAGTTCTTGATCGGGTGCTCACGGGTAGGAACTGATTCTAAACCCTTCAGGATAGCTTGCACTCGGACGGGACGTTCCACATACCCCTTCTCTTTAAAATGATGAATTTGATGTAAATCCCCAGTCGTGACCATGGATAAAATCGGCGCGCTACTGTCTACCTGAATAGGAGCTTCGGCTACTGGGTACCGAGGTGCCCTTAAGGTCACAGGATCGATGCGAATTGAATCTAGGATCTGTATCAAACGCGGATCGTCGGCAGACATATTACCCTTGACCTTTAATAATTGCGTTATAAACTTGCGCAACTTTGCGGCTCTTAGGTTCGTATTGGATTTAAAGGCGTCATACACCAGCATGGTGGGGTACCCTTGATTCGCTGCGTGAGACACTTGATCGTAACAAGTGCCTACGATAGGACGGGCACCCAGATGTTCGTAGAAAGCCATGCGTTTTTTGTTGATTGGGAGTAAAGATTTGTCTTTTATTTTCTCGGCTTCATCCGGCGGTACATCCATAAATAGACCGAGACAACCGGCCTGTTGGAGTAGTTCCCGGTTCCGTTCATACAACGCAGTACCGTAACCACGACTACTGCGTTTGGGAGCACTCGCTAGATAGTCGAGATAAGCTAATTTAAGGGTAGGAAAATAAAAACTTAATGAAAAGCCAAGAATACGCGCTTTACCCCCCTCAGCCACAAGTAGTACAGTGTCAAATTTCTGTTCATTGGACAATTGCAGAAGGCGAACGATCTGTTGACTGTAATTGGGGTAATAGGGAAACGCCTCCTCGTAGATGCGCAGTACGGCAGAAAGCGCGGTTTGATCCGCTGCGGCATGTATATCGTGTAGTTGACGAATTCTAAACATAGCTTCATTTTAGACAGGATAGCGCGCCGATTTTATACCTGGTTTCAAACAAAAGATATCCATTTTACTAACGAGATCCATAGAGGAAAGAATGAAAACTAAACGCAAGACCAAAGGAACAAAGTCGGTTGCTCTACCACATACAAATCGCCTGACGGGGAAAACCGCCCGTAGTCTAGGACCGGTCTCTGATCTAGAACGCCACTTACCCAGCGATTGGTGGAGTACGTTATTTAATTCTCTCTATTTAAAAACGGATGGTGATGTCGTAGAAAATCAAGCCAATACTTCTGCAGAAGTCGACCTCCTGATAACTGCGACTGGGATCGAACCCACTGATGCCATCCTGGATGTATGCTGTGGCCAAGGTCGTCACTCTATCGAACTGGCAAGTAGAGGATATAAACAGGTTCAGGGAATTGATCGTTCCCGCTATCTCATCCGCCTGGCTCGCCGCCGAGCCAAAGAACAGGGTTTGAAAATTCAGTTTTCAGAAGGGGACGCACGCAATATGCGCGTCGCTGAAAGTAGCAAAGAATGTGTCTTTCTAATGGGGAATTCTTTCGGCTATTTCGAACGAGAAGAAGATGATGTCGCCGTACTGGAAAACATCAGACGCTTTTTAAAGTCCCATGGCAAACTAGTATTGGATGTGGTGGACGGCAACTGGATGTCGCAAAATTTCGAACCACGTTCTTGGGAGTGGATCGATCAACGTCACTTCGTCAACCGTGAGCGTTCTTTGGCTGCAGACGGCAAGCGTATTATTACCCGGGAAGTCATCACTCAATCAGATCTCGGCGTTATCGCAGATCAATTTTACGCCGAGCGCCTCTACGATTACGACGAATTGGCACAAATCCTCCGCGACTTGGGATACAAGAATATAAATAATGTTGCCAGTATCGAAGCACAATCTACACGTGGCCAAGATCTGGGGATGATGGCACACCGGCTGTTTATTACTTGTGAAGCTCCAGAAAAGAAAGTCGTCTCGATACCAGTCGCCAAACCGCAATCGGTCGCCGTGTTAATGGGGGATCCGAAGCTACCGGACACAGTCAAACGAAATGGGCAGTTTAACCAAGAAGATATGCAAACTATTGATAGACTCAAAGAGGCCCTGTCCACATTGCCTCAATATAAGACATCATATCTCGATGATCATCGTACGTTGATTAAACAGCTGATAGCCCATCCACCAGATTTTGTTTTTAACTTATGTGATGAAGGCTTTAAAAACAAAGCAACTCAAGAACTCCACGTTCCGGCGCTGTTGGAAATATTAGAAATCCCCTATACAGGCGCCGCGCCTGGATGTCTGTCTCTCTGTTACGACAAATCCAAAGTACATGCTATCGCAGCAAGCATGGAAATCCCTGTGCCCTTGGAAACCTATTTCCATCCAGGCGATCAAGCGGCCAATATTCCCGCTATCTTCCCAGCACTACTAAAGCCTGCTTGTGGGGACAGCTCTATCGGTATCACTCAACAGGCGGTCGTGCACGATGCTCAGGAGTTAGTCGCTTATCTTTCTCATCTGCAAACCGAGTTTCCAGGGGTATCGATACTGGTACAGGAATACCTGCAAGGTGCGGAATATAGTGTAACGCTTATTGGCAATCCACCCAATTTTGAAACATTACCGATACTAGAAGTGGACTACAGCCAGTTACCTGAAGATTTGCCTAAAATTCTCTCTTATGAATCCAAGTGGATCCCCGACTCCCCTTACTGGACACAGATCCAGTATCGAGAAGCCAATATCAGCGAAGAACTTCGAAACCAACTGATCAACTACTCAAAGCAACTCTTTGAGCGTACCGAATGTCGAGATTATGCGCGCTTCGATTTTCGTTGTGATGCCACCGGCATACCCAAGCTACTGGAAGTGAATCCCAATCCCGGTTGGTGCTGGGATGGTAAGATGAATCTCATGGCAGGTTTTGCGGGAATGGATTATGAAGCGCTGCTCGATAATATTCTGCAAGCCGCGCAGGAGAGGATTAATGAGAGCCACTCGAAGCAAGCAGAATGACAGCCTCCGCTTACCAAAAGTTAACGGAAATTTTTGAACGGGCTTACTATCTTAAACGTACGCAATCTTTATTAAACTGGGATAGCGCCGTCATGTTACCGCCCGCTGCCGGTCCCATTCGTGCGCGACAAATGGCGATTCAAAGTGAGCTGATCCACCAAACTCTATCCGATCCTCATCTCGGAAAATTCATTTCGAACGCTCAAGCGCAAGAATCGACACTGGATATCTGGCAGCAGGCAAACTTGCGAGAAATGCGACGCCTTTACCGTCAGCACCAGGCGGTACCGGAGGCGCTACATAGCCGGTTAGCGGAGGAGACTGTGCACTGCGAACAGGCATGGCGCCAGGCTAAAACTGACAATAATTTTAAACTGTTCGCCAAAGCCTTCGCACCATTAATGGAGTTGATTCGTAAAAAATCTGAATCCCTCTCAAGTGCCTTAGAACTGGATCCCTATTCAGCGCTTCTACAGGATTATGATCCTAGTGTAACCAAAATAGATTGTGATTCGCTATTTACTTCATTGTCCCAAAAGCTACCCTCGCTGATCCGCGAGGTGACAACTCATCAGGCAGAGATCCCAGAGTCTGATCCGTTAGACTGGGATACCAAATCGCAAATGAAGATATGCCGTCAAGTGATCCGCGATTTGGGATTCGACTTTGAAAAAGGCCGCCTGGATAAAAGTGCACACCCCTTCACCGAAGGTGGGGTAAATGATGTACGCATGACGACGCAAATCGAACCGCATCAACCTTTGCATAGCCTGTTGTCCGCCATTCATGAATGTGGCCATGCTTTATATGATCTGCACTTGCCCCCAGATTGGCACACACAGCCCGTGGGTGCTGCCCTGGGCATGTCAGTGCATGAAGGTGTGGCACTTTTTTACGAAATGACAGTGGCGCGCAGCACTTATTTTGCTCATTATTTACATCAGCAATGTCAAAGTATAGGTCTATCTACAACGGTGGATAACATACGTATCCCTTTACTCAAGGTCAATCCAGGTGCGATCCGTATTCAAGCAGATGAAGTCACTTATCTGGCCCATCTCATCATACGTTATAGAATCGAGACCAAACTACTTGAAGGTAGTTTGGAAATAGAGTCAATACCAACTTTCTGGAACGAACAGATGCACAATTTGCTTGGTATCACACCGAAAGATTATGCAGAAGGTTGTTTACAAGACATCCACTGGGCCCTTGGGCTATTCGGCTATTTTCCCTGCTATGCCATTGGATTCGCCCATTCCTGTCATCTGTTTCGCTGGTTGCAGGAAGAAATAGAGCAGTGTGATTTTGGTAAGATATTGCAACAGTTGGATCATCATCTATTTAGCCGAGGCTCTATGGATACTAAGTTTTTTCTGCTCAATGAGTCTGTTCAAACAACCGATCCAGCAGAATTTATTCTTAACTATTTAGAAGACAAATATCTTAAATAAAAGATCCATGTGTTTCATGGTATGTTACTTTTCCACTGTTTTATTCTAAGATCTTCTCAACAGATACTATCAAATAATTTTCTGCTAGGCATTGCATAATGGCGCTATCAACAGTTTAAGCGCAGTACTTATTAATCTAGCGACGCTTGCCTGGCATGTTTAGTGCGCTGTCCATAAAGGAACGCCGTGGCAGCAGAACGGTGCCATCATACACGCTCTTCACATCTGAAATGGAATAGACCGCACTGGGATCCAATTCTTTAATCAATTTGATTAATTTAGGCACATTACGGCGTTTTTCCACGATATACATCAGTTCTACCATTTTTTGTTGACCAATATCTCCATCAACCGATATCACTTGGTAGCTTTGAGCACGAAGTTTGTTCGATAAAATATCTCGATTAAAGGAGAAACAACGAATCAGCTCGTTGCCGAGTGCAAAGCGACTTTCGATCCACATGCCTACATAATTGCCGACAGCGAATCCCAAAGCATAAGCGAGAGCTAAATGCCACTGGTCAATGTTATTCAAAACCTGACTGGCCGCAGCCAGCCAAATTAAGATCTCAAAAAACCCAATGATGGCTGCCATTGCCTTATGTCCACGAACCACAACAATGGTCCTAAAAGTGCCCAAGGAAACGTCAATCACTCGAAAAAAGAAAATTAAGAACGGAAGTAAATACGGTAATTTTTCAACAAGTACATTCATGATAGTTGTTTAATCTGTTTATTGGCTAGAGGTTTATGGCTATTGGTTAAGGGACAAAACATTATTCTGAAGCTGGTCTAGATCCAGGCTCAACTCCGCGCTGTTCCCTTCATTGCAGTATAAGAAAATAACTCAACAGCTGGAACATTTTAAAAAAATGAGCCAACACACTTCATCGGTCGACAATTGCCGACCAGTGGTCACCCAACACCATCTAAATAAGATACGTGTTCACAGTTATCTAAACAAGATTAATAAAACCTTGCTAGCTGGCGATAGCAGTTACATTGGGGCAGAAGTAATTATATAACAACAAATTATAGTCGGGCGTAGATCAATGGTTTCTAGAACTAATCATATGCGGCGAGTTTGGTCATCTTTTGTGCTGTGTTCCATAGTCCTGTTTTTGAGCGCCTGCGGAGGCTCGGATCCGTCTAATTCAGAGTCGACTGCTGACACCCAAGACACTGTCACTGAGTCGGATACCTCAAACGGTACAGAGAACTCGACTAATTCAACAGATGAGCCTAACCTCGATTCGTCGTCCACTTCAGAAAATACACTACCCAACTTTTCCAATCAGTATTTAATCGCCTCCGTTGATAGTGCATTAACTATCATCATGGGACCAACAAACGATACTGACGGCGACGTACTTGAATATACAGTGTCGCCGTCATCCCAGGTACAAACCACTGCATTTGCAAATCAAATTATTTATTTATCTGATGAATTGAATACCGAACTACTCACTATAAACGTCAGCGACGGTATTAATGATCCGACGACATTTAATATCGAAGTGGTAACAACTCCCGCCGATGGGAACCTCTATTATTTATCTGAAAATGGAAACGACCAAAATGATGGTAGCTCATTGGAGCTGGCTTGGGCAACTTTTGCTAAGGCTTGGACTATCTTACAACCAGGCGATACTTTGATCGTAGACGACGGAACATATGACGAAACTTTGATGCCGACGGTCTCAGGTGAAGCAGGTAATCCCATCACGATTATGGCCAAAAATCGAGGACAAGCTACCATTCAAAAGACAGTGGATGGACCGGCAATTTCAGTAATGTCGGATAACAGTCAAACCATATCTCATATTACTATCGACGGATTTGTTGCACGCGGCAAGGGGGAGTATAGCGCCATAATTGTGAACAGTTCCGATAATATTGCTGAGAATCAAATGACAAATAATATCATCATACGCAATTCGGGTGCCTTTGGATCAGCCAATCTACAGAATGTGGTGATTTTCGCTATCGCCCGCACGAGAGACTCGCTATTCGAAGATATGTGGGCCTATGGGTTTGGTCGAAAAGCAATACAGATCTACGGCTCCACAAGAGTCACTGCCCGCAGAATAATAGCACGATATGACTATTGGGATGGCTCGGGCTATAAACCTAACGACCCGAGAATTGGTTTCGCTATCTATAATTCCAATGATGGAATTTACGAAAATATCATTGTACTTGACAATGCGCCCGATCCAGTGGGTCGCAACTCCGCAAGCAAAGCAGGTTATGCCATAGAAGGAAACGTGACTACTACCGCCACATTTGTTGGGGCTAAAGGCAATGGTTGGTACGGCTGTTTGTCTTTAGACAATGATAGAAACGGTCTTTATAGTTCCGGTATTTCCACCGGCACGAATGACAATAATACAATCGAGAATTTTATCTCTTGGGGAAACTACAATGGTATGGTGATACACGCCTATACCACCAATACCCAAATCGTATCCGGTACTCTAGGTCAGTCAACTAATGTTGGGGTTAGAATTAATAACGACAACGTCAGCGATACACTATTTGATAAGCAATTCGCCACGAATAATGTTTCTTTTCCCTTTTTCATTGCCGGACAAGGCGGCTTCTATGGTGCGAATACTACTTTTCAAAATAACACAGCTATAAATAACGGATCAGGTGCTGATATTGAGGCGTCCTTTGCGCCTACCTTAAACTACCTTGTTAGCCCAACAATGGTGGATGGAAAAGAGAGAGGTGGAGTAATAGTCAATCGATATGAAGATGGCGTTCTAACTGACGTACCATTATGGCCTTGGCCAAATGAAGCAATCATTCGAGAACACATGTGTAATAGTGAAGATTTGACCAATACTAATCGAGTAGCAGCAAACGGCGCTGGTTGGGCACCCAAGTGGTGTGAATCTGGAAAATCTCTCACGAATTATGTTTGGGAATATTTAGGTAATACTATCCCAACAGGTATATACCCCTAATATAACTTAAGGTGTCGAAGCCCTTTTGGGCCTTAGGTATTTTCTGGCGGCCATGCTTCATACTGAACGATATTTTCAGGTAGAACCTCCCATTTAGCTTTTGAGCCAACGAAAATATGCTTTCCTATTTTAATTTCCGGATCGCCCTCTATACATCCCAATGTCACCCAGCTAAATTGGCCTTGATAAATGCCACCAAGCGTAGATCCACATACGCTACAAAACTGTATCCCTGAATTCTCATCGGTATTGTAGGTACTGAGTAGATCTTCACCTTCTAGCCAAGAAAACTTATCAGGTTCAAATAGGGCGAAAACAGATGCTTGGGAGCCAAGCATTTTTCGGCACCTGGAGCAGTGACAAGATTCAGCATTACGCAAGCAACCATCAATTTGGTAACTGATACTCCCACAAAAACATTTTCCATTTATAGCCATATACCTATACTCCGCGTGTACCTAGCGCCCATATAAACGGCAAGCGTTAGCAAGTCCTACCCACGCTTTTTGTGGGCATTTTTTTATGAGCTTGTTATGTATTTTCAATGTATTGAATATCTATTTTATCGACGTCACGTCCGAGCATCGTTTTGTAGCTAATAAGTTGTTGTTTATCCATGACCCGGACGATTTTACCTAGGACATTAACCTGAGTATAAATATTAAAATCCAAGTCCTTTTTGTGCCACTCATTTCTTGTAGAATCATATACCTGAACATTATTACTGCTACCTACTTCAACCTTCTGCCCATTATAGTTAAATTGAACATATTCAACATTCCACTGACTATTAATAGCCCTCTCAGGGCCATAAGTAATAAATTGACGACCAAAATCCACTACCGATTTATAATTTTTGTCTGGGACATACAAGTCAATGTCATGTAATGAGCGTTGAGATCCATAAGCTATAGCTGCAAGGCCGCCACATATTAAATAAGGGATACTATTTGCTTCAAGAAAATCTACTATCCACTTGAGAGCCTCTGCGGATTTCACTCTAGTCTCCATGATGGTTAACTCCATACTCTGGAGTAATCTGAAGTGTAGCCTAGGTTTGTCCCTAGTAGCATTCTGTTAGAAACCCCGAATTCATATACTAACCGCGACACTTTTTAAAATTAAGAAGGTGAACTGTAATATAAGCCTTATCCCATTCCGCCAAGAAAAAGGATAAGGTATGTCTTATATCCAACTCACCTACGATGAAAGAGTAACGCTTTCGGCCTTTATGCAGCAAGGCCTATCAGTCGCCAATATCGCTGAACGCTTAGGCCGACATCGTTCCACCCTATACCGAGAGCTAGATCGAAATAGATGTCATGTAACCGATGGGGCCTATCGACCTTCAAAAGCTCAACGGCGTACCCGAGCAAGAAGAAGTCGATCCAGGCGAAATCGACACTACTCAGATAACGACTTCTTGTTGATAAGGGAGCTATTGCGCCTTAAATGGTCTCCTGAACAAATCGTTGGGCACATGCGCCGCTTTAAATTAACGAAAACGCGCATTAGCCACGAAACCATTTATCAGTATATCTGGCGAGATAAAGTCAATGGTGGCAATCTCTGGACTCACCTTTAACAGTCTCCAAAAATCAGGCGTAAACGCTATAGAGCCTATGATAGCCGAGGCCAACTAGCCAATAAGCGACACATAACTGAGAGGCCTGCTACGGTTGAAACACGTATATTTAAAGGCCACTGGGAGATTGACACCGTATTCGGTCAAGGCAGCAACGCTTGCATTCTAACGCTAGTGGAAAGAAAAACGGGCTTTCTCATCATCGGTAAATTACCCAATAAATCCACTGCGTCACTTAATAAAAAAGTAATAAGCATCATCCATTGACATCCCGGGCTTTTTAAAACGATCACGGCTGACAATGGAACTGAATTTCATCAGTACCCACTCATTGAAAAAGCATGTAATGTGAAATTCTACTTTGCTACGCCCTATCACTCTTGGGAGTGAGGAACGAACGAAAATACTAATGGATTAATCCGTCTATATTTGCCGAAACACCACAACATGGACATGGTTAGCCAGCAAGACTGTGACCGTATAGCTGAGAAAATCAACCGAAGACCACGTAAACGTTATAACTACAAAACACCTGAGGAAATGCTTTATGCAATAAGACTATCAGTGTCGCACTTCAAACTTGATACTA
>DJFZ01000041.1:0-337 GCA_002432655.1 Thiotrichaceae bacterium UBA5859 | reverse complement strand
GCACTTCAAACTTGATACTAAGGTTTCTTTCTAAATAGATACACTAAAGCTTAAACTAAAATTGTACTGTTCGAACATCACTGTATTTGGTGTATGTTGATCCGGTGTCTTCGATACCTGGGCATTGATACTCTTGATAACCTAAGTTGACAGACAGGTTGGTTACATCTTCCGAAATGTGAGGGGTATTTGCCCCAACAATACATCCAACTTTAAACACGTGGTTATCGCCAAAAATATGGGAGCCTACGGTCGGGTTTTTTATTTTGAACAATTTCACCGAAATATTACTGGTTCTCGAGCCATTAGCTTCAGGTTCAAATTGCACACCAGTCGT
>DJFZ01000017.1 GCA_002432655.1 Thiotrichaceae bacterium UBA5859 | reverse complement strand
TGGGAAAGAAGGCCAAGGTCGAGCTTGGGCAGATGCTCCCCTTTTTGCGATTCACTGCCAGCCAGTAGAATCGCTTCGGTGGCACCAAACACAGAAATAGTAAAGGGGGTGTTGGCATAGTAATAGCCAATTTCTTCAGCAATGACCGACAGGTTCAAATACCCCATGCCAGAGCCGCCGTACTCTTCGGGAACAGCAATACCTTGCCATCCATTTTCCGCCATTAATTTCCAGAGCTCTTGATCATGGGCTTCACCCGCATCAAACTGTTTGTGCGCCGCTTCAAGAGTTGCTTTATCCGCTAACAATTTTTTCGCTGCATCGCGTAAGAGATCTTGTTCTTCATCATATTGGAAGTTCATTGTGTATTATTCCTCCTTGTAGGATAGTACTTCGACCCTAAACAAAAACATGTGGGTCAGAGTTGGCCCACACTTACCCCATACCCAAATCGTTGGATTTCAGCGAGCAAAAACCAATCTTCTAGGTGGATTCTTCTGTGTCGAATGTGGGACTCTACTAATAACCATGGAGTGGATCAAGAACATTATTATTTGGTGCGGATGATCAGAAGAGATGTTTATGGTTACAATACAATATACCTATATAAGCAACTATTAATATGGATGTCTTGTACTTTCTAATGGTATGATTCAAAAACAATTTTTATTTCTTACTGGACGGCAAACTGAACATGTTCCCGATCACGCTGCAAAATGTGCTTTTGGTGGCTGTAGGTGGTGCGATGGGGGCAACCGCGCGTCTGTTGTTAGTGAGTTGGACGCATCGGCAGTTAGGGGTTAGCTTCCCCTGGGGCACCTTAACTGTGAACCTCACAGGTTCGCTGTTGGCCGGGTTTGTATTCGGATTTTTTGTGCAACGACAGGGGCTCGAAGAAGCGGGTCAAATATTTCTCTTGGTGGGTGTATTAGGGGCGTTTACTACTTTTTCTGCATTTTCCTTAGATTCTCTGCGTCTTATCGAAAGCGGTGCTTTCGGGCTGACATTAGTGAGTATCTCCGCAAATTTATTTGGGTGCCTATGTGCCACTTGGATGGCCATGCAAATAGCGAGATTTATTTAGATTGGATAGCCGGTTATGTTAGATCCAAAATTGTTAAGAACCAAATTATCAGAGGTAAAAGAGAGACTGCAAAAGCGTCATTTCGATTTGGATATGGGGCAATATGAGTCCTTGGAAAAGCAACGCAAAGCATTGCAGATCCGCGCTCAAGAGCTTCAACAAAAGCGTAACAGTGAGTCCAAGGAAATCGGACAAGCGAAGCAAAGAGGGGAGGATATTGAGCCGCTCAAATCAAAGGTGGCTGCGTTAGCAGATGAGCTCAAACAAGCAGAGGCTTCTTTGGGTCAAGTACAAGAGGCCTTGCTTGCCTTCGAGTTGACGATTCCTAATTTACCCCATGACTCTGTACCGGATGGTAAGGATGAGACTGGTAATCTTGAATTACGCGTGTGGGGTGAAGCGAAGCACTACGACTTCGAAGTAAAGGACCATGTTGATATTGGCGAACAGTTGGGGTTACTTGATTTTGAACGAGCCAGCAAACTCACCGGATCTAGATTCAGTGTGCTGAGGGGCGATTTGGCACGCTTACATCGAGCTTTAATCCAATTTATGTTGGATGTGCATACAGCAGAACATGGATACCAAGAGATTTATGTTCCTTATTTGGTGAATAGCGAGAGCTTGAGGGGTACTGGCCAGTTGCCTAAGTTTGCTGAAGATCTGTTTGCGCTTGCAGGAGAAAAAGAGTTTTTTCTCATCCCAACTGCTGAAGTGCCCGTAACCAATCTGCACCGGGACGAAATTATCGATGCCAATGCATTACCTTTAAAATATGTGGCGCATACCCCTTGTTTTCGTAGTGAGGCGGGCTCCTATGGTCAGGATACAAGAGGCATGATTCGTCAGCATCAATTTGAAAAAGTAGAACTGGTACAGTTTGTCAGGCCAGACGAATCTTACCAAGCCCTGGAGCAGCTAACCTACCATGCCGAGGAAATTTTACGACGGTTGGAATTGCCCTATCGAGTAGTCTCTCTTTGTGGTGGTGATATTGGTTTTTCCGCCGCCAAGACTTTTGATTTAGAGGTCTGGTTGCCGGGGCAGCAAAAGTATCGTGAGATCTCTTCTTGCAGTAATTTTGAAGCGTTTCAAAGCCGGAGAATGTTGGCGCGCTATCGCGATCTAGACAGCAACAAGCCAGAACTATTGCATACACTCAATGGTTCTGGTTTAGCCGTGGGCCGCACCCTAGTGGCGCTGTTGGAAAATGGCCAGCAGCAAGATGGCAGTGTGACCATACCGAGCGCTTTGAGACCTTATCTAAATGGGCAGGAGTTGCTCACTCCTTAATGCCATCATGAGAAGACTCCCTATTTTTTATGATCTCTGTCAACAACCCTGCTTGGTGGTTGGTGGCGGTACGGTAGCGCTGCGTAAGGTCAGACTACTGTTGAACTATGATGCCGATATCACAGTGGTTGCGCCGCGACTCTGTGATGGGTTAAAGCAACTTGAAGCGCTCAATCAAATTCGAGTCCTGCCACGGAAATTTTTAGAAGAAGATGTGACTCACCAAAGGATCGTTATCTCTGCCACCAATATAAAAACGGTCAATAGTGAGGTTGCTGACGCGTGCGCAGCTAAAAACGTTGTCGTCAATGTAGTAGACGATTTGTCTTTGGGTAGCGCGATATTAGGCGCTATCGTTGAGCGTTGGCCTGTTCAGGTGGCGATCTCCACTAGTGGTAGTGCACCAGTATTGGCCCGAATTTTACGGCGCAATCTGGAGCAGTCTTTACCGGCCAGACTTGGTGAACTGGCGGCGTTAGCAGAACGCTACCGTGCGCGGGTGAAGACACAAATTAGAGATGCTGTGGGGCGTCGTCGTTTTTGGGAAAAAATTTTAGAAGGCTCAGTAGCCGAATTGGTCTATCAAGGTAATCTTCAGCAAGCGGAGCAGTTGTTGCAGCAGGAACTGACTCTTGCAGACACGCCTGCGTTGCTGCAGGGTGAAGTTTACCTGGTAGGTGCTGGACCTGGGGATCCGGAATTACTTACCTTAAGGGCGTTACGGTTAATGCAGCAATCGGACGTGGTGTTGTATGACCGATTAGTATCGCAGCAAGTGTTGGATCTCGTTCGTCGTGAGGCTGAACTCATTTATGTGGGTAAGCGCCGAGCAGATCACGCGGTGCCGCAAAAAAATATCAATGCACTGTTGGTCGAACATGCTAAACAGGGAAAGCGTGTGTTGCGTTTGAAGGGAGGCGATCCCTTTATCTTCGGGCGAGGTGGTGAAGAGATAGAGCTGTTAGTGCGCGAACACATTCGCTTTGAGATTGTGCCGGGCGTGACTGCGGCAAGCGGCTGCGCGGCATACGCAGGTATTCCATTAACTCATCGTGACTATGCTCAATCGGTACTGTTCGTCACTGGGCATTTGAAAAACGATCGAATCAATCTAGACTTTCATGGACTCGTGAAACCTAATCAGACCCTTGTGGTATATATGGGATTAGTTGGATTGTCGCAACTCTGTGATGGTCTGCGTTCCGAGGGCATGGCCGACAACACGCCCGTGGCTTTGGTGGAGCAGGGCACCATGAGTCAACAAAAAGTTCTGGTTGGTGATTTGTCAAATATGCCAGGCAAGGTAAAAGAAGCGAATATACATGGGCCTACGATAGTAATTGTAGGTGACGTGGTAAGATTACATGATTCCTTATCTTGGTTCTATCCTAGCGCGCCCAGCGCAGAGGATGTCTCTACCAAGTAACTAAACATTGATGTTTTACTGATAGCCTCTGGGTTAAAACTTAAGAATATTGTAAAAATTACAAATTCAATAGGTTATCATTGCTTTCAAAAAGATAACGCACTTAGCATCAACAACTGTATGAAATTTAAATTTTGTTAAAAGTGCTTTGTTAATAATTAAAAATATCTATTAGATCTGAGTAAAGATATTAATAAAGATGACCCTAGGAACTGACTAAAATTTAACCAAAGTTGGTTTCAAACTAGGGAGAATACTGGTGAAACGACTCTACTTTCTAGTACCCGATATTCACCGCGCGAATCGAATAGCACAAGAGTTAACAATTGCTAGTTTTGACACCGGTCAGATGCAAGTCATCTGTGCTAAGGATATTTTAAGTCAAGCCTCGGAGATTCAATCCAAGATCCCTAAAGCCAATCTGTTACAGAGTAGCGATTTTTATCCGGCAATTGGTCGAGGTATTCCCTTAGGCGGCTGCGTGGGATTGTTATTGGGAATTGTCATCAGTATGCTCAATCCGGAGTATGCAAAACATATTACCTTAGTACTGATAACGGGCGCAGTTGCGGGCTCCCTGTGGGGTGCTTGGGTCTCTGGCATTGTGGGAATTGCATTACCAAATTCCAAGCTTGAACCCTTTAGCGCAGAGCTTGCTCAAGGCGCTGTTGTGTTGCTGGTGCAGGTGGCCAATACACAGGCAAAACTCTGTACCGATTTGGTGGCAGAAAAATATCCCTATGCCTGTTCCACCATTCCTGATATGTATGATTTGCTAGCTATCCAATAGCGCACGCCAGAATCCAATCCTTATTCAAAGTTTAAGTTGTTGTTGTGGAGTGTTTTTTTCTAAGTATGATTTGAGATTGCTAATTACGGCGCATAGGGGTAAGTTATGCGGCTCTAAAGCAATTATTGATTATTATTAATCCAAAGATAAATAGGTAATAGACAGGGGGAAGCATGTCGAAATTAGATTTTACCGGAAAAGTTGCGATAGTCACAGGTGGTGGAAATGGTATCGGTCGTTCCCACGCACTGCAATTGGCAGAGCGTGGATGTAAAGTCGTCGTCAACGACTTAGGCGGTGGCGTGGATGGTAGTGGTAGTTCTTTGGGGCCTGCTGAAAAGGTGGTGGAGGAGATCAAAGCCGCTGGTGGTGAAGCGGTTGCCGACGGCAATACCGTTGCGACTCAAGAGGGTGGACAAGGCATTGTCAAAACGGCTTTAGATACTTACGGTCGGATTGACATTGTGATTAACAACGCCGGTATTTTGCGCGACAAATCATTTCGCAATATGGAGCCAGCATTATTGGATCCAGTTCTTGATGTTCACTTGAGAGGATCTTTCTGGACGACTCAAGCAGCATGGGAATTTTTCCGTGAGCAGAAATATGGCCGCGTGGTGAACACCTCCTCGGCGGCAGGTATTTTTGGTAATTTTGGTCAAACTAACTACGGTGCCGCAAAAATGGGTATCGTTGGTCTGACCAATGTATTGGCCATTGAAGGGGCGAAGTACAACATCAAGGTGAATGCAATTGCACCGGGTGCGAAAACTCGTATGACTCAGGACTTGATGGGGCCAATGGCAGACAATCTCGATATGGGGCCTGAGTTAGTATCCCCTATCGTCGTCTATCTTGCCCACGAAAGTTGTAAACCGACGGGTGAAATCTATTCTGTTGCGGCTGGACGGGTAGGCCGAATTTTCCTCGGCGCCACTCAGGGGATTTTCGATCCTGAACTGACGGCTGAGATGTGTGCCGAACAGATTGATACTATTCGCGATACAAAAGACGCCATCTATCCCAAAAATGCTATGGAAGAGATGATGATCTTAATGCAGCAGGCGCAGAAGAAGTAAGCCAATTCCGATTCGAAGAAGTAGGAGAAGCCCGTCCATTGTTGAAATGGGCGGGTTTTTTTTGCTGAGATCCCACTGTCTGAGGCCGAAGTGTGAGGCAGAGAGGATTTGCTCTGTCGCGATCATATTTTTCTGCTTCTTGCGCAGGGATTGGATGCAGAACAAGACAATTCTATGCTAGACTAGCGAGTCTTTTTTACCTGGGTTTTCAATGCTTAAATCAAGCTCCTTTCCCTTTCTATGACTGACGTCGCGAAAGAAATTCAATCCGTCAATATCGAAGACGAGATGAGGCAATCTTATCTCGATTACGCGATGAGCGTGATCGTGGGTCGGGCGCTGCCGGATGTAAGAGATGGACTTAAGCCCGTGCACCGGCGGGGACTGTTTGCCATGCATGAACTCAGTAATGATTGGAACAAACCGTACAAAAAATCTGCACGTATAGTCGGCGATGTAATTGGTAAATATCATCCCCATGGCGATGCAGCGGTATACGATACCATTGTGCGTTTGGCGCAGGATTTTTCCATGCGCTATATGTTGGTAGACGGACAGGGTAACTTCGGTTCGGTGGATGGTGATTCGGCCGCTGCGATGCGGTATACCGAAGTACGCATGGCAAAAATAGCCCACGAGCTATTAGCCGATCTGGATAAAGAGACGGTCGATTTTGTCCTCAATTATGATGAGACCGAACAGATCCCCGTAGTGTTGCCCACTAAAGTGCCCAATTTGCTGGCCAATGGTTCGTCGGGCATCGCTGTGGGCATGGCCACCAATATTCCCCCTCATAACCTGACTGAAGTGATCAATGGTTGTTTAGCTCTAATAGACAATCCTAATCTAGAATTGTTAGAGCTCATGCAACATATCCCAGGACCGGATTTCCCTACTCGGGGCATTATCAACGGTACCCGGGGAATCATCGAGGCATACCATTCCGGACGCGGTCGAATCTATGTTCGTGCACGAACAGAAATCTTGGAGCACGAATCCAGCGGCAAACAACAGATTCTCGTGCATGAACTGCCTTACCAGGTCAATAAAGCGCGTTTGATTGAACGCATTGCCGAACTGGTAAAAGAGAAGAAGATTGAAGGCATCTCTGAGTTGCGGGATGAATCGGACAAAGACGGCATGCGCATCGTGATTGAGGTGAAGCGCGGAGAGTCAGCGGATGTATTGTTAAATAACCTTTACGCGCAGACCCAAATGCAAACTGTATTTGGCATCAATATGGTGGCCCTGGTGGATGGGCAGCCAAGATTACTTAATCTAAAACAGTTACTGGAAGCATTTATCCGTCATCGCCAAGAGGTGGTGACTCGGCGCACGCGCTATGAGTTGCGCAAAGCTCGGGAACGGGCGCACGTGTTGGAAGGGCTAGCGGTTGCGTTGGCCAACATCGACGAAGTGATCGATACCATTAAGCGTTCTGCGAATCCTTCGGAAGCAAAGGAAAAGTTACTCGCTATGAGTTGGGCGCCCGGCATGGTGACCGAGATGTTGCAAAAAGCGGGTGCAGATGCCACCAAACTCGAGGATTCGGTGATTGAGTATGGGCTCACCGAACAGGGCTATAAGTTATCACCCACGCAAGCACAAGCGATCCTAGATCTCAGACTGCACCGGTTGACGGGGTTGGAGCAGAATAAGATCCTCAAAGAGTTCGAAGAGATTTTGGAAAAAATTAAAGAGTTGCAAGCCATTCTTGCGGACGATTTGAAACTTATGGCGGTGATTCGGGATGAACTGACGGAGATCCGTGAACAGTTTGGTGATGCGCGTAAAACGGAAATTCGTGAAGCGGAAGAAGAGCTCACCATTGAAGATTTGATTCCAGAGGAAGATGTTGTCGTGACTCTATCCCATCAGGGATATGCTAAGTCCCAGCCTGTGACCACCTATCGATCACAAAAAAGGGGGGGGCGGGGTGTCGCGGCAACGGCTGTAAAGGATGAGGACTTTATCGATAAGTTATTTATTGCCAGCAGCCACGATACCATTTTATGTTTCTCCAGTATTGGTAAGGTGTACTGGTTAAAGGTGTATCAATTGCCTCAATCTGGACGTACCGCGCGGGGCAAACCTATTGTTAACTTACTGCCGTTAGAAGAAGGCGAACGAATTAATACGGTTTTATCCGTAAATGAGTTTTCCAGTGGGCACTATGTGTTTATGGCCACGGTTCAAGGAGTCGTGAAAAAGACGCCTTTAGAAGATTTTTCTCGTCCCCGCGCAAGTGGTATACGCGCCATTGAGTTTGCCGAGAATGATGGCCTGGTGGGTGCTGCAATCACAGACGGCAAACGGGATGTGATGCTGTTCGCTAGTGATGGTAAAGCGGTTCGTTTTAATGAAGACAATGTGCGGCCGATGGGCCGAACTGCCCGCGGCGTGAAGGGCATTAAATTGGCTGATGAAAGTAAAGTGATCTCTCTCATCATTCCTAGTGAGGGTTGTACCATTTTGAACGCGACTGAGCGCGGTTATGGTAAGCGCACTCTCATTAGTGAATACCCGCTGCATAAACGCGGGGGGCAAGGTGTGATCTCTATTCAAACCTCAGAACGAAATGGTCAGGTAGTGGGTGCGGTGCAATGTCACGACGAAGACGAGATGATGTTGATTTCCAGCAGAGGTACATTAGTCCGCACCACAGTACAAGGGGTGTCTCTGATGGGGCGAAATACTCAAGGAGTAGGTCTAATTCGTCTGGGTGAGGGGGAGAGCTTGGTGGGCGTGCAAGTGATTGCCGAACCTGAAGAAGAGGAAGAGTCCCCTTAGCAATCATTTGAGCGAGCATTCGATAAGTAAGTATTTCCTTAGCACAATCAAGAATCCAAATCTTTTTTAGACAAACTTAAGCGAACTATTTATGTCACGTGTTTTCAATTTTAGCCCGGGTCCAGCGGCATTACCTGAACCCGTTTTAGAACAAGCTCAGAGAGATTTGCTGGATTGGCAAGAATGCGGCATGTCGGTGATGGAAATGAGTCATCGTAGTAGTGAGTATCTCGCCATTGCCGAGCAAGCTGAAGCCGATCTCCGAGAGCTGTTGGCGATTCCCGATAACTATTCAGTACTGTTTTTGCAAGGCGGCGCCACGCATCAATTTTCTTGTATCCCCTTAAATTTCACTGAAGCGAATGATCCAGTGGATTATTTTAATACGGGGATCTGGTCAAAGAAGGCAATTAAAGAAGCTCAACGTTTCGTGAATGTCAATATTGCGGCTGCGAGCGAGAATGAAAAATTCACTACAATTCCCGATGCAAAAGAGTGGCGTTTGGATGCAAATGCGCGTTATTGCCACTACACCCATAATGAAACTATCGGTGGTCTAGAATTTAATGCCATCCCTGAAGTGGGGGAGGTGCCTTTGGTGAGTGATATGTCCTCCACTATCTTGTCTCGGCCATTAGATGTGAGTAAATTTGGGATGATTTATGCTGGCGCACAAAAAAATATTGGCCCTGCCGGATTGACTGTGGTGATAGTGCGTGAAGATTTACTGGGTCGGGCGCGTGAACAGACGCCATCATTGATGAACTATCAAATTCACTCAGAAGCAGGATCTATGTCCAACACACCACCCACATTTGCTTGGTACCTGGCGGGGTTGGTATTTGCTTGGTTGAAAGAGCAAGGTGGGCTGACGGCGATGGCAGAGACTAATCGGCAGAAGAGTTCTTTGCTATACGGCTTTATTGATGGCTCAGACTTTTATCATAACCCCATCGCAAAGGAATATCGTTCTTGGATGAATGTGCCTTTCACGTTAGCGGATGAGAAGTTAGACGGCGCGTTTCTATCTGAGGCGAAAGCAGCAGGCCTATATAACTTAAAAGGCCATCGATCAGTGGGGGGCATGCGTGCAAGTATCTACAATGCCGTACCCCTTGAGGCGGTTGAAGCCTTGGTGGCTTTTATGAAAGATTTTGAACAACGGGTGTAGCTAGAGGGCTTGATAGCGATGTGGAAAATCTTGACTTTGAATAACATATCAATTGCCGGATTGGAGCGCTTCCCTCGTGATTGTTATGAAGTGGCGTCCGAACTTGGGCATCCAGATGCGATCTTGGTACGTTCGGCTAACCTACATCAGATGGAAATTCCAGAAACAGTGAAAGCTATCGGTCGTGCTGGTGCGGGTGTGAACAACATTCCCGTTGCCGCCATGAGTGCGCGTGGTGTTCCTGTATTCAACGCTCCGGGCGCCAATGCTAATGCAGTGAAAGAGTTAGTCATTGCGGGGTTGTTTCTAGCGGCTCGAAATATTCCACAAGCCTGGCGTTATACTTTAGAACTTAAAGAACAAGGTGACGCACTACATAAACAGGTGGAGCAGGGTAAAAAGCAGTTTGTAGGCTTTGAATTGCCCGGGAAGGTGTTGGGGGTCATTGGTTTAGGTGCTATTGGTGTAGAGGTGGCCAATACTGCTTTAAATCTTGGTATGGATGTGATTGGTTATGATCCTGCATTGAGTGTGGAACGTGCTTGGCAGCTCTCCTCTAGCGTGCGCAAAGCCCGTAGTATAGAGGAAGTGATGTCGGAAGCAGATTTTGTCACCTGTCATGTGCCTTTGGTGGACAGCACAAAGCATTTAATTAATGCTGATCGACTGCGGATGATGAAGCCGGGCGCCACACTACTTAATTTTTCTCGCGATAAAATTGTCGACGATGAAGCTGTGTTGGCCGCTTTAAGGGAAGAGCACTTGAAATATTTTGTGACAGATTTTCCCTCTGAAGAAAATAAATCGCACCCCCATGTGATTGCCTTACCCCATTTGGGGGCTTCTACCCACCAAGCGGAAGAAAATTGCGCCATAATGGTGGCGAATCAGTTACGAGATTATTTAGAGAACGGTAACATTGCTAATTCTGTTAACTTCCCGGTGGCGCAGATGCCGCGTGCCGAAGGCAGTCGGGTCACCATCGCAAATGAAAATATTCCTGCCATGGTAAGCAAAATTTCCGCAGTGATTGGTGATGCAAATTTGAATATCATTGACCTGCTTAATAAATCTCGTGGGGATCTGGCCTATACCATGATAGATTTAGAGGGTGAGGTGGCCGCTGAAGTGATACAGAAGCTGTGCGAAATAGAAGGCGTGTTGGCAGTCAGGGTGGTTTAAATTGGTTAAAAAAAATGGATCGGACAAGCTGTCGAATCCCACATTGGTGAATGCTGATGACGATCTAAACGGCTGGGCGCTGCCCGAACTTCGAGACCGCATTGATACCATAGACCGACAAATTGAAACTCTGTTGAATGCACGTGCCGAATGTGCGGCTGCAGTAGCGAAGGTAAAATTGTCAGAGGATCCGCAAGCAGAGTTTTATCGACCGGAACGCGAAGCGCAAATTTTGGATCGCATTCTCAAAGAGCATACCGGAATTTTACCGGCACCAGAGGTAGCGCGAATTTTCCGTGAAATTATGTCTGCCTGTTTAGCCTTAGAACAACCCTTGACCATCGCATTTTTAGGACCGGCGGGCACTTTCACCGAAGCGGCTGCACTAAAACATTTTGGACACTCCATTAATAGTCGACCCATGGGGGCCATTGACGAAGTGTTTCGTGAGGTGGAATCCGTTGCCGCTCACTATGGTGTCGTACCCGTAGAAAATTCCACAGAAGGTGTTGTAAATCACACCTTGGATTCGTTTGTGAATTCTCCATTGACTATCTGTGGTGAGGTGGAGCTGCGTATTCATCATCATTTACTGAGCGAACAGACAGATCTTAAAAAAATCGTCAAAGTGATATCTCATCAACAATCTTTAGCCCAGTGTCGGGAGTGGCTTGATCGTTACTTGCCCCATGCTGAGCGGCTGCATGCCAGTAGCAATGCGGAGGCAGTGCGTCAGGTTAAAAATAAGGGATCAGACTACGCGGCTATTGCAGGTGATATCGCATCCGAACTCTATGAATTACCTGCACAGGTGCGAAATATTGAAGATGAGCCTGATAACACCACGCGCTTTTTAATTATTGGGCGTAATCGACCGGCGCCCAGTGGTCGAGACAAGACTTCCCTTCTGTTGTCCACGCCCAACCGTCCGGGCGCGTTGTATTCGTTGTTAGAGCCCTTTATGCGCCATGGTCTCTCTTTAACCCGCATTGAATCTCGACCATCTCGTCGCGCCATGTGGGAGTATGTATTCTTTGTGGATATTGATGGACATGCACAAGATGAAAAGGTGCAAAAAGCCGTGGTAGATATCGAAAAAAACGCAGGCATGGTGAAGGTGTTGGGCTCTTATCCAAAGGCCGTACTCTGATGAGCTGTGATTTTCTGCTGCGGGCAAATCCAGGGGTGCGTAGTTTGCAACCTTATGAGCCTGGAAAACCAGAATCCGAGCTGGCGAGAGAATTAGGAGTGCAGCGAATTATCAAGCTGGCGTCCAATGAAAACCCATCGGGGCCGAGTCAGTCCGTGTTGCACACTATTCAAGATCAGGCTTCGCGCATACATCGATATCCGGATGGCAATGGGTTTGAATTGAAAGCGGCTTTGGCAGAGATTTATGGTCTCGATCAGGCGCAAATCACTTTGGGTAATGGCTCCAATGATATCTTACAGCTGTTGGCCAATGCCTTTTTAGGGCCGGGCGATGAAGTGATTTTCAGTCAACACTCTTTTGCAGTATATCCCATTGTCACCCAAGCGGCGGGGGCCACTGCGAAAGTGATTCCAGCAAAAAATTATGAGGCAGATCTCGGTGCCCATCTGGCTGCTATCACTGATCATACCAAGATGATTTTTTTGGCGAATCCAAATAATCCAACGGGTACTTGGATCTGGGCTCGGGAGTTAAAAGAGTTTATCAGTGCCGTTCCGCAGCATGTGTTGGTGGTGATCGATGAAGCATATGCAGAGTATATTCTCGACGATAAGATGGCGAGTGCTTTGTCTTGGTTGTCAGAATTTCCAAACCTAATTGTCACGCGCACGTTTTCCAAGGCCTATGGGTTGGCCGGCTTACGAGTCGGGTATGGCGTCTGCCATATACAGGTGGCCGATCTTTTAAACCGTGTGCGACAACCTTTTAATGTGAATAGCTTGGCGCAGGCCGCAGCACTGACCGCGTTGGAAGACCAAGAATACCTTATCGATAGCGTGCAACTAAATAATCAGGGGATGGCGCTAATAGAAGGCAAATTAAAGCAGCTTGATTTGAATTGGATCCCTTCGAAGGCGAACTTTCTCTGTATTGAAGTAAATCAACCGGGGCGCGAACTTTATCAAAAGTTATTGCGTCAAGGGGTGATTGTGCGACCGATAGAGGTTTATGAGCTGCCGAATCATATTCGTGTCTCCATTGGTACACAAGAGGAAAACGAGCTGTTTCTAGTGGCACTTGAAAAAGCTTTGGTAGCAAACTAAATGGATCCGTTACCCTTTAATAAGCTCACAATCATTGGCGCAGGCTTAATCGGTGGATCTTTAGCGCGGGCGTTAAAAAAGAGTTCAATCGATCTTCATATCACTGCGTATTCTCGACATGAAGCCAATTTAGAATTGGCTAAAGAGTTAGGCGTCATTGATGCCTATGAGTTAGAGCTGGCGCAAGCGGTGGCCGCTGCTGAGGTGATAGTACTGGCCACGCCAGTGGGCAGCTATGAGGCGCTGTTGCCGCAAGTACACCAACACGCGCCTACTGAAGTTATTATTACAGATGCCGGCAGTACCAAAGGCTCGGTGGTTGCATTAGCTAAAAAATACCTAGCCGATCGCTATCCCTTGTTCGTACCGGGTCATCCCATTGCCGGTACAGAGCAGAGCGGTGTGGGTGCTTCGATGGACGATCTATTCCAGGGTAAAAAAGTGATATTAACACCCACCGCAGAGACTGATGTTCATGCTCTCGAGGTGGTCACGCAAATGTGGCAACACTGTGGGGCGCAAGTAGACACTTTATCTGTGTCTGCTCACGATAGAATTCTAGCCGCCACCAGTCATCTGCCTCATGTTTTGGCATACGCGTTAGTGAACGCATTGGCTGAGCAAGATCAAAGTGAAGAAGTATTTCAGTTCGCTGCTGGTGGTTTTCGAGATTTCACTCGCATTGCTTCTAGCGATGCGGTGATGTGGCGGGACATCTGTTTAGAAAATAGAACTGAAATTTTGCGAGCAATAGAATCTTATCGCATCACCTTGAACACATTAGAAGAACAAATTAAGTTGAGTGACAGAGCAGCATTGCTTGCCTCCTTTGAGCGAGCACAGGAAGCGCGTCGCAAGTTTTTAGAACTCTTTGAAGATAATTCAGCGCCTTCAACGTAGAGGATTTATTTGCTGTGAGCCAATCCGTAAATTGTTATTTGCTTGAGCCTGGAGGATCAGTGCAGGGCAATATTGAAGTGCCCGGAGATAAATCGATCTCTCATCGTTCTATTATGCTAGGTGCTCTGGCGGAAGGCGTCACAGAGGTCAGCGGTTTTCTAGAAGGTGAAGATGCGCTTGCCACTTTGAAAGCGTTTCAAGCATTGGGGGTAGATATTGATGGTCCCCATCAGGGCACGCTCCGTATCCAGGGCGTGGGTCTCCATGGATTACAAGCGCCCACTGCGCCACTCAACCTAGGCAATTCCGGTACTTCAATGCGTCTGATGGCCGGAATCCTGGCGGGCCAGACATTTGGCTCTGAGCTCTGTGGGGATGAATCCTTAAGTGCGCGGCCGATGGCTCGAGTCGCCAAGCCATTGGCTTTAATGGGGGCTAAATTGGCGATGACAGAGCAGGGCACGCCTCCTATAAAAATTACCGCTTGCCCAGGTGCGCTCAAAGGCATTACTTATCACTCGCCAATTGCTAGTGCTCAAGTTAAGTCTTGTGTGTTATTAGCAGGTCTTTATGCTCGTGGTACGACTAAGGTGATTGAGCCCGGGGTGACTAGAGATCATACGGAAAGGATGTTGCGCGGTTTTGGATACGAAGTGCATCAAGCCCCGGGAGAGGTTTGGTTATCGGGTGGTGGACATTTAACAGGCACGACGATTCGTGTACCAGGAGATCTCTCTTCCGCGGCGTTTTTTATTGTCGCAGCCACCTTAGCTCCCGGTAGTGAATTGACCATTAGAAATGTTGGTATGAATCCCACCCGTAATGGCATCATTGAGATCTTACGACGCATGGGTGCAGACATCGACATTCGTGAGTTGCCCCAGCAGGGCAATGAGCCGGTGGCGGATCTCACCGTACGTCATGCCAAATTGCGGGGAATAGATATTCCCACGGATCTCGTGCCGCTAGCCATTGATGAATTTCCAGTGTTGTTTGTCGCCGCAGCCTGCGCCAACGGAGTCACCCGGTTGCAAGGCGCACAAGAGTTGCGAGTGAAGGAGAGTGACCGTATTCAAGTGATGGCGGAAAACTTGCAGTCTTTAGGAATAGATACCAAAGCAACGGAGGACGGCATGATCGTCACAGGAGGCACTCTCAAGGGCGGGCGGGTGCATAGTCATGCAGATCACCGCATTGCCATGTCCATGGCTGTGGCGGGATTGATGGCGAAAGGGAGAGTAGAGATTGAAGACTGCGCTAATGTGGCTACCTCATTTCCAAATTTTCTCACCCTGGCGCAGTCGGTGGGCATGAAGGTGCGCGGCACAGAGGATCTGGATTAGCCGTGGTGCAGCGGTCAGGAACGGCGATTCCAATCATCACCGTGGATGGTCCAAGCGGGGTAGGTAAAGGCACGCTCTGTATCCGCCTTGCGAAACATTTCGGATGGCATCTATTAGATAGTGGAGCCATTTATCGGGCACTAGCATTGTGCATCGATAATACCCATGTGGACCTCAATAATAACAATGAAATCGTAAATAAAACAATGTACTTAGACGTTTTATTTGAATCAAAAGATGAAGAGATGGATGTCTATTTGGAGGGGAAGTTGGTATCTAGCGAGTTACGCTCCGAGCGTATCGGAGAGCTCGCCTCAAAACTAGCCGCCATGCCAGAAGTGCGTGATGCGCTATTGCAACGACAGCGGGATTTTGCCCAGTCTCCCGGATTGGTAGCTGATGGCAGGGATATGGGTAGTGTGGTGTTTCCCCATGCGCCACTGAAGATTTTTCTCAATGCCTCTGTGGAAGAACGCGGGCGGAGACGATATAAGCAGTTGAAAGCAAAGGGGTGCAATGTTAATCTTGCGCAACTTTTAAGGGAGATTGCGGCTCGGGATTCTCGTGACGCTCAGCGTTCAGTGGCACCGTTAAAGGCAACTGAGGACGCCCATCAAATTGATACCACTCACTTATCTGCGGACGAAGTGTTTGAAATCGTATTGAAGCTGAGCGAACAAAAGTTTGGACTCGCAATCTAAACGTCAACCAATTTCTGAACTTTATTCTGTTAGTTTAAGTCCGTGAACATGAATACGTTAAGTTTAGAATCTAACTTTATTGTTTAAGGCCAGATACATATGAGCGAAAGTTTCGCCGAACTTTTTGAGGAGAGTTTATCTAACACACAAATGATCCCTGGTTCCATTATTGTTGGCACCATAGTGGATATCTCAAGTGACTATGTCACAGTCAGCGCGGGTTTAAAATCCGAGAGTGAAATACCTATAGAGCAGTTCCAAACCCATGACGGTACCTTGGAAGTTCAACTTGGTGATCAGGTTGAAGTGGCCATGGACATGGTGGACGATGGTTATGGTGAAACTCGCCTGTCAAGAGAAAAAGCGAAACGCGCCGAAGTTTGGTCTAGATTAGAAAAAGCCTTTGAAGATAGCGCCACCGTTACAGGTATTATTACCGGCCGGGTTAAAGGCGGCTTTACTGTGGAGTCCGACACCATTCGTGCATTTCTACCAGGCTCTCTGGTGGATGTACGTCCAGTACGGGATCCCGGTTATTTAGAAGGTAAAGAACTCGAATTTAAAGTGATCAAAATTGATCGCAAACGCAACAATGTGGTGGTCTCTAGGCGCGCGGTTGTAGAAGAAGAAAACAGTGCGGAGCGGGAAGCGCTGCTGAGCAACTTGAATGAGGGTTCAGTTGTGAAAGGGGTAGTGAAGAACCTCACTGACTATGGTGCATTTATTGATCTGGGTGGCGTGGACGGTCTATTACACATCACCGATATGGCCTGGAAAAGAGTTAAACATCCCAGCGAAGTAGTGGCTGTGGGTGATGAAATTGATGTCATGGTGCTTAAGTTTGATCGTGATCGAAACCGTGTCTCATTAGGTCTGAAGCAGATTGGTGAAGATCCTTGGCAGGGCATATCGCGACGATACCCAGTTCAGACTCGTATCTTCGGCACCGTGACCAACATTGCTGATTACGGTTGCTTCGTGGAAATCGAGCCTGGGGTAGAAGGTTTAGTCCACGTCTCAGAAATGGATTGGACAAATAAAAATATTCATCCCTCTAAGGTAGTTCATGTAGGCGATGAAGTTGAAGTGATGGTGTTAGATATCGACGATGAACGGCGCCGAATTTCTCTGGGGCTTAAGCAGTGTACGCCGAATCCTTGGGAAGCCTTCGCGCAGGCGCATCAGAAAGGCGATGTGGTGACGGGCACCATCAAGTCGATTACCGATTTCGGCATTTTTGTTGGCTTTGACGAAGGGCATGATGGCTTGATTCATATGTCTGATATTTCTTGGACAGAGACACCAGAAGATATTGTCAAAGAATATAAAAAAGGTGATGAGATCGAAGCGATTGTGCTCTATATCGATACTGAGCGAGAACGGATCTCACTTGGCCTTAAACAACGTGAATCGGATCCTTTTTCGTCCTATATCGAAACCCATCCGAAAGGCAGCATAGTCACCGGCAAGGTAACCGAAGTCGATCCCAAGCTGGTCACCGTGACCCTGTCTCCACATGTATTGGCGACGGTGAAATTGTCCGAACTGTCTAGAGATCACGTAGAAGATGCACGAACTGCCGTGAATGTCGGGGATGAGATAGAAGCAAAAATGGTCGCAGTCGATCCTCGTGCACGTACTATTACCCTCTCAGTTAAAGCTAAGGATACCCAGGAAGAAAAAGAGGCTTTACGCGATTACAGTAAGAGTTCTGATGGGGATAGCGGTACTACGTTGGGTGATATATTTAAAGATCAATTTGAAAATCGTTGAAGAATCTTCTTTAATAAGAAATACTTGGTAAACAACAACAGGGTGAAGTAGTAGATGTACACCTAGAAGGGCAGGCCATGCAGCAGGCTATGACTAAATCTGATTTGGTAGATCGTTTAGCGAGAAAAAACAGCCAACTCGCATATAAAGATGTCGAATTAGGCGTGAAAACCTTAATCGAACATATGTCGCAAACATTGGCGAGTGGTGAACGTATCGAGATAAGAGGGTTTGGCAGTTTCTCTTTGCATTTTCGTCCGCCCAGATTTGGTCGCAATCCAAAAACCGGTACAGCGGTGGCGCTATCCGGCAAATATGTGCCTCATTTCAAGCCCGGCAAGGAATTGCGGGAGAGAGTGAATGATGGTGCTTCGGTATCTGCTACAACGCATTCTGAATACGCTGAACCTGATATATTTTCATCCGATGATATGGACGATTAGTTATTTGTCGCTATCGTAAGGTGATTGATTAAGCGGCATTTAACTAGAGAGCTTTTGCCGTTTTGTGGTTGCTTAGGAATGTTGTTAACGACATTGTGTAGTGAGTTGTAAGTTTGTATTGTGGAATAAGAAAAGATTTCGGATCGACAATGAGCCTCAGTCTGCTGATTGGGCGCCACAATAAGAGTACTATCAGGCCCAAAGCGCGACATTAATCTGATTGGCATGCCAACATGGCAAATTCACTATTTAGATTATTTTGGATAACATTTTTTGCCGCTATTTTCGTGGTGGTGTTTCTTTTCGGTTTATTGAACGCCAGCTCGGTAGAATTAAATCTTTTTTTCTATCGTTTTGATGTCCCCTTGGCGGCGATCTGTTGGACGTTTTTGTTTATTGGGGTGGTGTTGGGTATCGCCGTTACTATCCTGTCCAATTTGGGCAAGACAATTAATAAATGGGCACAGTCTTGATCCCCAGGTATCTGGGGGATTGATGGAATTTTATAGTCTCCTTTTTTTGTTATTGCCTTTTGCTGCCCTCTCTGGTTGGTGGATGGCGGTAAGAAACCAACGCAAAGCTCATTCTTTGATATTTAGTCGTTACCAGAAAGAGTATCTGGCCGCGCTTAAATATCTGGTTGATGATCAGCCTGATAAAGCGATTCAAATCTTCACAGGATTGGTTGAAGTAGATAAAGATACGATTGAATTGCACGAAGCGCTTGGAAATCTCTTTCGCCAAAGGGGTGAAGTGGAGAAGGCGATCCAAATCCATCAGAATCTTATTACCAAAGCACCTTTGCAATCAGGCTTGAGATCGCAAGCGATTTTTTCCTTAGCAGAAGACTATATGCGGGCGGGATTGTTTGATCGTGCCGAAGCATTGTATCTAGAATTATTGGAGAGTGGTGTATACAAAGTACCGAGTTTAACTGCTCTGATTGATATCTATGAGAGAGAGCGGGATTGGACCAACGCCATCAATTTTTGCCAGCAGTTAGAGCGCGCCACAGATAAATCATTAAAAACTGTGGAGGCCCACTACTATTGTGAATTGGCTCAGGAAGTGTTGAATAGAGAAGATCCAACTGAGGCGCAAAAATATCTGGAGCAAAGTATTCTCTGCGATCCAAACTGCCTAAGAGCGCTGATTCTAAGCTCTGAACTGAGCATGCAGATGAGAGACTATGCGCAAGCGATCAATATGATGCAGTTGGTATTGGGTCGGGATCCCAGTCTCTTCCCATTGGTGAAGTCTAACTTAAGACAATGTTATTTAATGCTCAATACGAAATCGGCATACCAAAGTTATTTACAATCGCTGTTAGAAATAAGCTTTACCAGTCCTATCTTGATAGAGATCACTTTTGAATTGGAGTCTTCAGAGGGCACAGAGTCGGCATCAAATTATTTAACGGATCATCTTAGAAAAAATCCCACCTTGGCAGGATTAAGTCGGCTGATTGAGTTAAATACGAAACTGGTACAGCCTGCACAAAAAAACGATTTTCAAATTTTAAGTGAATTGATAGGTTCCTTGAGCAAGGATCAACCCGCGTATAAATGCCATAATTGCGGATTTACTGCATCCTATCTCCATTGGCAGTGTCCCAGCTGTAAGCGATGGAATAGTGTCACTCCAGCAGTAACCAAATAGTTGGTAATTGAAAATGCAAAAGGTTTCTTCTCCCCGTTTGATTGTTGCCCTGGATACGGCGGATCCAGCGAAACTGGATCTATTATTAGCGCAATTGGATCCCCAACTGTGTCGAGTGAAAGTGGGCAAGGAGTTGTTTACCGCGCTTGGTCCTTCCGTGATCGATGCTGTGCACGCTCAGGGCTTCGAGTTGTTTCTAGATCTCAAATATCATGATATTCCTAATACTGTCGCTGCCGCTTGCCGCGTGGCTGCAGATGCCGGTGTTTGGATGCTGAATGTACATGCCCTCGGTGGCAAGGCGATGTTAGCTGCGGCGCGAGAGTCTATTCAGCAGTCGATGCATTCCCCCTTACTGATTGGTGTGACGCTGTTGACGAGTATGGGTGAGTCAGAACTAATTGAATTGGGTATTACGCTGAGCCCTACTGAGTTGGTGCAGCATTTGGCAAGGTTAAGTCACCAGGCGGGCTTGGACGGTGTGGTCTGTTCTGCTCAGGAGGCTAGATTAATTAAGAATGAGTTGGGTACTGATTTTGTATTAGTGACGCCTGGCATCCGATTACCGAGCGATGCATCTCATGATCAACAACGGATTGTCTCTCCGCAACAGGCGATGGAAAATGGTGCTGACTTCCTTGTAGTCGGTAGGCCCATCACCCAAGCAGATTCTCCCGCTGACAAGCTAAGAGAATTTGCACGTTTATTGAGCAGTTAAACGGTTAATTTTGTTAATCACTTTTTATGGTGATAAAGTTTCCCTGCTTTTTATACTTTAACCAAGGAGGGAAAACATGAAAAAAGCACTCTATACCATTATATTCGTTGTATCTACCATGATACCCATGTTGGTTCCTACTCAGCTCGCGGCCGCACCGCCTGCAGAAGAGGTGCGTCTACAAATGGAAGCGGTAGTGAACATTAATCAAGCAACCGTGGACGATTTACAAGCTATGATTTTGGGTGTTGGTGCGACCAAGGCTGCAGCCATCGTAGCCTATCGGGATGCCAATGGTCCTTTTAAAAACGTGCAAGAGCTGACGCAAGTGAAAGGAATCGGGCAGTCCATATTAGACAAAAACAGGAATAGATTGGTGGTGGAATAAAGGTAGAATAGAGCGGGGGTGCTCCCCGCTCTACTTTAACGACAACTATAGGAACATTCATTTGGCTATCAAAATCAGGAAAGCTGTTTTTCCCGTAGCAGGACTAGGTACTCGATTTCTCCCGGCCACCAAGGCGAGTCCCAAAGAGATGTTGCCCATCGTCGATAAACCCCTGATCCAGTATGCGGTGGAAGAGGCTATTGAGGCAGGTGTCACTGAACTGATTTTTATTACCAGCAGTTACAAGCGTGCGATTGCTGATCATTTCGATTCTAATTATGAGTTAGAAGCAAAATTGTTGGAAGCTGGGAAAAAAGAGCTGCTTGATAAGGTTCGGCAGGTCAAACCTACTGGGGTTTCCTGCGTATTTATGCGGCAGCCGGAAACATTAGGTTTAGGGCATGCCGTGGGCTGTGCTGAGCCTCTGGTGGGGAATGAACCATTTGCGGTGATATTGGCAGACGACTTAATTGATACCCAGGGTGATGGCTGTTTAAAACAGATGCTCACTGCGGAGCAAGGTGCTTCGGTGATTGCTGTGCAGCAGGTACCAAAATCCCAAACCGAACGCTATGGAATGGTTGCAATTGAAAATAGCCACAATGGATTTTCTCGTGTCCAGAAAATAGTGGAAAAACCTCGACCAGAGTCTGCGCCTTCTGATCTAGGGGTGGTGGGGCGTTACATCTTACCAGGCGGGATATTCGATATTATTCGTAACACTGAGCCGGGATCAGGAGGAGAGATCCAGCTTACCGATGCCATTGCGACTCTGTTAAATAAATCTCCGGTATATGCCTATCAATTTGATGGGGTTCGTTATGATTGCGGCAGCAAATTAGGCTACTTGCAAGCTACCGTGGAACTGGGGGTGCAGCACGAAGAAGTAGGCGATGCATTTAATGATTATTTACGTCAGCGATTTTGTGACTGATATCGAATTTTAACCGGTGACACGTCAAGAATAAGACTATTTTGCCGACAGACTGAATGAAACGAAAGGGTTTTATGGCCCCTATCTATTTATTCAGGGATCTGCAACATGATTGAAAAATCGAGCATCAATGGTTTTACCTTAATAGAATTAATGATCACTGTGGCCATACTCGCCATTTTGATGACTATCGCCGTACCTGCTTATCAAGACTACACCACTAAAAGTAAACGCGCCGAAGC
>DJFZ01000057.1:31593-38460 GCA_002432655.1 Thiotrichaceae bacterium UBA5859 | reverse complement strand
CACAATAATCTTATCTATCATTATCAGTACAACTGGATGTTCTTTGTTAAAACCTTCATTCGGCGAACGTATACTAGCAGATGGAAAATCACGTATCGCCATATCTGAGCAGTGGGAAGAAGGTAAGCGAGAATCTAAAAAAGGCGAAGCTCTGGTAAAAAAGGGGAGGAAATTAGTGGAAAAAGGACGGGCGGATCTTCGCGCTGGAGAGAATCTCGTCGCCACTGGAAACATCGCCGTGCAAACTCATCGCCAAGCCTATCAAAGCTTATCCCAATCTACTGAGTCCACCAGATCTGTCGAAGCAGCTTCAGATACGGTTACCCAATTAAGGGAGCACGCACAGAATTGGAAAGGTGGCGAAGAAGATATTGCCGCAGGTCGTAAATTGATTGAGCGAGGAAATGCTAGAATTACCGAAGGAGAAATAGAAATTAGTCAAGGCCAATCGCTCATAGAACGTGGTCGTCAGAAAATGCTCGACGCAGAAGGACGATATCAACCTGATTGATTACCTCTGACCACTTACCTACACAACCTGTAAATGACATAGATCTGCTTGATTCATGTTTCATATTATAATCACCACATCACTACTTGGTTGAGTAGGCCCCACTCTTTCATGTCGTACAGATGCATAGAGCCACCGATTATTCGATGCTAACGAGTCCACCCAATTCGGCTTCGAAGTACTGTTACAAAGCATTACCAATCATTGCGAAGACTAGTAATAGATCGAATTATTACAGAGTCTGATGGTATGGTGAGGCAGTTAGAATAATATATTGATAAAGTAAAGGGTTCTGGAAGCATCAATCTAATGAATAAAAAACAGATCGATACCAAGTGGAAAAAACCCAAAAGATTCGACAGAAATTTGCTGGTGATTGGTGGTGGTGCCGCTGGACTAGTCACTGCCTATATCGCCTCGGCTGTAAAAGCCAAAGTGACACTGGTTGAGGCTCATAAGATGGGGGGAGATTGTCTCAACTACGGTTGTGTGCCCAGCAAAACGTTGATCAAAAGCGCCAAAATTGCCCATCAAATTCGCTCTGCAGAAAGATATGGTTTTGAAAAAATCACACCTACCCTGTCTTTTAAAAAAGTCATGACGCGGATCCAAGACGTGATTCGTGCCATCGAGCCACACGATAGTGTAGAGAGATATACTGAACTTGGCGTCGAAGTCTTGTGTGGGCGAGCTAAAATTATCGATCCCTGGAGAGTAGAAATCCATCAAGATGAAGGCAGCCCTGTCACACTCACCACCCGCAGTATGGTATTGGCCACGGGCTCCCATCCAGTTATCCCCGCTATCGACGGACTAGATGAGACTGGCTACCTCACGAGTGACACATTATGGGAGGAGTTTTCAGAAAGAGAGCATCTGCCCAAACGCCTATTAATCTTGGGTGGCGGCCCTATCGGTTGCGAGCTAGCGCAAAGTTTTTCGCGACTAGGCGCCTCAGTCACTCAAGTGGAATTGGCGCCACGGATTTTGATTCGTGAAGATGAAGAGATCTCTTCCCAGGCCCAATCGTTTTTAGAACGTGATGGCGTAGATGTATTGACTGCTCATCGCGCGATTCGTTGTCGGATAGATGGGAGCCGAAAATTTTTGGTGGCTGAGCATGGGGGCGTGCAAAAGAATATCGAGTTTGATGATTTGATCTGCGCCGTGGGTAGAACACCTCAGTTAACAGGGTTCGGCTTAGAGGATCTAGGCATCGACACAAAACAGACTCTGGAGACCAATGAATACTTAGCTACTCTCTACCCTAACATCTTTGCAGCAGGGGATATTGTGGGTCACTATCAATTTACCCACACTGCCGCACATCAAGCCTGGTACGCGGCAGTAAATGCTCTATTTGGGCAGTTCAAAAAGTTTAAAGTAGATTATCGTGTCATCCCAAGGATAACTTTCCTGGATCCGGAAATCGCTAGTGTGGGCCTCAATGAAGCAGAGGCAAAAAGACTAGGTATAGACTACGAGGTGTCAACCTATTCTATGCAAGAGTTGGATCGGGCCATTACGGAAGGCGCTACCGATGGCATGTTAAAGGTACTCACTGCTCCTGGAAGAGATCGCATCCTGGGCGCCACCATCGTCTCTGAACATGCCGGAGAATCATTGGCCGAAATAACTTTGGCCATGAAACAGGGGATTGGACTCAATAAACTGCTGGGTACGATCCATGCCTATCCCACTTGGTCCGAAGCCAACAAATATGTGGCCGGCGAATGGAAACGTCAGCACGCCCCGGAGAGGGTCTTAAAGTGGCTAGAGAGGTATCATAGCTGGAGGCGAGGCAAAGATCATGGTTAGGACATTTTGCCTACTCCTGACTCTATTGCTATGCCACTCTGGACTAGCGGCAGCGCCCTTCGATCACCATCGTTGGGATAAGCTACTAAAACAGTACGTGGTGACGTTCCTGCAGGGCCAAAGCTCTGCTGTGGACTACCAGACGTGGGTTCAGAACCAGACTGAACTTTCGATGTACTTGACGGCACTAGAGAAAGTTAACCAAGAGACATTTAATCAGTGGAACGCTAACGATCAATTGGCATTTCTGATAAATGCTTATAACGCCTGGACGATTCAGTTGGTGTTATCTGCCTATCCAAAACTAGATTCCATCAAAGATTTGGGAAGCTTATTTCGATCTCCTTGGCGAAAACGCTTTGTCTCGCTACTCGGAGGCACCTATTCATTGGACGAGATTGAACATGAATGGATTCGCAGCCCCGATCGTTACCGGGATCCGAGGATCCATTTCGCCGTCAACTGTGCCAGTGTCGGTTGTCCCGCCTTACGTGGCGAGGCATACATCGGCAACAAGCTAGAAGACCAACTGCAATCACAGACTCATTTGTTCTTGTCAGATCGCAAACGCAACTATGTTGCCAATCATACCCTCTACCTTTCCCCCATCTTCAAATGGTATCGGGAAGATTTTGAGAAAGGCTGGTTGGGATACCACTCCCTCAACAACTTCTTAGGGGACTACTCAGAATCACTAGGGCTCACGGCGTCACAGCGAGAAACACTAAAAGCAGATCGCATGAAGATTAGATTCTCAGATTATGATTGGCGCCTGAATGATTATCTGGTCACAGACTAAATAATGTCTCTCACTACCACAATCACTTGCTGTCCAACGAACCCACCTGAGAAAAATTATTCACTACAATCTCGATTCCACTAAGCCTAAAGAAATTAACACCAGCAATAGAGTTAGAATGCCGATCCACCCAGCTAAGGCCCAGATGGTTGCCTGTCTGGCGCGCGCGGTTTGAAACCAGGTGCGCGGTCGGATATCTTGAACGAAGAAGGTTGCGATTGCCGCCAGGTTGATACAGGTGACGTTGGTGGTCGCTAAGATCAGGGCGTTAAACGCCATCACTCCGTAGCCTGCTCCAAATAACATTCCCGCTACTACCAATGGCGGCAACAGTGCCACTGCTACCATGACACCCACTAATACTGCTGATACTCCTCCAGTAAATGCCATCGCACCTGCGGTGCCAGCAGCAGTGGCTAACAACACATCGGTAAGATTGGGTGCAGTACGGGCAACTATCTCAGGGGAGTTGGGATCCAGCGGCAATAGAAAACCCATGACACAGGAAAAAAAAGCAGCTACCACCACGCCGGATGCAATAGATTGTAGGGATTGTTTTGCTAAATGCTTATCTGCAAGAATCACCGCCAAAGAAAGCGCAATATTGGGACCTAACAAGGGCGCGATCACCATCGCGCCAATGATGATTGCCACATCATCGCGGATCAACCCGATGGCCGCAACTGCCGTAGAGAGTGCTACCATCACTACGTAGATAGGCGTTAAGCGACTGGCTTCTTCAATATCTTCATACAGTTCTTCCCGACTCACCCGGCTCGGTTTTTTTTTCAATTTTCCAGTTGGTGCGACAGCAGATCGCTCTTGTGTGGGTATGATGGTGGGCAGCGTCGCTTCTACCGGCAGTAAAACCAAGCGAAAATGCGGCAGAGAAGCGAACTGGCTAATCAGCTTGTCTGTTAAATTTTCTGCATTTTTTGCGTCTAATAAAATACTGACGAATCCTGTTGTGTCCACCTCACCGATGGTTCTCACCTGGATCGCCTCCGCGTCTTCAGCCATCCTTTTGATATCTTCAAATACACTGTAAGGTGCAGTCACTTCCAAAATTCTTAGAGGCATGAATTACACTTTCTCTCAGTTTCGTCCCACCATGAATATCGGGATTTCTACTCACCATGAGCGACAGACCCAAACCTACTAATAAAAGCTTTGCCAGGGGATACAAGCAGCACAGGAGTCTAACCCAAAATCCATTGGATACGTGTGAGGATAGTAGTGTTATTCCATTCAGGGAATGAAAACAACCCCATGGCTGATACATCCGCAGGAATATCTGATTAAGAAGTTCACAACAGTGTCGAACACTCTGATCCAATAAGAGAGAATTGTAATGGGTTTTGGCAGGATAAACGAGCGTCAATACGGCACCGACAATGCCTGTTAATGTACCTAAGAGATGGTTGCGGTGGATCCAGAGCCACCGCAACCCAATTTTAACAGACTTAACTAGAGCTGTTTTGTATAAGAATTTCTACCCTTCGATTCGCAGCGCGCCCTTCAGATGTTTCATTGGAAGCCACAGGACGAGTCTTACCTTTACCAGTAGACTGAACACGGCCGCCTGACACGCCTCCTACGTCGACCAAGAATTGTGCAACCTTCGCAGCCCGCTGTTCAGACAGCTTCTGGTTGAGCACATCACTACCCACATTGTCCGTATGCCCGGAGACAATCACCTTCGATTCCGGAAACATTTGGATGCCCTGATTGATTTTATTCAACAGCGGAAAGTTTCCAGATTGAATTTCACTGACGCCCGAAGGGAAACTAAAACCATAAGCTCGGATGAGAATATCATCTCCTTGGCGGTAGACCTCTGCTTCCGCATTGCCAAACATCTTTTGGATACGATCAAACTTAGCCTGAATTTCAGCGTTACGTCGACGCTCTTCACTACTAGATCGTTCAATAGACTTTAACGCCTGCTCTTTTTCTGCTAACGCACCGGAATAACTCTGTTCCAAGCTGGCCATTTGGCGATTGAGTCTCTGATTCGTTTCCACTAACTCACGATTTAACCGTTCCCGTTCTTGCACCGAAGCCTGCACACTTTGGCTTAAATTGGCAATCAAAGCACGATTTTCAAGATTAAACTCCGGCGTGGACTCCACTGCAGCAACTACCTTGGAAAGTTGCTCTTGATACCAAAGGATGACTTCTTCTTCAGTCATTTTGGCTTGCTTGAACTCTTTAAGTATATTCGTGATCTCTGTAGCTCGATTAATAGACCACACCGCTTGGCTAGCGTGTTCCGCTGCTTTGGCCGTAGCACTGCGGTTAGCCTCCAATACTTTTTGGGCTAACTCCAACTGTTCCTCAGCCTCTGCTATGGTCAAGGGTGCATATTTGTCGATTTTGTTCTCTTTCGCAGCTTTCAACATCAATTGCGCCTGCTCGATTGTCATGCCTTTCAAAGTATCAAGTTCTAGTTGACTATAAATCGCCGCCAACCTTTTCCGCGACTCTCGAGCTTCGGCAATATCGTTCTCTTCGATAAGCTTCGCAACTTCGGCAAACTCCTCATCCGCTTCCTTAAACTTTTGTTTAAAGGAACTGTGCGCATTCGCATCTAGGGCACGACGACGGGCCTGGATGGCCCCTTCTAACTCTATTTTAGTTCGGGCGGCGATCTTGTTGGCACGGGCCAACTCAGTCAACCCTTCTTCTGCTCGTACTTCTGCTTCTGCATCGTCTCTTGCAGCTAATTTAGCTGCTTCCCGATAGAGAGATTTCGCCTGCTCTCCATATTCAGGGGAATGCAGCAAAACATCATTGTTAATAGCTTGTTCCAGCTGTGTTCGGAGCTGTTCTACTGTAGGATATTTACTACTAATTTGCGCATCAGTTAAGGGTGGTTGTGACGCACAGCCCACTAAAATAACGATATAACCGATGAAGAATATAGATAATAAATTTTTCATGCCAAATTCTCCTTAAAGTGTTTACGACTCCCACAGCCTACTTGGGTGCAAGCCTAAAGGGCGGAGGATTATAGGTCACCGCGACTCGCGAAAGAAAGAAAAAATTCATCATATGTTGATAGAGATCTATTCCTACCCAAAAAACAATAAAATATTTTTATGTCAAGGAGATTAAGTACAGACTAGTTCTTCTAACTACAAGCTATTGGATCTCAAGAACACTAGATGAGAGAGGCGGTTATTAGGTACTAGCTAATCAATCACTGAGAATGAAGTGCTAACTTTGATTTTATTCTTGCTTCGAGCCGCACCTTAGAAAACGCCAAGCGATTGACAATTTTTTCCCAATCGCCGTGACACATTTTTCTGTTTACCCTGTGATCGGAATCTATACCCCCCGTCCAAGAGTCTTGAAGCTGTTTTCTCAACCCGTCAATTGCTTGGTATGAATAACGCTCTTTTTATAGCGTTCGCTGCGCCATACACCATGCGTGGAGCGAAGATAATCGCCTCCCAGATTTTGATACCCTAGAGCAAGAATAAAATCACGCCATATTGTCACAGTCATATTAGACTGAGCGCCGATCGGCGTGTTTGTTTGTTAGAGAGAACCTGATTTGCAACTCATGTAGCAAAGAATAACAGATAGGCACCAAGATTAACGTCAACAGGGTGGCGAATAAAATACCAAAGCCTAAAGAGATCGCCATGGGAATTAAAAATTGCGCCTGTGTAGATCTATCGAATAGCAAAGGCATTAAGCCAATAAAAGTGGTTGCGGAGGTTAAGAATACAGG
>DJFZ01000057.1:0-31347 GCA_002432655.1 Thiotrichaceae bacterium UBA5859 | reverse complement strand
TCGACCCCCCCCCGCCTCAACGATCAACTCACTAGTAAAATGGCCCTGCTTCGCCCACTGTTTATTAATGTGATCAACCAATACCAATGAGTCGTTCACCACCACCCCCACTAAGGCTAACATGCCTAAAATACTCATCATGGAAAGCTGGTGCCCCATGATGAGGTGACCAGCAAAAGCGCCTATCAGGCTAAAGGGGATCACAGACATCACTATTAAGGGCTGCACATAGGATTTTAAAGGGATGGCGAGCAATGCGTAAATTGCGAACAAAACAAACATTAGACCGAACTTTAAGCTGCCGAATGCCTGCCGTTGCTCCTTAGCCTCTCCTTCAAAAGTGTGATAGATCTCAGGATAGGAGGCGGCAAGTTGAGTCACAAAGGCATTCAACTCTTCTCGTAACCTCAATATGTTGACTTCATTTCTGTTAACGTCGGCGATCACATTAACCGTGCGAAATCGATCAATGCGCTGAATAGAAACAGGCGCCACACCGGGCTGCCATTCAGCAATATGGGCAAGCGGAATGCGTTTTCCATCCGCAGTCTGGATCTGTAGATCCTTAAGTTGATCTAACGATTGACGTTCTTCTAGCGGTGTACGCAGTACGACCCGCACTTCTTCCCTCCCCCGCTGCATTCGTTGGACTTCGATACCTTCGTAGGCTGCACGTACCTGTCGAATCAACTCCGCCCGTTGTATACCCAGCGCTTGGCCAAGCTTGTTGAGTGACAAATTCAATTCCGGCTTACCATCGGAAAGTGAATCATCAATATTAAACACGCCCGGATATTTTCCTAGCTCCGCGGTGATCTGCGCCGCCAATTTCCGTAGTTGTGCAATATTCTGTCCGCGCAACTGAATATCGATCGGATCGGACGTATGGCCAATTTCTGCGCGAAAAACCAAAGAGTCTATACCGGGCAGCCTCCCTATCTGTTTCTTCCACTGCTGTACAATGGCCCGACTGCTGATCTTATATTGCCTCTCCTCCGGCGCAGTGATTTCAAATAACACTCGCCCCAAATGGTCTCCTGTCCCAGCATCATTAGAGCCAACAGTCACTAGAATATTTTCAATGATCGGTTCACCATTGGTCTCATTGGCCAGTTCTTTCTTAAGCCTACTTGCCGCATCGGCTATCTGTTGGATGCGTGCCTCCGTCACTGCCATAGGCGTACCCACAGGCATGACCAACCGCGCTTGAATCACTTCCGTATCTATTCTGGGGAAAAAGGTAAATTTTATCCAACCCTGTTGTAATAGGATGAGACTCAACAACAATAGCGCGAATAAACTCACGATAACCGTTAGCCTTCTTTGTAAACAAATTTGCACAAAAGGTTGGTAGTAACGTTTCACCCAAGATTCAAATGCGCTAGAAAACTTCTCCTGCCAATGCACGCCTCGAACTCGGTGAGGATCAGAGTAGGTACGAACCCGACTCAAATGCGCGGGTAAAACCAATTTGGACTCTATCAATGAAAATAAAAATACGGGTATCACCACCATCGGGATCTGTGCAAATATCTGACCCCGAATGCCTTCAATGAATAAAATGGGAGTAAAAGCCACTACTGTGGTGAGCACGCCAAAAGTGACGGGGATCGCGATCTCTCGCGTACCGGCAATTGCCGCTTCGACACCAGGTTCACCTTTTTTAAGATGCGTGTAGATATTTTCACCGGTGACAATGGCATCATCCACCACTATGCCCAATACTAAAATAAAGGCAAATAGACTCACCACATTGAAGGTTACTCCAAACAAAGGCATTAAGATAAAAGCGCCCATAAAACTCACTGGGATACCCAGAAACACCCAAAAGGCGACGCCGGGGCGTAAAAACAGCGACAATAACGCCATCACCAACACTCCACCCAATAGCGCATTATTGACTAGAGTCTGCAACCGCTTATGCACCACTCGCGAACGATCTCGCCAATAGTCGAGAAACACTCCTTCAGGTAAAGAGGCTTGCCGCTGCTCCAAAAATGACTTAACTTGAGTAGCAATCTCAATCGCATTTTGATCCCCCACCTGGTACACCTGCAGGAAGATCGCGGGTTGGCCATTAAAACGCATAATGGCTCGAGACTCCTCAAAACCATCTTGAATAGAAGCGATATCTTTGAGTCTAATTAAGGCCCCCCCGTCCCCTTGCTTGATAATAATATTTTCAAAATCTCGTTTAGTATAAGCCTGACCTGTGGAACGCAGAAAAATTTCCCCGCCCACATGTTTCAGGTTACCCCCAGATAAATCCAAAGAACTATTACGGATCGAATTGGCCACCTGATCTAAGTTGAGATCAAATTGGATCAGATTATCATTTGGTATCTCGATGGCAATTTCATATTTGGCTGCCGCGTCCAGCTCGACTCGGGTAATTCCAGATAAAGAGAGCAACTGATCTCGGATCTGGTCTGCGATCTCACGGGTTTCTCGTTCTCCGTATTGTGAGCTAACCGCTACTGTAATCACCTCCCGACGGCGCTCACGCAAATGAATCACAGGCTTTTCCGCTTCCTCAGGAAGCGTGTTTAACGCATCTATCCTGGTTTTCACATCCGCAAGCAGATCGCGTTCATCGGTAGCGGCATCTACTTCTAGGAATATTTCAGCGACACCTTCCTGAGAGCGGCTGGTGATGCGCTCGATCCCGGAAAGATCTTGCACCGCCTCTTCAATGCGAATGGTAATTCCCTGTTCCACCTCCTGGGGTGTGGAGCCGCGTAAACGCACTTGAATATTAATGGAGTTAAGTGAAACATCCGGAAATATTTCCAACGGAATACGGTTATTTAAAGACAATAAACCCATGAAGATAACAAACAGCATCAACAGATTGGCTGCAACAGGGTTGCGTGCAAACCAACTAATCATGGAGGGCACTCTCGGTTACCATGGGATCTGGATCCAATCCGGTAGAAAGAATGGTTACCGGAGTACCACTACTCATTTGGCCTAATGGGGTCAATACCACCTGATCCCCCATCTCAATCCCTCTATCAACCACCAGCTCGTCATCCCCTTGCCAGAGAATATCAATTTCTCGCCGTTGTAGGTGTCCCTCGCTGACAACGTACAGATAACTGCCAGCATAAAGGGCACTGGTGGGTACCACAATCGCCGACTCTATTCGCTGCGCTCGGATCAAAGCCTGCACATATTGTCCAATCTTCAAAGGCGGTCGTTCGCTAACAGCAACAAAAGGATCAGGGATTTCTACAATCACGTGAAGCTGTTGTGTCTTAACATCCACTGCGCTCTCAGTCCTAACCAAATGACCCTGCCATGGAGGTGAATGAGGGACAAGCGGATTAAATAGCGTCACTGCATTGGACTGCAAAGTCGATTTTGTATTGGTATATCCCTCAGGTAATTTTAGCCAGGGTAAAGCCGCGTTAGTAATAGGCAGTCTGACCTCAAAATGATCGGTAGCAAAAATGTCTGCCAGTTTACTATTCGCAGAAATTACCTGTCCCACATCTACCAATAGATTCAGAACACGTCCATCATAGGGTGCGACAATTTCTGTCCGCGCCAAATCTAATTCAGCCTGTGCCAATCGAGCTTTGGCGGCAGACACACGCGCCTCAATCGCGCGCATTTGCGGCCGACGTAAATTGAGATCGGTGGGAGGTTCTTTTAATCCCAGTTGTTGCCATTCAAGAGAAGCCTGTCGACCACGCGCCTCTTCTTGTTGGTATGCAAGCTCCGCATCTTCTAACTCTGCTTGGGCAAGTGCCACTTGGGTTTCATGATCGCGCGGATCAATTCCGAGCAGCAGATCGCCCTGATTAAAAAAGCCACCCGGCCGCAAGTTATCACTAATGTGTACGATGGCACCCCCTACTTGCGAGACCATTGCACTTTGAATACGGGGTTGTACCGCACCAAAAGATTGAATCACAATCTCATAATCACGAGGTTGGATCTGCAGAACTTCCACCTCCACGGCCTTTAAAGCGGAGGCGCTCTGCTTAGTAATTTCTGGCTTTTGGACAATTAGGTAAATGACTACTAGAGCGGTTACCAAAGAAATAACTAAGGGCAACCTCCATCTAGGATCCATTTATTTCACTTCCCAGGGAGTCTTGCGGATTATTTTCATAATAGAGCCCATTGCCTAACGCCAGATTGAGATTCACTCGATTGTGCAACAATTGCTTTTTAGTTTGAATCAGCGCGATTTGGGAATCAAACGCACGACGTTGCGCGGCCAGCAGAGTGGCGTAATCTACCAAGCCTTCATTGTACTGTTTTTGTGCCAGTGAGAGTGCCTGCTGCGCCGTTTCCAGTACAGACTGATTAAGAAGAGTACTACTGCGTAAATAGGCTTCACTGCTCAAAGCAACTTCCACCTCTGTAAAAGCAGCCAGCAAAACTTTATGATACTGTGCCTCTGCTTCCCTCTGCGCTTCTAAGGCTTCTTCAGAGAGTGATTTTAACCGCCTGGCATCAAACAGCGGTTGACTGAAATTTGCCAACATCGACCAAGCCAAATTCCCATCTCGAACAATAGATTTTAATTCCTCGGAGGCAGTCCCTCCGCCTGCAGTCAACATCAGTTTGGGATATCGATCGGCCTCGGCTGCATGGGTCAGCGCATGAGCAGCCATAGCTCGGCTATGAGTTGCCATAACATCGGGGCGTCGCTTTAATAAATCCGCAGGCAAACCAGGATACACAGGTTTTGGTAAGTCGGGTAACCTAAACGCCACTTCTAGTACACCGTCGGGATATTCTCCAACCAGTTGTAAAAGCCGCCGCTTTACCACCTCCAGTTGTTGTCGTTGCTGTACCAGTTGTACTGACGTCTGTTTGAGATCCGTTCTTGCCAACAACACATCCAACGCCGGGCTGAGTCCTTCCTTAAAGCGCTCAGTCAATAGCTGATGATTGTCCTCTAAGTTTTTCTGACGCATTTTTAAGAGTGTTACCAAAGCACCCGCCTCCATGAGATCGAACCAAGAGCGAGCGACGTTTGCCACTAATGACAATCGCAATGCAGCCACATCCGCTTCTGTCGCAGCATAATTCCAAGCGGCTGCCTGACTGCGTTGTCCCAACCGCTGCCAGAGATCCCACTCCCAACTCACCACCAAATCGAGACTAAATTGATTTTGATAGCTAATTGACTGGCTTGAGACATTTTTATGGCGAGAGGCATCAAGTTGTGAGGCTAGGTTTGGCCACTGACTTCCGTCTAATGCACGAAATCTATGTAGCGCCTGTCCCCTTTGCGCCATCACTATTTTCAGATCGGGATTGTTGGCCAATGCTTGTTGGCTGATTTCAATCAATTTGGAATCGTTGAACTCATGTAACCAACCGGCAGAGACTGGCTGTGCACTATTTGGCGCACTCTGCCAAGCCTCTGGGACAGTCCAGGGCACGACTAAATCAGTAGGTGAGGTACGATTTGTACAACTTGTCAGGAGACTCAACACAATAAGCCCCATCGTCGCACTAGGGCGACCCAGTTTACATAGGTAATCTATGGACATTGAATGGGGTGCTCAATTCTTAAGTGTTAGCTGACTGATCCGTTCTTGAAGAGTCAAATAAGAATATCACAAACTAATGAACAAACTTAAAACTTGGTGAGTACTCAATCTCTAATCAGATACTGGGAGATAATATTATTCCGCCTTTGACACTTCCAATTTTGCCACTTCATTTAGTACTGACGATATATGCTGAGCACGCGATTGATAATCGGGATGAGCGTTACTGTTCGATAAATTAGAGACTTCTTGTAACTTATTAATAAATTGATCGGTCGCAAGCTTTGGGTTGACATTCGGTTTCTTGGCCATCAATCTTACCGCGCAGGAATCGGCCTGTTGTTCCTGCTTGGGATCGTAATCCACCCAATACTCTTTCAGTCGTGACAGATACTTCAATAGCACCTCGGTTTGTTCTTTATCATCTTTCACCACTTTGCGTAATTCTTCGAGCTCTTCAACTGTTTCCACCACCTCAAGTAATTTGTCCTTATATGCGCGACTAGTATGGCGCTTGAGTACGTGAGACAGTTCATGACTGAGTACAAAATGGGCCAACTCTGGATTGCGCATTAAGGACTCATTGATATAGATGTATCCATTCGGTAGCGCGTTTGCATCCAATTCGCTCCCAGGTGTGGCGCGAAAAAATACCTGGAAGTTAAATTGCTGAGCCACTTCCGGTGGCAATTCTTGCAATAACTCATGCAATAATTCTTCTGCCTGGGCATGCTTGCGTGCCGTTCTCGCACCCATGGTATCAGCGGTTTGCACCAAGCCTTGCTGCGCTAACTTTTTATGCTGCTGATACCCGATAGATTGATCGATTATTTTAGGCCAATCGCGAAATTTGATAAGTGCTTTGGCCGCTTGTAGCTTCGCTTCGTCCCGATTTTTTGCTTCTATCTGTTCTCCGATATCGCGAATGGTGCCTAGATAACTGTTTGGCTTAGAATTAATTGGCTTCCCAGGTTTGAACGTAGGACACATCAGAGGATCTTGGCCATCTTCCTTTTGAAGCTCTACCAACCGTTCTTGGCCTTGTTGCACCATACCCCTGGTGGTTTCTAGTCCAGAGTCCAACGCATCGCGAAAACGATCCCCAATTCCGGCAACCAGAGGCGAAGCATGCATTGCTAAAAAGAGCATCAGAAACAACCGTATCGAACCAAACCTATCTATATATCTATCGTAATGTGTCATGCGCTCTTCTCAATCTCAATTGTAAGTTATCTCCTTGAAAATCGTATCCACTCTGTTTTAGACGAATCGCAAGCAATTCTTGATGCAGCTTAGTCTGCTTATTTTTGTCTATCAACTCATCTAATTCTGTGAGATCTTCTTTAATGTATACCTCATCCTCTGACATGTCTGTATAAAATTGACCGCTGACCTTTCCTGAAGGTGTGCTGATGCTCCACTTGTAGTCTGTGTTACTTGTTAAGTCTGCGGTGGGAATCGTGATAACCGAACCTTGTTTTGAATAGTGCTTCGACTCACCGGAGTTCAGATCTTCAATAGTCACACTATCAATGGAAAACTGCCGCACCGCATCAGCACCTTTCTTCTTAGGATAGTGTGCCTCTTGTGCGGCAAAAATCTGAATTGAAGGTACGGATAGAGTGACGGCGTTATAGGGCATTAACGGAAAGACCGGCGCATCCGCCAAACTCTTACCACCGAAATATTCTGTCGCGATCTGATCCCTTTGGAGAAAACTTATCAGACCGTCAAATTTTTTACCGATTACCCCAGTGGACGCCTTATCGCCGATCGGCTGCACCACACCGACTTTTAACGCGACGATCTTTGCGCCTCGTTGTTCCGGATTGGCTATGAATCCCGCTCTACCCTCTGTTAGTTGCACGGTGTCACAGTCCGTCAGCCACAATCGGTTCTTGACTTCCTTATTGGTGCTACGTATCTGATCGCCGTTTGGCTTTTGGCATTGGAGATCCACAAGAGCAGAGGCATTGGCACCAGACTGATTCACCAGAACGATGGTACCCGCGTGAATAGAACTACTGAGCAGTAAGCAAGCGTATATAAAGTGTTTCAAGGTACATTCTCTCGTTGAACACGCGAATCCTGACGGCAGCAGTTCAACTAATGATTAATTTTGATAGCGCCCCAATGACCACTGCTAATTTTAAACCGGAGGTTAGCAACATCACAACCCCATTCAGCGTCCACCATTTACTTAAATATACTTGGTTTTTATCTAAAATACTTGAATAAACCTCTCTAACTAATAGAAAAACCGATAAATCGAAGCCAGCCTTATCCTGCGGTAGCCCACTACCCGCCTCCTGCCGAGGTGTACACACTAAGCCTTCCACCGTATCGGAGCGACCGGTCAAGCTGTCATAATACACCCCTAATATGACAGCAATCGGATTCAACCACATGTTTCTTTGCAGCAAGAAATCGCTTAACGAAGCGGCCATTGCGAGAAAAAACAGTAGGGTCAACACATCAACAATATAATACCCAAGGCTCTTGACGTAAGAACCTTCAGCTCTCGCTTGCGCATGGAAGCTCCAAATCGCGGCAAAAACATATGCAGTGACAATCCCTAGAACAATATCAAACACTAGACTAAATGCTTTTTGTAGGGTCTCCTTTTCCGTGGTATTAAGCGCAGTCAGAGCAGCAAGAGCATGAATAGTCACCCCGTCGAGTGGACCGATAGGCGTATCATATCGATCCCCTGTACCATAACTACCCCCAACGATTAAAATATGATTCGATAGACTTCTATTTAGCATCTGCAACGGGGCTTGCATCGCATCATCATTCTGCGCCAATACTTCTCTAGCTAAATTTTTCGAAAGTAAATGCTGACAGCCATTATCTTCGCTATCGTCACAATTGAGATCAATTTGCAGAAGATTCGCTGTTTGACGAAAATCGATCCTTCCTGTCTCTGAGCCTTGTTTTTGTGCTTTCTCTGACTCATCCTCTTCTAGAAGCCCATACCACATATTCTCCTTCGTCATGCCGCGCTCTAAGCGTCGATAAATGGCGGACTCCTGACCTTCAGTGATGACGGCACAGAGTCTGGAATCAGACTCTATATCACGCCTATTATCCTCAAGAAATTGCCAGACATTAGCTTGAATGGCACCAGCGAACCCATAGCGCCCAGAATAGTAATGAGTCACGTAACGACCGTCCGCCAATATTGTCGGGAAAATAAAATCTAAGTTGCGCTGTGAGTTGCCACACAGGTCCTTCATCCAGGTAAGATTGTTGTTTCGCAGGGTGGGCGACACCACCGGCATAGGATGAATCAATAACCAAGGTTGATTGTTAAAGCTTGGACTCTGTGTCAATCTATGCGCTGTAGCGGAGTGTCTAGAGAGGTCAAAATCTGAGGCAATCAGTTGTGGATTTGCCTGGGCCAGCCATTCCAATATCTGCACAAATCTCGGCGTCTGCTCTTCTGATTCGGCGGTGTAATGTAGATCTCTTTGCAGATAAGTCTCGTAGAGTATGTCAGGCAGCAACACCACCACAGCTTTCTCTGCATGTGCGCTGTGATCTGCTTCACCCTCTGTTCCGGCGGGTTGTAAAAATTCACCGACACATTCCGGCTGATAGTACTCAATGTTTTGATTCTCCAAAATCCAGTGGCAGTGATCTGGTGTAGTGCTACCAGTCACCAGTGAATAGGACCACTGATCTAGATTGTTCATAAACCAAAAATCTTCTGCAAGAATGAGCACAGATGCAATAAACAACGCAAAATATGCCGAATGGACAAAATCCCTCCAACCGCTCTGTTCTGTTGGTGCAGATGAATTAGTCACGGGCTCCATTGGCCGATCAGTAGTCAATGAACTAGATTTATATGTATTTGATGATTCATATCGTGCAACTCAATTTAAGACTAAGCCCCTCGTTGGATATGAATGTTTTAACAATTTTGAGCGTAAGAACTAGAATCACACCAATAGCAAGTGGTACCTGCAACTATTACCGATAAAGCTCAAGCACACTTTAAGCCTAACCTATAGGCTTCTCAAATTAAACTAAAAAAATAAATCATTTAGATGCCCCTACCGATAGCGAACAGCTACAGAGCTGGCAATCTAATCTTCCGGCTCTCGCTCTTCGTCGAGATACTCCTCAGGCATTTCTATGATCTCTTCGGATCCACTTGGTTCAGCGAGAGACTTCTCAGGTGCTTCTATTCCCACATGATAGGCGGCGAAACCGGGCATGACCACCTGATTCACCGCCATACCTAAAATGCGACCCGCATATGGTGACACAATTTCAGACTGCTGATTGGTAATGGGATCCGTCACCGTACCCAAAACATCACCGTTTTTTATTTTTTCTCCGAGCTTCACGTTGCTAAATAAAATTCCACCCCGAGTAGCGCGCAACCATCTGGACTTATAATAAACCGGCTCTGGATCACCCCAACTAAAAAGACTGTTATACATTTCTTTGCGGTATAACAATTTTTTGATAATGCGCACACCGGTTTCTACCTGCTTTTCCTGTAGACGTAAAGACTCACCAACTTCTAGGGTAAGGGCAGGAATGCCGTGCTGCACAGCGGCAGTCCTTAACATGCCTTTACCGCCGCGACTATGTAGTACCACAGTATCATCGAAGTCCTCAGTAAACGCCATCACGTCCGGATGCCGCATATCCGCCCTCAGCTGGGGCAAATTGGTTCGACGTAACGATCCCGTATGCAGATCTATCAATGAGTCACAATGAAAAATTACTTCATTAAAAAAAGAAAAGGCGATTCTAGATGCCAAACTTCCATCCGGTGAACCGGGAAAATATCGATTTAGATCACGGCGATCTGGCAGATATCTTGACCCTCTATGAAAACCCTGTAAATTGACAATAGGTATGCCAATGACAATGCCCCGCAATTTTTCAGGTTTTAAATCATACAGTACGCGCCGCACGATTTCGATGCCATTCAGTTCATCGCCATGGATGGCCGCAGTTAGACAGAGCGTGTCTCCAGGGTAAGACCCATTCACCACTAATACAGGCGTGGGAGTACTTAAGCCAGCGATACCCACATCGGGACGCCATGCCAATCGAGTTGCAGTACCCGGCTCTACCTCAGCGCCCAGAATGACAAAGTTTCCTTTTTTATGCGCTTTATTATCGCTAGCGGGCTCCACCTTGGCCTGACTCTCCGCTTCGGGAGTGGGCGTCACCGTAGGTGGCGACTCTTCTTCCACCACTTCTTTGAGGTCTACATTAGGCGCGATAAGAACATTGCCCTGATCTCCATGACTAGACGGAGAAATCTTCTTTTTGGTGTCCGCCTCCTGGGATTCATCAGCGGCGGCCAGGGTAGACACCTGCCCAGTGTCGGGTAACTCTTCGGCGTGTAAATGCAGTGGAAACATGATACTCAAACATAAGAACAAAGAAGCAAGCGTGCCCCAAGGATAAACACTTATAAAACCTGTCTGAGTGCGTTCATCATCCACAGAACACATCACCAGGTACTTCAATGAACAATTCAGATGTTTCATATCTGTGTGAATGTAATTAATTAAGACTCAATGTCTGAGCTAACGTCAATCTCTCTTCGACAGAAGTGGGTAGTTGGGTAATGGCCGCCACTTTATCCAGATTGTGGCCAAGCCCTTGCTGATTGGCCAATTGTACGTTTAGTCCAGGTCTCGCATTCAGTTCCAACATCATCGGCCCCAGGTATTTATCCATCACAATATCCACGCCTAAGTACCCCAGTCCCACAAGATCCGCACATCGGATCGCCAGTGTTAAAATGGCATTCCAATTGGGGATCGTGAGGCCCTCAATGTTTTTCTCTGTATCTGGATGTAACGTGCAAATTTTATTCCGAATGACGCCCTTACGGCTGATACCGGTGGCCAAATCAATGCCCATGCCCACTGCCCCCTGATGCAAGTTGGCCTTTCCATCTGATGCCCGGGTGGGTAATCTCACCATCGCGGCAATCGGCACACCACGAAACACAATGACTCGAATATCGGGCACCCCCTGATAGCTTAAACTCTCGAAAAAGGGATCCGACTGCACACGATATTCAATAATCGCTTTGTCGGTGACCCCTCCTAAACTATACATACCACTTAAAACGTTGGAGATGTGGTGCTGTATGAAGTCAAAACTGATCAGATCGCCATTGGGTTTTTTATAATTTTTTCCGAATCTCCCGACGATCACCACAATACCATTGCCACCGCTTCCTTGTGCCGGCTTGATCACAAACTCAGTGTGAGCGGCCAATAGAGGTTCTAACGTTTTCACTTGATGTTGAATTTCAACGACGCCATATAACTCGGGAACGGATATCTGTTGAGAAAGTGCCTTTTGTTTGGTTTTTAACTTATCGTCCACAAGCGGGTAGAGATGGCGAGGGTTATATCGCATCACCACATCCGCATTGCGTTTATTTAAGCCTAAAACGGTTAAGCGCTTTAATTTTAGGGGTGATGCAATCCAACCCATACTCAACTCTTGTCTTGATCCATCTCTCGAAACCGCCTAAGTTCCAATAAACGATATCCGGTGTAACGCCCCATTAATAGGCTAATCCCAAGTACCACAAACAGTAGCTCGGGAAAAACAGACATTAAATACATCAGTTGCTCGCTGTTCATCACCAAATAACTCACGCTGGCAACCACCAAGCTACCGGCACCTTGTAAAATAGCTTCCCTGGCACCGTTCTCCTCCCAAGTGATGGACATACGCTCAATGGTCATCGCTAAAATAACCATCGGGAAAAGCGCAACAGATAACACGTTATCCACCCCCAATTGGTTACTAATCAAACTGACAAGTAGCATTAACATCACCACCACAATGAGTATGGAGGTCAATCGCGGGATAAGTAACAACCTTAAACGCTCTAGATAGAAACGAATCATCAAACCCACTGAAACTATAAGAGAAAACAGTAAAATACCCGACAACAGCTGAGTTTCGCGAAATGCGAGCGCCATTAAAACAGGCATAAAAGTACCAAAGGTTTTAAATCCTATAAATATTCGGAAAAAAACAACAACGAGCGCTCCTATGGGCACTGTTAAGATTAAACGATACACATTTTGACTCTGCACCGGTAAGGATAAAGGAGAATAGGCCAAAATGAGCGAATCCAACTGTTCCGCCCCCATCCGCGCCACATCAATTAACTCACGATAGCTTTTGGTCACGGAAAAGGTCACATTTGTATTTTTGCCCCCAGACAACTCGTATAAGGGCTTATCCCCTGTCTGCCAAACCAGGAATCCTTTCGGTAATCCTGCTTCATTGCTCCTAGGATGAAAAGTCAACCATTGCTGGCCGTTATGTACCTGCAACAGCGGTTGCATTGGCACATCATTCGCCCCATCTGAGACATACACCCCCCATAGGATCCGCGCTGGGATACGGACACCTTTCAAGATATTGATAATTTCTTTGATCCACTCCTCGTCATTTCTAGCACGATCCCGAATCAGCTTCACATTTTCGTTAGGTTGTGATGCATTCAAACGCTGCAATAACTCCCGCGTGTACGTAGAGACATTTGCCGATTCTTTGCGCACATCATCGATAATGGCGCGGATAGCGGATGCATAAGGCTCGCTGTAGACAGGCGGAACCGGAAACTCGGGTTTATCCGTCCAGGTGCTCTGCTTGATGGACTCAACGACGGATATACGATAGTAGATCACTTGCTTGCCACGGGCTCGACGCACCGCCCACTGCGCGCGACGGCTTTCGGGCAACTCTTCTACCGCCAAGCCAAAGCGATTAGAAATGAAATCTTCGTCTAGTTTCAAAAACCCCGGATAGATATGGGGCAAATTAAAATCGATGATCGCCGGCCCGCCTTCACCTTCAAAGGTGATTTTTGCCTGAACAGTCCAGGTAGCCTTCTCTTGATTCGGCTTAAACGGTAGCCCCAAATAGACACTCTTGTAAAAACAGATCGCCACACCTAGAGATATCAATATCACCGCCCAAATTTTAACCGCAGCGTCCTTCATATTGTCAGGTGTACAGCTCCGAGTTCAATGCCTAGGCAATTAGTCGCAAGTGGCTTTGGTTAAAAAGGTGTGTTCAGGATCCACTACCGCCACCCCAACTAAAAACTTTCTACCCAGCAAAGTCGGATAAAGAAAGTTACCTCGATCAGTGAGGGTAAATTCGGTCTCGTGATAACGACCATCAAAACAAATTTCTAAAGTGACTGTTGGGCGTCGATCAGGTTCACTATCGTGATCTTTAATACGCACCCTTCTGACTCGCGGTCGTTCCATGACTATGGTGTGAAGAGTACCGTCTACATCCTTAAAAACCAAGTTAAAACGAACCCATTTCTTTCCGTCCCGTTGAAATATCTGGACATTTTCTGCATGTATCGAGGAAGTTTTTGCACCTGAATCTAATTTAGCTTTAATGATGAATGTCTGATCCTTCAGCGAGATTTTTTCTACCCAGCCGGCGATCACTTTGCCCGGATCAGTACTGCTCGCCACACCGACTTGAATCCAAAAATTGAACAATAATAAAGCACCCAACTGGGCAGCTTGGCGACCAACTCTTTTCTGCATCATGTTCCTAATCGTTTATAACTTTCTAATTCGTGAAAAACCAAGCTTTAATTTGCAATCTTTATGCACAGATTGTCTCATATCTCAGCATAGCTGCCTATGAAAGCATCCAGGTGGACAGAGTTTATTAACAGATCCTTAAATACCCCCAACCCTTCCTAACACAAGGAGATATCCAACAGACATAAGATACCAATCATCAATGAAAAGATTCTGACTGGCTTTCACATCCGGCCTGCTCTGCAAGCAATTTTTGATAACTGAGCCACCGTCTTTCACTCAACTGTCCCGACTCTACGGCAGCAAGAACGCCGCAGCTAGGTTCTTGCAAATGACGACAATCAGCATATCGACACTGGGCGAATTCTAACAGATCAGAAAATAGACGCTCTACTCCTCTTTCGCACTCCACCAAGCGTAGCTCTCTAATACCGGGATTATCAATTAGCAACGCACCTCCGTTGAGTCGATGCATGGATCGCCAAGTGGTGGTGTGCCTACCTTTTTGATCTCCAGCACGTACCGCTGCCACTCGCTGCGGATCCGCACCCAGCGAACTAGCTAAACTGGACTTACCGACACCGGAAGAACCCAATACGGCAATCGTTTTGCCAGGCTGTAGCCAAGGAGAGAGTCGCTGCGCCACATTCTGATCCCGGGCGTCCAAAGCAATGATCTTCATCGGATCATACAAAGTTTGTGCTTGTATGACATAGTCTTTATGTGAAGCAGATAAATCGGCCTTGGTCAATATCAGCACCGGCTCCACGTCTGTATTCAGCGCCAGCGCTATATAGCGCTCTAAGCGACCGAGATTAAAATCCTGATTACAACTGGAGAGAATAAATAGAGTATCCACATTGGCACCAATTAACTGCACCGACTGCTGTTTTCCAGCCGCTTGTCTTTTCAGCAACGAATATCGTTCTAATAATTTTTCTAATCGTAATGTGGATGGATTGAGTAAGATCCAGTCTCCAATTACCAGCGGCTCAGGCGGCGCACACTTCGCCACTGACAGTGTGCGTGCCTCCTCAGCAGTCCACACCTCTAAATGTTTACGATGTTGTCCGGCAATACGAGCGACAATAAATTTCTTCGCCGCCTGCCCAGACAATTGATTCGAAAAAAATTCGCTCCAACCAATTTGTTCCAACGGGTTTAAATTCATTGCCAGCGCCACACAGAGCTAGCCGCGACAGAGAACTGGGTACAAATCGTTACCATAGTATCAGATCATCAATTGGGGTCTCATTGAAATCATTCAGGCTTAAACAATTCAGTACCATTTCTTATTTGACAACTTTTATCCTATGCCAATCATTATTAGCAGATTTTAACAGCTGACGCATCGCCTTGCTGCGCGTTTGATACTGATGAGAATTATTCAACCATCTCCTTTTTACTGATTCATGCACAGGGCCACTCACTTTGCGGATAAATTCCTGCTTAACTTTAAATATACCCTTGCGTTCATTATGTTGCACCGCATGTGGCTTCGGTTTCAAGCAAGTATTGAGGTGCGGCTCAAACACCAAGCCAAATTTTTTGGCCTCTTTCATCATCCACTCACCAGCGCAATCTCCCAAACCGCAGTTTGCATAGCCGCCGCCAACATCACTATGCACACCAGCAAACCAAACCTGTTTTAAATCTAAGCCCGGCTTGGGATCCCAGAGGGTGGGCTCAAAATCGGCACGATTTTCATCTATGGATACAGCATGTCTGGCGTGTAGCACAATCTTGCTGGGCTCAGTATCATGGAATAGAAAATCCTCTTCACCTAAGGTTCCCCAAAAAGGCACGGGGATCCCCAAGGCACCCACGGTATCCCATACACCCATAAATTCAATTGGCGTGATATCGGCCACGGCATATCGTTTTCGAAAACCTATGGCTTGGGGAGCATTGGGCCCGCTGGCACGATTGCGTTTTCGATACAGTTTAAATGCATCTTCGATCTTATTGGCATATTCACGTTTCAATAAACCAGAGTTACGAATAAACCCTGCCAAAGAGCGAACAGTATAGGCACCTCGACTAAAGCCAAAGAAAAAGAGTTGATCTCCCTTGTGGTAGTTGTGAACCAAGAAACGATAACAATCCATAATGTTTTTATCGATACCTGCGCCCGACAGACCGCCGCTCATCTTTTTACGATCAGTGCCCACGCCCCAATCATAAAAAGCAATCTGCTCCACTTGTCCAACCTTTGGCTTGACCGCGCGGGAAAATCTTAACACGTTGGTAGGATCATCCTGCTCAGGTGAGTTCCATGTTCCATCAGCAAATATTGCAATACGTTTCATCGTCCTTATGATCTCCTACGATTGAAATAAACGAAAAATTTGGAAACTAGTTCGGCTGTTTTACTGTCTGTACCGATATGGACATAATAGGATAGATATGTCGGCCAAAATTGATATTTAAAGTCAGATGTTCCTGACTGGAAAATTTTTGCGACAACCCTATTGCGTTCCGAGAATCCCCATTGGCAAAGCGTGCGCTGATCTGTCTGCCCTCTAATATCCGCTGACCGGTAGCAGTGTTGATAAGAGTGACTACAGCACGACGTTCGCCCAAACCATTACTCAGTAACAGATAGTCTTTAATTTCAAAATCACTAGCGTCAGCTGTGGCACCATCGGTTTCCGGAAAATTTAACGGCGACATCATTACAGATCTAGGCTCGATAGAAAACATCATCACCGAATCTTGCGCCTGAACAGCACCAAACAGTAATGGATACAGGGCAACTAACATCGAAAATTTCACACGTAGAAACATAAAGGCCCTTTTATTATCTTAGAACAGGTAGAAGATGCTACGAACTCCTCCTCTCCCTAAGAGCTACAAGACAACATAGAACACCCTGCTTTATGCCGTGCCCAATCAGGACGTTTGCCGGTCAGTAGAGTAAATGAGTCACTTTCTTCATAGGGCTGGCGCATTGCCAACATTAACTGTTCAAGAGCAGAGATATCGCCCTTTTCTACCTGCTCAATAGCTTGGTGAACCAGATAGTTGCGCATGATATAGATAGGATTAACTGAGTTCATCTGGGCTATCCGCGTCGGCGTTGACTGCCCTTCATGTAATATACGGGCACCATAAGCTTGTAACCAAACCAACCAGCGCTGCTTCACCTCTCCGCTAAATTTTTCCGGCAGATAAAAAGTCTCTACGATCCCTTGTAAGTGGTCATCTTGCGGCTTCACTTGTGGATCCCATCGAGACAATGCGCGAAAGAAAAGCGTCCAATCGGCCTCTACCGCGCCCAGTAGAGAGAGCAACTCATGAATTATTGAGTCATCAGTAGTATCCCTCCCCGTCTGCATTCCTAACTTGGCACACATCATGTCACGCCAAGATCTCTGATAGTGCTTGGCGTACTCTGTCAACGCCTCTTCCAACGGTTCACTCTCACCAATGAGCGGATAAAGCCCATTTGCCAGTGCCATTAAATTCCACTGTGCGATTTCCGGTTGTTTGCCATAACAATATCGTCGACCTTGCGCATCGGTGGTGTTCGGTGTCCAGTGAGGATCATAGGCTTCTAGCCAACCATAAGGCCCATAGTCGATGGTTAATCCTAATATAGACATGTTGTCTGTGTTCATCACGCCATGCACAAATCCCACGCGCATCCAGTGCACCATCAGATCAGCAGTACGTAGGCAAACATCTCGAAACCAATCCACCAACCCATCAGAGTGATAGGCATATTTATCCTTGTAATCATTTTTTAAACAGTGTTTCACTAACTGCTCTAGTAATTGATACTCTTCCCGGGCGGTGGGCAATTCAAAATGGCCGAAACGAATAAAACTGGGCGCCACACGACACACGATCGCACCCGGCTCCAACTCCGGATGACCATCATAAAACATATCTCGCTCTATCTGCTCCCCAGTAGATACTAGACTTAAAGCACGAGTAGTGGGGATCCCCAAATGATACATCGCTTCACTGCATAAAAATTCGCGCAAGGAAGAACGTAAAACCGCCCGCCCGTCGGCCCGGCGAGAATAAGGAGTCGGTCCGGCCCCTTTTAACTGCAGCGTGAGGTGACCTTCTGTCTCCGTATCTATTCCACCTAAGTTGATGGCACGACCATCGCCCAATTGACCTGCCCAGTGACCAAATTGATGACCGCCATAACACATCGCATAGGGACGCATGCCGCTGAGCAATCGATTGCCAGAAAATACCTGCGCAAACAATTCGCTATTGGCCTCACTCTCTGGCCAACCCAATACTGTCAATAGCTCTTTGGAATAAGCAATCGTTTTAGGCGCAGACACCGGTTCTGGTGATACCCACGAAAAAGCCGACTGTGCGACACGACGGGGACTGTTATCGGTATGTGGATCAGCGGGCAGAGTCTCGCTGAAATGATCTCTAAATGTCGTATCCTGTAATTTAATCATTGGGCGGCCAATCTATGTGGGTCACACTGTTTCAGTTCCCACCATCTCCTAAATAATGAAATAATTGCCGCTTCCAAACCGATCCTTCAATCGCATCGAGTAGTGCACGATTGATCTGTTCACGCATCGGGTGTTCTTGCGAAAAAGCCAATGCATATTGTTGCGGCTGTAATCTTTGTGGCAATATTTCTATGGCGTGATTGGGTCTTTGTCTCAGCTCATACTTCATCAACGGCAAATCATAAACTACCGCAGCCACTTCGCCCTGAGTTAAGGCTTCTAATGCCTCGTCAATGGCCGAGTATTCCAGAGACTGAATATTTTTGCTCAACAAATAATCCCGACTCGTAGAACCCTGAATGGTGGCCACACGTACATTCAGCAAATCCGATGGTTTAGACACCGCCGTGGTCAATTGGTTGACCGCAACCGCTGAGGCAATCGCGGCGGTAAAACCAGAAATAGTGATCACACTCACAAACATCCAAACGGTGGCCAAACCACGGCCTAAAAATGTAATCGGTGCTTTGTCACCATAACCTACCGTGGTCATGGTGACCGCTGACCACCAGAATCCATCACCAATACCCTTCACTGCTCCGGGTGCAAACTGTTTGCTATTTGATTTTCGCTCTAACATCCACATCACAATACCGACTAACAGTAAGATCCCCGCCAAAATGCCCACTGCTGACCAAAGTTGTCTTGAAAACAGACTTTGAATGCTGGAAATGATACCGCCATCAATACTACGAGTAGCGATCCCCAGTCCCGTGCTGTAAAAAGCATGACTGAAATCTATTTTTTCCTCCCGCTCTGCGGTGACGGTCATTGCACCAATGGCGACTGAAAAGTCTCCGGTGCCCAATCCATGGATCAGCTCACTGACACTACTCACTTCCACCCATTCGGTAGTGACCCCAACATCCTCACTGATCTGTTGCCACAGCGCGATGCTGAGCCCTTCCCATTCGCCGTTTTCCGCGCGTAGCGTAAATGGCGGGGCCTCCTTAATACCCACTCGTAAAATCTCTGTTGCTAAAGCAGAATAAGAGCAACAACCGAGTAACGCAAATAAACCGATCCAGTAGCCAGCTCTAGGCTTGCCTCTTGAATTCAACGATCTAACCAATAAAGTAAACAACGTCATAGATCTGCTCCATAATGGATTTCCATTTGGCTGTATCGTCGCAGTTCTTTCAATGAGGCCAATAGACGAACACCATCGCCATTAGAGACAAGCGCACCAAATGAAATCCTGCATCTATGGCCCAGTGCATCGAGTGATTTTGCACAAATAGGTAATTCACTGCCATAGAGGGTGCGACTATGCCGCCTCCCAACAGCAAGGCTGTCCCCAATGCGTCCCGCCAATGTGGATTCGGACCCAGCAAAATATTCAAAGCTAAGGCACTAAAAAGCGTCAGCAAAGCAGTCAAAGAATAAACCACAAGGGGATTTTGTAACTGTTTCTCTACATCTATTTCCGCGGCTTGCTTCCAATAATTTTGAAATAATAAAGGGGAATACCATAGCGCACCCAAGGCAAAACTCACCAGTGCGGCTATTAAGACGCCAATTAAATTGATATGAGCCAACCTATCCCCTCACGCTACGCTATCAACGTTCCGATTCGGCGATAATCTTCAGTGCCTGCGCAGCAGTAAACCCCTCTGCCAACAAAGCGTTATAATAGTTGCGCTTATATTTAGCCATTAGCTTGGTAATTACGGGATCGGCCAGGGCAGTATATCTATTCTGTATACGTGTAAACTCAGCGTTACCAATGGCAGAAGCGGCAGTCCGCGCTTTCCGTTTTATTTCCTCCTGTCGTTTTAACCGTTCCTGGATTTGCTGTTGACGACTAGTGAGCTGATTGTTTGATTCAGTGACGCAATCTTCTAATCCTGGCTCGCAATCTTCACTCCAAGCCAACTGGGGTAACAAACACAATACACCGATTAGCACGAATTTTTTCATGGCCACGCCTCAAAAAGTAGTTTTGATAGGCATTCAGTCTGGCTAAATTAGGCGCACATGTCCAGTGGTAGCTTGATAAAACCACGAGTTAGATAACTTCTAAGATCAACGGTGGGTACTGAACGGGTAAAAAAAAGCCCACAAGAACTGTGGGCTGGTTGGTGAGCGGGTGACGCATGACTTCCAATAGGCGTGCAATTCCAGAGTGCTATCGAGTTCATTCGTTCGTCATACAAAGAATCCAAAATAAGCTAGATTTAAATTGCCTGTTCCACCTAGTTTCCGTGTCGTCATCCATTAAAACCAAAGTTCGTCATCTAATTTGAGTTAGTGAGCAGGACCGTCTCGTTGATTGTGTCCACACCTTCGTACTCGATGAAGGTCTGCTTGACTCCGTTGACTTAACATAGTTTTGTTCCTCCTTTTCAATGTTTCAAACTATGATTCTATTATGGGCCAGAGACAATAATTGTTGAAATGGATATTTATTATTATTAATATTCATTTAATGAATCTTAGTTCTGTCGATCTGAATTTACTGGTAGTGTTCGAAGCCCTGCTAGATGAGCGCAACGTCACCCGAGCAGCCGAGCGCGTGGCCCGCGCGCAGCCATCTGTCAGCAATGCGCTCAATCGCTTGAGATACCTGTTTAAAGATGAACTTTTTATACGTACTCCGGATGGCATGGTACCCACTACAAGGGCACTTGAATTGGAAGAGCCAATCCGCCAGGCCTTGAACGGGTTGAGACAAGCGCTCACCAGTGAAAATGAGTTTAATCCTCTTCAATGCCAAGACACCATACATGTCGCCACCAGCGACACAGTAGAGTTGGTACTGGTGCCGACCCTCATTAACCGCTTGAAAGAGACTGCGCCCAATGTCAATTTGCGTTTTCATCCTTTGGATAAGGATCACATCTACACCCAAATAGATGAGGGCGAGGTGGATGTGGCACTGGGTGTCTTTGATCCCATTCCAAACCGATTCGAATATGCCCGTCTCTACGACGATCACTTCGTTTGCATTGCGCGCGAGGGACACCCCGATATTCATGAACGCCTAAGCCTTAATACCTTCAGTAACACACCTCATATTTTCACCTCCCTCAGAGAAGATACCCAGCGCTTGGTAAAGACCGAACTAAAAAAACGTAGTAAAACCATGCCTCGCACCGCTGTCACGGTGGCGCATTTTCTAGTCGTACCCTATTTAATCGCCCAATCTGATTTCATTGCTATTGTGAGCCAAAGAATGGCGTTGCAAATCGCCGAGCAGGCTGGCTGTCGCATTCACAATCCACCTATCAAACTACCTGGTTGGTCGATCTCCGCGCTCTGGTCTAAAACGCTCAAGCAATCACCTGTTGCACAATGGTTTCATCAGTTTCTACAAGAAACCGCGCACACCATCTAGTCAGACGGACTGCGTGGTGAGAATGATTGGGTGGGCATTCTAGAATGTTATCTCGCTTTACATGCGCAAGAAAAAAAAGCGAGTGTTTGCCGGTAGAGAAACACTCGCCATAATATCCCATGAAGAAAAGTACAGGATGAAGTACAGTAGGAGAGTCGAAAAATCGTCAATGAACCACTTAATACACTACAGAGTATAGCTACTCAACATCACCGGTCCGCTCACCATCACCGCACTGACAACGGTGAGTACACTAACTAGTAATGTGGCACTAAAGATAACGCTGTTTTGCAACCATGTAGGTACCTTCTTAAGGTTCATGTTCATATTCACATCCATTTCCATTTCCTTTCGATAATCTAGTTGAGTTGAGGACGGCTATTACGGCTGGCTTGTACACTTTCGCTTAATCAAACTGTTCCAATTCGAGAGCAATTGTGCGCCGGTGAAGGTAATTTGTGAAATGGATAATTAATATAGATGTTATTCACGAAACAAATAAATAGGGCGCCCCTCGGCGCCCTGAATTCAAGTCGGAGACTCGTTGCGATTAAAGTACTTCTTCGGCAATTAACGTCAATGCTTCCGGTTGTCCCGCGCCTACTAACATACTACCCACATGACCTTTTTTACCGGCTTCGATCCATGCTTGTAAGCGATCTTTAATGCGCTCTTTGGGGCCAAGCAAGGCAATTTCGTCTACCAACTCATCGGGCACAGCAGCCATAGCTTCCGCTTTTTTGCCCTCTAAATAGAGATCTTGGATTTTTTTTGCAGCGGCCTCATAACCCATGGCGACGGCATAATCATTGTAGAAATTTTTCTCTCTCGCGCCCATGCCACCGATATATAAAGCCAACATACCTTTTACGGGCATACGACACCCTTCTAGGCTGTCACCCAATACCACAGTCACAAAAGGTGCAATGGTAAAGTCGTCTAATGTGCGCCCGGACGTATCCAGTCCAGACTGAATGGAATCCGCAAAAATGTCGTAACGCTCTGGATTCATCCATACAGGAAAAAACCCATCGGCAATTTCTGCCGAGAGCGCTATGCCTTTTGGCGTAATGGACGCGGTATAAATAGGAATGCTCGTGTCTGCTTTCAATATCGACTTTAGAGGCTTACCCAATCCGGTTCCGTCTTCACCTTTGTATGGCATTTGATAGTGAAAACCGTCATGTGTGACTTTCTCTTCACGAGCCATGATTTTACGCATGATGGAGATATATTCACGAGTACGGGTTAAAGGCCGGCCGTAGGCCACACCGTGCCAACCCTCCACCACTTGTGGTCCAGAGGCACCCAAACCAGCAATGAAGCGCCCGCCGGAGAGTTGACTTAAGGTCATGGCAGTCATGGCTGCATTCGCTGGCGTGCGCGCCACCATCTGCATAATGGCTGTCCCCACTTTTATTTTCTCTGTTTGCGCCAATATCCAAGCCGCGGGTGAAATGGCATCTGCACCCCAAGCTTCTGCAGTCCAGGTGGAGTCATAACCTAAATTTTCTGCGTGTTTTATTAGCGACATATTCACATTCACCTCTTTGCCGCCATACCCACCTACCATTCCTAATTTCATGCCCGATTCTCCCAATTATTTGATGATGATAGCTTGTTAAAAAGTTTGTTTTCCCGATGAATATAGCTTCAGACGATCTCTTGCCCGGAAATTATCTGCTCAGAATAATCCGCTCGTAACAGAGTCGGTTTGTTGCCTGAGCGTTCAAACTGACTCGCCAGTTGATACCGTGGATCCTCAAGCGGTGCTGCGATATAAGATCTCTCCCGTTGGCCGGTAGGAACCTCTCCATACAAAGTTGTACGTTGCGCAGGTGTACGTGCAATAGATTGGATCCATTGCTCCATCTGTCTCGGCGCATTTTCCTGACCATGACTGGCCCCCGCCGCACGGGTAATGGTCTCGTTCATCAAAGTGCCGCCAATATCGTTGGCACCAGCATGTAAACAGCGCAGCGCGCCCTCTTTGCCGAGTTTCGTCCAAGAGGTTTGAATGTTTTTAAAGTGAGGATGTAACACCACTCGGGCCACCGCATGCATCAACACTGTCTCCCGAAAAGTAGGCCCACGCCGTGCGCGACCTTTTAAATAAATGGGAGAGTACATGTGCACAAAGGGCAACATTGCTAACTCTGTAAAGCCACCGGTGCGCGCTTGCAACCTTTTTAGGTGCAATAGATGGCGTGCCCAATTGTGATAGGCATCCAGATGCCCAAACATGATAGTGGCCGTGGTGGGTATATGAAGATCATGGGCTGTTTCTATTATCTCTAACCACTGAGTAGTGTTGATTTTATCGGGACACAATCGGGCACGTACTTCGTCATCGAGAATTTCTGCGGCTGTCCCTGGCAGACTACCCAACCCAGCCGCCTTTAATTCAATTAAATATTCCTGGACCGACAGATTTAAAGTGTTCGCACCCTGCCAAATCTCCAATGGCGAAAAGGCATGAATATGAATATCCGGCACGGCTTGTTTGATGGTGTGACATATATCGATATAAGTTTGACCGCTGTATTGGGGATGTATGCCCCCTTGCAAGCAGACCTCCGTAGCACCTCGCTGCCAGGCCTCTAAAGTACGACGGGCGATCTCATCATGACTTAAAACATACGGCTTACCGCGCAGGTTCTCACTCGCCTTGCCTTTAGAAAAAGCGCAAAACTGACAACGAAAATAACAGACATTGGTATAGTTAATATTGCGATTGACCACATAGGTGACTGTATCCCCCACTACCTGCTGGCGTAATTGATCGGCCGTGTCACATACTGATTCAAAGGCATCGCCTCGCGTCTCAAACAACGTCACAATATCTGTTTCTGACAGACTCTCTTGTTGCACGGCTTTCTGCAACAAGCTGGTGATCTTGTCATTAACCAGGCGACGCTTTGGGGCCTGATTATTTTGATCCCGCGGCAGAGGATTTAACGCACCTGCCGCCCAGCCTTCGCCACGGGCATAACCTTGGGCGTCACTCTCTGCCATCACCTTGCTCTGCATCGCTGGTTCAAACCAGCGATCGGGTGAACGCACATAAGCGGGATAAGCCGTCAACCGTTGAACCAACAGCTTTCCGGCTTCTGCGGTTTCTTGTTTCAATTTGAGCAAGTGGGGCCAAGGCGCTTCCGGGTTCACATAGTCTGGCGTCACGGGTGAGACCCCTCCCCAATCATTGATGCCTGCACCTATTAACTGTGGTAATACACCAGGGCTAAGATTAGGCGGTGCTTGAATATTCATCTCTGGACCAAATATCAATCGTGCCATGGCGATAGTCCAAAGCAGCTCTTCTAATCCAGGTTCAAGTGCATTCGCCAATTTAGTTTTCTGCTTCGCTCGGAAGTTTTGAATGATCACTTCTTGTAAATGACCATAGCGATCATGCAACGCCTTTAATACCAATAGGGACTCAAGACGCTCCACTTTCGTTTCACCAATGCCGATCAAAATACCACTGGTGAAGGGAATGGCTACCTCCCCTGCTGCTTCAATACAAGCCAATCTCCTTGCGGGCACTTTGTCCGGTGAGCCGTAGTGCACTTGACCTTTCTCGAGCAAACGCTGGGAGCTGGATTCCAACATCATGCCCATAGAAGCAGAGACTTCGCGCAACTGTTGCAGCTGTTTTAAATTCATCAATCCTGGATTGAGATGCGGTAGCAGACGAGTCTCTTCTGCAACACGTTTCGCGGCATGAGCCAAATAATCTAAGGTAGAAGCAAAACCTTCTGCATTTAACCATTCTCGCGCTGTGCGATAGCGCGCTTCAGGATTATCGCCTAGGGTAAACAGCGCCTCCTGACAGCCGGCCTGCTCTCCTGCTTTGGCAATTTTGATCACCTCGTCGATTGGCAAATAAGGTGCAGCCAACTCTTTAGGCGACTTGGCAAAGGTGCAGTAGTGACACACATCACGACAAAGTTGCGTTAACGGAATAAAGACTTTTTTAGAATAACTCACGACATCGCTATGCCCTTGGTCACGCATGGCGGCTGCCCGATCCATCAAATCAGCCAACGAGTAGTCGCTATCTAATGCGACCCAATGTTCCAGTGTATTGGCTTGCGTCACTGCTTGGTTTAGATTTCGGATCTGACTCAGTTTAGGCTTCATCATCTTTATTACTTAGGGGTAAACCTGTTTCAGTCGTGCTGGAGGAGTTTTTCTCCAAGCAGATAACTTCTCCTGCCAAGCCGGCAATAGCAATAATCGTTGTGTATAACCCGCTGATATAATTGTGGTGTTGTTTTGTAATTGAGTCGCGCCAGTCGCATCATCCGCAAATAGTTTAGCCAGTTGCATTAAATCCTCCGGTGTATCTACGTCCAACGCCATATTTGGCAACAGCGCGGTTTGACACTCTAAACCCAAATGGCCTGCGCTTTGTTGATGTTGCACAAAACTATTTTGTCCATAATTAAAAGGCAGACAGCCCGGCGGTGTGCAGAGCATGGTGTTGGTGCCACTATGATCTTTGTTGGGCACTATCACTACGGAGCCAGCACTCGGCTCTGATAACCTTTGGGGTAAGGCATCCACTAAGGCTTTTAAATCGCTGGATCGCAACAGTGGAATATCCCCCGGCAAGATCAATAGGGAATCCGCACCCCGATCTATTATTTCACTAACAGCAAAATGCAGCGCACCATTTAAACCCAAGGGGTTTGGTTCAAATAGAAGCGCCACTTCTTCCTCTAGACAGAAGTCTGCATCCTGTTCGTTGCTCAATAATAAGAAGGTACGTTCAACGGTATCACACTTGGTCACCACATTGAGCACATCCCGCAGCATAGCCAGCATCAGTGCGCGCCGTTGATCGGCAGTTAACCAAGGTGACAGGCGAGATTTAGCTTGCGACAAATCTTTTACTGGGATCACTGCATGTAGACCGTTCATGCGCTTCTCTTCCATTGATTCAATCTGTCGGCAAAGTTTAAACAATTTTGTGCCAATGACACCTTGTCTTCGAAGCTTTGCATGATGGTTTGCGCACAGGTTACTTGAATGCCTAAGGCTTCTATCTCAGGGGCTAAATATTCATCTTGTTCATCCAGGATGAAACCATCAATACATTCTGCATAATAACGTGCCACCGTGACTGCATCTGTTGGCATGGATAACTCCACCATCATTTTAGCGGTTGGCCCCTTAATGGCTTGGCCGCCGATGATAGGCGTCACCGCAATCACTGGGGCAGACTGTTGCTTTAAACGAGCATGCATATCATCTATCGATAAAATGGGATCGACACTAACAAAGGGATTGGAAGGACAAATAAATATCGCTGCTAATTGTTGTTGCAAGCTCTGATATAAGCCTGGACTCAATGTGGCCTTATCCGCGCCGATGAATCGAAACCCGGTGACAACAGGCGCGCATTGCTCTGCCACAAAGTAGTGTTGAAAATCGAGCCACTCACCGCCTGGGGTTTGCACCTGTGTGCGCACCGATTGATCGCTCATAGGATAGATAGGCGCTTGAATACCCAAAGCCGTACATAAGTGCGCGGTCACTTCTGATAAGGTCTGCCCGTTTTTCAAATTGCATGTACGCAATAGATGAGTAGCCAGATCCTTATCCCCTAATTGAAACCATGTCTGTTCACCCAATTCCTGCAAACTATGCATGAAGCTCCAGGTTTCATCTGCTCGCCCCCATCCTTGCTGTGCATGGCATTTATCCGCCAAGGTGTACATCAAGGTATCTATATCTGGGCTAATGTGTAAACCGTAAAGTTCAAAATCATCGCCGGTGTTAACCGCAAAACTCACCTTATCATTCAATAGATGGTACAGACCAACCGCGAGCTTGGCGCCGCCTACGCCACCGGTGAGCGCTAAATAAGAAGCTAGATTTTGCTTTTGGTTTACCATCTGCGATGTCTATTTACCCGTACTTTTTTTCTACTAACGAAAAAGATCACTTTCTGCATCTCGAATCAACATTCTCGTGCTGGCCCTGTCCGTTTGATGCGCCCGAAACCCACGCACCAACACGACTGGTATTTTGGCAGTGGTTTGCCCCATCACCAAGGAGGCCGCTGCAGCCAATTCATCCGCCACAGCCACTTCCGTGACTTCTAGAGAACGGCCGTAAATGTCTTTTTCACCTATATGACTCACTAAGGGTGTCAAGCCTGACACACCAATGGCCAAACCTAAAGTGCCATTGCGCCACGCCCGACCCATACTGTCATTAATAATAATAGGCAAATTGATACCGACGAGATTGCTCAGCTCTGTACTCAACTTTTGTGCGCTGCTGTCGGGATCTTGTGGCAACAACAACACCTGCGATTCACTATGCTCAATATTGGAGCGATCAATGCCCGCATTGGCATGCACGAATCCTAGTTTATGCTCTACGATTAATACACCCGGCCGTTTGCGTACAACCCGTACCGACTCCTGCAACACCAGCTCCACAAACCGTGGATCTTTGTCTACCTCTTTGGCCAATTCTATCGCCTCAGGCGAAGGCGTGACATCGGTCAAGCGCACATAGCGGCCTTCCGCTTTAGAGATAACCTTTTGCGCAATCACCAGCAAATCTCCCTCCAGCCAATCCCCCATAGTTGCAGGCTTGGCGTCTATGATCATTTCTGCCAGATTGTCACCAGGCTGGATCATGGACAATGAAGTAAAAGGAGTGAAACTGAGTGTCATAATTCTATTATGTCAGATCACAAAAACATTAATTGGCATTGGAGTCACCAGTAATTTTTATACCCGCACCCGCTATTTTATGATGTTTGTTAATGGCAATTAACACGGATGTTAATGCCTCGGAGGCCGCGGAGTTCGCTAAGGGGCCAGCATGCCAGCCTTTTAATCCGGCAGCCTGCACCAAGGTCATCACCAGATCTCTAGCCGCACGCTTGTCACCAGCTACCAACACATCACAACTGATTGCATGATCTTGTCTTAAGTGCTCTGCACTCACGTTTTGAAATGCAGAGACCACATACACCTCTGAACCTAACATTTCCTGTGCATCCACTACCGCAGAGCCCGATGGCGGTAACTGCACCCTAGCCACTTTGGGCGGTTTAAGAGGGACCGTCACATCGATCAATATTTTACCCATTAACGCAGCGTGTACTTGTTCTAAGGTTTTCAACTGATGGGCATGAGGCACGGTTAATACCACCAAATCCGCTGCCTCAGCCGCCGCCAGATTTGCCATGCCCAACACATTGAGATCAGGAAACTCATCCAATAATGCTTGTGCCGCCTGCTCACCCTTTTCTTGGTTGCGTGAACCAATAATGATTTGGTATCCCGCCCGTGACCATCGGCGAGCTAAGCCACCGCCCAGTGCACCGGTGCCACCAAGAATGGCAATGGTGTTCGGTTTTTGAAACGCCAAGTCACTTTCATTTACTGTCATGGAGGATCCTCAATTGGTTAGATGTCACGGCATTCGGTTGTTAAAACTTTGCACTAGAGACCACGCCATTAAATTGCAGACAGTCCCGCACGCGCTGCTGCTGTACAGATGACAAAGTCTCCAATGGCTGATACTGATATTCTGTATGTTCCTCACTCAGTTGTATGCTAGCCTTATGCGGCAGATCACAACGGAAAATAAATGCATGGGACTGATAGACTTGGTGATAATAGACGCCACTTAAATACTTCACCTCCACCACACAACCTAACTCTTCGTGGCACTCTCGTAACAACGCCTCATGGATAGTCTCTCCCGGCTCTAAGGCACCGCCGGGCAAACCCCAATTTCGATCACCATAGTTCGCCTTAAGCAATAAAATTTCATCGGCATCATTGGCGATCACTGCGTGGCTACTTAAGCGAAACTGATCTGCAAACGCCATTTGATTGCTGCCTTTTAAGATAGAGTGAGGGCAAATAGCCACTCATGAATTATTCGTCCAGGCGCCAATGTGCCCAGTCCTGCCCCCACCGTACCTAAATACGCGCCCACCATAAAGGCGCGATGGCGGGCGATCTGCTGTTTACGAATAGCCAACAGGCTGATGACCAAACAGATCAAAGTCCAGATGGATAACAGATGAAAAATACTCAAGCCGACAATCAGGCCAGGAAACCCAGACAAGAAAAACGCACTACTGCATAAAGCTATCATGGTCACCACCCATACCCAGCCCAGAATTCGATGGCGGCCAGTGCCCTTGGCTGCCAGCAGCTGCACCAGCCCTAATATTAAGGCCAACAAACCAGCGATGAGATGTACGGTCACCATATCCTACCCCATTTTTATTTATATAGAGCGTTGTTCAAAATCAGGCTTAAACTTAACAGCGTTAAGATTAGCGAATGTATCTTGACGCTGTCAAGTTTTATCTTTATGGTGGAGGACCTTTCTGGCGTATCTTAAATGAAAACAAAATCTTACCATCACGGCAATCTTAAACAGGCCCTTGTCGAGGCGGGATTAACTATCCTGGAGCGAGATGGCCTCGCGGCGTTAACCCTGCGCGCGGTGGCGAGAGAAGCCGGCGTGTCACAAACTGCCCCATATAGCCATTTCACGGATAAAAGAGCCCTACTCGCAACCATCGCGCAGGAAGGCTTTCAACGCTTAATCGACTACATGAGCTGCGCCGCAAAAGATTTACCCCACGAAAATGCCAGATTAGTCGCCATGGCTAAGGGTTATGTACGCTTTGCCACCGATCAACCCGCACTGTTTCGATTGATGTTTGGGCCGGAGTTCAACGATCCCTCGGAGTTTGTCGAGCTTTCTACCACCTCTGCCAACAGCTACAAGATGATTCTCGATAGTGTGCGGCGCAATATTGAAATCAAAGATGGTGATCAAAATCAAACCGGCCTGTTCACTCTTGCGGCTTGGTCCACCGTACACGGCTTGGCTTGCTTGCTAGTGGACGAACGCACGAAACCGGAAGTCTTTCATCTACGTGACATAGACAGTTTGGTAGATAAGGTGGTGAGGTTTTTGAAGTTGGAGTAGTTTCTTTTTAAAAACTCTCTATTCATCACGCCAATCGCTATTCCTACCATCAATAATCTGAACCCCAGATTTCCTAATAAGACATTGGAAATGACCGAAGCAATTGTGTAATACGTCAAATAACTGAGCGATGAATGCTATCTCTACTTCGGCTACAACTAACGAATTTTACTAATTTTCGTTTAAGCAATAGAAAATTAATCCCTCTTATCATGACGGTAATGTTTATGTTGCTTTGGTTCTTTCTTTGTAATACTAGCCACGCTGTTACAGACGAGACCCAGAACCAAACAGAACGTCGAAAACAATGGTCAATGGAAAAACACTACAAATTGATGAGAATAGCCCAGAATATTCCTAAGCGATTTACGGGTAAGTTAAGAGAAGATAACCTTAATGATATTGAAGTACGAGAAACTGTCCGGGCCACCCAATCC
>DJFZ01000033.1 GCA_002432655.1 Thiotrichaceae bacterium UBA5859 | reverse complement strand
ACCCCAGTCCAGCAGGCCAATAGCCCCGTAGCATGAAACAGGGGCAGCGGCACATAGTAGACATCTGTTGGTTTCAGTTGCTTGATCACGTTAATTAAATAGAACATAGAGCAGATACGGTTGTGATCGGTAATCGCCGCCTTCGGCATGCCAGTGGTGCCGGAAGTGTATAGATAGACATAATGATCTTGGCGGCAAATGGCGGCAGTTTCTGGGAGATTAGTTCTCGGGGAATGCTCACTTGCAGCCATTAAATTGATGTAGGATTGCGGCGTGTCTCCGGATTGCTGCTGCGTATCGACATCCGCGACTGCGAAGAAGTTTTTCTCCTCTAGGGTGGTGAGTTGATCGCGCACTTCGGTGAGGGCATCGCATAGCTCGGTGCCCACTATCAACATTTGCGGCTCTACCAGGTTAATGCTGTAGGCCAATACTTTACCTCGCTGCGCGGTATTCAGCAGAGCCGCGCAGGCGCCTACTTTTGATATTGCCAATAGAGAGATAAGAAATTCCGGACGATTGTGCATCACCAAAGCGACAACCTGTCCACGCTTTAGTCCCTGATCTCGTAAGTAATGCGCCACCCGATTCGCTTCTTCGTTTAACTGTTGGTAGGTCAGGACTCGATCTAGATAGAAGATCACAGGCCGGTTGGGATATTTCTCTACCGTTCGCTCAAAGATGCGAGGAATGCAATCGTGTTCGTCAGGGTTGCGGTTAGCTAAATAGGCGCGGAATATCGCGGGTACCCGTTTAAATACTTCGTTGCTATGTAAGATGAGATCTAAAGGGGTCACTTGATCGGTTTGGGACATTCAATCTTACTCCTCTTTTTGCTCCGATGATAAATAATTTTCCGCTTAATTCAGGGCGCTGCTTGTAATAGTTCGATAATGAATAAACTAAGAATGTTTAAGAACATATTAAATTTTTTTGAAACAGAAATTTTCTAATGAATCCTAATCTTACTGTTCTGTAGCAGGATATAACCTATAAATTTATTTATGGCCGGATAACTAATGCGATTAGCCGAGCATTGCATACCCCTTATATGCTGTTAATGTCATCGGTAGTCGTATCTAAGAGAACATCAATAGCCAGTGGGAGAAAGACAAATGGCCAGTCAATCTTTTTGGCAGTGGGCAGAAAGCGATCCCCAACGTCTCGCTTTAGTTTCGGATGATCATCGGCCAATCAGTTTTGGAGAATTCGGAGCGCGAGTGAATCAACTCTCAAGGGCGTTTCAGTCCTTGGGTTTACAACCCGATGATGGTGTTGCAATGGTGTTAAATAATGTGCCTGAGTGGATTGAAGTCTTTATGGCGACACAACAAGTTGGATTATATCTGACGCCAATCAATTACCATTTAACCAGCCCAGAGATTGGTTATATTGTGGAAAATTCTGAAGCCAAGCTTTTTATCTATGGAGATAGATATAAAGATTCGGCTGAAAAAGCAATGGAGTTAATTGGTTTCCATAAATCGGCTGCTTACGTGGTGGGCGAGGCGGGCGCAGTTCAACCTTTTGCAAGTTTATATGAAGGGCAGTCTACCGCGCCACCGGATGAACGCTGCGCCGGTCAGTTGATGCTCTATACCTCTGGTACCACTGGTCGCCCGAAGGGTGTGCGTCGTGCGCGTATGGAAGGTGCGACTCCGGAGGCCGCCGGTATGATGACCACCATGCTAGGCACTCTGTTTGATATCAAAGCTGGAGAAGGGGTGCATCTGGTACAGGGTCCACTGTATCATGCTGCGCCTTCAGGATTTGGCACAGCGGCCATGCACCTCGGGCAAGCGTTGGTGTTAATGGATAAGTGGGATGCTGAAGGTGCCTTACAACGCATTGAACGTTATCAAGTCACCGCCACTCACATGGTGCCTACGATGTTTAACCGACTACTCGATTTACCGCAACAGACCAGAAGCGCGTATGACTTATCCAGCCTCACCAATGTCATTCATGCTGCGGCCCCTTGTCCTCCGGAGACCAAACGTAAAATGTTCGATTGGTGGGGGCCAATTATCTATGAATATTATGGTGCTACTGAAGGCGGTGGTTCCCTAGTGCGACCGCAAGAGTGGCTGGAACATCCCGGAACGGTAGGCCGTGCTTGGCCGGGGTGCGAGTTAAAGATCCTCGACGATGATGGAAACGAACTACCGCCGAATCAGCCCGGCACTATTTATATGGCGTCCATGATGGGTGAATTTGAATATTTTAAAGATAAAGAGAAAACTAAAAAAGCGACTCGTGGCAAGATGCTTACCGTTGGCGATGTGGGATATTTGGATGACGATGGCTGGCTGTTTATTTGCGATCGAAAAAATGACATGATCATTTCCGGTGGTGTGAATATCTATCCGGCAGAGATAGAGGCCACATTAGTACAACATCCTAAAATTGGAGATGTGGCCGTGTTCGGTATTCCCGACGATGATTGGGGTGAATCCGTAAAGGCCGTGGTGGAGCCGATTGCGGGCATTGTACCCAATGATGAGCTGGCAGAAGAGATCTTAGAATACGCTAAAGAAAATATGGCGAAATATAAAATTCCTCGTAGCATTGATTTTATAGAAGAGCTACCGAGGTTAACCACCGGGAAACTCTATAAAAGACTATTGCGAGACGAGTATTGGCAAAATAAGGATAAAAAGATCTAGTTCTCGCGGAAGTTGATGTTGTTTTCAAAACTCCTTCGGCTTCACTCGGCTACTCACTTGCCCGCCTACTCCGTAGCGCTATTCGTTAAGTAGATCCTCTGCAATAAAAACAACCCTGTTAAATAGGCTGACTGACAATCTTTATCTCAGGTTTGCTATCTCTCCGCCTGAGCATATTGTGTTTTGTTCCGCTAGTCACGCAGTTGACTTACTACTGCTTAGTGTAACTTTTAACTGGTAGGGAAGAGAAATCCGGCCAGCTAGTATACTGTACAGTTGTGATGGAGGCATGCTGCGGTAAGCGGTGACAATTTTTGGATCGACAACAGTTTGAGATATATCATTAAGATATAGCTGGCGATGATATAATGGCGAGCAGTAGTTAACCATTTTGGTTTTTTGGTCTCTCCCTCTTGCCGGTCATGTTGAGGGTGGTGTGGAATTAAGTTTCTACGGACACATACGCTACGCGCCATGGGAAGAGAAGAGTAGGCGCGGAGCCCCCGGTGCGAGCGTATTGCCGAAGCGAACGAAGGCAATATGCAAGCGCATCCGCAATGGCGTTCAGTCATTTGAGACAGTGTTGCATAGCCAACCCCGAGTTTTCGAGGATGTGGCGAAGCGGTACGAGCCCAGGACGGTCGGGGCACAATTGATTATCGTGGCAAGCGAGGACAAAAGGGAGACTTGGATGTCCCGTTTCGCATCCTGAGCGTCACGACACGCTTGCAAAAGGTGACTGACGAGGGACTCAGTGCATAGGCATTTGAGGGCGCTCATGAAATTGTCTGTTTTTGTCGGATCGGTAGTAAGATTGTGCCACTAATAAATGGATCAACTTTTTCTTTTGACGTATTCAGCTCGTCGCGAGATGTTTGCGTTTATTCTGTTCCTTTGATTTGGCGGCAGTTAGGACGGGTGGCTTTCAGTTGCTAGATATCTATTCAGAAATTGCGTTGATTCTTTTCATCGCATCGATTGTGGGTGCGTTGTCTATTCGTATGAAACAGCCATTGATTGTGGGCTTCATCGCGGTTGGGATTTTACTTGGACCTGCTACCTTGGGTTGGGTCAATACCAATGATCAAATTAATCTACTGGCCAAACTGGGGATCTCCCTATTGCTATTCATTGTTGGGTTAAAGCTCGATCTGCATATAATCAAAAGGCTGGGGCCGGTGGCGCTGGCTACGGGTATCGGTCAGGTATTGTTTACTTCCTTGATTGGTTATTTAATTGCGTTGTCTCTGGATTTTAATCATCTTGAATCTCTGTATATCGCCGTGGCGCTGACTTTTTCTAGCACCATTATCATTATTAAGTTGCTCTCAGATAAACGGGAGGTAGATTCACTGCACGGGCGTATCGCTGTGGGATTTTTGATTGTACAAGATATTCTCGTTATCGTGGCGATGATCGCGCTGAATGCCCTGAGTGCAGCGGACACCAGCAGCCTGGCAGTGATGACGTTCCTAAGGATTTTGTTCAGTGGGCTACTTTTTTTAGTATTGGTTGCATTGCTGATGCGTTATGCGCTCACTCCGTTTTTGAATTTCTTGGCTCAATCCAAAGAATTGTTAGTGTTGTTTTCTATTGCCTGGGCGGTGTCACTTGCGGCAATTGGGTATTCATTGGGATTGAGCAAAGAAGTAGGGGCTTTCGTCGCAGGTGTCTCTTTAGCCTCCACGCCTTTTCGCGAAGTGATCGGGAGCAAACTGACGACCTTAAGAGATTTTCTATTGTTGTTCTTCTTTGTGGATTTGGGGGCGGCGCTAGATTTTTCCGCGATTGGCAGCCAAGTGCAAGAAGCCCTGTTGTTTTCACTTTTTGTGGTCGTGGGTAATCCACTGATAGTGATGATTATTATGGGCGTGATGGG
>DJFZ01000064.1:18039-18654 GCA_002432655.1 Thiotrichaceae bacterium UBA5859 | reverse complement strand
CACATCGAGTATTGAGAGGGCTATTGTTACTAGTAAGAAAAAGAAATAGGAAAACAAGAGTGCTCTATATGAGCGTATCAGGTGGTTTTGGGCAAATATATGAAATTTTGTATTTGATTATAGCGCGCCTGCTAGGATTAGAAATCTTTTTACATCATCACAGCTCTGCTTATATAGATACGTATAGTATTGTGACAAAGAAACTCACTCGTATAGCTGGAGATCAAACATTACACATATTATTATCACAAGATTCTGCAAGCAAGTTTCAAGATTTATATGACGCACAGTCAGTGTTGTACTTTTCTAACGCGGTATTTTTTGAACCGGCGCCTGGAACAGCTATGGTGCGTAAAAGACTTTCTACAATTGGATTAATAAGCAATCTGGGCGCGGAAAAAGGTTTGTTCGAGTTTTTAGAATTAGCATCGTCAATGGAGAAAGAAGAATTGCCAGTGCGTTCATATTTAGTGGGGCCTTTCATCGATAAACATGAAGAGTGCATGGCATTTCAGTTGTTTGCAGGACTGACTTCAGTACAGTATTTGGGAATCAAATATGGAGCAGAAAAAGAGAAGTTTTTTGCCAATATTGATTTAATGATATTTCCAACCT
>DJFZ01000064.1:10783-17785 GCA_002432655.1 Thiotrichaceae bacterium UBA5859 | reverse complement strand
ATACCTATAATCGCATATGGACGAGGTTGTATACCTGAAATACTTTGTGATGGTAGCGGGTTGGTGGTTGATTCGTCATTGCCGTTTGTACCAGCTGCTTTGGAACAAATTAGAAATTGGATCAAAGATCCAGTAGCCTTTGAATTAGCGTCTAAGGCTTCGATTCGGCGTTTTACTAAAATACATTCCGAAAGCAAGATAAGGTGGGAAGCTGTTAAGGATATGGTGCGCCATGAATCTGATTTAAATTTACCTTCAAGATTGATTGATAGTTAGTGATTCTCCTCTACATTAGAAGACTTGCTAAGATTTGCAATCTCGTATCTGTAACTAGTTGGCGTAAGGCATTATTTTTGTATAGTACCGCCGCAGGTTTTGAACACTCGTGTGTATTGATGCAGCTAAGTTCAGTTCGAATTTTCGTAGATATTGGTGCTAATAAGGGCCAATTTGCCCTCGTGGCTCGTCATTGTTGCCCTGAGGCAAAAATATATTCTTTCGAACCTTTGTCTCGTCCTGGTTCTATATTTAAAAAGGTTTTCGGGGATGACGATTCGACCATCCTATTTCAAACAGCAATAGGTGATCAATCTGGAGAAAAAGCGATCCATGTTTCAGCGCGCGAGGATTCTTACTCGCTATTGCCTATCACAACAAGGCAAAACGATTTGTTTCCTGGTACACAGGAGGTGTTTACAGACACCATCCGAGTAGGCAGATTGAATGAATTTCTATCTGAAGATGATATACAGGCACCAGCTATGCTCAAAATAGATGTGCAAGGTTACGAACTAGAAGCCTTAAAGGGGTCGGAAGAACTCTTGCATTGTTTCAAGTGGGTATATGTAGAGTGTTCGTTTCTGGAATTATATCAAGGACAGGCATTGGCTGGTGAGGTGATAGGGTGGTTATTGGAACGACGCTTTAATTTAGAATCTATTCATAATTCTACAACCTTGAAAGATGGTTCCATTGCACAGGCCGATTTTCTGTTTGTGCAACAAAGCAGCTTACAATGACATATTTATGAATCTTTACGGGATTCCATTCGAATTTACAGATTATCCGTCAATTATTGAAAAGTTAACCTTAGGGTCATTTATGGTAGTGCCCTCAGGTCCAGGACTCGCAACTATTGATATTGACGCAGATTATTATCGGAGTCTATTAATGGCGGATTTCGCCTTACCCGATAGCGGATTGATGGTGTTGCTATTGAAGATTTTCTATGGCGTCAATTTGACTAAATACTCAGGCCGTAAATTTCTGGATGAGCTTTTCAAGGATTTGGAGAGCCGAACAAAAAAACCAACACTGTTCTTGGTGGATCCGAATCTGCAGGAATCCAATAGAAATCGCGAATATTTATTGAAACGTCGAATCTATCTCCAAGAAGATTGTCACTATATCGCGCCGATGTATGCGCCAGGTGAAATCGTGGATTCTGCTCTGTTAAACCTTTTAGAAAAAGAGCGACCGGATTTGATATTAATCAATATAGGCGGTGGGGTGCAAGAACGTCTAGGTGCTTATCTAAAGAGCAATCTTAAATACACGCCGGGAATTATTTGTACAGGTGCGGCAATCGCATTCTTCACAGGTGCACAGGCAAAAATTCCTGACTGGGTAGACAAAATATATTTGGGCTGGCTGTATCGGTGCATTGTCAATCCAAAAGTTTTTGTGCCGCGGTATCTCAAAGCTTTCAGACTAGTTTGGCTCATGTGGCACTATCGACATCAATGGCATGAGGTGATAGAGCCCCAAAAGGGGTAGTCAAATTCAAGTTAAATAAGATAGTGGGCTACACCATGAACCGCGACAGGGCATGCTAGTAGGTTCGGAAAAATTCAAGCCACTGTAATAGTTCTTTTGTTAAAATGTGGATCTATATTCACAACTGATTATTTTTAAGGCCAACTTCTAAATGACAGCCAAAAAGGCTCTAATCACCGGCATCACCGGGCAGGATGGATCTTATCTTGCTGAATTTCTGTTGGAGAAGGGCTACGAGGTGCACGGCATTAAACGTAGGGCTTCTTCTTTTAATACGGAACGCATCGACCATATCTATCAGGATCCGCACATTGAGAGCGCGCGGCTATTTCTCCACTACGGGGATTTAACCGATAGCTCCAATCTCACTCGGATTATTCAGCAGGTGCAGCCCGATGAAATATACAATTTGGGCGCACAGAGTCATGTGGCTGTCTCTTTCGAATCGCCCGAATATACCGCAGACGTGGATGCGCTTGGTGCTTTGCGCCTATTGGAGGCGATTCGTTTTTTAGGGTTGGATAAGAAAACCCGATATTATCAGGCTTCTACTTCTGAACTGTACGGGTTGGTGCGGGAGATCCCACAAAAGGAGACTACTCCATTCCATCCTCGATCGCCCTATGCAGTCGCTAAGCTTTATGCTTACTGGACTGCGGTGAACTATCGCGAGGCGTATGGTATCTACGCTTGTAATGGGATCCTGTTTAACCATGAGTCCCCACGACGAGGGGAAACCTTTGTTACACGCAAAATTACAAGGGGATTAGCCAACATCGCACAGGGTTTAGATAAAGTGTTGTATATGGGTAATCTTAACGCATTGCGAGATTGGGGCCATGCTAAAGACTATGTGAAAATGCAGTGGTTAATGTTACAACAGGAACAAGCTGAAGATTTCGTCATCGCTACCGGCAAGCAGTACTCAGTCCGGCGATTTATTGAATTATCAGCGCAGGAATTGGGCATCGAGCTGGTGTTTGAGGGAGAAGGCTTAGATGAGCAGGCGCGCGTTTCGGCAGTGGACAAAGCGTGTTCGCCTGGGGTAAAAGTTGGGGATGTGATAGTTAAAGTGGATCCCCGCTATTTTCGTCCGGCAGAGGTCGAGACTCTGTTGGGTGATGCTAGCTATGCCCATGAAAAATTGGGATGGAAGCCGGAAATTACTCTAGAACAGTTGATAAAAGAAATGACTCAGCACGATCTAGAAAACGCCAAAAGGGATGCATTATTAAAATCTCACGGTTATGCTGTGCCACTGGCCTCAGAATAGACCTCGATACGGTTTTGGAAATCAACTTAACAACTAAAATATATGTCGCCGGTCACCGTGGATTGGTGGGTGCCGCATTGGTACGGGCGCTACAGTCCCAGGGTTATGAAAACCTCATCTCGCGTACCCGTTCAGAGCTGGATTTATGCAGACAAGGTGCGGTGGAGGACTTTTTTGCCAAAGAAAGGCCGCAAGTAGTATTGCTGGCTGCAGCTAAGGTGGGAGGGATCCTCGCCAATGATAGTTACCCAGTGGATTTTCTTCGCGACAATTTATTAATCGAAACTAACATTATTGAATCTGCCTATCGGTATGGTTGTCAGAAGCTTGTTTTTCTTGGGTCATCCTGTATTTATCCGAAATTGGCGCCACAGCCAATGCAGGAGTCCCATCTATTGACCGGCCCATTAGAACCTACAAACGAATGGTACGCAGTGGCTAAGATAGCAGGCATAAAATTATGTCAAGCTTACCGCAAGCAACATGGTTTTGACGCTATATCCTTGATGCCTACTAATTTGTACGGTCCTGGGGATAATTTTGATTTGCAAACCTCGCACGTTTTACCAGCATTAATCAGAAAATTCCACGAGGCCAAGGTGAATCAATCACCGCAGGTCAGCGTTTGGGGTAGTGGTAAACCGAGGCGGGAGTTTTTACATGTAGACGATCTGGCAGATGCTTGTCTCTATTTAATGCAGCATTATGCAGATCAAGAAATCATCAATATCGGTTGGGGTGAGGATGTGAGCATTCAACAGCTCGCTCAACTGGTGGCTGATACGGTGGGATATAAAGGTGAGGTGGTTTTCGATACCAGCAAACCAGATGGCACGCCTAGAAAATTGCTGGACACTTCTCGTTTGACCCAGTTGGGGTGGCAGCCCAAAATTACTCTTAAGAAAGGTCTGCTAGACACTTACCGTTGGTTCACGGAACATCATGGTTAGTGAGTTCCTCTAGAGTTTAGGCTAACTCACCAGATAAATAGGAAGCTGTACTAGACTTTGCTCGTTTGATTTCACCTAATGGACGTTGAATAGTAGAAAAATAGGCATAAATATGAAAATAGTTCCCGTCATATTATGTGGTGGCAGCGGTACCAGGTTATGGCCGCTCTCCAGAGAGTCTTATCCGAAACAGTTTATCCCTTTGGTGGATGAACGCACCCTGCTACAGAGCACGCTCACGCGATTAAAGGGCATTGCTGACTTGCAACCGCCGATAATTATTTGCGGGGAGGAGCATCGCTTCATTGTTGCCGAGCAGTTACGCCAAATAGAGGTAACACCGAGCGCGATTGTATTAGAGCCAATGGGGCGCAATACCGCACCGGCGATCGCCGTCGCAGCACACAAACTACTACAGCATGAAGATGTGCTCATGTTGGTATTGCCTTCTGATCACCTGATTAAAGATCTGCCCGGTTTTCAACGCGCGGTGTCACAGGCGGCAACGGTGGCCGCTTCCGAGCATCTGGTGACTTTTGGCGTGGTCCCCACACATGCTGAAACAGGCTATGGCTATATCAAAGCCACCAGTAAAGATATTGCGCAAGGTGTGTTTACCGTTAAGGAGTTTATCGAAAAGCCTAACCTCACTACGGCGAAAAAGTTTCTGCGAGCGGGCGGCTATTATTGGAACAGTGGCATGTTTATGTTTCGCGCCAGCCACTATTTGCAGGAGTTGGGCAAGCATCATAAAAAAATCGTCAGCCAGACTTCTATGGCTTTAGAACAAGCCACCGAGGATCTCGATTTTTTGCGTCTTGACCAGCGTGCATTTTTAGATTGTCCTAGTGATTCCATCGACTATGCCGTGATGGAACAAACCGACGCCGCAGCGTTGGTACCCATGAGTGTGGGTTGGAGCGACTTAGGTTCCTGGGCGGCACTGTATGAGGTGGCAGAAAAAGATAACCATGGTAATGCGGTTCATGGGGATGTGATGCTCCATGATACCCATCAATCCTTCATCCATGCATCTGATCGATTGGTGGCGACCATCGGTTTAAAAAATATAGTGGTGGTTGAGGCCAAAGACGCCGTATTGGTCGCCGAGAGAGAACAAGTACAGGATGTGAAAAAAATAGTTGAAAAGCTAAATCAGGCAAAAAGAGATGAGGTTAAGGGCCATCCCCGTGTGCCCCGCCCGTGGGGCGATTATGAGTCCATTGATGAAGGTGTGCGCTATCAGGTGAAGCGCATCACCGTGAAACCGGGCGCCAGTCTAAGTTTGCAAATGCATCACCATCGAGCTGAACACTGGATTGTGGTGAAAGGCACGGCTAAGGTCACCAGAGAAGACGAAGTGTTTCTACTTACAGAGAATCAGTCTACGTATATTCCGCTTGGCACCAAACATCGATTAGAAAATCCCGGTAATGTCCCCTTAGAACTGATCGAAGTACAGTCGGGTTCATATTTGGGAGAGGATGACATCGTGCGTTATGAAGATTACTATGGTCGTGATAAAAGTTAAGTCAACCAGTTTTCTCTGATTGATACTTTCTAATTTTCCATCTTTTTGGGGACAATCCAACCCGATTCTGTCTATACCGAGACGCAATTTTATATTCAAAGCCGTATTCATAGTAATTGGATATTGGAAAACAGTTGTGTCAAGCAACCCAGTTTGATTTAAGAAATTAGGTAAAATATTTCAACATATTAAATTTATGTTAAAAAAAGTCGCTTTGTGTCTTGAATCCTAAGTAATTATTTGAGATAAATGCGTTCTATCTAGTTTGCCAGTGGTTAGGTCGCATAAGCTGGTAAACGTAACGTGTCTGAACCTGGAAAAATTCTTACATGGACGTTTCACAGGGTGGCATCATTCGACCATTCGGGCCGGTACTCGATTCGCTCTTTAGATTAACAGATTGGCTAATTATCGCCGGTGTGTTTCTCTTTTTCGTGTGGCTATATCAATTGAGCTGGTTAGATGCATACACCATAGCGTTGTCTATAGCCTTATTAATTTTTGTGTTCGGCTCGGAAATTTTGGCCTTATATCGATCCTGGCGTGTGTCCAGTTTGGGCAGCGAACTTTCTCGGGTTTGGTTATTGTGGTTATTTGTCGGCTTAGGTCTTCTGTTATTGGCTTATGCCACCAAAACTTCTTCAGTTTATTCTCGGCGCTTGATGTTGAGCTGGTTGATAGCGACACCAGCGACCTTAAGTCTGGTTCGAATCATAATCAGAGAGCTTCTCAAATATCTTCGAGCTAGAGGATTCAATAGCCGAAGCGCCGTAGTGGTAGGGGATGGTGAAGTATTTAGTTATGTGCGAGATACCATTTTGGGCAGTCCAGGAATGGGGGTAGAGTTAAAAGCCGTAATAGATTGGCAAGCTGGCGGAAATCAGGATTTTTACGCGATGATAGATTCATTGGTGAAGCGCGCGCGGCAGGGTGGTGTGGATCTCATCTATATCGCGTTACCTGCTGAGCAGGCGGCCTTGGTAAGGGAGCTGGTCTCTAAGCTATCGGACTCTACTGCATCCGTATTTGTCGTCCCTGACCTGTTTATGTTTGATTTATTGACCAGTCGTTGGTCCAAGTTGGGTAGTGTGCCGGTGATCGGTGTGAGGGAAGATCCCTTCTGGGGCGCAGCGGGATTGGCGAAGCGTGCTGAAGATTTGGTTTTATCTTCTGTGATACTGATGGTGGTTGCGTTGCCTATGATGCTCATTGCCATCGCTATCAAATTGACGTCCCCTGGCCCGATATTGTTTAAGCAACATCGCTACGGTTTGGACGGAAAAGAGATTGAAGTGTGGAAATTTCGCACCATGAGTGTGTGTGAAGACGGTGCTGAGGTACCACAAGCAAAGAAGAACGACCCACGCATCACGAAATTGGGTGCTTGGTTAAGGCGCACCTCTTTGGATGAACTGCCGCAATTCTTAAATGTGTTGCAGGGCAATATGTCTGTGGTGGGGCCGAGGCCCCAC
>DJFZ01000064.1:0-10630 GCA_002432655.1 Thiotrichaceae bacterium UBA5859 | reverse complement strand
AGCAATATGTCTGTGGTGGGGCCTCGGCCCCACGCCATAGCGCATAATGAAATCTATCGTCCACAAATATACGGTTATATGTCTCGACATAAGGTCAAGCCCGGTATAACAGGTTGGGCACAGGTGAATGGATGGCGCGGTGAAACCGATACAATTGAAAAAATGGAAAAACGGGTCGAACACGACATGGCCTATATTTGTAATTGGTCATTAGCTTTGGATCTGAAGATTGTATTGTTAACGATGTTTAAAGGATTTTCCGGAAAAAATGCTTTTTAAAGAATTTGCGCTATTATTGCGCACAAAGAGGGATGGGCGTATGGTGGTTGCTTCATCAAGGTTGGTTAGTTTTTGTCTGTTAGTATCGAACAAAATATGGATTTCACCCCACACACGAGTAAGGAGACTTAAATGAAATATAAAGCCGTAGGTGCAGCCATTTTAGCTGCGATGATAGCTTTCCCAGCGTTAGCAGACTTTAAAGCCAACATGACTTTAGAGCAGATAGAAGCTGAGGTAAAAGCGGCGTTACAAGCGGGGCAATCATTAGATGCCATCGCCCAATCAGCTGTTGCATCCGGAGTAAATGTACGTTGGCTCACGGCGGCAATGGTCACCTCCAATGTGAATTCGGCAGCGGTTGTCACTGCAGTCATCACTGCGGGAGGTGAGCCTGGTTCAGTGGTAGCAGCAGCCATCAGCGCTGGCGCGAGTGCCGGATCAGCAGTGGCGGCAGCGATCAATACAGGGGCGGAGCCAAGCAGTGTGATTTCTGCTGCGATCGGTGCTGGTGCCGATCCCAACACAGTAGCTAACGCTGCGGTGAATACTGGCGTGGATCCCAACCAAGTCGCACAAGCTACCGATCCACAGGCGCCCAAATCAGAACCTTCCAAAAAGCAAACTTCAAGTAAAGCGGTCACTGCGCCTTCTAGAAGCACTTCTTCTACTGGTACGGGAACGGGCTCCGGATCGGGTGCCGGCGGTGGCGGTGGTGGCACAGCCAGTGATTCCTAATAACTAATTTATCTTTACGATATTGCTTAGTCAGAGTTGGCGCACAAGAATTTACTAATTAACTCAAGGAACAATTGGGAGTCTACATGGACAAGAAAATGATTGCGGCCTTGGCCGTCGCTTCAAATGCTGTGATTTGGTCAGGACAAATACAAGCTAATCAAGCGAGTGGTTATCCGTTGATGGGCGGTAGTGCGGGTAATCTCTATCCAGCATTGTCCTTAATGTTTGGTCACGACAACAATCTGTTCCAGTCCAGCGCCAATGAAAAAAGCAGTGGTCTCTATGAGCTGGCCCCCATGTTGGGGTGGGGGGCTCAGTCAGGTGCTCATGAATTCGGCGCCATGTATGAAGCGAGGATCGGTCGCTACGATACTAGCTCTGACGATAACTATGAACGTCAACGCCTGGATGCCAATGCTAATTTGGTGTTCAACCGAAAATTAGATCTGGCATTGGATTTTATCTACCAAGATACCAGCGATCCTCGTGGTTCAACGGATCGTCCCGTACTCACTGAACCGGATGAATGGCATGCCACCGGAGCGGATGTGGTGCTTGGTTATGGTGCCACCAACGCGCCCGCGCGTCTGGAAGTGAGCTTGGGTGGTAATAGAAAGCGATATGACAACAACTCTACTTTCACGGCCTTTAGCGAATTAGATACTACCAATCTAGGCGCTCTGTTTTTGTATGAGGTGATGCCAAAAACGTCACTGCTATTCGAGGTGGAAGCGAGAAACTTGGACTATCGCGCAGGCACTCTGGACAGTGAAGAATACTACACTCTTTTTGGTGGTACCTGGGAGGCTACCGCGCAAACCTCGGGAACGGTGAAAGTAGGTTTTGTGGATAAAGACTTTGATGTCGCCGCTCGGGATGATTTCGATGGTGGTAGTTGGCAGATAGAAATACTCTGGTCGCCCTTACCTCGTACAGATTTTCAGTTTATGACTTTTCAAAAACCGAGTGAAGCCACTGGCATTGGGGATACCATTATTCAGTCTGATGTGACTGTTGGCGTGATGCATGAATTGCGCCCCAGATTGGTCACCGCTGCCTCATACACCATTGGCAATTCCGACTATGAAGGCTCTACTAGAGAAGATGATCGGGATACATTGAATCTTGCCGCCAACTATGAATTTCAACGTTGGTTGACCCTAAGATTCGATTACATTTGGTACGACAACGAGTCCAATTTGGCCAACCGGGACTATGATCGAAATCAAATCAATGTCACACTAGTGGGCACTCTTTAGTCAGAAAACCAAGAGTTTGACCCCGGTTTTGTGAATACGGGAGCAACCGCTAACAAGGGAGTATTCCAGTTTGGTGAGACAGGCCATTTGTTTGCGACGTAGCACGGCTCGTTTTATATATCTGTTTCTAACATTATTCGTTTTTAGCAACGTAGTTTCTGGTCAACTAGATGCCTCTTCGAACTTGTCGGACTATAAGTTAGGAGCGGGGGATCTTATCGAGATCCTGGTTTATGGTGAGGAGGATTTAACCTTGGAAACCAGGGTCAGTGCAGAAGGCGTTATCTCTTACCCATTTTTGGGGGAATTAAGGCTGTCCGGACTCTCTGTCAAGTCGGTGGAAACTCTAATAGAAGCTGGACTGAAAGGGCGCTATTTGATCAATCCTCGGGTGACGGTCTCCGTTTTGGAGTACCGTCAATTTTATGTAAATGGAGAGGTGGAGGAGCCGGGTGGATTTCCCTTTGTTCCTGGATTAACAGTACAAAAGGCAGTATCTCTTGCGGGTGGCTTCACTGATCGAGCTTCGAGACGGAAGATTTATATTATTCATGAAGGTCAGGACGAGATGCAGCCTAGGCAAGTAGAACTCAGTTCCCCGGTGAACCCAGGTGACATCATCACCGTGCATGAAAGCTTCTTCTAAAGGGCGAAATAAATTATGAATATGCCCCGCAATTGGATTGGCGAGCAATCGAATGTAAATCGAGATGAGGACGAAATCGATCTGCGGGAGTATTGGCGTGTTATTTCCAAACACCGTAAAAGTATTATCGGTCTCACGGTAGCAGTCTCGCTGGTGACGTTGTTGGTGGTATTTGCACTGACCCCCATCTATCGCTCAACGGCTACCGTATTAATCGAAGCTGAAACTGCAAAAGTGGTCTCGATTGATGAAGTTTATGAACTAGGTGGTGCAGCACAGCGAGAATATTTTCAAACACAGTTTGAGATTCTTAAATCCCGCGATCTGGCAGAAAAAGTAGTCACACGCTTGTCCTTAAAAAATCATCCCGAATTTGATCCCACTCGGGACAATGCGCGCTTCTCCCTAGATTGGCGTCGATTTGTTCCGGAGTCATTTCGGCCGGAAGCCAGTTCCCCTACAGAGTTGGAAATCCAGGATACAATTGTCAGAGATTTTCAGTCTCGTTTAACAATCTCGCCTGTGCGCAATAGCCAGTTAGTACGTATTAGTTTCGAGAGTTCGGATGCAAAACTTGCCGCGGAGGTTCCAAACGTCCTGGCGGAAGTCTATATTGAATCGGATCTTGAAGCTCGATTGAATATGACACGTAAAGCAGCGGGTTGGCTCACCGGGCAGTTGGAGGGGTTGCGAGAGCGCCAAGAGCAATCTGAAAAGGTACTGCAAGAATATCGGGACAGGGAACAATTGGTAGACGTGTCAGGAGTACGCAGTTTGGCGGCCAAGCAGTTGGATGAATTGACGCAGGATTTGGCTGAGGCCAGTAAGGAACGTTCGAAAGCGCAAAGTATTTACCAACAGGTTTTGGATCAAGCTAGACGAGGAGAGTCCTATTATGAATCTATCCCTGCCGTACTAGAGCATCCGTTGGTCAATCGTTTAAAAGAGGTAGAGGCAGAAGCGGAGTTAAAGGTCTATGAACTCAGCAAAAGATATGGACCTGAACATCCCAAAATGATTGGTGCCCAGTCTGAACTGACCGCAACCAAGGAAGCCACACAAAAGCAGGTTAAGGCAGTGGTGGATCGAATCGCCCGGGAATATAAGCTGTCATTGGCCAATGAACGGGAAATTAAGCGGGCCTTGGAAGAGACTAAGCAGGAAGTCCGTGAGATAAATCGTAAGGAATACCAACTAGGGACGTTAAGCCGTGATGTGGCGGCGAATCGCCAATTGTATGATATGTTTTTAAAACGGATAAAAGAAACCGATCTTTCCAGTGATTTACAGAGTCCAGTAGCGCGTATTGTGGATCCGTCTGTAGTGAGCCTAATACCCTATAAACCGAAGAAGAAACAGATCTTACTGTTGGCGACCATGGCGGGCTTGTTTATCGGTGTGATGCTCGCCTTTTTGATGGAATATTTAGACAATACTTTTAAAACCACAGAAGATGTGGATTCGATTCTTGGGTTACCGGTATTAGGTATTTTGCCGCAACTAAAAAGTAATGGTAAAAAGAGGAAGAAACAGTCTAAAGATGAGGCGGATGAAAACTATTCGCCGGATCATATGTTTCTACAGGCGCCGAAATCTAATTTTGCAGAGTCGATTCGCACTATCCGTACTGGTGTGATGTTGTCGAGTTTGGATGACGACCATAAGGTGGTGCTGGTGACCTCTTCTGTACCCAGTGAAGGTAAATCGACGGTGAGCATGAACTTAGCCATTGCTCTCGGCCATCTAGAAAAGGTGTTGCTGATCGATGCAGATATGCGCCGACCCAGTATTGTTAAGTTCTTAGGGTTACCGGCGAGCACACCGGGATTGTCTAATTTGGTGGCGGGATCGGCCACATTTGAGGAGTGTGTACAAAAAATTGAGGGCAGTGATATAGACTTCCTCACCTCTGGTGTGGTGCCACCTAATCCGTTGGAGTTGTTGTCTTCGGAACGGTTTAAAGAGGTGCTGGCAAAACTTTCCCAAAAATATGATCGCATTGTCATCGACAGTGCGCCTGCCAATGCTGTCAGTGATGCGCTACTACTTTCTAGTCAGGCTAGTGCGGTGATATATGTGATTAAGGCCGATGCTACGCCGCATCAAGTGGCCCTCTCCGGTGTGAGTCGCTTAAGACGCGTGAATGCCCATATTGTGGGCTCGGTGTTAAATCGGGTGGACTTGGATAAGGCTGCAAACTATTACGGTAAATATGGATACGGTAAGTACGGCTATTACGGCTACTATGGATATGGTCAGGGCTACAAATCAGAACATGCTCAGGATCATTCTGATGCGGCATGATTGATCTGCATAGTCATCTACTCCCGGGAATTGATGATGGCGCAGAGAGCTTGGATGCGGCCCTAGATTTAGCGCGGTTTGCGGTCGATAACGGCATTCGCAAAATGGTATTGACCCCACATATACACCACGGTCGTTGGGATAACAATCAAACAATTATTGATAGAGCCTTCGAACAACTACAAGAAGGACTGATAGCGCAGCAAATCGAACTCACTATTGAACGTGCGGCAGAAGTTCGTATCGCGCCTGAAATTATGGTCATGGTGAAAAGCAACCAGTTACCCTTTATCGGTGAGTGGGAGTCTTTTCAAGTTTTATTATTAGAGCTGCCTCATAGTCATATTCCTCCTGGTACGGACAAGTTCGTGCAGTGGTTACTGAAGCACAAAATTAAGCCGATGATTGCTCATCCCGAACGTAATAAAGAGATCATGCGTGATTTTAATCATTTGACACCACTGGTACAGTTAGGTTGTCTGTTTCAAGTCACCGCAGCTTCGGTGGCCGGTCAGTTTGGTGAGGTTGCCCAGCAGATATCCCATCAAATGCTGCGCCAGGGTGACGTGACTATTATCGCTACCGACGCACACAATTTAAAAGCCCGTCCTCCGGATTTAGATGCCGGTTACCGGGCGGCCTGTGAGATTATCGGTGAAGAGGCGGCACATCAGTTGGTGTTTGAGGTGCCGGAGAAATTGACACGACAAAAATTCCAACAAGCAGCTTAGAAGCGATTTTTTTTCTATCATCTGGCTATCATGGCACGCAGAAAACGTAGCAGGAGTAGTAAACGTCGATCAAAATCGCGCGTGCAGCCATTCAGAAAAATAAATATCAGCGTACCCAAACCCTTAGTGGCTGTCACTTCTATTATTGTGTTGCTAATGTTTTGCTGGATCCCGATACGTTGGGGACTAGCAGATGTCTATGCTTACCAAGCCCGGTATCAGTGGCAAAAATGGCAACAAGATGCCCATGCCGAGCTTGCTTTGTGGTTGGCTGCGCGAGACCATCTAAGGCGCGCAATCCGCCTCAATCCCAAAAATGCGGAATATCTAGAATCGATGGGGAGACTGTATGAGGAAAAGGGGCGTCACTCCTCGGCACTGGACGGAGAAAGCAATCCCTTTTTAGTGGAATCGGTAAACTATTTTGAGCAATCTCTAAAATTACGTCCTGGATCCGCGATGACCTGGGCGAACTTAGCCTTAGCTCATTATCAGTTGAACCAACTCGGAGGCCCTTTTCGGCATGCTTTGCATCGTGCGGTGTCTCTCGGATCTTGGGAGCCAGGTGTGCTGGATATCGTTAGCGATGTGGGCTTGGGTGCTTGGTCCAGCGTAGCGCCGGAGACGCAGCAGCTTGTTACAGAGAATATTAAACGCCAGGCGCGCCACCGTGCACCACAGCTTTGGAACAGTGCGCAAGTGCATGATCAGATTGATTTAGTGTGTGGCACCTTGTCTGTGCAAATACTTCTGGAACACTACTGTCCATCACGTTTTTCTGAACGAAATGAGGAAGTTAAAGAGGAAATAGAAACACAACGAGAGCAAGAAGCATTACCGCCGATTGAACTCGAATTTCAGGGCATCATGGAATAATTGCGCCTCGTCAAATGAGAATTTTCCGGTGATGTTCTTTTAATTAATTGAAGCTATACTGTGTCTTCTAATAATAAGAATAGTCGAAGCGTCATCAAATCGAGAAAAATGTTCAATTCGTTGTTCGCAAGGCGTTCAGAATGCAGCGAAGATCAGATCAATAGGAGATTAAAAGAATGAGCAGTATCACTAGCGATGTTCAACATCCCGTGGCTAAAGGATGGATGTATGTCCCTTATTGTTTACCAATGGCAATAGCCTTTCTAGGGGCTTATATGGTGTTTTTTAACTCTAGCGTAGTGGCTTGGAGTTTAGTGGCTTTATTGCTGCTGTTGAATGTGGCCGAGCCTCTTTTTGGTGAAGAAGAGGAGACCTATCAGTGGCAAAACGAAGGTATTTTTGTTGGCATGATGTACCTCTACTGTTTTGGTGCTTTCCTCTGTTTCCTTGGATTTTTATGGGTAATGGGTCATGCCCACACTGGCGGTGATTTGTTGAATATCGCTGCTATCACTCAAGCCGTGACTGGTTTCGATATGATGGCGGCTCATGCCGACAATGGCATCATTGACTATATTGTTGCCACCATTATGTTTAGCATTACTGCCAGTTTGGGCACCGTTTCTATCGGCCATGAATTGGCGCATCGCACACACGAGCCGCTCTCTGTAGGCATTGCGCGTTTTATGGGGGTATTGAATCTATTCAGTTACTACGCTGTCGAGCACCCATATGGACATCACCTGACGGCCGGTACTCCCTATGATTCCAGTACGGCGTTAAGGGGTGAGTCCATCCTACAGTTTTCCAAACGCACATTTAAGCAGGATTATGAAATCGCCTGGGAAATAGAAGAAAAGCGTTTAAAGAAGTTGGGATTGCCGGTTTGGTCCCACCACAATCGCTTGTTGAGAGGTTATGCCGCCGAAGCCTTGGTCGTATTGTTGGTAGCTGCTGTGGGTGGTTTCCTAGGTTTATTTTTCTTTGCATTAGGTGTCATACAATCTCACTACGGTTACAAAGCGGGGGTGTATGGTCAACATTACGGTATTGTTCGTGTACCGGGTACGCCGCTAAAAATTCATCATCAATGGGGATGCACCAACCGCGTGACCAATTGGGTTGTGGATGGCATCGGACGACATGCGGATCATCATCTGGTTCCAGAGCGGGAATTTTGGAATCTATTACCCTATGCCGAAGGCCCACAATATCCAGCGGGTTACATGAAGACCATGGCGCTGGCGCGCAGTATGAAAAAATGGAATCAAGTAATGGTGCCAAAATTAATCGAGTGGGATGAGAAATATGCTAGCCCGGAAGAGAAGGTTCTGGCTATGGAAGCCAATGAAAAAAGCGGTATTCCGGAGCTAATTGAGCATGCTAAAAAACAGCGTCAAGAGCTGGAAGAGGCGGGCTTGATAGAACCATTGACTCTAGCTGGTGAGCCGATGCAAGCTTAATGGCTATTGCGTGTTGGACAAGAAAAGGGGCATTCGTGCCCCTTTCTTCGTTCAAGTATGTCATTTGATTGTCATATTCGCGTCAGATAATGGTGGTACGCTTATTAACTGTGAGGGTTCAACTTGGTTCATAGAGTACTGGTGGTCGAAGATGAAACCGATATCCGGGATCTGGTTTGTCACGCTTTAGAAGCTGCCGGATATCAGGGGATCCCTGCGGAATCTGTGGAAAACGCACAACCCTTGGTGGAGTCCAATCCACCTGATTTACTGATTTTAGACTGGATGCTACCGGGGCAGAGTGGTATTGATTTCGCTCGTCGCTTACGGCGTACTGAACCTACTAAAAGTATGCCGATCATCATGCTTAGTGCGAAAGGTGATGCGGAGGACAAAGTCAAAGGCTTAGATGCGGGAATTGATGATTATCTTGCCAAACCATTTTCCCAAAAAGAGCTGATCGCCCGGGTGAAAGCGGTTCTTAGGAGAACCAATAGAGAGATCGGCGAGGATGGAACCGTGCAGGTGGAGGGCCTGGCGGTAGATACCGTGTCCCACATGGTTTCAGCAAATGGACAGGTATTGAGCCTATCTCTGTTGGAATTTAATTTACTCCATTTTTTTCTTACCCATCAGGGCCGGGTCTATAGTCGTGCACAATTGTTGGACAATGTTTGGGGGCATGATCGATTTGTTGAAGAACGCACGGTAGATGTGCATGTGCGCCGTTTGCGTAAAGCACTTGAAGAGACTGGACACGATCGACTCATCAAGACCGTCCGAGGTGTCGGATATCGATGTGCAGTCAATTAAAACAATAAGATATGCAATTTATCTTATTTAATATGCAAAGACTTTTAATATTTTGATCACCCCTTTGTAATAGTTTAGTTACCCACTTCAACTACTTTTGTCATCGTTCTGTCATACAAATTAAGGAGAACTTTTATGCCAAATCGACTGTTTCGTCGAGCCACTTTGTCAGCCGCTTTATGTGTTACCACTGCGGCTGTCGCGAGCGGAGTCGATCCTAATTTGCCTAGCTATGAGGCGAAGTCTGGGATCTCCGGTAATGTCACTAGTATCGGATCAGATACGCTAGCGAATCTGATGGCACTGTGGAGTGAGCAATTTAAAAAGCAATATCCAAACGTCAACATCGAGGTGCAGGCAGCAGGTTCCTCTACCGCACCACCGGCACTAACCAATGGCACCTCTAACCTTGGCCCCATGAGTCGACAAATGAAGGCACAGGAGGTGAAAGCCTTCGAAGAAACATTAGGTTACAAACCAACGGCAATCAAGGTGGCAATTGATGCCTTAGCGGTATTTGTGAACAAAGATAATCCGATTAAAGGTCTCAGTATCCCACAAGTGGATGCCATTTTTTCTGCTACCCGAAAATGTCGTCATCCTGAAGATATTACTAAATGGGGACAAGTCGGGTTGAGCGGTGAATGGAGTAACCGAACCATTCAATTATTCGGCCGCAATTCTGTATCTGGTACTTATGGTTATTTTAAAAAGAAAGCCCTGTGTAAAGGGGATTTTAAAAATACCGTCAACGAACAACCTGGTTCGGCCTCAGTGGTGCAGAGTATCTCCACTTCAAATAACGCCATCGGGTATTCTGGTATTGGTTATGTCACATCTGATGTACGCGCAGTAGCTTTGTCGAAAAAAACCGGTGGTACGCTGATTGCCGCGACTGAGGAGAATGTTAAGTCTGGTGATTATCCACTTGCTCGATATCTGTATGTCTATATCAATAAGCATCCTAACCGTGCCCTGGATCCCGTGGTAACAGAATTCCTTACTATGGTGTTGTCGAAACAGGGTCAACATTCAGTGGTTAAAGACGGTTATGTTCCTTTGGATCCGAAGACTGTAGCAGCACAGCTAAAGCTTCTTAACTGACTCTAGCAAACATTGAATAATAAATTTGAGTTGAGTTGCTTAATCGTAAATGAACAGGAGTGATAGAAAATGAATCGTAAAATGTTAATCGCAAGTGCCGTTGCTCAGGCAGTTCTTGGTTCTACCGCGGCGCTAGCCGCACCCTTTGAGTTTTATGGAAAGGGGTTATTAACCTTAGAACAGATTTCTACAGAAGATGAAATTATTGTGGTTCCCAGCACTGGAACAGATACTTTTGAAGAAGGTAGCGATGTTTGGGAAGTGAAAAGCAATGCATCGCGAATCGGTGTCAAAGGGGATATGGAAGTCGCCGATGGCATGGCCACCGCCTTCTATAAGTTTGAATGGGAAGTGGATGTCACCGATGGTGACTCGGACGGCGATAACTTTAAATCCCGTAACCATGTGGTGGGA
>DJFZ01000027.1:49782-65298 GCA_002432655.1 Thiotrichaceae bacterium UBA5859 | reverse complement strand
TGCTCTACCGACTGAGCTATATGGGCTATGCCCAATGACCACTAAACTCAACACTAAAATCAATTTTGTACTCAATGATAGACTGGAGATGCCTCGATACAATGGAGCGGGTGATGGGGATCGAACCCACATCATCAGCTTGGAAGGCTGAGGTTCTACCATTGAACTACACCCGCACAGTTATCGGTACGGCCTCTTAACCAATCGCCTCACAATCACCTGGTGGAGGGGGTAGGATTTGAACCTACGAAGGCTGAGCCGTCAGATTTACAGTCTGATCCCTTTGACCACTCGGGAACCCCTCCTAAAGACAAGCGGTGTATTTTGCGAAACTACCCCTGCTCTGTCAATCATTTAGCCACTGTTTTTCAGCAAAATGAGTGCCATAGGATAAAAACTCGAATCCACGTAGGTCGATCCACACTACGAAAGTAGAGGGTTACTTTCCCCAACCTTCGGTATCGATGGGGATATTGATGCCCAAATTAAAATCGGGAGAATTGGAAGTCACTCCCACTCCTACGTCCACAGTGACCAATGTTTTGGGGGTTAATCGGAATCCCACAACGGTAGAAAATACGGCACTCATGGTTTCCTGTAACGTACTGGTTCGTGCAAATGGGCCGGTCTCTGCATCAGTACCGGTAAAAATAAAATCACTCTCTTGACCATAGTTTAGGCCCATCTGAAACGCAATATTCACTTCGTAGGAAAGCGCGTAGCCGGCTCCCACAACCAATCCGAATACGCCCCCAGGATTCACATCTGTCAAAGTGAGTGTGTCCGACCCCACTTCATTGTCCTGTTCTAACCCAGATTGATCTAGACGTAAGCTCCAGCTCACCGAAGTATATAAAGCGACGGGATCCATAATTTTCGATAGACTGACACCAAAGGTCAACACATCCAAACCGTCTCCTGTCGCTAACTCCTCATCCAATTCCACCTCAAAGGGACTGGTGCCGGTGGCAAATTGTAGATCGGAGAAAAAGATAACACTCGGATAACGAGGATGTTTTGCATAAGGCTGCCAGTTAACACTCAAAAACAGATCTCCTAAACCTGCTTCTTCCAAATCACGTATCGGATCAGATTTCATGACCAAGGGGATGGTCATTTGCAGGTTCAGATCGTCTCGCAAGCCATATGCAAACCGAAAACGGTGTCGGAAACTGTTTTGCGTATCGGAGACTACGTCAAATAAGGTCACGGCTTCCACCGTACCCCCATTGCCATCTGATACTGAAGAAAAATCCACCTCTACCCTATCTGTCCCAAAATAGGAATAACGCAACGTATAGTCTATCTCGAACTTACCTTTTTCTATCAAGTTGTAGGTCGCACCTCTGGAAGTGAGGATTTCTTTTAAAGTTTGTTGTACATCGGCATCACCACGCTTAAATCCCAACGCTTCACGAGCTGCCTGTGTCGGATTGGGCATAGGTTGAGGGGGTGGGCTGGAGAGAGCTGGACTGCCACGAGGAGACGCTCTGTCGTCTGCCCTTTCTTCCAACGGCAAGTCCCCTTGCAACAATAACTCTACTCTGGGGCCTCGTTGCTGCTCGACAACAGAATCACTAAAGCCTCTGCCTGCCAGTTCTATTCTATTGCTGGTAATACCCCAAGTAGAGGTTAAGTAATCTCGCACTGCCAATGAACGCATCATGGATAGTTTCCGTTGATCTGCCAACGGTAATTTAGATTCATTACCAGAAAAACCCGTTAAGCGTAGTCGTAAATCAGGATGCTTCAGCAGTTGACGGCCAATATTATCCAGCTCCGTATAATACGAACTGACAATCTTGGGAGAGTTCTTCTCAAAATAGAGGTCTAGCTTGTTGGCTACCGCTATACGACAAAAACATATAGAAAAAACTAAAACGACAAACAATATAAACCGATAATGGGGGGGATGAGTACGTTTAATAGTTATGATGTTCATAAAATTATCGCATTAAGGGAGAAAGCGGTTGGGGCGGCGCTAAAATATCTGTCATAGGCTGCGGTGTCGCATTAACTATTTTAATTTCAACACGACGATTCTGCGCCCGACCCAAGGGGGAATCATTGTTCGCAATGGGTGCGTCAAATCCAGCGGTACTCACTTCGATTCGATCACCTTGTACACCTTTTCGCATTAAGAAATTTTTCACTGAATTGGCACGGTTTAGAGATAATCGCTTGTTGTAAGCGCGATCAGACGCCGCAGTCTGATCTGAATGACCAATCAATAACACCGTCAATTCAGGACTAGACAAAAGCAAATTCGCGAGCTCATCGAGATGCGCATGAAACTGACTACCCACGATTGTTGAGTTGTTAGCGAACAATATCTGCCCACCGGAACGCACGGTGCCCGCACGAACCACGTCTGAGTGACCAACGACAAATAAAATCAAAGCGGCATTTAAAAACAATAGAGGCTTGTTTATCATTTTAATTCTAAAATCTTACTTGTTGCATTCAGGCTACGTACAAATTGCTGAGAACTTAAAGGTGAGTCGACAAATTCCATATTCCGTAAATCACGTAACTCCTGTTCACTGATATAGCGCAAGTCATATTCACTCAATTCAAAGCCTATCGATTCCGCTGTCGCAGGCTCGGACTTTGGATAAACGATAAACAAAACATTGTCAGCCCAGATCTCAGCAAATTGTTCGTAGCGAAAACTAATATTGCCAAACGCCGGATCAGCGATAAAAAACCGACCATCACCCGCATACTTAATCACCACAAAATGTTTAAATCCCGCATACTCAATAGGGACTATTACTGGTCTGTTAATCTCAATTAGATCCTTAAGTTCTCCTTTAAAGCCTGCACTATTGTATCCAATCGCACTTAAAAAACGTTTCATATCTAACAACGAAAATGCACGACGTTCGGCAATGTTTTCTGCTTCACCATACTCAAGCAGACCTTCCATGACCTGTAGTTCGGTAAAAGGATGCCGCAAGTATTCGTTTAGCACCGTGGTCAAAGCTGCCGATCCACAACTAAAATCGTACGTCTGGCGAGCAACTCTGAAGAACACAAACTCCTTTTGAGGCACCACTTCAAAGTCTACTTCGCTTTGAAAATCGTTCGGTGAGAAACTGACTTGGGCAACCTGATCAGTCGCAGGTTCGTCAATTGTGGCCGTCATTTGCCACAGCAGAATGATAAATGCGAGGAAAATGGACATCTTGCCAGACGTCTCCTAACTTGATATCAGTGTTCCAATTCGACCCGAATGCGCTTCACCTTACCCTTAACAGATTCTAGATCCGCCATTTCTTTTAATGCTCCCTGCAAATTTGATTCCTTTGTTGTTTTTGTCAACAACATCAAAGGTACTTGGCTTTGTACGCCTGCCGCATGGTGTTGTTCAATCGCGCTAATACTGATTTTGTGGGCCGCAAAAATCGCTGTGATGTCCGCCAACACTCCTGGTTGATCCGATACCAAGCAATAAACGTAGTAGGCCGTTTCGATCTCCTCCATGGGCACGATCGCCGGATGATTTAAATTATCCGGCTGAAACGCTAAGTGAGGCACGCGATTCTCAGGATCTGCCGTCAATTGCCGCACCACATCGACAATATCGGCAACCACCGCGGAAGCGGTGGGATCTGCACCCGCCCCTGGTCCATAAAACAGCGCTTCACCCACCGCATCGGCTTGAATTTCTACCGCATTCATCACACCCTCCACACTGGCCAGTAATCGCTGTTTCGGTACCAGCGCTGGATGCACCCGTAATTCAACACCCTTCTCCGTTTGGCTAGCGATACCCAAATGCTTAATGCGGTAACCCAAACTTTCTGCATTAGCCACATCTTCAGCAGTGACTGTACTTACCCCTTCGGTATAGACGGAATCAAATAGCAATGGCATCCCAAAAGCAATTGCCGCCAAAATAGTTAACTTATGGGCCGCATCCACACCTTCTATATCAAAAGTGGGATCGGCTTCTGCGTACCCCAGCTGCTGTGCTTCCTGTAATACGTCTGTAAAGTCTCTTCCTTTCTCTCGCATTTCAGTCAATATAAAATTACAGGTGCCATTAATAATACCGGTCACACGGCTGACACGATTTCCGGCTAACCCTTCTCTTAAGGTTTTAATAATCGGTATCCCACCTGCGACTGCGGCCTCAAAGGCGACCATTACTCCTGCTTTGTTCGCCTCGCTGAATATCTCTTGTCCATGTTTGGCAATTAAGGCTTTATTTGCTGTCACCACATGCTTCTTATTGCGTATCGCCCGCAAGACCCATTCCCGAGCAGTGGCTTCTCCTCCTATTAGTTCCACCACTACCCCTATTTCTGGATCATCTAGTATGTCGTGAACATTAGTGGTCAATTGCACTGCAGACAGATCACATCCTCGGGGTTTGCTCACGTCTTGAACACATGCTTTGGCGCACTGGATCGCCCTACCAGCGCGGCGTTGAATTTCATCTTGATTGCGGGCAAGTACATTGACGGTTCCTGCGCCCACAGTACCTAAACCTAATAATCCTATCTTAACAGGCGAACTATTCATTTCCGATTCCGGCGTCACATCAACTCTTTTCTTGAATGTTTATTGTGAATTTATAGACCGTCTCGACGAAACATGTCTCGAATTCCTCGTATCGCTTGGCGAGTGCGATGTTCGTTCTCAATTAAACCAAAGCGAACGAATCTATCGCCATGGCTGCCAAAACCAATACCTGGGGAAACGGCCACTTTCGCCTCTGCTAACAATTTTTTAGAAAAATCCAAAGAACCCATCTCCCGGTATGGTTCTGGAATCTCGGCCCACACAAACATTGTGGCCTTTGGCGGCTCAACAAACCAACCGATATCATTTAAGCCTTTGCATAGCACGTCCCTACGTCTCTTGTAGCGCGCTGAAATTTCAGCAACACATTCTTGAGAGCCCTCTAATGCCGCAATCGCCGCTACTTGGATAGGTGTAAACATACCATAATCCATATAGGACTTTATGCGTGCCACCGCGCTAATGAGATGTTCGTTGCCACAGGCAAAACCCACTCGCCAACCCGGCATGTTGTAACTCTTCGATAGAGAGAAGAACTCAACCGCAAGCTCTTTGGCGCCAGCAACCTGCAAAATGGAGGGCGCAACATAATCAGGCTCGAACACTATATCCGCGTAGGCCAAATCCTGGATGACCCATATATTATGCTTCCTTGCTAACTCTACCACCTGTTCAAAGAACGACAGCTCCACGCAGTGAGTTGTCGGATTACAAGGGAAGTTCAGTACCAACATCTTGGGTTTCGGCCACGACTCCTCAATCGCTCGCCGCATGTCGTCCAAAAAAGTCTGCTCATCGGACATATTTAGATACAGAAGATCCGCGCCCGCTATGACAAACCCATAGGCATGGATCGGGTAGGAGGGACTGGGAACCAATACAGTATCTCCGGGACCCACTGTCGCCAACGCCAGATGGGATAATCCTTCTTTTGAACCAATCGTAACGATGGCTTCAGTATCATGGTTCAAGTTGACTTGATAACGGCGTTGATACCAACCACAAATCGCTTTACGTAAACGAGGAATACCGCGAGAAACCGAATATCGGTGTGTATTTTCGCGCCGCGACGCTTCTACCAATTTATCAACAATATGTTTGGGCGTGGGTTGATCCGGGTTGCCCATGCCAAAATCAATAATGTCCTCTCCGCGCGCTCTAGCTGCTGCCTTTAAATCATTCACTATATTAAAGACGTAAGGAGGTAAGCGCTCGATACGTTGAAACTGTTCGCCCAAAGTAAAATCCTATTATTCTTCGAGGAGAAAAACTCTAAAAGAATGGCTTGGAAAAATTCGACAACATTAATGGCGGCCCATGGCGATGTCAATGCAAGGAGTATGCAAATTTGCCAACCAGAATGATACAAACAGAAATAAGGGACGGTAGAGAGGAAAAAAATAAGGGGGGCAAAAAGGTAGAATCGTGTCCCCCCCAGGACTCAATCCACGATCTACCCGGTGGCAGCCCTCAGACTGCCGCCCCCGAAAGCAAAACTGATTCGCTAATAAAATCGGCCCTCAGATAATAATTATTTCGGCTCTGAAGAAAGCTATCTTGAACTTTATTTTGTATTTTTTAAAAATAATGACTAATTCTGGTTATTTTTAATATTAATAAACTTATTATATCTTAATTTATTGATTATTATGACAATATACAAATCTATTTTTGTATATAAAATATACGTTTAATTACTCATTTAAGGCATTTAAACTATAATAATGTAGATTATCCGCGATTTGGCAGCAAACTCAATGGATCGATGGGATCGCCATCTTTTCTAATTTCGAAGTGCAATAATGATTGCCCCTCATTTTTGCGTCCCATTTCGGCGATTTTCGCTCCTTGGTCCACATGTTCCCCCTCAGATACATAGACACGCTGATTGTGTGCGTAGGCACTAAGCAAACTTTGATTGTGTTTTATGATCACTAGATTGCCGTATCCCTTCAAAGCATTGCCGCTATACACCACAACACCGGGTGCAACCGCACGCACGGACTGACCAAATTCGCCCTCAATATCAATGCCCTTGCTGGTGCCACCAGAGTCGAGATTAAACTGCCGAATAAGCTGGCCCTCTGTCGGCCAAACCCAGGTTGAGATTTGCGCATCATGGTGAAGTAGAGGTTGCCTCTTTGCCGTGACTTGCTGAGAAGAAACGATCCGCCCATCCGGTGGTGGCTTCGATGCTGCTGATGCGTGCCGTCGATTTCTGTCTGGATGAAAAACCGGCGGGCTCTTTACCCTAAGATTTTGTCCGGGGGCTATCTCATAGGGCGGTACCAATTGATTCCAACGTGCGATTTCCCGGTAATCTACCTGGTACCACCAAGCAATGGAATAGAGCGTATCTCCGGCGCGCACTTCATGAGTTATCGGATTCCAACCCGCCACGCGAGGTCGGGGCTCCGTGAGCGGCGGGCCGGAGGCACAAGCCACCAACAGCAACAGCAAAAAGCTCAGCGCTAATTTCCGGCCACTCATCAATCTTCAATTTTACCATTAGAATCGATGTACCACATATGCGATCCCGATCAACCCAACAGTACCCCAACCTATCATTTCCACATACTGTTTTAGCTTAGACTCCATAGGTGCTCCCCCCCAACGCATGAGTGCAGCAACTAAAAAAAAGCGGGCGCCACGCCCAACCAATGACGCAAGCACAAAGGGAACAATGCTCATTTGTACGGCACCTGCCGTCACCGTAAAAATTTTAAAAGGGATCGGAGAAAACCCCGCAGCAAATATCGCCAAATAACCCCAGTCAGAAAACCAGCGTTGCGAACGATCGTATGCCTCTAGATATCCCATATTTTCAATGAAGGGCATGACCGACTCAATGGCAAAGTAACCCACTAAATAGCCCAACACCCCACCCAATACTGAAGCCACCGTAGTTAATAGCGCAAATTGAAAAGCTTTACTCGGCTTTGCTAGAGACATCGGTGCCAGCATCACGTCAGGAGGCACTGGAAAAACGAAGGATTCGGTGAAGCTCACTGCAAACAACCAGCGCGGTGCCGAAGAATGGTTTGATAGTCGCATCACTCTGTCATATAAAGATCCAAACAGTGCCATTAGATTTGCCCCCGTAAAAAAGGCACAAAGGTCACTTGACTGTCAGTTTCCACGCTATAGTCAGAATCGGTGCGAGTCACGATTTGTAACTCTTGTTGACTACTATCTCCAACAGGTATCACTAACTTACCTCCTACTGCCAATTGACGTAATAGTTTTTCCGGGATCTCTGGCGCCGCTGCGGCAACTAAAATGGCATCGAATGGACTTTCATTCAACCAGCCGGAAAATCCGTCACCATAACGAAGATGTACATGATAAAGTTGTAAAGTGGCTAATCGATGTTGTGCTTGCAGATAGAGATCTTTAATACGCTCCACTGAAAACACTATCGGAAATAATTCCGCCAATACGGCCGCCTGATAACCGCAGCCAGTTCCGACTTCTAATACCCGCTTATTAACCAAAGTGCCACTCAAACCTAATTCACACATACGTGCCACCACAAAGGGTTGTGAAATAGTCTGTCCCTGACCAATTGGCAAAGAGACATCATCATATGCTTTGTGTGCCAACGCTTCGTCTACGAATAGATGACGGGGGGTACGCCGCATGGCCTCTAATACTCTAGTATCACTTATGCCACTATGCTTTAAGCGATCGATTAGTCTGTCCCGCGTCCTTTGGGAAGTCATGCCGATGCCATCAGTGGCCGAATTAGAGTTTAAATTTCCTTTAACCATTGTGCTAATAGATCCACCTGCAAATGTCTTGTCAAATCCACCTGGATCGGTGTGACCGAAACACATTTTTCCCGAATTGCAAAAAAATCGGTACCAGGGCCGGCATCCTGCTCTGGTCCAGCTGCCCCCACCCAATAGATCCGCCGGCCCCTGGGATCATGGGCAGTCACGGTCGGCTCAGCCTGATGACGGTGCCCAAGTCGAGTGGCGCGAAACCCTTTGATCTCGGTCCACGGGATATCGGGCACATTGACGTTTAAAATAGTATCAGTAGGAAGTGGATTTTCCCGCATCCCTTTGAGCAACAACAATGCCGCCTGGGCACCTGTTTGATAATGTTTCACATCGCCACTGGCCATCGACACGGCCATAGCTGGCAAGCCAAGAAAACGCCCTTCAGTGGCAGCAGCAACCGTTCCAGAATAGAGCGTATCGTCACCTAAGTTTGCACCTTCATTAATACCCGCGATCACCATATCGTGCTGTTCCTCTAACAAACCGGTAATAGCCAAGTGCACACAATCAGTAGGTGTTCCATCCACGCGAATAAATCCATTATCCATCACTTCCGCCCGCAATGGATGATTCAAGGTCAAAGAGTTACTTGCACCACTACAGTTACGCTCTGGCGCCACTACCGTGATCTCAACCTCTTTCGACAGGGTATCAGCCAATTGTTTTAATCCAGGCGCCTGATAACCGTCGTCATTGCTTAGTAGAATTCTCACCCTAGCAACATCCTATTACTCTATTTTTCTCGTGCCACAATGTTGTCCGTGTCCAGACTGACATCCTTGAACGCCCCCAACTCTCTCAAAACAGACAAGGCGTACCCACCGCGGGGTAAAGTAAAGTTCAGTAGCAGATCTTCCTCAGCCCATTGCCATTGTAACCGCTCAACAGATAAAACCAATGCACGCCTATCCTGCCTTAATCCCACATGTTCCAATCCATCTTTTAATACCGGATATTGATAAGCAATTCGCTCTTCCATCTCTCGAGTGATCTCTGCCACATCGGCACGCCCTCTACCCCACAATGGCCCTGTCTTTTCCATCAGCGAAGCGGCGGGCGCAACTATCGCTGGCCATTTTTCTAATCTGATATATTCGGCTAACACTTCATTAAATAAGAATGCACGGGCAGCAGAAAGGTAGAGTCGCCATTTCGGGGTCTGTTTAGTTCTTCGTTGTGAAAACATTCTTTGTGCATGTTCTATATTTTGCCCATGATGGCCAAATCTTTGTCTACCGTAATAGTTGGGCACACCTTCACGCACAATCAGTTTTAATCGCTCTTCCACCAACTGCCTCTCGCCCCTACATTCAGTTAGGCGAATCTTAAAGTGATTAGCCTCCAACTCACCGATACGGATTTTTTTGTGGCTTTTTTGCTGACTCAGGATCTGCACCCCTTCCGCATGAAATCGAGACAAATCTAGTGGAGTTTCGTCAGGTATAGAGAACCACTGACGAGTCAATGCATGGCGATCCTTCATGCCCGCATAGCCAATTTGATCGGCCCTCAAGCCACTGAACTCAGCCAATTGCTGGGCCACCCAGCGAGTATTCTGAGATCGCTTTTCAATCAACAGATAGTGGTGCTGACCCTCTCCAGTTGGCTCAAACGCCGGTTTCTCCTGCACTTGAAAATCTTCCGGCCGACGCCGAATGTATGCGTGAACAGTGGTCGAACCCAATGCTTTCGGCCAAGCTTCGATCCGCTCCTCCCAGTTTTGCTCTTGCGCCATTAAGTGGATTCTTCAATGAGTACCACTGCGTGCGCAGCAATACCTTCCGCCCGTCCTATTGCTCCGAGCTTTTCCGTAGTGGTGGCTTTGATATTCACCTGATCTTCTGACACCTCCAAATCATTGGCGATATTACTCCGCATGGCCTCGATATGGGGGGAGAATTTAGGGGCCTGAGCAACAAGCGTTAAATCACAATTGACCAAAATATAGCCCTTATTTTTTAATTTTTCATAAACTGTTTTTAGCAGCCCGCGACTATTCGCATTACTATATTTCTGATCACTATCGGGAAAATGAAGCCCGATATCACCTAAGGCAGCTGCACCCAATAGCGCGTCCATCAATGCGTGGAGTGCCACATCACCGTCTGAATGAGCCACCACTCCCTGACGGTGCGGGATCTTCACGCCAGCGACAGTCAAAAACTCTCCTGAACCGAATCTGTGCACATCAAATCCATGACCGATTCTCATTTCAAGCCTATCCTATTTATTTAGTGGCGCATCTGAGCTGAAAAAGAAGCGAACTGCGTCAACCGAAAAAAATATTGTTGCAAAATAAGTACTGGAAATCTCCAAATTGTGTTCACAGTATCCCTACCCATATAAAAATTCAAATCCTCTGTAGGTAATATTCTGCCAATGACAAATCCACGTATTGTGTCACTTTGATATTCTCTGCGGCGCCCTCTACTAAACAATAGTCTCCACCAAGCAGTTCAACTGCTTGGGCTTCATCAGTTACCCGAAGGTTTCGACTCTGACAGGAAACCAGTGCCTCCATTAACATGCCATAACGAAACATCTGTGGCGTTAACGCCCGCCACAAACATGTACGGTCAACGGTAGTCACTTTTTGGTGTGGTTTTTGTTGCTTAATCGTATCGATCACTGGCAATACTAGTATCGCACCTTGCCCATGATTTTCCGCGGCACGCATTAATTTTTGTACATCACTTAACTGCAAGCACGGACGAACGGCATCATGAACCAGTACCCAATCTGAAGGTTGCGCCGAGCTTTGTATACATGCCAGTGCGGATAAAACTGAATCACTGCGTTCCTCACCGCCTGGCGCAATGTTAACTTTCGCTGTATCGGCCAAGGAGGTTTGCGCAAAATAGCGATCTGTTTCTGAGAGAGCTATCACCAACTTGGATATCTCTGAACATTGTAACAATGCGTGCGCACTGTGTTCTAGTAGGGTTCTTCCTAATAGGGTTTGATATTGCTTCGGACGCTCCGTACCAAATCGTTTACCAACACCCGCAGCAGGTAGGACACCCCAATATGCTGGTTGGGTTTTACTCTGATCCACACAGTTATCCCAAGTAGGTGTTGCTATTTTTTACCTAAATTAGGTTGAATAAATTGATAAAACTCTTCACCCTGTTTCACCATCCCTAACTCCATACGTGCCCGGGCTTCTACGGCTTCGGTGCCATGGCGCAGATCTTCTACTTCCGCATATAGGATCTGATTACGTTGCAGCAATTGCTCATTGATCTGTTGTTGCCGCGACACTTCTTCTCTCAGTCCCCAAACCTCCGCCAAACTGCCATTACCAATCCATAAGTTAAATTGAATGACAATAACAAAAATTAGAAGAGCGCCCACAAGCCACTTAAGAGATATACGTGTCGTTAAATCCACTTTAAAGGCATCCCTGCAGTAATCTAGGCATCTTCTTTAAGTATCCTTCAATCACTGCGCTGTAGCTGATGAAAGATAGCACCACCGGGGTAAAGTGCATTGTCTGCTAGCTTTTCTTCTATTCGAATCAATTGATTATACTTGGCAATGCGATCTGATCGGGAGAGGGAGCCTGTCTTAATTTGACCGGCCGCTGTAGCAACCGCTAAATCAGCTATAGTAGTGTCTTCAGTTTCACCGGAACGATGTGAAATGACATTATTGTAATTGGCGCGCTTTGCTAACGAGATAGCCTCTAAGGTTTCCGTGAGCGTACCAATCTGATTCACCTTAATTAATATCGCATTGGCAATCTTCTGATCGATACCCTGCTGTAGAATTTTGCTGTTCGTGACAAATAAGTCGTCCCCCACTAACTGCACTCTATGGCCAATACGTTCTGTCAATAGTTTCCAACCATCCCAATCACTTTCATCCATACCATCTTCTATAGAATAGATGGGATAGCGCTTCGCCAAATCTTCTAAGTAATCCACGAACTCCGCAGCCGACAACTTTCTGTTCTCAGAACTTAAATGATAATAGCCATCAGAGTATAGCTCGCTCGACGCCACATCGAGCGCCAATACCACATCCTCTCCTAAACTATATGCAGTCTTATCCACTGCTTGCACTATAACTTCTAATGCTGCTTCGTTAGATACTAAATCGGGCGCAAAGCCTCCCTCATCCCCAACTGCGGTGTTTAATCCCCGCTGTTGCAACACTTTCTTTAATGAATGAAAAATTTCAGCACCACAGCGAATGGCTTCACGCAAGCTATTGCAGCCCACCGGCATAATCATAAATTCTTGGATATCGACACTGTTATCTGCGTGCGCGCCACCGTTCAATATGTTCATCATCGGCACCGGCAAACTCATTGCACCGTCGCTATTCAAATACTCGAATAAACTTTGTTTCTGTGAGGCGGCTTTTGCATAGGCAAACGCCATAGAAACACCCAACAGCGCATTTGCTCCTAATCGACTTTTGTTTTCAGTTCCATCCAGCTCTATTATTCGGGCATCTAGTTGGCTTTGATTCTCAAAGTTAGAGTTTGCTAAGGCTTGATAGATCTCACCGTTGATGTGCTCTACGGCTCGTAAGACACCTTTACCTAAGTACCGTTGTTTATCTCCGTCTCGCAATTCGATGGCTTCTCGAGATCCAGTAGACGCGCCCGACGGTACTGCAGCACGGCCATAGTGGCCACTTTTAAGATGAACTTCTGCCTCTACCGTCGGATTACCTCTGGAATCTATGATCTCTCTACCTACAACACGAACTACTTCGGACATGCTTCTCTTCCTGCACTAATTTGATTCTGTTTCGATGAAAGGGTGACGCTTGACCACCTCATCTAGCTCTTTCAAGGTAATCAGTAATGATTGCATTTTCGCCAATGGCCACGCGTTCGGTCCATCACTTAATGCTTGGTCGGGATTGGGATGTGTCTCCATGAACAGACCTGAAATACCCGCCGCCACTGCGGCGCGGGCTAGTGCCGGTACATACTCCCGCTGACCACCGGACGCTTCTCCCTGACCGCCGGGTAACTGCACTGAGTGAGTGGCATCATAAACAACCGGACATTGAGTTTGACGCATGGCCACCAATGAACGCATATCTGAGACTAAGTTGTTATAACCGAAAGAGACCCCTCGCTCGCACACCATGATTTGATCATTGCCTGTGGAGCGTGCTTTATTCACCACTTGGGTCATATCCCAGGGTGCCAAAAATTGCCCTTTCTTGATATTGACCGGTCGACCTGTATTCGCCACATTGATAATAAAATTAGTTTGGCGACACAAGAATGCTGGGGTTTGCAGAACATCGACAACTTCAGCTACTTCAGCCAAGGGAGTATCTTCATGCACGTCCGTTAACACCGACACGTCTAATGCTTGCTTGACCTTTTGTAAAATCTGCAAACCTGATTCCAAACCCAAACCGCGAAAACTCTTAATGGATGAACGATTCGCTTTGTCGAAAGAGGATTTAAAAATAAAAGGGATCTCGAGAGTGGCACAGATCTCTTTTAAGGTACCGGCCGTATCCAATACCAACTGCTCACTCTCAATGACACAAGGGCCTGCGATTAAGAATAGAGGCTTATCTAAGCCCACTTCAAAACTAGTCAAATTCATCCCACTTTCCGCCGTTGCGCTTCACGGTAGGCACGCGCGGCAGAGACAAACCCAGTGAATAGGGGATGTCCGTCGCGCGGATTAGAAGTGAATTCCGGATGAAACTGACAAGCAATGAACCATGGGTGATCTTTTAGCTCAATAGTTTCTACCAACTCTCCATCCAGTGATCGACCACTAATGGTTAAACCTGCCGTTTCTAGCCGCTCTAGATAGCCATTATTGACTTCATATCGATGTCGATGTCTTTCGTTTATCACCTCTGATTGATAAATTTCGCGTATTAAACTGCCTTCTAACAAACAGGAAGGCTGACCACCTAAACGCATGGTGCCTCCTTTGTCAATGGCATCGTCGCGATACTCAACTGTACCGTCCTGCTTCCATTCGGTCACCAATGCAATGACAGGATCCTGTGTCGCTTCAAAAAACTCTGTACTATGAGCAGACTCTATACCTGCTTGATGGCGCGCAAACTCGATCACCGCCACTTGCATACCCAGACAGATCCCTAAGAAGGGAATTTTATTTTCTCTGGCATACTGGACGGCTTGAATTTTGCCCTCTACACCTCGTTGCCCAAATCCCCCTGGTACTAAGATGGCATCTAATTGATTCAAAACGTCGCAACCTTCTTTTTCTAAACGCTCAGAATCTATGTACTCTATATTGACCCGGGTGCGGGTCTTAGCGCCTGCATGGCTTAGAGCTTCAGATAGAGATTTATAAGATTCTGTCAAGTCAACATACTTACCGACCATGCCGATGGTGATCTCACCATTGGGGTTTTCTACTGCCTGTAAGAAGGATCTCCACTCAGCAAGATCTGCTGCTGGCGCCTGCATTTGAAATTTTTCTACCACAATTTCATCTATTCCTTGAGCCTGCAGCATCAAGGGCACTCGATAGATATTATCAGTATCAATGGCGGAGATCACGGCACGTGGTTCAACATCGGTAAACAGGGCTATTTTACGCTTTTGCTCTTCCGGCAGCTCCTGCTCACTGCGACAGATCAAAATATCGGGTTGGATCCCAATACTGCGTAACTCCTTCACCGAATGTTGCGTTGGCTTAGTTTTAATTTCACCCGCCGCAGCAATATAGGGTACCAAAGTGAGGTGAATAAAGAGGGTTTTCTTTGGCCCCAGCTCCGCACGCATTTGCCGGATGGCCTCAATAAAAGGTAATGACTCGATGTCTCCCACGGTGCCGCCAATTTCTACTAAGGCAACTTCAGCGTTATTTGCACCTTCAATGATACAACGCTTAATTTCATCCGTGATATGAGGGATCACCTGAACCGTAGCGCCTAAATAGTCACCACGCCGCTCTTTACGAATCACATTTTCATAGATACGACCGGTGGTGAAGTTATTTGATTGCTTCATTTTGGTGCGTACAAACCGCTCATAGTGGCCCAGATCTAGATCCGTTTCTGCGCCATCTTCGGTAACAAACACCTCGCCATGTTGAAAGGGACTCATGGTGCCAGGATCCACATTGATATAGGGATCTAACTTTAAGAGCGTGACGCCTATGCCACGAGATTCGAGAATTGAAGCCAGCGATGCGGAAGCGATGCCTTTGCCTAAAGAAGAAACCACACCGCCAGTCGT
>DJFZ01000027.1:0-49452 GCA_002432655.1 Thiotrichaceae bacterium UBA5859 | reverse complement strand
ATGAAAAATACAAGCTAACAGAAAGGCTAATCAGACTCAACGAACAGCCGGAGAAAGCTGCACAAGATATGGCCGACTATTCTAGTTTGATACCCTTAGAGCGTCAATCTGATGACACAAAAGCCGATGCGGAAGGAGTCTCTTTTATCTCCACACAGGGTTGCCACACTATTTGCCAACCGCCTGATTCAGTATGATATTTTTCGTGATAATAGTTGGTGCCCAAGATATGAATAATATTTTCGTCGAGGACCAGTAAGGGCAATCTGCGCCGCTCCCAGGGTGGGATCGCCTGCTGCTGAAACCATTTTTTAAGTGATGTGTGAAAACCACCGCGCATTAGCAGTCGTTCGCCGCCACGATAAAATATCACCTTAAGTTGACGACGTTGCTGCGCATTCAGACTTAATCCCGCGTCACCAGCGCGAGCCTGTAAGCTCCCCAAGTCCGCTGGCAAAGTCAGTGGCTTCGCCAGATCCCAGGTTTGACACCAGCTTTCCGGCATGCTGGGAAGGGGCTTTGTGGCATAAAGTGTCTGTCGATAACGGCGGATCTCTACCCCTGGCCAGCGGACTAAGGGCTCGGCCTGTTGACGGGCATCTATAAGATCTGCTAACAGAACTTCCATCTTCCGACTACTTGGGAGAGGGAGCTGCAGACTCTTCAACCACAGACGAAGCAAATGTTTTAACTGTGCACGGCTCAGTTGTGCCGTCCCATGCAACTCAAATCTCTGCCCATCTTCGCTCAAGTGGTGGCACAATTTATCTATGCCGTATTCATCCACCAGGGCTCTCATCTCGGCCATATGATTGCTAGATCGTGCAATGGTCTGCGGTGCGCTCGGCCAACGTCGTATGATAACGGGCATCAACTGATGGCGAATATAGTTGCGATCAAATTTCTCATCCAGATTACTGGGATCTTCCAACCACTGAATGTCATGTTCCATGCAGTACTGTTCTATGGCTTGCCGGCGCACCTTTAACAAGGGGCGCAAATGATAACCAGTGCCAAATTCTTTTATTTCCGGCATCGCTGCCAGCCCTTGCGGACCTGCGCCCCGCAATAACTGTAGCAGAAATGTTTCCGCTTGATCATTTAAGTGATGCGCGGTGACCAACACGCTTCCCACTTCCATCTGTTCAGCTAAACTGCGATAGCGGATATCCCGCGCCTTAGCTTCTAAACTGTCACCAGGGAGCGTATCTAGCTGTACTTTGATCTCGGTAAATTGCACATTTAATGCGTGACAAAACCCCCGACAATATTCTCCCCAACTCTCTGCATCGGGATGTAAACCATGATCCACGTAACAGGCTCTGAGCCGGATCCTTTTCGATGGACATAAACGGGCAAAGAGATGGGTTAACGCTAAAGAATCAGCACCACCACTAATCGCCAGCAGGTAGCGGGAAGAGGGGCTCACCCTCTCAAGAAAGAGGCCGAGCTCATGGGGAGAAAGGGGCATATGAGATTGCCCAATGAAGACTATTCTTTAAATACGCCGATATCCATTAATCTCTGATAACGCTGTTCCAATAGCTCGTCAATGGATAAGGCCTGAATGTTCTTAAGATTTTCAGCTATGGCTGCCGCCAAGCTTTCGGCGACAGTATCGTGATCTCGATGTGCACCGCCCAAGGGCTCTGGGATCACTTCATCTACTAACGCTAGATTTTTCAACTTATCTGAAGTCATATTCATTGCCTCAGCAGCATCTTCCGCCTTATCTGCGCTTTTCCACAAAATAGACGCACAACCTTCCGGCGAAATCACGGAGTAAGTGCTATACTGCAACATCATTAAGCGATCGCCGACACCGATCGCCAATGCCCCTCCCGATCCACCTTCCCCTATCACTGTGCAGAGGATCGGTACTTTTAGTTGCGCCATCTCAAACAGATTCCGTGCAATGGCTTCACTCTGGCCTCTCTCTTCTGCACCCACACCGGGATAGGCACCAGGTGTATCTATGAAAGTGAGTATTGGCAAAGAAAAACGTTCGGCTAACTTCATCACCCTTAATGCTTTACGGTAACCCTCTGGACGGGGCATACCAAAATTACGCTTAATCTTTTCTGCCGTATCCCGCCCTTTCTGATGCCCAATCACCACTACCGATTGACCCTGAAATCGCGCCATACCACACACTAAAGCGGGATCATCGGCAAAAGCACGATCGCCGTGGATCTCTTCAAAATCAGTAAAAATACGCGAAACATAGTCCAGTGTGTAGGGCCTGAGCGGATGGCGAGCAATTTGCGCAATTTGCCAATCTGTCAATGAGGAGAAGATCTGCTGTCTCAAAGTTTGGCTTTTGGTTTCTAGACGCTCAATCTCCTCGGCAATATTGATTTCATGGTCGGTTCCCACGAAACGTAGCTCTTGGAGCATCTGTTCGAGTTCAGCAATCGGTTTCTCGAAATCTAGATAATCTAACTGTGCACTGGCAGGACGATTAGCCATAATATTTTTACCTAACCACTAGTTCTGTAGAGTTATTGTATCGAATTGGTGTCGAACTCTCCATGTAGGAAGGATGTTACTTTGGTTGTGCACCCTGTGGGTGCCTAAATCCCTCACTGACAACTCCATCTCTAGCCGTTCATTATTTTAGAATCAGTCGTAAAAACAACCAATTATTCAGGGGATTCTTCAATTATGCCAGCATTCGTTAGCATCTACCTATCGGAGCAACCGCCTATTTTTAATTTAGTGGGGCGGATTTCTACTATATTCAAGCTGCACCCGATCGGGGCCCAATAATTCATGTAGTGATTCCAACAATAGATCCTCTGGGTGAACGCGCCAATCCGGCCCCAGCGGTACGGAAGTTTCACAATCCTGTTTCATATACTGGATCACCACTGGACAACTTCCCCCCTGGTACGTCACCAATAGCTGCTTTAAGGAATCCAATATTGCTCTTGATTGACCTTCTTTCTTCAGTATCAGCGCCAATTTATCCGCATAACGTTCACGAGCGTTGGTCAAATCCATTAAAGACAATGCACTTAAACGAACACTGTTGTCTCGCGCAGGATTGAGTTCTCCTTGTACCACCAGGATTTCCCCTTGCCGCAAATATTTTTGATCTCGCTCCAATACGTCTGCAAACACTGCGACTTCGGATTGGGCGCCCTGATCCTGCAAAGTAACAAAGGCCATGCGTTCACCGCGTTTGGTCTCCATTTTTCGTATTGCAATCACCAGACCTGCCACTAATACCTTGGAATGAATCCTGGGATCCAATCCCCCAAGCTTCGTAGTAATAAAGTGATTTAATTCACCCTCATATTGTTCTAACGGATGACCACTCAAGAACAATCCTAAGGACTCTTTTTCATGTTGCAACTTCACTCGCTGTGACCAGGGTGACACTATGGTGTACTCTACATTTGGTCCCGGTTCCGCCGCGCTAGTGCCGCCACCAAATAGATCCGACTGCCCCAGCTGTCGATTACGTTCTGCCTGCTCAGCAGCTCGTAGAGCAGCAGGCAGGGTGGCCATCAATACCGAGCGCTCGACATCAAAACAATCGAGACTTCCGGAACGAATTAACGCCTCAAACACGCGCTTATTGGTTTTTAGACCCACTGTACGGGCACATAACTCGAACAAATCTTTGTAAGGACCGTGTGTGCTGCGATCTTGCACGAGTGCCGTCACCACGGACTCTCCAACTCCTTTAATGGCCCCTAGTCCGTAGACAATTTTATTGTCACCGTCGGCGGTAAATTTATACTCTGATCGATTCACACAGGGCGGAATAATTTCAAGGTCCTGCTCGGCACAATCGTTTATCAACATCACAATCTTATCTGTATTATCCATATCTGCGGACAACACAGCTGCCATAAAATCCGCAGGATAGTGAGTCTTTAACCAGGCCGTTTGATAAGATACCAATGCGTAGGCAGCGGAATGAGATTTGTTAAACCCATAACCGGCAAACTTTTCCATCAAGTCGAATATAAATTCAGCAGTCTCCCTATCCACCTGTCGATCTGTGGCACCGGCCAGAAATATTTCTCGTTGCTTGGCCATTTCCTCAGGTTTTTTCTTGCCCATTGCGCGACGCAAAATATCAGCTGCACCTAAAGTATAGTTCGCTAATACTTGCGCTATTTGCATCACCTGCTCTTGATAGAGGATGACACCGTATGTAGATTTTAGGATTTGCTCTAAATCTGGGTGAGGATAAAGCACCTTGGCTTTACCATGTTTACGTTCAATAAAGTCATCCACCATACCCGACTGCAATGGTCCAGGTCTAAACAGCGCGACCAAAGCAACAATATCTTCAAAGGTATCCGGCTTAAGACGCCGAATCAGATCTTTCATACCTCTGGACTCTAACTGAAACACCGCAGTGGTATTGCACGCTTGTAATAATCGATAGACCTCTGCATCCCCTAAAGAGATGTGATCAATATCTACTGGTGGTTGATCGAAATGTTTTCGTTTGACATTGATACTTTGGATCGCCCAATCAATAATGGTTAAGGTTCTCAAACCCAGGAAATCGAATTTAACTAACCCCACCGCTTCCACATCGTCTTTGTCCAACTGGGTAACTAAATTGTTGCCGCCTGCTTCACAATACAGTGGTGTGAAATCTGTCAGTTTAGAAGGTGCGATCACTACGCCCCCAGCATGCTTTCCAGCATTGCGAGTCAACCCTTCAAGTTGACGCGCCATATCTATCAACTCTTGAACCTCTCCCTCATTGTGATATCGCGCCTGCAGCTCAGGCTCTTGTTCTAGTGCCTTTTCAAGGGTGATATTGAGTTCGAAGGGAATGAGTTTGGCCAACTTGTCGACAAAACCATAAGGATGGCCAAGCACTCTACCGACATCGCGCACCACTGCTTTCGCAGCCATCGATCCATAAGTAATGATCTGAGACACCTTGTCGCGACCATAAGTCTGTGCCACATATTCAATCACCCGATCTCTACCTTCCATGCAAAAGTCCACATCGAAATCAGGTAGAGACACACGCTCTGGATTCAGGAAGCGTTCGAATAGCAGATCATATGCGAGCGGATCCAAATCGGTGATCCCCAATGAATAAGCTACTAATGAACCTGCCCCCGAACCTCGACCGGGCCCCACCGGGATCCCATTCTCTTTCGCCCAGCGAATAAAGTCCGCCACAATGAGAAAATAACCTGGAAAACCCATCTCCATGATCACCTGAAGCTCTTCTTCCAATCTTGCGTGATACTCTGGTTGAGGCGGCACCTCATGGGCATCTTCCGCGATCTCAAGCAATCTCTGCTCTAAACCTTCTCTGGCCAACTGACAAAAATAACTTTCTGTTGTGTGTTCTCCAGGTATCGGAAACTCTGGCAAATAATATTCACCCAGATTAAGTTCGAGATTACAGCGCTTCGCGATCTCTACACTGTTTTGCAACGCCTCGGGTATGTCGTCAAACAACTGTTGCATCTCCTCTACGGAGCGTAAGTATTGCTGTTCACTATAGGATCGCGAACGCCGAGGATCGGCAAGCGTTTTGCCTTGGTAAATACAGACTCTCACCTCATGGGCGTCGTAATCTTCCCGATGTAAAAAACGCACATCATTTGTGGCCACAATAGGCAAACACATTTTTTCCGCCAATGAAACGGTTTCATGTAGCAGCGTCTCTTCTTGAACCCGACCGGTACGCTGCACCTCGAGATAAAAGCGATTTGGAAACAATTTTTGCCAATAGGCACACATACGACTGGCTTCAGTTATGTTTCCTTCCAATAAAGTATGTGCCAATGGTCCATCACTAAATCCGGACAACAGGATGAGTCCTTCAGCATGATCATGTAGCCAACTCGACTCCAGTTGTGGCGTGCCCTGATCTTGTCCCTCAATATAAGCTAAAGAGATGAGATTAGTTAAGTTGGAGTAACCTTGCCGATTCTGGCAGATGAGCGTGATTCGAGAGGGCGCACCAGATTCGGCTTCATTTTTCAAAAACAGATCGGCACCCACAATCGGCTTAATGCCTGCACGTTGGGCAGCCTGGTAAAATTTAACCAGCGCAAATAGATTGTTGACATCACTGATGGCAACAGCAGGCATATTGAGCTTTGCAACCTTTGAAATTAAAGGTTTGACGCGTACTAATCCATCCACCATGGAGTACTCAGTATGTACCCTTAGATGAACAAACCCAGGAGAATCCATTAACTACCTTCGTTATTCATCTGCGCCACATAACTACCAGTAAATTCAGCGGCACAGTCGCCTTGGAAATCGATCACCACCCGCAGTTCAAGCCTGGCACGCCGACGATTGTACAAATCTTCGAGAAAAGCGTTCCAATTGCCTACGCTGGGCAATAAGCAAACAGCAGAAAATTCGGATTCAATTGGTTTTCGGAATTTACTCTGATGTTTCGCCAACACCACTGAGGCATTTAATTTTTCCTCTCGTAAGCGAATATTCAACAAGGCCCAACCAGTTAAAATCATCAGCGTCGAGATGCTACCGGCAAATGCGGTCTGATGAACATTAGTATTTAACTCAAAGGGAACGCGATACGTCAATCCTTGCTGATTATAAGACTCTAATGTCAATCCCATGGCTTGTGCTAATGGAATGCCATCCAGGATCTCTGTTGTTACCTGCTTCGCGATTGTGTTCATCTACTTTACCTTGCTATGATTTTTGACAGGCGCAAAACTACGACGATGACAACCAATCGGGCCAAATTCCTGCAGAGCATTCAAGTGTGCCTTGGTGCCGTAACCTTTGTGTTGATCGAAACCATACTCTGGAAACTCAGCGTGTAAATTAATCATCTCCCTATCTCGAGTGACTTTAGCCACTATTGATGCCGCAGCAATGGAACTCACAAGAGTGTCTCCTTTAATAATTGCCTGACAGGGTGACTCAATTTCTGGACAACGATTACCATCTACTAAAACCACGTCAGCGACAACACTTAGAGAGTCCACTGCTCTCTTCATGGCCAAGAGGGTCGCCTGTAGAATATTAATCTTGTCTATTTCCTCCACTTCTGCGCGCCCCACACTCCACGCCAATGCCCCAGTCGTAATTTGCGAATAAAGAGACTCGCGCTTGCTCGCGCTGAGTAGTTTGCTGTCTTTGATCCCCTCGATCGAACAGTGCAACGGCAGGATCACTGCGGCCGCCACCACCGGCCCCGCAATGGGGCCCCGCCCAACTTCATCTACCCCGGCCACCAGTTGATGGGGTGCTATCCACTGTTGCCAAGGATCAGTAAATTTATCGTGATTCTTAGACATGTTTATTATTCTTTGAAACGCGGCATCAGCTGGACTAGATTACAGGGTTGTGTCCGACTATCTAGTTGAAATTGGATTATTTTATCCCAAGCCAGTCGGCAAGCATTGGTGGAACCCGGCATACATATCACTACCGTGCCATTAGCTACTCCCGCCAAACATCGCGACTGCAGGGTGGATGTACCAATCTCTTGATACGACAATGCACGAAACAGTTCGCCGAAGCCATCAATACACTTATCCAGCAACGGCAGGATCGCCTCAGGAGTACCGTCCCGACCTGTTAATCCCGTTCCCCCGGTAGTCAACACCGCTTGAATTTCTCTGTCAGCTATCCACTCAGACACCAGTGCGCGTACTTGATAACGATCATCTGGCACTATATGCCGTGCTTTGACTTGATGTCCCGCGTCCAATGCACACGCTTGCAACAGATCTCCAGAAGTATCATCCGCCCTCGTGCGACTGTCCGAGATGGTTAAAATAGCCAGTACCAAAGATTGACATTCATTTTGAGCCGCAGACATATTCGATTCCTTCTTTGACAATTTAGTACAAACCATGAGCCCAGATTGCGACTTGCCACATACAACATTGTGGCTCAGAATCACCACCTTTGCCACGCCCCTTCGGCATCAACTTTTCGCTGCGTAGTTCTCCATCAGGTAGAGACATCAATGAATCCTGTGTTGACCACACAATTTGCGCTATTAGTCACCGCCAATGTATGTTTTTTCATGGGCCACAGCATCTTTTTGTTGCTACCAAAATTTATGGTGACTGATCTTAAAGTAGGTGAAGCCGCCATTGGTCAGGCCATGGCCATATTTGGCTTAATGGCCCTGTTAACTTTACCTATAGTCGGCTCATTGGCGGATCACTATGGTCGCCGCCTATTCATGCTCGCCGGTGCGCTGGTAATGGGTATCACCGCTTTCATGTTTATGTATGTTTCCCAATATAACACGCTGGTGTTATTGCTCCGAGCATTTCAAGGATTAGCCTTCCCCTGTTGGTTTGTCTGCTCTTCCACTATGGTAGTAGATTCAGTCGAGCCACACCTTCGCGGAAGTGCACTGGGAATATTTGGTATTTCCACCTTGGTCACCCACGGTATCGCACCTTCTCTTGCTGAATGGCTCGCCATACAGCGCGGTTTTGATTCGGTATTCTTATTGTCAATGAGTTTTTGCTTCATAGCTGTTTTCTTCACGCTGCTATTGCAAGACAATCACTTTGGATTGACGGCCAAAACGAAACCCCGTCCAATTTGGCAATTGCTAAGACTGAACTCAATCATTTACCTTGTGCTTACCGCCACCTTATCAGGCATTGGATTTGGTGCCGTACTGACTTATTCTCAGCCACATGCTTTGGCTAAGGGATTAAATACCGTCAGTTATTTCATCATCGCCTATGCCACTAGTTCGATTCTGGTTAGGTTATTCTTTTCTCGGCTCACGGATCACCCTCGTCCCAGGTTAATTGTACTGCCCTCGCTATTAATCATGGCCAGTGGGATCCTGCTGCTCACCTGGTTAAATAGCTATACACTGTTTATTATTTCTGGTGTATTGGTGGGGCTAGGCCACGCGTTAAACTACCCCACTATGAACGCACTACTGATTAATCGAGTACGTTCTAGTGAAAGAGGCAAGGGTATGTCCCTATTCGTAGGTGGCTTTAATATGGGCGCTACATTAGGACAGGTTCTATTTGGCTATCTGGCTTCTTTCTTTTCCTTAGGGGTGGTCTTTCCTTGTGCTGGCCTATTAGTCGCAATGGGGGCATTGACTTTCTACCTAGCAACATTAGACAGTCATTCTGGGATGATTGAAGATCACTAGTCAGGCGCTTAAAACGAGAGCGAAATACTAGCAAAATATATTTATACTCGTGTGTCTAAAAAGTGGCTTTTTATTACCTTAAGGGGGTTTCTCCAATCAACCTAGCCGACAGCAAACCAGTATGTTTTTATAAAGATCGCTAAATAGCTTACATTCGCATCGAGAACATATTACACAATCAAAAGGAATTCTTCATGACAATACCATTTTGGTGCCTGTTCATTATGGTGCTCCTTCCATACGCGCTCTCTTCTCTGGGCGGCCTCTATCGATGGAGAAAATATGGCTACTACGAGAACAAACATCCTAGAGAACAAGTCACCCAGTTAGAAGGCCTAGGTTCACGGATCTATGCGGCACAACAAAACACCTGGGAAGCATTGCCCGTTTTCGCTATAAGTGTGTTTGTCGCACACTTATCGCAAGCGAATGTAGAGCAATCCGCGCTATTATCTATCTTATTCGTTATGCTACGCATCAGCTATGGTGTGGTTTATATCTTTAACTTAGACAAACTACGCACCCTAATATTTACTGCGGCATTTGGGTGTTGCCTAGGCTTGTTTTATTTAGCGATAGTGGCTACTTAATAACTCTACTATCCATACCAAACTTTAATATCCGCTACCCAGGGTTGATTGTTTGTGGCTTGATTTAAAGCTAGTTCGAACTTAGCCGTATCAAATTCTGGTGTTGACAACAGTTCAATTGGCATAAAAACTTCAATTGCAATTTTATTGTCCAAGTAATGTAAAGTTGTGTGATTCCTGTTTTCAATATAAGGAATGTGGCACCATAGGGACTGCAGTATTGCTAGCACCTCTGAGCGCAATGGCAATAACTCGGTTGCACCGATCTCTTTATCTTCTAGATCATCATTTTCGGCATCTATGTGAAAAGTCACATCTTCGATATCTTCAAACTCACGGATCACTTTTCGACTGGCCCAATGCGCAATTTGATGACCCTCGGAAACGCTGATGTCGGGTGACACTTGAATATGCACATCCAGGTAGGCGTGAGGACCAAGTCTGCGACTGCGCAAACTATGCACATCTACCACATCACTCACTTCCAATATTGAGTTGCGGATCTTTTCCGTCTCTTCCGGAGACAAGGCAGTATCTACTAACTCTTGAACACTTGGGTACGCGAGATCCACACCTATTTTGATAATCAGTAGCGCCACTGCCAACGCAGCCACCAAGTCCAGCCACAACCAACCCATCATGGCACCACCGACACCAACGAACACCACGATGGAACTGAACATATCTGTTCGACTGTGCCACGCGTTGGCAATAATCAATCTGGAGTTTATCTGTTCTCCAATTCTCTTGGTGTAACGAAAAATCCATTCTTTCGATACAATAGAAAAAAAAGCGACGAACAATGCGGGCCAGGTAGGTACCAACAATTCTTCCTGGTTCCACAGGCGTTGTGCATTGTCATAGAAAAGAGCCAAGGCGACGAATACTAAAAAGCTCCCCAACACCACTGTACCGAATGTTTCAAATCGACCATGACCATAAGGATGAGACTCATCAGGATCTTCACCGGAATAACGTGACACCAGCACAACACCCAAATCAGTGAGCAGATCAGACAGGGAATGTACACCATCCACCACCAATGCATGGGAATGCGCTAAAAAGCCGACGATAATTTTCATTGCACCTAAAAGTGCGTCTACAAAACTACCAATTAAGGTTACTCGTATCGCCTGTTGGGTTCGACTTAATGCGGTATTCATCACTTCCTCAGGTCACGGATGACGGTTAACTACAACAACAGGAGTTGGATCGGTCGACAGAATCAGATTCGTCAACGCCAAATGCACCTAGATGTGGACTCTTATCCCCATGAAACTCGAAATAGGGCGCGAATCGGGAACATTGTATCAAGGAAGATGGATAAATAGCATCAGTCACATGTAGTGCTGCTATCTCGTCTAGAACTCAAATAGCAATAAAATCCATGCTGATGAGGAGCCTACATGAAAAATTATTCGACCGAAAAACCGATACCAAATGTCGCAGTCATTGGCGGCGGACTAGCCGGATTGAGCAGCGCCACACGGTTAAGTCAATCTGGTTACCAAGTCACCCTGTATGAAAAATCGAACACTTTAGGTGGACGCGCTAAAACGGCTAATATTTCAGGGTTCCACTTCAATTATGGACCCCACGCTCTCTACCGGGGAGGATCCGCCTACCAAACCCTAGAGCTGCTGGGGGTCGAATTGAGCGGGGCGCAACCCAGCCTGACCAAAAACTACTTATCTTTTGAAAACCAATTATATGTCCTACCAGGCAATCTATGGCAGTTAGCCACCAGCCAATTTTTCTCCTGGCAAGAGAAATATCACTTAGTCCGCTGGCTGGCGAACAGCCAACAAATCGACGCCAATCACCTCAACCACCTAAGCGCTTCAGAATGGGTGTCACAACAATTTCATCATCGACGATTAAAGCTTTGGTTAACAGCGTTGATTAGACTAGCCACTTACGTAAACGATCTGCACACACTATCGGCCGAAATTGCCTGCCGACAGTTGCAACTTTCGTTACGACAAGGAGTGCTATATTTAGACGAAGGCTGGCAGAAACTAGTAACAGAACTCACTAAAAATTTTAAGCACCACAAGGGTGAAATCAAATGCAAGACGGCTGTATCGTCCATTCAGCCAGTGGATGGCTTGTGGCAAGTAGAAAGTTCAAGTCAAAAAGTTGCTCGATACAATGCTATCCTACTAGCTTTACCGTATCAGGAATGTAAAAAATTACTCATACCCTTTAAGCCAGATCTACCTACCGGACAGAGTGTGCATGGCGTCAGTTGGGAGCTAGGATTATCTCATCTCCCAAAACCAAAGCGCCTGTTTGCCTTAGGCTTAGATAATCCCTATTATTTCTCTGTGCACTCCGCTTCAGCCCATCTGGCACCAAAGAGTCAGCACACAGTGCACGTGGCAAAATATCTAACGGGAGATGAACAGGGATCCGCTATGGAGATAAAGCAGGAGTTAGAAGAATGGTTAGATACCATTCAACCCGGCTGGAAATCAGCACTGATAACAGAACGCTTTTTGCCAAAAATGAAAATCATCAGCCACCTAGCAGCCATACCCACCGCCGTATTTCTTCATAAGTTACCCGGTCTAGCCGTCGCAGGCGATTGGTGTAGCGACAAATACCTACTGTGTGATGCCAGCATCGAATCCGCCAACGAAGCTGTCTCCAAGTTGGAAAGCTATCTTGCAACCCTTACCAATTACGCTTATGCCAGTTGACTTTGAACAGTATCGCAACCGTTTATTCTCACTCAGTTACCACATAACAGGCAGTGCCGCAGACGCAGAAGATTTAGTTCAAGAGTGTTATCTTAGATATCACCAACAAGACGAGAAACAAGTCGAAAATCCTGAAGCCTACTTAGTAAGAGTCCAGACGAATTTATGTTTGGATCACCTTAAAAGCGCACGCGTCCGACGGGAATCCTATGTGGGGCCTTGGCTGCCAGAGCCTCTAATAACCACAGAAGAGACACCTGAGCTGCAGCATGAACAATATCAACTATTCGCCTTTAGCCTGATGACTGTGATGCAAACACTGACGCCAGTGCAACGTTGTTGTTGGTGCTTGAATGAGATAATGGGACATTCCCATGCTGAAATTGCAGAAATACTGAATATATCAGAATCAAACAGCCGACAGCAGCTCACTAGGGCGCGCGCAAAATTATCTACCGCAAAGCAGCACACATCACAGAGCAGCCCTATTTCCAAAGTACTTTTGGAGAATTTACTTCTTTCCTTGGCCAGTGGGGATAGCGAGAAGTTAGTGAGTTATCTGGCAGAAGACGTGCAATTATACGCCGATGGTGGCGGTAAAGCAGTATGTGCCACCAGACCGATCTTTGGGATACGCGCCATCTCCCGCTATCTAACCGGCATTAGCAAACGCTACCCTTTAAGCGCACCGCCACAAACCACTTGGCTCAATCATGAGCCAGGGATCCTATTCTTTCAAGATGGACGGATCGAAACCGCCATGCTCATCACCTCTCTGCACTCTAAGATCCAGCAAATATATATGATACGCAATCCAGATAAATTATTGACGCTGAACAAATTTAATCTTAACAATTCAAACCTTGCCAGAAAGTGACTCTTTGATTAGGCTTAGGATCCAAAACACCAAAAATGATGGAGAACACTATGGCTAATGTCATTGGTATTCAACCGGGTGATCCCGCACCAGAATTCGCACTAACGGATGAAACTGGAAACCGAATACAACTAAAAGATTATCTGGGTAAATGGGTCGTGCTCTATTTTTATCCTAAAGATGACACCCCAGGATGCACAGTAGAAGCGTGCAGTTTTCGAGATAACTATGAGGTCTTTAAGGATGCGGGGGCTGAAGTGATTGGAGTGAGCGCTGATGATACCGCCTCACATGAAAAATTTGCCCATAAGTATCAGCTTCCCTTCAAACTAGTGAGCGATACCGACGGAGATGTTCGTCGTCAATATGGGGTCAAAAAGACCATGGGCATCCTACCAGGGCGAGTGACTTACATCATTAATAAAGAAGGTATCGTAGAACATGTATTTTCTTCACAGTTCGCTGCTAAGAAACATGTGGACGAAGCATTAAAAATTATTCAACAGAACAACTCATAAACGAAATGTATTTTTAATCGGCGACCAGTTTTAGTATGGCCTGGGCAGCTTGTGTACTAGCGTCTAAGCGCAATTGGCGATGAATTTCAGTGAAGATTGCCTCTCTTTCGGTGTGATCGGCATCATATTGTTCTTTTAATGATCGGTATAAGTTTTCCGCGGTGACCTCATCCTGAATGAGTTCTGGTACCAATGCGCGCTGTGCAAGCAAGTTGGGCAACGAATAATAATCTAGACGTATCATTCTTTTAAAGATCTGATAGGTGAGCCAGTTGAGTCGATAAGCCACGACCATCGGTTTTTTAAACAACATCGCCTCGAGAGTGGCGGTGCCACTGGCCAACAAAATCAAATCCGCAGTTTGCATCACCGATTGAGACTGACCTAGTACCACTTGCAACTCAAGTGTGGGACAAATTAATTGCTGTTGCTGCCGAATATAGTCCACAGCGCTCTGGGTCACCAGTGGCATCACTAACTGCCATTCGGGATGCTGTTGCTGCCATAACTCTGCCGCCTTTAAAAACGGCTCTGCTAGCATGTGAATTTCTCCCAAACGACTACCGGGCAGCAAAGCTAGGATAGGTGTTTCTGATAAACTAGATTTACTCTGCTGAGAACCAGACTGCGTCAGCGGAATCTGATCCGCCAACGGATGTCCCACACAAATGGCCGGTACCTTGTGCTGTTGATAGATCTCTAACTCAAAGGGAAACAGTACCAACATTAAATTGATGCTGCGTGCAATAGTTTTCATGCGTCCCTGACGCCAGGCCCACACAGAAGGACTCACATAGTGCACGGTTTGGATACCTGCACCCTTACAGGCTGCTTCCAAGCCTAGATTAAAATCGGGCATATCAATTCCGACTACTAAATCGGGTTGTTGTTGAATGATTTCCGCAATTAATCTGGCTCTTAAACGTCTCAATCGAGGATAGTGCTTGAGGATTTCAATGAGTCCCATAACGGATAACTCTTCGATCGATACCAGGGAACGGAATTCTTCCTGACACATTTGCTCGCCACCGACACCAAACGCCTCTAACTGAGGTTGCTGACGTTTAAGTGCTCGCAATAAACCCGCACCGAGAATATCTCCAGAAGCTTCACCGGCGATAATGGCTATTTTCATAATCGAATGAAAAGAATAAAACTGGAACCGCTAGCGTACCACACCACGGTGTAAAGACTCTGAAAGAAAAGTTTGAAACTCAGACACCTCTTCACACTCTTGAGCCAAAGCAGAAAGCGCTTCGATGGCTGCGTTTAATGTGAACTGACTTCTATAAAGAATTTTATAAGCTTGTTTCAATGCTGCCATCGCATCACTACTCACTCCTCGTCGCTTCAGACCCTCTAGATTGAGACCCCGGGGCGCGGCAGGATTGCCGGAAACGGTGATGTAAGGCGGTACATCCTGCCTCACTGAAGAGTTCATACTTAAAAAAGCGAGTTCACCAATGGTGCAAAACTGATGTACGCCCACAAACCCTCCTAATATGGCATGATCCTGAACGGTCACATGGCCGGCTAGAGTGGCGTTATTAGCAAGAATTGTATGACTACCCACCTGACAATCGTGAGCAATGTGCACGTAGGCCATGATCCAATTATGGTCACCGATTTTGGTCACACCGCCACCATCATCAGTGCCTATATTAAAACTACAATATTCACGAATTAAGTTATCATCACCGATGACGAGCTGCGTATTTTCACCTCTATATTTTTTATCTTGAGGGATCTCCCCAATGGACGAAAATTGAAAAATGCGATTGCGTTTTCCTATAGTGGTATCACCCTGGATCACCACGTGAGGGCCGATGGAAGTCTCTTCATCAATGGTGGCCTCGGCACCGATAATGGAGTAAGCGCCTATTTGAACGCTTTCATGAATCTCGGCTTTAGAATCTACTATTGCTGTGGGGTGAATCAAAATTTAGCCTTGGTGTGGGCACACATGATTTCAGCAGAACAAGCTAACTGTCCATCAATTGTTGCTTTAGTTTGAAACTTCCACATATTTTTAACCACACGTAATTTTTGTACCTCTATCAACAACTGATCTCCAGGCTCGGCAGGTTTTTTGAAACGTGCTTTATCAATAGAAACCAGCAAATAAATGGTATCCCCCAATTCGTCGAGCTGCATGGTATGGGCACCCAGCACACCCGTTGCCTGTGCCATTGCCTCTAATATTAGAACGCCTGGCATAATAGGGCGAACGGGAAAATGTCCTTGGAAAAATGGTTCATTGACAGTGACATTTTTTATTGCTTTAAGAGATTCCCCCTCGACCACCTCTACCACTCTATCCAACAGTAAAAAGGGATACCGGTGAGGTAAATAGCCCATGATTTTATTAATATCAATATCAACTACAGATTTACTCATAGTGGTTACTCTTTTACTTGTTTTTCTAATCGAGTGAGTCTTCCTACTAGTTTATTGAGTCGATTCAAGTTAGCAAGTTGTTTTTTCCAACCAGTTGCCGATCTCGCAGCAAGCGCAGAGGAATAAGTGCCCTTCTTAGAGATCGATTTAGTGACTAAACTGGTGGCCTCAATCTGTACCGAATCAGTAATGGTGAGGTGCCCTACTATGCGCACACCTCCGGCAATTAAACAATTCTTGCCAATATGAGTACTGCCAGCAACGGCGCTGCAGCCTGCTATGGCAGTAAAGTCGCCAATAGTGACATTATGGGCGATTTGAATTTGGTTATCTAAAATCACCCCCTCCCCTAATATCGTATCCTCCAAAGCACCGCGGTCAATAGTGGTATTCGCTCCGATATTGCAACGATCGCCAATTCTAACTCGTCCTAATTGGGGAATTTTCACCCAGCCTTCTGCTGAAGGCGCAAAACCGAATCCATCCGCACCAATCACACAACCTGAATGTATGGTGACATCTTGACCGAGAATAGTGTGATCATAGAGAGTCACATTTGCATAGATCCGCGAGTTTGCACCGATGACAGTACCATCCCCAATCACCGTTCCGGCACCTATGGCACAGTTGGCATGGATCTCCACATCTCGACCTACCACAACATGGGCGCCTAAATAGACACTAGGATCAATCCGGCTACCTTCGGCCACTACACAGCCCTCACCCCTGCCGGATGGAATTTGTGAAATAGGATTTAACCATTGTGCCACCCGCGCATAGGCCAAGTAGGGATCGGCCACACACATATGAGGCACCTCTAAGCCTGCCACATCTTTGGCGTGAATCAACACACAAGAAGCACGTGTTTGCAGCAGTTCTTTACGATAACGAGGATGGGAAAAAAATGCTATTTGACCGGGCTGTGCTTCTGCCAAAGTCGCAACCGATGTAACTTTCTCTGCCGCCGAAGCGCGGGGGCTTAATTTTCCATTAAGTCTCTCGGCGAGCGTGGCTAAGGTGAAACTTGTGTCGCCAGTCATGACACATACACCGAATTGAGGCTAATTTTTTGTTTCGAGCTTCTTCAATATTTGTTCGGTCACATCCATGCTGTCTGCAGCGAAAAGCGGATCCTGAATGATGAGATCAAAATTTTGTTCGTTTCCAAACGAATCCAACGCTTCAAGAATCAGTTTTTGCAATTTTTTCAATTCTCTGCTTTTTGCCAGATTCATATCTTCACGAAACTCTTCTTTAGCACGCTTGGCGTCCCGTTGCAGCTCGATGATCTGCCGCTCGACTTCCTGCCGTCTCTCTTCACTCATGATGGCAGCATCTCTGGAATGCTGTTCTGTTAGCGTTTGGATTTTCTTGTCCATACTTTTGATTTCTTGCGCACGAACGGACATCTCTTTCTCCAGCTCCTCCTGAAATTTTTTCACTTGCGGCGCACGTTCCAGAATGGTTTGCAGAGAAACTGTTCCAATTTTTAACTCTCGTGCTTCTAACGCGGTGGTCATAACAAAAGAAAGAAATAAAAACGATAAGACTGTTGCTTTTTTCACGGGACACCTCATTGCTTAGAAGTTTGAGCCGATTGCGAACTGGAATTTTTCCACCCGATCACACACGACCTCACCACTACTACATTCATCATAACTAAAAGGTTGAGCCAAACTAAAAACTAAAATCCCCACAGGCGTTAACCATGTGATACTCGCACCTGCAGACAATCTAAGATCAGAGACATCAAAATCTGACTCAGTAGCGAATACATTGCCGGAATCGACGAATAGACTCAAGCGCATGTTGTCCCCAGTATCTAAAACGGAGGGCGGAATAATCAGCTCTGCATTAGCCAACACCTTAAGTCTACCACCATCTGCTCTATCAATCGGTAGTAATGTATCCGCATCAATTACCCGTGGTCCTAAAGTGCGATCATCATAACCGCGCACACTTCGCGAACCACCCGCATAAAAGTTCTCATAAGGTGGGAAGACATCTGATCCCCCGTACACATCCCCTAACCCTATCTCACTATCAAGTGTTAAAACGAAATCTCCATACACCGGAAAAAAGATTTGGTTTTTAGCTTCAAACTGAATAAATTCCACGTCGCTGCCTGGCAAAGTGATATTGGTACCGAACCGGCTCACCACACCTGTTTCCGGAAAAAACGCCCTATTTCTCGAGTCATGGGTCCAACTGGTATCCAAGCGCCAAGTATCGATATCCACAGAATCATCGGTGGAGTCTATGGAATTTAGAAACTCTTGCACACTTAAACTAGGGGAAGAGCCTACCGTCAACTCTAAGCTCTCCACCGTACCGGCAAAACGCATGGTTCGATACTCTGAAATAGGATAACCAAAACTGATCTGACCACCAAACCGATTGGTAGAGAAATTATTCACTAATGAAATCGCGGATAAATCAGTCTCCTGAAAAAATAGTCTATATCCTCTGCTCACACCATTAATGGTGTAATAAGGATTGGTATAACCAAAACTATAGTTCGTGGTGATCTCAGTATTGGCAAATACAAAGCTGACATTATTTCCGGTGCCCAGAAAATTTTCTTGACTGACGCTGGCATTCACCTGAAAACCCGATCCATCAGAGAATCCTGCACCCACCTGAAGACTCCCTGACGGCTGTTCTTCAACACGAATATTTAAATCTACCTGATCATCAGTGCCAGGAATGGGCACAGTATCCACTTCAACGTTTTTCAGAAAACTTAAACGCTGTAATCTCACCCGAGAGCGTTTCACTGATTGAGTGGAAATCCAACCGCCCTCCATTTGCCGCAGCTCCCGCCGTAAGACTTCGTCTCGAGTTTTACTGTTACCAGCAAAATTAACACGTCTAACATAGACTCGATTACCGGGATCGATAAAGAAAGTAATCGCCACTTCTCGATTTGCTTGATCAATCTGTGGGATTGCATTCACGTTAGCGAAGGCAAACCCTTCATTACCCAATTTTTCGGTCATCACGCTTTGCGCGTCTGTAATCAACTGCCGTGAAAATACATCACCCACTTTAAGCGCGGTGGCCTCTTTGTAGTCAGACAGAGGAAAAAGCAAATCCCCCTGAAAATCGATACTGCTCACTCGATATTGATTGCCTTCCACAATGTTGACACTAATAAATACATCTTTTTTATCCGGGGTAATGGAAATTTGGCTGGATTTAATTTGGAATTCCAAATAACCTCTGTTCAAATAAAATGAACGTAACGCCTCCAAATCCCCAGCCAATTTCGGTTTTGAATATTTATCTTTCGAGGAAAAGATCGCCCACCAACTTTTTTTACCCAATTGAAATTCACTTAATAACTCCTCGGTGGTGAAATGTTCATTGCCGACTATTTTAATTTGGCGGATCTTTGCCACTTTACCTTCGGCGATTTTAATGAGCACACTCACCCGGTTACGCGGCAACTCCTCCACCTCTGTTTTAATTTTGACGCCATACTTACCTTGAGAAAGATATTGCTGCAATAGTTCCTGCTTGATGCTTTCTAATTGTTGTACCTGGAATTTACGCCCAGTACTAAATCCATTCTGCTTCAAAGAGTCCAGTAACAGTTCTTCGTCTATTGCCTTGTTGCCTTTAATTTCGATTGCATCGATAGTGGGGCGCTCAATCACTTTTACTATTAGTGTCTGCCCGTCTCGCTCCAAGGATACATCATGAAAAAACCCTGTGTTGTATATACCTCGAATCACCTGCGGTAATTTTTCTTCGGTGAGAAGATCGCCCACGGTTACTGGTAGATAGTCGTATAAAGTACTTTCAGAAATCCCAGAGAGACCTTCCAATCTAATCTCTTCAACCACAAACGAATCGAAACTTGCCAAAGCGGTGGAGCTAGCACACAAGAATACCAAAGCTAAACGGCTAACTTTTAGCTGCCGCCACGCGCTGTACGCTGAAGAAAAAAATGACATGATAAATTTTAAAACACTATCCATTGTGCCTCGGAAGTCTTTAATTGATGGCCTGAGAAAGAATAAAATCCCTACGGAAAATAACTAACTTGCAATTTCCCTTACTTAAATAGACGCATTATATCGTTATAGAAAGCCAGCAAGGTCACAAACAGCAATAAAGTAATACCGATTTGAAAACCAATTGCTTGCATTCTAGGCGAAATCGGGCGGCCCGTTACAAACTCGATACCATAATACAGAAGATGGCCACCGTCCAGGATAGGAACCGGCAATAGATTTAACACACCCAAGCTGATACTGACAATGGCTAAAAATGACATAAATGATAAGATGCCATCTGCTGCAGAATAGCCAGCATATTGCGCAATACTCACTGGACCACTTAAGTTCTTAACCGATACTTCACCCATTACCATCTTCAACATTAACCGTATTGTGAGGCTGGTCATCTCCCAAGTTTTTTCTAAACTTTTTGCAACAGCAATCACGGGAGAGAATTGCGTTTTTACCAACAGATCAGCGTTCAGCGATTTTGGTAACTGCACACCCGCCCCTATTTTGCCCACAGCTTCCCCTTCCTCCATGGTTAACCTAGGCGTGACCAACAACTGCATTTGCTGCTGCCCTCGTAAGACAACGAGTGTCATCGGCTGTTCTGGGCTTTGGCGAATCAACTCTACCCATTCACTCCATGAATGGATGGTGACACCATTGACTGACAAGATCAGGTCATTTGTCATTAAACCGGCTTGCTCTGCCGCACCGTCTGGTAGAATCGTTCCTAGTCTCGGTTCAATGGGCGGCATATAAGGTGCGAAACCTAATGTCGTGATAAGCTTATCCATGCTATCTAGCTTGATCTGCTCCCCTACCTGTAACTCCACTGTGCGACGTTCACCTTCTTCACTCTGTAATGTGAACTGTATTTGGTGAGCATCCAACATCTCGTCCACAATCAGCGTAAAAACCTGTTCCCATGTCACAACCTCGTTTTCGGAAACTGCCACAATCTGATCTTGAGGGGTCATCCCCGCCTCCGCGGCCGCTGATCCAGGTAACACCTCGCCAATGATAGGTTTCATCCCCACTACACCAGCCACAAAAACACACCAATAAGCGACGATAGCAAACATAAAATTGAAAAGCGGTCCAGCAGAGACTACGGCGACACGAGCAGGTAAGGATTTATGGGCAAAGGAGTATTGACGCGCTTCCTCTGGCACCGCGTCAACCTGTTCTCCGTACATTTTGACATATCCCCCCAAGGGCAACAGCGCGACTTGAAACTCTGTGCCTTCAGGAGAAAACCGTTTGCGCCACAAGGGTTGTCCAAAACCGATGGAGAAGCGAAGCACTTTGACACCCACCGCTTTTGCGACGATGAAATGACCAAACTCATGGATAGTGACCAAAATGCTGATGGCGATAATAAAAGATAAGATTGATTCGATAACGACCATATTTAAATCATTCTACTGACGATTGACAATGTGCTCATTGGCGACAGCGCGCGCCTCTTGATCCGCAGCCAATACCAGCTCTAAATTATTAGCGGGCAAGATCTCCATAGTAGACAAACTCGCCTCAACCACAGCAGGAATACAAGAAAACGGCAATCTCTCCTCCAGGAACGCTGCCACAGCCACTTCATTTGCAGCGTTTAAGATAGCAGTGGCCGTGCCACCCGCAATAAAGGCATCACGAGCCAATTGCACGCAAGGGAAACGTATCTCGTCCATCGGCATAAAGTCTAACTGCCCTACTTTTAACAAATCTAAAAATGGTGCACCAGAGTGTATACGCTCTGGCCAAGCTAAGGCATGGGCGATGGGTACCCGCATATCAGGACTACCTAATTGAGCTAATACCGAACCATCTATATATTCCACCATGGAATGGATCACACTTTGAGGATGCACCACCACTTCCACTTGCTCAAGAGTAGCATGAAATAAAAAGCAAGCCTCGATGACCTCTAAGCCCTTGTTCATCATGGTGGCTGAATCTACTGATATTTTTTCACCCATATCCCAGTTGGGGTGGTTACACGCTTGCTGCGGCGTGACTGTCGCTAATTGGGACAGCGGCGTCTCTCTAAATGGACCGCCGGAAGCGGTGAGCAAAATACGTTTTATACCTGACTGCGTCAGTGAGCGCACTTGTCCTTTAGGAAGACATTGGAAAATTGCGTTATGTTCACTATCAATAGGCAACAGAGTAGCGGCATGTTCTTCCACTGCCTGAGTGAAAAGCGCGCCTGCCATCACCAACGCTTCTTTATTCGCTAACAATACTTGCTTGCCGGCCTTGGCTGCAGCCAAGGTGGGCAGCAAACCGGCAGCGCCTACTATGGCGGCCATCACTGCATCCACCTGTGGCAAACTTGCTACCTCGATTAAACCTTGTTCACCGCTTAATATTTTTGTTGGTAAAGCCTCCGCCTGTACGGCCTGTTCAAGCTTCAGCGCCGCATCACCCGCAGACATCACGGCAAAATCAGGTTTGTGTAGGCGACATAAATCAAGCATACCGGATACGTTGGAATGGGCCGTGATCGCCACCACGCGAAACTGATGCGGTTGCGATTGCACCACCTGCAATGTGTTTAATCCCACTGAGCCGGTGGCTCCCAAAACGCAAAGAGATTTCATGGCTGATACATCCAGAATAGCGAAAATAGAGGCGCAGCCGCCGTGAGGCTATCGATCCTATCCATGACGCCACCATGGCCTGGCAATATGTGGCCGCTATCTTTCACACCGCTCTCACGTTTGGCTAAACTTTCGAATAGATCACCTACTACCGAAATGGTCACCACAGTGACCGCAAGCACCAGGGCAAACCAAAAAGAGATCTCAAAATAAAAGACACTCCAAATGGCAATGAACAGTCCCGCCAACTGAGCGCCAATAAAGCCTTCCCAAGTTTTGCCGGGACTTAACTTAGGTGCTAGCTTTCGATGGCCAAAGCGGCGACCACTAAAATAGGCGGCACTATCCGCCCCCCAAATTAGCAGCATTAAATAGACCAGATCCCAAGCCCCTTCGCCGGAATCCCGAATGCAAATCAAAGCGACAAATGTGGGAATTAACAGTCCCAATCCGGCGAACAATCTAACCGCCAGAGATTGCTGCCAGAATTCATGGTATTTGGGATAAGTGATCACCAGACCGATGGCCACAGACCACCAGAGCAACGCCGGGGAAAGAATCACCACAGGTGGTAAAAATTGCGCCCCATAAAACAGTACGGCAAGCAGGGCCAGATATAACAGACTTCCAATGCTATTCAGCCCTGCCATTTTCGCCCATTCCCAGGCGCCTAGTAACAAAATAATACCCAGCACTGAAGCAAACCAAAAATCAGTTGCAGCAAAAACGCCCCATAAGACTAACGGAATGAGCACCAGTGCAGTTAATATTCGCTGCGCCAACATACCTATTTCTGCGCCACCTGGGATTCGGTTAGACCAAAACGCCGCTGCCTCTGTCGATATGAGTCAATAGCTGCATCCAATGCTTGGGGAGTAAAATCTGGCCAGAGTATGGGGGTAAAATAGAGTTCACTATAGGCTAAATTCCAGAGACAAAAATTGCTTACTCGCATTTCACCCCCAGTGCGAATCAGCAGATCGGGATCGGGATATTTAGAGAATGCCAAATAATTTGAAAATAGCTTCGTATCTATCTCCTCTGCTGACAATTGCCCCTGCCCCACCTGCTCACTGATAGCTTTTGCAGCGTTGACAATATCCCAACGACCGCCAAAATTTGCTGCCACCACCAAAGTTAAGCCGCTATTTTCTGCAGTTAATTGTTCCGCATCTAATATGCGTTGCTGCAAACGAGCGCTGAAGCGAGAGACATCACCCACTACCTGTAAGCGAATATTATTTTTGTGCATGTCTTTGATGTCATAGCGCAAGACAAATAAAAACAGCCTCGTGATAACGTCTACTTCTTTTTGTGGCCGCGACCAATTTTCCGTACTAAAGGCAAATATTGATAAATAGTCGATACCTAGATCATTGCAATGGCGAACCATCTGCCGCAGCGCTTTCACTCCCTCCCGATGCCCCATATAACGGGGCAAGTGGCGCTTGGTGGCCCAGCGGCCATTACCATCCATAATGACAGAGATATGTTTTGGTAAAGAGGCATCAGACATGGCACGGCTCATCTGAGTCGTTCCTTTAAGAAAACTGAACTAAAAAGAGCGCGATATGGGAGATTTCCACTGCAATCAGGCACAATTCAAATGGCCATTAGATCTTTTTCTTTTGCCTCGAGAACAGCATCCATTGCCGCAATGAATCGATCTGTTAGTTTTTGTATGCGCTCTTGCGCCTTACGTTCCTCGTCTTCACTTATCTCTTTTTCTTTTAACAGATCTTTAAAATCCTGCAGAGCGTCCCGCCTGATATTACGCACCGCTATGCGACTATTTTCTGTCTCACTGCGCGCCACCTTTATTAACTCCTTACGTCGCTCCTCCGTTAGAGGAGGTAGAGGCACCCGTATCACTGTGCCTGCAGTGGCGGGGTTGAGTCCCAGATCCGAGGTCATAATGGCTTTTTCCACCACCTGAACCATCTGTTTTTCCCAGGGCGTGACGGCCAGAGTACGCGCATCCTCCACATTCACATTGGCAACTTGGCTGATGGGCACTTCCGAGCCATAGTACTCAACGGTGATATGTTCTAACAAACTGGGGTGGGCCCGCCCCGTTCTAATTTTTGATAGCTCTTTTTCTAACACCTCAACGCTTTTTTGCATGCGCGCCTCGGTATCCTGTTCAATTTCAGCTAACATGCTCATTCCCCTTTTACCGTCACTAAAGTGCCTTCGTCTTCACCTTGTATAATACGCAATAATGCGCCCGGTTGGGTCATATTAAAGACCCTAATGGGAATGCCCTGATCCCGACAGAGCACCAGGGCGGCGGCATCCATCACTCCCAGCTTCTGCTCAATGGCATCATCATACTTCACGCGAGACAAAAATTTAGCATTGGGATCTTTGTGGGGATCAGCAGAATAGACACCGTCTACTTTGGTTGCCTTGAGAATCAGATCGGCGCCAATTTCAATGCCACGTAAACTGGCAGCAGAATCGGTAGTGAAATAAGGGTTACCCGTACCCGCAGCAAAAACCGTCACCCGCCCTTTCTCCAGATGGCGGATAGCTCTTCTGCGCACATAGTCTTCACACACATCATGCACACTAATCGCGGACATCACCCGGGCGGCAACATCTTGTTTTTCAAGCGCATCCTGCATCGCCAGGGCATTTATAAGTGTGGCCAACATGCCCATATGGTCGCCGGTGACGCGGCTAATTCCTGCTTCTTCCAAGCCAGCACCACGCACTATATTGCCACCACCGATGACCAAACCCACCTGTACACCCAAATCGACAAGTTCAGCGATCTCTGTCGCCATGCGCTGCACAATTTGCGGACAAATCCCATGTCCCGCCTCACCTTGTAGGGCTTCTCCACTTAATTTAAGTAAGATGCGCTTCACTACGGGTGGGGCGGAAGGCGTCATTTCTCAGTTTCCTTTTGCCTGCGCCATGACCTCTTCAGCAAAATTCTCAGTTTTCTTTTCAATGCCTTCACCCACTTCGAAACGTAAAAACTGATTCACTTTAGCGCTTTTCGACTTAAGATATTTTTCTACCGTCTGATCTGGATCTTTGACAAAGGGCTGCCCTACTAGGGTCACTTCTTTGAGATACTTTTTGATTCGACCATCCACCATTTTTTCAATGATTTCAGGGGGCTTACCGCTTTCTTGTGCCTGTGCGGAATAGATCTCACGCTCTTTTTCTAAGAGTTCTGCGGGCACTTCCGATTCATCCACACAGATAGGACGACTGGCGGCCACATGCATCGCAATATCCTTCGCCACCTCTTCATCACCGCCTTCTAAATCCACTAGAACACCAATGCGGGTACCATGACTATAGCCACCCAAGATGCCATTAGTTTGCATGCGTTGAAAGCGTCGAATACCAATGTTTTCTCCAATCTTTGCAATCAGATTGCGACGGGTTTCTTCGATTGTCACGCCGTCAGCTAAGGTGTACTGCTGCAAATCTTCCACATTTGTGGGCGCCTCACTGAGTACTTTGTCAGCTACCTCGGTAGAGAACTGGACAAAATTTTCATCTTTTGCCACAAAATCCGTTTCACAGTTTATTTCCACTAAAACGGCTTGCTGAGAATCATCGCTCTTCACTAACACCACGCGACCTTCTGCTGCGATGCGGCCTGCTTTTTTATCCGCCTTCGCCTGGCCTGCTTTACGCATTAGCTCCACAGCTGCTTCGATGTCACCGTCTGTTTCTACTAAAGCTTTTTTACATTCCATCATGCCGGAACCAGTACGCTCCCGCAGTTCTTTCACTAGTGCCGCTGTGATTGCCATTTACTTTTCCTCACCTTTGTCCTCTGCAGATGCTGCTTCAACTTCTACAGTCTCTTCGGGCACCTCGGCCTCTGCGCTAGCTTCTGCTACCACCTGCGGTGCCTCAGCATTGGATACAGTCAGTTGCTCGGCCTCTGTTTCCTCAACTTCAACAAATTCATCTACCGCACCCTCTTCTGCACGTCGCGCGGAGCGTCCTTCTAACACCGCGTCGGCAATCCCCGCGGTGTACAGTTGAATGGCTTTGATGGCATCGTCATTGCCAGGTACCGGGTAATCGATGGGATGCGGATCATGATTGGTATCCACGATACCGACCACCGGGATCCCCAATTTCTTCGCTTCACTGACCGCAATATTTTCGTGCCCCACATCCACCACAAAAAGTGCGTCTGGAATGCCACCCATATCTTTAATGCCCGCCAAGGAACGTTCCAATTTCTCCTTCTCGCGGCGCAGATTCAGCACTTCTTTTTTGGTCAACAGTTCAAAACCACCCTCTTGCTCCATGGATTCGATGTCTTTTAGTCGCTTAATCGACTGCCGGATAGTTTTATAGTTGGTCAGCATGCCGCCTAACCAGCGATGAGACACATAAAACATGTCGCAGCGACTCGCTTCCTGCTGCATGATTTTGCGTGCCGGTCTTTTCGTACCAACAAATAAGATCTTGCCACCCTTTTGCGCGACCCCTCGAACAAACTCTGTCGCTTCCCGATATAAGGGCAAGGTTTTTTCAAGATTGATGATGTGGATTTTGTTTCGATGCCCAAAAATGTATGGTTCCATTTTCGGGTTCCAAAATCGGGTTCGATGTCCAAAATGAACACCTGCTTCGAGCATTTGACGCATGGTCACCTGACTCATAATGCCTCCTAATTGTGTCTGGGTTAAGCCTCCGTAATCCCCAACGACCAACTTATCTCTCGACAAGCACCCAGGCCGTTGTGTCGGACTACGTGTGGATTAATTTCAAGATTAGCAACTTACATTGCGAAAAGTGCGCCGGATTTATACCATATACAGCTGTTTTCAACAATCGTTTCCGCGGAATCACCCCCCTCTAGCGGACTAAAACCTGGGTCCCTCATGCCAGTAACCATCAAAACTCCTGAAGAAATCGAAAAAATGCGCCAAGCCGGGCGACTTGCCTGCGAAGTCCTGGACATGATTGAGCCCTATATCTCTGCCGGCATCACCACTGACGAGCTGGATCGCATTTGCCACGACTATATTGTCCATCACCAGCAAGCCATTCCAGCGCCCCTCAACTACAACGGCTTTCCAAAATCCATATGTACTTCGGTCAATAATGTAGTTTGTCACGGTATTCCCGGACCGAAAAAGTTAAAAAAAGGCGACATCCTCAATGTAGATGTGACCGTCATCAAAGACAAGTTTCATGGTGATACCAGCCGTATGTTTTACGTGGGGGAACCGAGCGTGCTGGCGCGCCGGTTAGTGGAAACCACTTACGAATGCATGAAAATTGGCATTGAAATGGTGGCGCCCGGTGTCCGACTCGGTGATATTGGTCATGCTATTCAGAGTCACGCAGAAGCCCAGCGATTCTCAGTGGTAAGGGAATATTGTGGCCATGGTATTGGTCAGATATTCCACGAAGATCCTCAAGTCATGCATTTTGGTCAGCCCGGTACCGGCATGCCGCTAGAGCCCGGCATGACATTCACCATTGAACCTATGATCAATGCCGGCAAAGCAGGCACGCGATTGCTTCCAGATGAATGGACCGTGGTTACCAAAGATCGGAGCCTCTCAGCCCAGTGGGAACACACTATTCTGGTGACCGAAGAGAGTTTTGAAGTCCTCACCCTCACCCCAGACAAAAGTCTCTAAGCAGTTGACCAACTTTCAAAAACAGTTGTTTCAAGCGGATCAATTTGATACCGCTTTAGCAACAGCGTCCGATTCACTACCGCTGTTCAAAGCGGCTCTCAGTGATGCGGCAAACTTAATCGAGCAAGCTTATTACGATGGCACACCCGTAGCGGAAATTGTGTGTGGACGTGCTTGGATGATAGATCAATTATTAGAGCGCGCTTGGTCACAACATCAACTCACCAGTGAAAAATCGTTATGCCTAGTGGCGGTGGGGGGCTATGGACGCAGTGAATTACATCCCGGCTCAGATATTGATCTGCTCATCTTGTTTAGAAATAAACTGTCTGCTCAAACGGAACAACACCTCAGCGCTTTTATTACTTTTCTTTGGGATCTGGGTTTAGATATCGGTCACAGTGTGCGCTCTGAGGCGGAGTGCATCCAACAAGCGGAGGCAGACATCACCATTGCCACTAACCTCATTGAATCCCGGCTGCTGTGCGGTGAACACTCACTCTATGATGATCTCATCACCCAAACAGGCTCGCAGCAGATCTGGTCCAGTGAAGAATTTTTTCGCGCCAAGTTAACTGAACAAATTGAACGCCATCACAAGTATTCAGATACCGCTTATCACTTGGAGCCCAATGTCAAAACCTCGCCGGGAGGTTTGCGCGACATTCAAATGATAGGCTGGGTGGCAAAACGCCACTTTGGTGCGCAAAACTTACATGAGTTAGTAGAACAAGATTTTCTTACAGAAGCTGAGTACCAACTGCTGATGGAGGGTCAAGATTTTCTCTGGCGGGTGCGGTTAGGACTCCATTTGTTAGCCAATCGTAAAGAAGATCGTCTACTCTTCGATTTCCAACGACAGTTAGCTCGCCATTTTGGTTTTCACGATACAGATATGGCTTTAGCAGTAGAGGCCTTTATGAAGCGCTATTTCTGTACGGTGATGGAATTAGAACAACTCAATGAGATGCTACTACAACATTTTGAAGAAGCTATTTTGCTCGCCAAAAGTGAGAAGCAACCCATCACGGTAAATGCAAGATTTAAGAATAATAGCGGCTACTTGGAAGCCCATGACGCAGATGTATTTAAACGCCACCCCTTCGCGCTTTTGGAAATCTTTCTATTACTACAACAAAATCCTTTTTTAAAAGGGGTTCGTGCCTCCACCATTCGCTTGATTAGACAGCATCGCCATCTCATCGACGATAGTTTTAGAGCCAACTTAGGAAATCGTAGCCTGTTCATGGAAATTGTGCGTCAACCTCGCGGCATTACCCATGAATTCCGACGCATGAATAAGTATGGCATTTTAGGAAGATACCTACCCAATTTCGGGCAAATCGTTGGCCAAACCCAACATGATCTATTTCATATTTATACCGTCGATCAACATACTCTGTTCCTAGTACGCAACCTGCGCCGTTTTTTTATTCAAGAACACGCCGATGAATTGCCCCTCTGTTCGCAGGTAGCAGAGAAAATTGCGAAACCTCATCTGCTGTACTTGGCAGGCTTGTTCCACGATATCGCCAAAGGCCGGGGCGGAGATCACAGTCAATTAGGCGCCACTGACGCGTTAAATTTTTGTATCAACCACGGTTTAAGTCGTTACGATGCACGCTTGGTTGCGTGGTTAGTAGAGTACCATTTACTGATGTCGATGACGGCGCAACGCAAAGATATATCGGATCCTGAGGTCATTCATGAATTTGCACACAAGATAGGCGACCACACACACTTGAACAATCTATACTTGCTCACAGTGGCAGATATTCGTGCCACCAACCCCAAACTTTGGAACAGTTGGCGTGAAGCACTCTTGGCTGATCTTTATCGCTCCACTCGTGCCGCGCTTCGCCGTGGTTTAGAACATCCAATTGATCGCAATGAGCTCATAGAAACCTGCCAACAAGAAGTAAGAATGCTGTTGGCTGCACACCAGATAAGTAATGACGTGATCGACAATTTTTTCGAGCAAACTGATGATGAGTATTTCTTTCGCTACTCTGTCAGCGAAATCGCCTGGCAGATCCAATGCCTCGTGAAGCAAAAGAGTCCGCTCGAACCCTTAGTGCAAGTACGTAGCTGTACTGAAAGAGGAGGCACAGAAGTTTTTGTCCACGATGAAAGTGGTGAGCATCGTTTTGCGGCTATCACTACGGCTCTAGAAAAAATGGGCCTCAACATCGTCGATGCTAGAATTATCACCACCCATACAAACCGCACCTTGGATACCTATATCATTCTGGAACTGAATGGCGAACCGATTGAAAACAGCGATCGTCTCGCGCAAATAGAAAAAGAACTCACTCAAGTGATGCGAGAAAATAGTGCACCCGATCCAGATATCAATCGCAGTACACCCAGGGTACTGAAACAATTCCCCATCCCCACACACATCAGTTTTAGCTATGATGACTCCAACAATCGCACCGTATTAGAAATCATTGCTGCAGATAGACCCGGTCTATTGGCGCGCATTGCTCACGTCTTTATGCAGTTAGGTATTCGACTACAAAATGCTAAAATCACCACATTGGGTGAACGAGTAGAAGACGTTTTTTTTATTACCGACGACAATAATAGTCCGCTCAGCAATCAGCAACAATGCGCACGGCTACAAGAGGCTATCATCAATAGCTTAGAGAGCTCCCAGGGTTAACCCATGAACACCGCGCTCAAGAGCCTTAAGCCCTATCCCTTTGAACGTTTGCAAGCGTTATATCAAGGCATTACACCCGCACAAAAAGTGATCTCTCTCTCCGTCGGTGAGCCCCAACATGCCATGCCCGATTTTGTGCAAACCACTATATCCCACTCTATCAATCAACTGGCGCACTATCCGATCACATCTGGCTCGGAAGCGTTGCGTCGATGCATCGCCAATTGGCTCACTACCCGATTTCACCTCAAGGGCATTGATGCTGCTAGCCAAGTACTTAGTTGTAACGGCTCCCGAGAAGCACTGTTTGCGACGGCCAATGCCCTGTTCGACCGTAAGCAGGGGGGCTATGTGCTGATGCCAGATCCGCTCTATCAAATTTATCGAGGTGCGGCGCTGCTGGCTGGAGGCAAACCTTACTATTTAAGGTGTGATGCGGAGAATCACTTCATTCCCAATTATGATGTGATCCCTAGATCTATCTTAGAACAAACCCAGTTACTGTATATTTGTTCCCCAGGTAATCCCACCGGGGCCGTACACACCCAGGAACAATTGCAGTCACTAATCGAAATGGCACAGCACTACGGCTTTCTGATTGCCGCGGACGAATGCTATTCCGAAATCTATTTTGAACCCCAACAAGCACCACCTGGGTTGCTGCAAGCTGCTACCATGATGGGCAATGAACAATTCGAACATTGCTTGGTTTTCAATAGCTTATCTAAGCGCTCCAACCTGCCCGGACTGCGCTCCGGGTTAATTGCCGGGGACGCAAAGCTAATCGAACACTTGCGTTTGTATCGCACCTACCAGGGTGCGGCGATGTCGCCCTTGACCCAAGCAATTTCTATCGCCGCCTGGTCAGACGAAACCCATGTACAGAAAAATCGGTCGTTATATGGGGAAAAATTCACTAAGATCCTGCCCATGCTCGCAGAAGTGGTGGAAGTCACCCAGCCGGATGCCAGTTTCTACCTATGGCCCAAAGTACCCAGCGACGAAGAAAAGTTCACGCGAAAGCTCTATCAACAACAGGGGGTGGCGGTACTACCAGGTCGTTATCTCAGTGCCACGGATGGAGCGGAGGCGGCAGGCGCAAAACATGTTCGCCTTGCTTTAGTAGCCGAACTGTCGGACTGTATACAAGCGGCGGAACGCATCCAGACCTTTTGCCAACAGAACTTCTAGCTACCCGAATTTTTCAATTTAATTAGTAGGAGCCCCATATGGCGACCATGCAAGAAACTATTGAACAAGCCTTTGAAGATCGTGCGCAATATTCGCCCGACAATATGCCCCAGGACGTGATTGCAGCCATCAAACAGACCTTGGAGTGCATCGACTCCGGTGAACTGCGGGTGGCAGAAAAAATTGATGGCGACTGGATTGTGCACCAATGGGTAAAAAAGGCGGTACTACTCTCCTTCCGGATGCATGAAAACGTGCCTATAGAGGGCGGCTATACGCGATTTTTTGATAAGGTCCCCCTCAAATATGCGGAGCTAGACGCGCCCCAATTTGAACAAGGCGGTGTGCGTGTAGTGCCCCCTGCCACTGTACGTTATGGCAGTTATGTGGCACCCAATGTGGTTCTCATGCCCTCCTACGTCAACATCGGCGCCTATGTGGACAGTGGCACCATGGTAGATACCTGGGCCACCGTAGGTTCTTGTGCGCAGATCGGCAAAAACGTGCACCTATCCGGTGGCGTGGGCATTGGCGGTGTGTTAGAGCCATTGCAAGCCAATCCTACCATTATTGAAGACGACTGCTTCATTGGTGCCCGCTCTGAGATCGTTGAAGGTGTGATTGTCGAGCAAGGCGCGGTCATCTCCATGGGTGTCTATATTGGCCAGAGTACACGCATCTATAACCGGCTCACCGACGAAATCACTTATGGGCGTATCCCAGCGGGTAGTGTGGTAGTACCGGGCAACCTACCTTCTAAGGATGGCAAATACAGCTTATATTGCGCTGTCATTGTGAAACAGGTGGATGAAAAAACTCGAGGCAAAGTGGGCTTAAATGAACTATTACGAGAAGTGGAATGATACGCCTGTACGGCATACCGAACTGTGACACGGTAAAAAAAGCACGGCGCTGGTTTGCCGATCATGAGATCAATATTGAGTTTCATGATTTCAAAAAGGAAGGTATCAGCCAAAAACTATTAAGCCAATGGTGCGAACAACTCGGATGGGAGGCATTAGTGAACCGCCGCGGCACCACCTGGCGTCAATTGCCGGAAGGCGAAAAAACCAATCTGAATAAAAAGAAAGCTTGCGAGCTGATGGTCACCGCCCCCACTCTCATAAAGCGTCCGGTGATTGAGCATAACGGCAGACTGTGGGTAGGATTTGAGGAAGACACCTATCGAGAACATTTTCTCTCATGAGCTCGACACACTCTGACACCGTTGAATTGGCCATGCAGTTGATGGGTTGTCAATCTATCACGCCGGAAGATGCAGGTTGTCAGGATATTCTCATCGCACGCCTGGAAAAAATTGGTTTTCAAGTCACCCGTCTACCTTTTGGTGAGGTACAAAATTTCTGGGCGCAACGGGGGACAGGTGCGCCCCTATTAGTTTTTGCCGGCCACACAGATGTGGTGCCTCCCGGCCCGCTTGACGCCTGGAGCAGTGATCCCTTTCAACCCACAGTCCGTGATGGAAAACTCTATGGTCGCGGTGCCGCCGACATGAAAGGCAGTCTCGCGGCGATGGTCACCGCTTGTGAAAACTTTGTTGCAGCCAATGCAAACTATAAGGGTTCGATTGGTTTTCTTATCACTAGCGATGAAGAGGGCCCAGCCATAAACGGCACAGTCAAAGTAGTGGAATGGCTAAAACAGCAACAGATCAAAATCAATTATTGCATCGTCGGCGAGCCGTCCAGCAGTCAGCGAGTGGGTGATGTGATCAAAAATGGTCGCCGCGGCTCTTTGGGCGCGACTTTAACAATAATGGGCATCCAAGGTCACGTGGCTTACCCGCAACAGGCGCGCAATCCTATTCACCAGGCTTTGCCGGCATTGGCAGAGCTCACTCAAATAGAGTGGGATCAAGGCAATGAATTTTTCCCCGCCACCAGTCTACAGATTTCGAATATGTATTCCGGCACTGGCGCCACCAATGTGATTCCAGGAGATGCCAAAGTGTTATTTAACTTTCGTTTCTCCACCGAAGTGACGGCGGAAGCGTTGCAACAGCGCACCGAAGAGATCTTAATTAAACACCAATTGGATTATAAGATTGAGTGGCACCTGTCCGGGCAACCTTTTTTAACCCCAAAAGGTAAACTGGTAGAAGCAGTTACAGAAGCCATTAAAGAAATCACTGGCAAGCCGCCGCAACTCTCCACCGCCGGCGGTACTTCAGATGGACGCTTTATTGCACCGATGGGGGTGGAGGTGGTGGAGTTAGGCCCGGTGAATGCGAGCATTCACCGGGTGGATGAGTTTATAGACACTGATCAATTAAATTATTTAAAGAGTATCTATTCAAAAATATTACTCGAAATTTATATCAGCGCTAAGGCACACCAACCGTGACGTCTACTGTGGTCTCGCCTGAACCAATTTGAATTGTGACAGTATCACCTGAAACACCAGTTCCGGCCAAAGTAACATCAAAAGTAGTGATGCCACTAGCATTAGTTCGCCCCGGCCCAGCAGTCACTGATGCAGTTAAAGTGCTGGCAGCATCGCGCTCTATAGAAGATACACTTGCCGACACCGAAGTGAATGGTAATGGAATTTCATTTGCGTCGGTAACAAACACACTAAATGATACGGTACCACCAGCTGCAGCCCATGAATCCGGCGTCGGATCTATAATGGATGGCGCTATAGCGCCATAACAAAATTGTCCGGCACTCGTAGTGGTTGCACTGCTATCTGTTGCAGATGCTACTACTATTACTTGGGCAGATTCCTCTTTTCCATAACGCGTGTCTAATGTGGAATAAGTTGTAGGATCAGTGCTATCCGAATAACCATAGCACCCGGTAAGTATGGTACTAATATTTGCGGGATAGGTGACACGAACAGTCGCCAATCCATCTTTTGTGGTACCTAGTCCGTTGGTTAAGTTTCCTGATTCATCCTCACCCGAAATACTTGCACCAACCAAGGAAGAGCCGACTAAATAATTCAAGCCATTTTCGTTAGAGGCAAAATTACTCTGTACATCTAAGGTGGTACTACTGGCCACGCTGCTCACAAATCGACTCTTGTTGGCGAATGCTGAGTTCAATATAAGCATTCGATCATTGAGCTGTACACCGCGACTGGTACCATTACGAACAATAGTGTCATCAAACTGAAAATCACCAAGATAACCTGAACCCGTTAACGTCGCTGAACCCGAAGCCACTACACCATCATTACCCATGGCGATGACAGAATCCACCAATCCGAATGAAATAGCGGTGCCGTCTGGGACAGTATTACCCCATCGATCTGTGACAATCGCGGTCCCAATACGTCGATAGACTCCCCCACCTAAATTCGTGATTGAATCAACCACTGGAGAAGTCAACACAATTGTATGAGGAGGTCCAGAAGCAATCACAATTTGCGGTAGAGCAGCAACGATTTGTTCATTGCCTAGTAGTAAATTTCCATCTTTGTCGAGCAGAGCGGTGACTCTAATTTCAAGTACACCCGGTAACGTACCGGATTGCAGATTTAATGTCGCAGATCCATTTACGGTACGTATGCTAATATTCTCACCTGCCTTAGCAGTGACGATGTTACCTGCCGCATCGGTACCACTGATAAATTCTTCTCCATTGGGCGCGGACAAAAATTCGATCTGGACGTTGTTTAAGCTGGTATCACCATACAAGGTTTCATCTATCGCCTCGCCTGCTGCATCCAATACCTGAATAGAAATGGTGGTATTGGCTGTTTTACCTACATCCTGCACAAAAATACTGGTGGCGCCTGCCGTCACTTGAATGTTAGCCGGATCACCAGTGGCCTGAGAACCAAAAAAGAGAGATCCGGTAAGACCAGGGACTTCAGAGATGGCCAGGGTAGCGGTAGCCGCACTGCTGGGCGCCACTACGGTAAAGGTGGCACGACCGGAGGTGGTGGTCACTGGCGAGGCTGTGGTGATGGTGCCATCGGTAGTGGTCAGAGTGACTTCGGTGCCATCGGCCACCAAGTTGCCGTTGGCATCGGCCAGAGTCACGGTAACCGTAGATTCAGAGGCACCATCGGCGGCCAAGGTAGCGGGGCTCGCGGTAATAGATGAATTTCCGGCACTCGCCACCCCAGCTAAGAACTGGATGGTAGCTGAAGCGGAAAATCCCCCTGTGGTGGCCACAATCTGTGCGGTACCAGATGTTTCAGGGGCGGTTAAAATAAAATCTGCCAGTCCGTTACCATCAGTGACTATAGTAGAATTCGTGGGCGAACCTAGACTGGTGGTAAAATCCACAGAGACATTGCTAATGGCCGCACCATCCAAATCCACTACGGTGGCACGCACCAGCACGGTTGAGTTGCCATCGGCAGCCAGGGTATCCGCACCAGTAATGACGGTGATACCCGACACAAGTGCATTGTTCGCTGCGGCAGCCGTGGTACCGCTACCAGAGCCCCCTTGGATGAAGGCATCATCATCCCCATTACAACTGAGTAATAATCCGAGTAGTGTTAATGTGATGAATCCCTTTAAAATCTTACCCATTGCTTTACCCTACTGATTTGGTTTGCTTCGCTTTATTTCTTCCGTGAATAACTAGGTACACTCTGACCGCCAACGATTTCTAAGTCGGTCTATTACAACAACGGCCAGTGAGATGAAATCTATAAATAAATTTCCGCTTAGTTAATGAGTCGCGAGGCGGGTGGGTTCACCACTCAACCGTCTATCTGTCGACAGTGAGGTTGAACATTTTATTTCGATAAATTCGATAGGATGAACGGGGTTGTGTGGGAGTAACCGAGCAGACAGTTAGGAAGACTTTTTCTTTGCCACCTTGTCCCGTAAGTACAGGGGTAACGCCTGTTCTACTGGCACCCAACCGTTACGGGTCTTAGCAGCCAAGGCCAATGGAATGAGATCCTGTGCCTGCGGAAAAGGCACCAATTCACATAAACTAATATCAATGTTCAGATGCTCGCTTAAAATCTCGCCGAAACTCACCCAACCACTCCCTACCGCCTGCCAGCTGGCTTCCACTACCTGCTGCACCCGATTGGGTGCACACACCCTTTCTTCTCCCAGTAGGCAAGCAACGCCGGCATCTATTCGATAATTTGCCCAATAGACCTCCGACATGCGCGCATCGATCGCCGCCAACCAATTCCCCTGTCCAGTCGCGCGATAAGCGCCCTGAGCCAAGCAAGCTAAAGTAGAAATGGGAACCACCGGCAGATCCGCGCCCAAGGCCATACCCTGCACCACAGCTGTAGCTAAGCGTACTCCGGTGAAAGCACCGGGACCGCGGCCAAAAGTGATGGCGTCTAGCTGTTGCAGAGAGAGATCTGCATCCGCCAATAAGCCTTGCACCATAGGCAAAATCAACTCCGTATGGCGGCGCGGGGCAACCTCATATTTTTGGCTGATCTCCCCATTTACAGACAAGGCTGCAGAGCAAGCCTCAGTAGCAGTTTCAATGGCAAGCAGTTTCATCGAGGATCATCACTAAAAAAAAGTTGCGCGGCATTGATGTCGTGGGTCACCGGCATCGGCGGTAAAGAGCGCAGGAATATTTTTCCATAGCTCTTATGCGTCAATCTAGGATCACAAATTACCATCACGCCATGATCCCCTTCATCACGAATCAAACGCCCCACCCCTTGTTTCAGCATGATCACCGCTTGGGGGATCTGGATCTGCATAAATCCATTTTGGCCTTGTTGGCTCATAGCCTCTAGTCTGGCCTGCAGTACCGGATCGCTTGGCGAAGCGAAGGGTAACTTATCAATGATGACACAGGACAGCGCCTCTCCTTTCACGTCCACGCCCTCCCAAAAACTATTGGTACCCAGCAACACTGCGTTGTCACAGGTACGAAAATCAGCCAGGATTTGCGACTTTGGCATCTCCCCCTGAATAAACAGAGTGTAATCAGTTTCAGCGCGTAGCAATTTTGCTGACTCTTTCAACGCCTTGTAACTGGTAAAGAGTAAAAAAGCCCGACCGTGGCTAGCTTTCAGCAGCGGCAAAATAGCGGTCATCATGCTTTTGGTATAGGAGTGACTATTAGGTGGTGGCAAATCTTTCGGCAAATAAAGCAAAGCCTGCGCACTATAATCAAAGGGGCTTTCCCAACGCTCGCAAACTGCCGTTCGTAAACCCATACCATCGGTGAAATGGTCAAACCCGCCATTCACCGAGAGTGTCGCCGAGGTAAATACCCAGGCACCGCCTTTCGTTTCCAGTAGTTCTTGAAACTGACGCCCTACAGATAGAGGTGTGGCGTTCAATCCATAGGATCGTCTGCGGATCTCCACCCACTGGACGGTATCTTCTTCTGCCTGCCCAGTCGTCGCTTGTAGACGATTGAGGAGCGAATTCGCTCTTTGTAAATAAGGACTAAAATTAGTGTGGTGTTTGCTCGCTTCCGTCAACAATTGACTCAATTCTTGTAATGTCAGACGCACACTCTCCACACCCTTTGTTACGCCGTGCTGTTGACTAAGCTGTTGCCAAGGTCGACGTTGTTCTTCGCCCAAAGCAAATAACAGATCATTACTCTGCTGCATCAGCTGTTCGGTCAAACGGCGCAAGTCTACAAATTCTTTCGCTGCCTCGACTGCCTCATTTTGACAATCTCTGGCCAATTCCATCAACTGAAGATGTCCCACAGACTGACTGAAAAACAACGACGCCAACTCCGGTAACTGGTGGGCTTCATCAAATATGTGCGCACCGGCCTCGGGTAATAGCTCACCAAAGCCTTCGCGACGTATGACCGCATCGGCAAAAAAAAGATGGTGGTTGATAATAATTAAATCCGCCTCTTGAGCAGCACGCCTAGCCTTCACCACAAAACATCGCTGATAATCGGCACACTCTTGCCCTACGCAATTTTCGTTGGTGCTGGTGATAGCAGGCCAAACGGAAGTGAGCGCTTCGGCTTGCAATACTTCACTCAAATCACCGGTGGGTGTCGTCGTTGCCCAATCCGCCAAACTTTGCAGTTGCGCTTGAGAAGACACCTGACTAAATTCATAGCTTTTTCGGTGTAGTTCAAAACGATACCAACACAGATAGTTTGCTCGCCCTTTTAACAACGCCACATCCGCTTGGCTGTTTAAGGCACTTTTAACCAGAGGAATATCTTTGTGGAAAAGTTGGTCCTGTAAGGTTTTCGTTCCAGTGGAGATCACCACCTGTGATGAGGACAACAATGCCGGTACTAAATAGGCAAAAGTCTTACCTGTACCCGTGCCCGCCTCGCAAATCAGTTGGCTATTGTTGTCAATGGCCTGTTCTATAGCCAACGCCATATCCTGTTGTCCCGCCCGCACCGCAAAACCCTCAATGTACGAAGCCAAAGGGCCGTCGGCACTAAAGCAGTTTGCGCTAGTTTGATAGGACATAATGAAATTAACTTAAATTAAGAACAGAACCGTGCGATAAGGTTAATCGGTAGCGCCGGAACCAGACCGCTCATCATGGCGCCAAACGGATTCCCCAATGGCTTTAAATTTGGCAACAGACAGCGCGCCCCGCTTGCTGCGCTGACTCTCCTGCTTATTCGCAATCGCATCCATGATCGCTTCACGAGTGACTTCAAAAATTTCCACTGGTTGATACTCTTCATCCATAATGATGAGCACTACCGAATCCCACTCACCTTCAGGGTTGAGTTGACCGATTCGCTGCCCGCCTTTGTGTTCATCAAAAATCACACGCCCCTTGATTTGTACTTTTCTACCCGCACGTTCGCCGCGACCAATCGCGTCGACACCATTCCCTCTCTGCTCACATAGTTCTAAATCCAATAGGCGCGCGGCATCAAAGCGTGCCAACTCCCCACTCACAGCCAAGGGGCTACCAGTGGTCTTGCGATATTCGGCGGCCAATCGCCGAGTTTCCGCCATCAGTTTATCTAATTTATAAACAGACACTTTTTAACCTACAATTCGCAAATCTAATAATATATTACATCAAGCTTTGGAGACTTTTTTACTAATTAATAAAAAGAAGGCCGTACTCGATTCAACTCTGATAATGCTTTCATCGCTTCGTCGGAAAGGAGTTGGTCACCTTGCCGTTGCGCCGCACGATGGATCAGCACCCAATTTTCTTTTTTAATACTGGTGCTCGCTTTAGCCAATTGATTTGAGCGACGAGCCAACTCGATAGTCTGCATCCATTCCCCCTGATTGAAATGAATACGCGCCATCTCTGTCCAAATACGAGCATTGTCAGGTTCTATCGCCAACGCTCGCTCCAACGTCGCTAAACCCAAGGACAACTTACCCAGGTGAGCTTGTTCCCGTGCCGTTTGAATGAGTGACTCTACCGCAGGGTTAGTTTTAGCCGTATTTTCTGGGGGCGCAAATATACTTGGCAATGCTCGCAATTTTTTTGGTTTGCCAAGATCATACTCTGGCTCTACCTCATAACGATTGTCCAGGAAGGTACATCCGCCCATACTTACGAACACCAATAAGACCACTGTTCTTAAAATGCCAATTTTGGCAAGGTTCAAAACCATTTATTTAACCAATTCCTAGCCCTCTCTAACGGGTTATCTGTCGCTTCAGGAGGAAGCTTAGCACCTATCAAGGAACTTTGCTGATCGCAGCGCCGGGAGCGTGGGGGTAAGCTGCCTTTGATAAAGGGTAGTTGTTCAGCGCCAGGACAACGACTCGATACCTGCCAACCAGTGGTATTAGAGATCCAGGCATATTCGATTCCCTGGGGCTCCGTGAGCTGCAAACTGCGGATCTGCAGTCGTTCTACTAACTCCGCCCACACACGCAATGCACCAGTGGCACCCGTAAATACAGTGGGCTGATTGTCATCTCGACCTAGCCATACTGTAATTACGTAATCTTGAGTAAAACCACTGAACCAGCTATCTTTAAGATCGTCCGTAGTACCTGTTTTACCGGCCACCTGAATATCTCTATCGAGAGTTTGATAAAGCAAGCGTCCCGTTCCCCTGCGAACAGTATCCTGTAGCACTCGATTGACCAGATAGACCGGTTCTTCATCAAAAACTTGCGCCACAGACACTGGGTAACGATTCAAGGGCTCTCCATAGCTATCGTATACCTCTTTGATGCCTCGTAGCGGTGTGTAAAACCCACCCATGCCTAAGGTTTGATAGAGCTGAGTAACATCCAAAGGGGAAAGATCAATGGCACCTAGCAAAAGAGAAGGATAAGGAATAATTGACTGATTCAATCCCACCCTATGCAGGTCTGCCACTACATTGTCTAGCCCAAGTGCTAACCCCAACCGCACAGAAGCCACATTGTAGGAGTGCTTAAGCGCCTGATGCATGGGCACCATGCCATGAAACTCCTTATCAAAATTTTGTGGCTGCCACTCTTGGTCTCGACTCATCGCGAGAGTCAAGGGAGCATCATCTAGTAGGGTTGATAGTTGGTACTGTTCCGGCTGAGACAGAGCCGTTAAAAAAATAAAAGGTTTGATGAGCGAACCCACAGGTCTCTGTGCATGTAGCGCCCGATTAAACCCATTTGCTTTCGGATTTCGATCACCGACAAGTGCCAGCACTTCACCGGTATGACGGGAACTGACAACGATTGCGCCCTGCAATTCATTTGGGGCTACATCCACTCTCTTTTCAAGTAGCGCTAACTGTGTCCGTAAAGATTGTTCAGCATGAAACTGTACATATGGATCTAGCGTGGTGAATATCCGCAAACCTTTACTTTGCAATACATCTGCTGAATAGTCTTCAGAAAGTTGTTGGCGGACTAAGGTCACAAAGGCAGGATAGCGAGCGGATCCGGGCCCCAGCGCGCTGACAATTGTTAATTCCGACCCTAAACTCTGTTGCAGCACGGATTCACTTATCCAACCTTGTTCATAGAGCTTAGTGAGTACCAAGTTACGTCGTTGAGTAATTCTCTCGGGATGGCGTCTAGGATTATAGTAGGAGGGTCCTTTCACAATCGCCACTAAAGTACATAACTGCGCCAAATCCAATTCGGCTAATGGCCGTCCAAAATAGAACCAACTGGCCAAGCCAAAACCATGAATGGCTCGGGAACCCTGTTGCCCCATGTAAATTTCATTTAAATAGGCTTCGAGAATATCATCTTTGTTATAGTGAAAATCCAACAATAATGCCATTAGAGCTTCGTTCACCTTGCGTTGTAAGGTACGTTCGTTACTTAAATAGAAGTTCTTTACCAACTGCTGGGTAAGGGTGCTACCTCCTTGCACTGTTGCACCTGCACGTATGTTGGCCACCAAAGCGCGGGCAATGGCTTTAATAGAAATACCGTAATGTTGATAAAATTGGTGGTCTTCTGTCACCAATAGTGCTTGTATCAGTAGAGGCGGCACATCAGACAGCTGTATTAATTCTCTGTCTTCATTATGCTTGGGATAAATACCGCCGATACGTTGAGGCTCCAGACGAAATAGCTCGACTGGTTGAGCGGTGGATTGATCTCGAATACTGGTTAGATGACCACGAGAAAATCCTAAACGTAAACGTCGACTGGGTACAGAGCCGTCCCAAAAATCAAAGCCCCGGGTTACCACAGAAAAGTCCTGGCCCAAACGGTTATAGCTCCCCGGCATTTCAGCATGGGATACTTTTTTATATCCTAAGGACTGTAGCTCAGTTTCGAACGCATTTTGACTGATGGGCGCACCTGAATACAGAGACAGTGGTCGCGCGTAAACGTGTGCGGGCAGCGCCCAACGCACACCTTCGAATTTTGCCGTCACCTGTTGATTCAAGTGCCATAAATATAGCGAAAATGCGAGACAAACCAGAAAAAATATAAACTTAAAAATTTTCATTCAATATCAGCTATAGAGGATAGATCAGATAAAAACCCACTAGGAGAGTATGAGAGGGATGCTGTCTATTAATTCAATACCAGAAGGATCCACATCGGCGCGATACGCTACCACCTCCACACCTGAAGAAACAGCTTCGCGCAATAACTCACCATATAGACTATCAATTTGATCTGCAGGCGCCACTTTTCTTGCCGCCGTATGTTGTACACAAAAAAATAGCATTGCTCGTATTCCCGACTGCGCTAAATGGGTTAATTCTCGGAGATGTTTTTGTCCACGCGTAGTCACCGCATCCGGAAAATACGCGCATCCATCTTCTACTAAGGTCACATTCTTGACTTCGAGATAACATGCGGCGCCACACTTATCTGTCAATCGCCAGTCGATACGGCTATTTTCCAGCCCGAATTTTTTTTCACCTTCTATTTGTACATAGTCTGTCAATTCGGTTACTCGTTGTTTTTGCCACGCTTCCCTGACTAATTGATTGGCCAGGTGGGTATTAATGCCGATCCGTGCACCGGGCTCAATTTCAATCATCTCCCAGGTATATGCATACTTGCGTTTCTTATTGTCCGAGCGGCTGTACCACACTGGTGCACCCGCCTTTAAGCATCCTTGCATGGAACCGGTATTGGGACAGTGAATCGTCAGGGATTCGCCGGACTCACTTAAAATATCTGCCAGGAATCGTTTATAGCGCCGTACCAACGTGCCGCGCTGTAGTGGAGGTTCAAACTGCATGGGCGCCAGATGCCAAAAATTGTTTGATTCGTTTTAGACCTAGGCGCAACTGTGACTGCTCTGTGGTGCAAGCAAAACGCACAAATGCATCGGCCTGATAGCTTCCGAAATCTATACCGGGTGTGATTGCCACGCCCTCATGTTCCAGTAATTGCTGACAAAATTGTAAACTGTTCCCACACAGTCGATGGCAGTCAGCGTAGAGATAAAAAGCCCCATCCGGTTTACCAGCTAGTTCAAACCCCAAACTGGGTAGTTCTGTGGCCATGAGATCCAGGCGCTGGGCAAATTCATTCTTGCGCGCTTCTAAAATTTCAATGGTTTCTGTGTGAAATGCGCTTAAAGCTGCATATTGCGCCAGGGTAGGAGGTGCTAAAAAGAGGTTTTGTGCAATTTTTTCTGCCGCCGCGAGCAACCACTCTGGCGCCAAAAACCAGCCAAGTCGCCATCCGGTCATACCAAAATATTTGGAAAAGCTATTGATAACGACGATGTCAGGACTAATCTCGGCGGCACAATAGTCCTCTATACCGTAGGTGAGTCCCTGATAAATTTCGTCCACTATGAGTACCGCGCCCTGAGTGGAAACCAACTGATAAATTTCCTGCATGCTCTGATATGGGATAATTGCTCCGGTTGGATTGGCCGGTGAGGCCAGCATTACCGCTTTAGTGCCTGAACGCCAATTTTTCGCCAAAATTTCGGCAGTTAATTGGAATCGACTCTCCGCACCTACCGCGATCAAACTGGTGCTACCGCCAAAGAGAGTCACGATATGGCGATTGCAGGGGTAACCCGGATCACTCATCAACACCCGATCACCTGGCTCCAGCAATGCTGCCAAAAGCAATTGCAACGCTCCTGATGCACCCGTACTCAGACCCACGCAATCTAATGATATTTCTAAAGAAAACCGATCTTTATAGTATCTGGAAATGCGTTCGCGAAGACTAGTCAAACCCAGCGCAGGCGTATAATGGATGTGTCCCTCCGCCAATTTATCAGCCGCAGCCTTTCTCACAGGCTCTGGAGTCGGGAAATCAGGCTCCCCAACTTCCATATGCACTATATGGCGCCCCTCAGACTCGAGGGTCTTCGCTCTCGCCAAAATATCCATTACATGGAAAGGGGAAATTGAGTCAAGTCGACTGGATAATGGTCGATGTGATTCCATGGCTACAAATGTACTCCGATTGTCGCCAAATAGAGGGGCTTTAGTAATTGTTAATTAATTAATCCAAGATACACTAAGTTAAGTAGAGTTGCAGCGACCCAAGAAGCTAATTTTACCAGGATGTCACTTGCACCCAATAGCCGACTATGATTAGAATCGCCTCCTTATTTTGCAGGGATTAGAATATGTCAAAAAAGAAAACCACAACTGCTCAGGCCACATCAGATTCTTTTTTGGGTTTTCTTGGTTTTAAACCTTATAAGCCTAAAAAAAACGAAGAATACATGAGCCCAGCTCAATTGGAGCATTTCACCAATATTTTAAGAGAATGGAAGCGCTCACTCATGGAAGAGGTGGATAGAACCGTTCACCACCTCCAGGATGATGCTGCCAATCTACCTGATCCAAATGATCGGGCGACTTTGGAGGAAGAATTCAGTCTAGAGCTGCGCACTCGGGATCGTGAGCGAAAATTAATCAAAAAGATCGAAGAATCACTCAATAATATCGAGCGGCACGAATATGGGTATTGCGAAACCTGTGGCATCGAAATTGGGATTCGCCGTCTAGAAGCAAGACCGACCGCAAGTTTGTGCATTGACTGCAAACAATTGGCAGAAATTAAAGAACGCCAATACGGTGGCTGATCCTGATAATTTGTACCCTAACTCCCCCATTTGATGGATTTGTCTGGTGATGTATCTGGGGTCAAGAATCTCAATCTTGCCTATCGCGGAAGATTCGCCCCATCACCCACTGGCAAGCTTCATCTAGGGTCACTCTTTACAGCGGTTGCCAGTTACTTACGGGCCAAATCCCGGAATGGTCAGTGGTTACTACGAATTGATGACTTAGATGGAACACGGGCCCGCTCCGAAAGTATAGATTCCATTCTCATCGATTTAGAAAAGATGGGCCTCTGTTGGGATGAAAGCGTCTATTATCAAAGCCAACATCTGCAAGATTATGAGCGTGCGCTAAACATTCTAAGACAGAGAGAGAATATCTACCCTTGCATCTGCTCTCGTAGCGACATTCAAAACCTATCTACCGATGGGCTCAAATATCCCGGAACCTGTAGGACAAAAAACATCTCTTCAAGTGAATTACAGGCATTACGTATTCAGGTGCCGAACGTAACAATTCGCTTCAAAGATCTGTTACATGGCCATTTTGAACAAAACCTATCTCTCGATATCGGCGACTTCGTGCTACGCAGACGAGACGGTTTCTATGCGTATCAGTTAGCGGTAGTTGTGGACGACAGACTTCAACATATCACAGAAGTGGTGCGCGGCTCGGATCTGTTGGATAACACACCAAGACAAATCTGGTTACAACAACTACTTGGTTATACCACCCCTGACTATTTGCATATACCTTTGCTAATGAAAAATAATAAAAACAAAATAAGCAAATCTACCTCAGAAACTCTTTTAGATCTAAACAGCCCAAGACAATTAGCGATTAAGATTCTTCGCCTATTGAATCAGCCTATTTCAGCAGATTTAGAAGAAGGGACTTTGGAAGAAATTTGGCGCGAGGCAACTCTCCACTTCGATATAAACAGGCTACCTCAATCGCCCATAACCATCCCCAGCTAGTGAGTAATTGCGCGTATAGTCACACTATCGCCTCATCAAATAGACATCTAGATGTCTATGCGCCCAGATTCAAGAGTGTTGAAAACTTCTGTAGAACAGTTGAAGCAACTATTGGTAGATAAAAAAGCCGCCCCTGAATGGGGGCGGCTCACTAGTTGACAACTGTACTGATATTTTAGATCTAGACAGCTATTTTCGCCTCCGTGTCTCTACGTGCCTGCCCATCAACAACAGTAGTCAGCACCCTCACGCGATTGAGACACTGTAATATAAACCCAGCTAGACCAAAAAATCCCCAACCCAGGATCACAAAGCCCCAATGAATCGGTGCGCCAAACAATTCTTCCGCATAGAAAAAAGTGTGCCCCCATTCATTGAAACCTACGTTAGGCATAATCAGAATTGCACCTGCAATTACAGTAAACAGAGGAACAGAAATACGACCGATAAAATCTGGCATACGTGTGTGCAACCAAACCATGGCAATCGGAATACCTGTAATAATGGCGGGAATCATGAGGTAGAAGAGCTGTATGTGGGTCGGTGTAAAATCGGTATCACGAATTGTGGTTTGATGCCAAGCCGCGTCGCCTTCCACCACCAATGCTAATGCGATTAATAGAACCAAGCTGGTAATCGCTAATGCACCAAAAATCATATAATAAATCCCTAGCTCTTTTTCAGGCGTCATGGCTGCATGAGGATCTTTCGGTCGCGTAAACCACAAATAGGGAACGGCCACTACAGCCATTAATGGAATACCAATCATCTGAATATAAAATAACCTCATCCAATAAGTTTGAAATTCAGGCTCAAAATAATCCAAACCATAATCAAAACCGTAAGTTTGTAAATACCATCGATACCATATTGCAAAACCAAGTACGGCAGTGGCAATGATGGCTAGCGCTTTCCAGGGAACACGCGGCATTCCTTGCTCATCCACTGGTAAAAATATGCTTGTTTTTTCTTCAGCGGACTGCGGTTTGCTTATACTGCTCTGTTTATTCGAATCAACAATCACGGACATTTTCTTCTCCTTTGCTGCAATTTTTTCAATCTCACCAAATTTTCTATTTGTTCTACTCGCCACATAGCTTGGTGAATTACAAAGATACACATATTCATTTCTAATCACCGCAAAAACATTTCTATTCAGTGTTAAGTATAATTTTGTTAGGTAAATAACTAATACTTATTCACTATTTTTCTAACTATAAATAATCTTAAAGGTCAAAATAGCAAAACTAATAATTAACTGATAAAAACCTTTTCAGTAGATTATTTATTACGAATATGCATCGGTTATTCCATATTCCAGTCAATTAACAATAGATATTTTTATGACTAGCCGAGTATTACTTTGGCAACCATCTTCGCTTAGGCAACCTAAAGTGTTTTAATAAAGCATCGGCCTATTCATAATTACTACTCCAAGTTAATTTGGAAATGGATGCAGCTATTTTTCACAAACCCAGCTGATGTGTGTATTGTCGATAAATATTATCCTGAGAAATTCAACAAAAGGAGGCGCTGCAAAGGAATAGTCATTACGGAGTTTTTATACCCCATCCATATTTTTTTCGTGCTGACTAATAATTACTAACAGGTCAATGCTTCTGATGCATTTTTAGATTGACTCACCACCCTATCCATTTCCGTTGATGTATTTAGCTAGAGACAAATTGATTCTCTTTAGTGAATCACTATCAGTAATTCTCACCATAGATAGCCGGTCACTCAGACTGGAGTTTATACATTCTAATTCAATTTGGTTTTTTACTTTTATTGAAAATTACTGCACGGGAAACAAAGACTAAATCTCCGCTGTATTTGGGAGCTTAGCATACGTTTCAGGCGGGAGAGATAAGTAAATAGGTGATATTCCTGACGGCATACTAAGAATTTTTCGTTAACGACTGTTGCAATCTAATAACTAAATCGGAAACTTTTTCTCGTCGCAACATACTATCGTGATTACCAGGAACTATAACCACTTCTATTTTTCCAGATATCCTCTCTTGCCACCCTGCTGAAAGATCTGTGCTACCAAATTCTTTCTGTTGTCGAGTCACCTCTTCTTCAGCTCTGAACAATAAGATATCTCCAGGATAATCCTGGATTTGATAACTTTTAACCATATTATCAAAACCACGCAATACACGTAACTTATGCATTATCTGTTCGCCATCAAACAAACCAAGACTCTTAGAGGAGATAAAATCAGCCAACTCTTCATCACCCATGGTAATAAATTCATCTCTACTTAATTCATCACTTTCTTGAATAAATTGATCATAGAAATTTTCCGCATGTGTCAATGAAAATCCCGTCATATAATCAGGTAAATAGGTATCAATTAAGATCAAAGAATCCACCTTCTCGCCTAACTCTACTAATTGTCGTGCCATTTCAAAGGCGACAAGCCCTCCAAAGGAGTGCCCCATTAGTCGATAAGGTCCTTCAGGTTGAATGTGGCGTAGTGCTTCTATGTAAAAAGAAGCCATTTCAGTCAGGTCATCAAACGGCTGTTGATCCTCAACCAAACCTCTCGGCTCAATACCATAAAATGGTTGTTCTTTCCCTAGTCCACGAGCAATTTCGTTGTAGGTGACCACTAAAGTATTACCAGAGTGGACTGCAAATATAGGTATTTGATTACCCTGACTTTGCAGATGAATTATTGGTGACCATTCCGTTAATCGCTGTTCTTGGTCGATCAGTTTGGCTAACTCGGCAACTGTTTGTGCGGTAAACAGAGCAGACACTTCAATGCGTTTATTAAAAGTTATTCTGATACGGGCCATCAGTTGCACTGCTAA
>DJFZ01000040.1:16136-46995 GCA_002432655.1 Thiotrichaceae bacterium UBA5859 | reverse complement strand
CATATGCAGTGCCCACGGATCTATTTCGTGGTTGCTGGCAGTACCGGGGCATTCATACTCTGGATATGTCCACAATAGAAAAATAGCCAGATGAGCAGCACTGAGTTTGTGATGTCAGTCGAGGAGATCAGATGAATTACGCGACCATTCATATTGTGCATTTGTTGTGCGCAGTACTTTTTATTGGTGTGGTCTTCTTTGAAGTGGTGATATTAGAGGGAGTGCGTCGCCGGATTGGGGATGAACTCATGCCCCAGGTAGAAGAGGGCATTATTTCGCGCGCCAAGCTGGTAATGCCTTGGGTGGTCGCTACACTCTTTTTATCAGGTATTGGGCTTACCCACTGGCATGTACGAGGAAAGGACTGGGGAGATTTGGTGTCTTCATCCTTTCACATTTTACTCGGCCTAAAGATTTTGCTCGCCCTCAGTGTTCTCATTCATTTTATCACTGCGATGCGGTCAGCACAGAATGGTTGTATGTCTTCCACGCGCTTCCAAGTTACCCATCTGAGCGTATTCGTCCATATGTTAGCGATTGTGATATTGGCTAAATTGATGTTTTATTGGTCGGGTTAGTCTGCGGAAACTAGAGGTTTTATCTGCTCTGCTAACAACGCTGCATCCTGGCGTGTATTTAGGGTCTCAATCCGCTCCCGACCCAAAGGTCGGGAGATGCGTAGTACCGACACCTAGTGCCAGTGCTAAAAAAAACGCTGCCAAGGCAGCGTTTTATTGTATGCCTACGCTACAAGACTAAGCCACGCGCGCGGAAGTGGGGATTTCATTAAATGGAATGCCCTTGTCCACCCGCTGCTCAGGTGGCAAACCAAGCATGCGTTCACCGATAATGTTTCTTTGCACTTCATCACTGCCGCCAGCAATACGTGCGGCAGGCATACCGAGATAGAGTTCTTGAAACAAACCATTCGAAAAAGCTGTGTCATCCAGACTAATGCCCATTGGACCCTGAATAGACATACAAAAAGCCGCTAGATCCTGCATCAAAATGCCAAGAGATAATTTTAGAGTGGAGGCTTCCGGGCCTGGTACGCCGCCCTTATTCAGTTGCGACATCATGCGATTCCCACTGAGTTCCAATGACCGAATTTGTGCATAAAAATGAGCGAGCTTTTGACGCACATAGGGATCATTCTGCGCCGGCTGGCCATTGATATAATTTTTTTCCGTCAAACGTATTAGGTTCTTCAACATGCCCGGACCACCCATCATGCCCATGCCACCGCCAATAGACATGCGTTCATTCATGAGTGTCGTCAATGCCACTGCCCAGCCGTTGCCTACCTGGTCAATGCGGTTTGCATCGGGTATGCGCACATCGGTAAAAAACACTTCATTAAAGTTAGCGCCACCGGTGATTTGTTTTATCGGTCGGATCTCAATTCCAGGAGATTTCATATCCACGACGAAATAAGTCATGCCTTTATGCTTCGGCACGGTGGGATCGGTTCGCGTCACCAAGATCCCCCAATCTGCATAGTGAGCACCGGAGGTCCACACCTTTTGGCCGTTGATAATCCAGTCATCGCCCTCTTTCACCGCCGCAGTACGTAACCCTGCGAGATCAGAGCCCGCCGCCGGTTCACTAAATAGCTGACACCAAAGCTCGTCGGCATTGAGAATTTTAGGCAAGTAGCGCTCCTTCTGCGCGGTGGTACCATGCACCTGTAAAGTGGGCCCAGCTAAGCCGATACCTATCATAAAAATATCTGGTGGCGTTTTGAATTTGGCTTCTTCTTGCGAAAAAATGATGGCCTCCAATAGAGAGCCTCCCCGACCACCAAAGGCTTTTGGCCAAGTAACCCCAGCCCAACCACTCTGCGCTTTGGTACGCTGCCACGCTTTAGCCTCTTGTATCATCTCTGGATTTTCCCGCTCGGAGAAAATCGACATGGCGCCCTCTTCGTCATTCGGATCGCGTTCTTGCCAATGGGCAGATAAAAAGGCCCGCACTTCTTCTCTGATTTCTACTTCCTGTGGACTATCGTTGAAATCCATCTGTGTCTATCCCCCTTTACGGTTGGTCTCCATTTTTCTTTCTCACCCTATATAAACGACTCCCAGGGTAGAAGTCAAAAATGCATACTACTGCAATGCGTTACACGAGACGGAGATTTACTAGGTGTGGCTAGTTTCGATAAGACCAATTAGAAACCCCTAATACAATAAAGTTTAGCTTATTAGTCCATACAATATTTTTTTGTTCTTCTACGACAATCAACTTCTCCTGCGCAAACAACCAACAGGAACGACAACGCTCAGAAATATCACTTGCAGTCATGGTTAAACCGAACTCTAATGAGGCGGAAGCTTGGAAACAGCAGTGAAGGAATCTTGCCTGACACAATAAATCGAATACTATTCACTTGCTTGCCCTTGATAATGATCTGATATCACAAAGGAAAGATAAATGGACAAAATAAATCTACAAGAGTACTGGGGCCAAGTACCCTATTTGACCCGCCTCGGCGCCACCATTGCATCGGCCGATGTGGAAACGGTGCGCTTGAACCTACCTTACAAAGATGAAAATTCAAATATGGGCGGTATGCTACACGGTGGCGTGGCCGCCTCTTTAATTAATTTGAGCGCGCGTATGGCGGCACAAATGTCTCAACAAACGGATCCCAAAGAGTGCGAGATTACTGTCGTCGATCAGGACGTACAATATCTCTCCGCCGCTATCTCTGAACCCATTGATGCGGTTGCCACAGTGCTGAGAAAAGGCAAGGAGTTAAGTTTTATCAGTGTCGATATCCTTAAGGGTGATAACAAATTTGTCGCCCGTGGTAGTGTTACCGTGCGCACCGGCCCAACGAGCGCGAAAAAAGTTGCTAATCCAGGCGAGCTTACGCCCGCACAGTTAGGTATTGAGACCTTTACCGCAGGTGATATGGGTAAGCTACTCACTCAGCAGGGGTTCATCGGCGATTTAGGTATGGATGTACAACATATGGAGTCCGGATATTCAGTGGCTTGTATGAATACTCAGGATAAACTAGAAGATGGGCATGGCAATTTACAAGATGGCGCAGTGGCCGCTTTAATCGATACCACTGGCGCCATGGCAGCTTGGAGCATGGTAGAGCTAGGCATGCATCGCGCCTCTACCCCAGCGCTGCATGTCAACTTTATGCAACCTTCAAATGGCGAAAATATTACCGCAGTAGGCCGCAATCGCTGGCAACGAGATGAATTATTTCTGAATGAAGTCTGGGTAATGGGACAACAGAGTAATCGGGTGATCGCGACCGGTAACGTAGTTTATCGCATCGTCGTCAGCGGATAGTCGATAGTCGCTGTTCGATTAATCAATTAAACTTTTCCACATGGATTGATCTTATTGAAAGATACTATCCATGATGTTCAGCAAGCCGCTACCAGTGGTCAGCATATGCTTGCCAAGATACTTCGATCCTTCCATGCTTAAATGCAAAGAATCGTAATAAAGCGGCTGACCATCCTTAAAGGGTGAACAAATGCCATCGGCACATAGATGTTCGGCTATGTCATAGTAGTGCACGTTGTCGTACTTTTCTGATAACTCACGCAGGAACTCATTAGCACCCATGCGAGACACTGGCTTATTATATCTAGATGCATCACATTCCATAAACCCGAGTTTTACCTGGCGTTGCTCACAAGCAGCCTGATAGCCAGAAAAATTAGGATTTTTACCCATGATGACGATGTTCTCTACTTCTTTCGCAAGTTTATCAATCGTTTGTGCCATTAATTTTCGGTAGTATGGCTCACCCTTTTTTTCATATGTAGCCCAACTGCCGCCCACTATTATCGTGTCAAAACTGGAAAGCTGTTGAGAAAGAAATTTTAAATAAGCTATACAGTCATCGCGATATTTTCTATCCACCCAGTGCAAATCATTAGCCTCAGTCAATAAAGGACAAGAACTCTGAGTTAAATTACGCAGACTAAAGCCATAATGTTTCGCCAGCACTCGGAAAGCACCTAAATATTGGGCAGCAATTGAGTCACCGGCCAACAGTACAGTCGGCTCCTGTCCTTGTGGATATACACATCGTGATAAGTAGAATTGGTTAACATCAAAGTTTGTCTGTTGACAATTATATTCATATTCAAACGCTGGCTGTGTGTTCGTGATCACTTGATACTTAGACCAATCGTATAACCAACCCGATTGAGTTTGGATTAATAGCAGCGCAGCGAAACATAGGGCAGAGACAGTTAACAGGGGCGCTAAAAAATAGCCCACCAAGATATTACGATTCGAAGCCTTAAAATACCTAAGAGGCCTTTCAACCATCTGATAACTCAATATTGCGAAAAAAAACGTAGCCAATATGACTGATATTCCAATTGTCGTGGTTATCTCAAGCGAACTGTATTTCAGAAATGCTATAATCGGCCAGTGCCATAGATAGGCCGAATAAGATACCAGACCAACTAGCACCAAGGCTTTCGTAGATACTATTCGATTTATGAAAGTTTGTTGGTGGAGCCCGGCATAGATCAGCAAGGTCGTGCCGAGCACCACTGGTACGGCTGCAAATCCGGGCACATCATGCGATTCAGTCACGTAGACAAGACTGAACAAAATGGACACTAGTCCGACTAATGCGAGGAGTTCACCTAGCCATTTAGGCGGTTTAGCGTTTTGCAGTCCACTAAAAACTAAAACACCACCTGCCGCCAACTCCCATGATCGAGTCGGCAGCATATAATATGCAAATGAATGATAGGGCGTGATCAACATTTGAGCCAAAACCAATGACGATACCACTACGCCCATTGTCACCCACATTCTCGTCGAGGGTCTAATCAAGGTCCGGCAAAGAATAAAAACATAAAATGGCCAAATCAGGTAGAACTGCTCCTCTACCCCTAAGGACCACAAATGCAATAGAGGTTGTTCCGCGCTATCTGCTGCAAAGTAGCCCTCATCTAAATACAAAAAATAATATATATTAGCTGCTGATAAAAGAGCCCAGATCGAGCTTAGCGAAAGGCTAGAAAAATCTGGTGGTGCTAGAAAAAAATATCCAAATATATAGACACAAAAAACTAGAAACATTAATGCAGGGATAATGCGCCTAATACGCCTCACGTAGAACCCTACTAAATCTAGTCGTCCATGCTTCTCTACGCTTTTCACCAATAGATTAGTAATCAAGAACCCTGAAAGGACGAAGAATATGTCTACACCGAGAAAACCACCCGTCAAAAGCTCAGGATTAATATGAAATAGAATCACGCTTAAGACGGCTATTCCACGCAAACCATCTATATCTGCACGGTATTGAGAATTATCTCTATAATTATTCAACTTCGCTGACCGACTCAATGCTATTAGTTTCATCAAATATAATTTTAATCACCACGCAAGCTCCAGCATTCAGCATCCGTGCTATTGCAAACGTTCTCAGTGATGTATTTGGAATAACTAGAAACTTGTCTAGTCCGGGCTTCATCAATCGTGTTACGTTTTCATTCAAACCTGAGCTGTGATTGTCATCTCTTTTCTAAGTTAGAATTCCGTTGTTCGCCATATTGTCGCCTGGCTATTGGCCATTGGTAGAATATCATCAACAGCGTAATAGCTAGGTTTAGAATAAGAAAGCGGAAAAAGAGTTCATTATCGGCAACATAGTTGTCACGATCTCTGCTCAGCAAAAACTGGAGTGCTGAGAACACTCTGTCATACTTCACAATCCATTGCTCCGTACCCAGTTTGGCACAGAAAAATGCCAACACCACACACACTGGCAGTAATGCTAACAATATTATGACATGATGTAAGTGGCGGATATCCAACCGATGTACCGCATAAGAAGCAGGTACATACATTAACCATAACGCAAGAAACAGCCATATCACCGAGCTAAAAGAAGCGTTGTTTGCCATGAGCTCGGTAATATTATCAGTTGCCGCCCAATCCACCACAAGTTTGTAGGAAATCAACAACCAAATGGGTACGGCGATAGCCGTGCCACTCCAAATCAGCGCACGATTCTCCAATCTTTTCACACAGGCCAGGCTGAACCACAAGGACATGGATAACCAGGAAAAAAGCGCAATAAACCTGCCCAACCGTTCCATTGCAGCCGGCATATCTAAAATTGGATAACCAACCAAATCATCTATGCTCTCGACTGGAACAGCGACAAATAACAACAACCAAGCCACCGCACCATGAATGAGAGGATAACACAACACAAGCCAGCCGTGCGAAGGAGAACGCTGCACCCAGTCCATGAGTAAAACCGGAAATACAAAAACCCATGCGGCGAAAAGGGACAGGAACAACGCCGTAGCAAATGGAAACCCTGTGTCGAAAAGCTCACGAATATTGTATGGCATACCATGCCAGGTTCCGATAAACCAAATCACTATCGATGCGGCCAACAACAGAGATAAATAGACATGAGGACTGATAGTGCTATTTGTTCTGACACTGACACCGTTTTTAACGGCTGATATACTTGGCGCCTCAACCACTGGCGCTAGAACTTTATGTGCATCTTGGCTCCCTTGGGGTGCCTCTAACCCAAGTAAGATCCATTTTATTCCTATCATGCCGAATACACCGCCCAGAGTCGCTAGAACGATATCGGTAGAATTTGGAAACTTATCTGGCAGCATCACTTGGCCCAATTCTATGATTGTCGCCACAACAAAAACATAGAGCCCCATAAGCAGCAACCGAGCACGGCTAAAGCCGCTGCCATGAGCCATTGCGAAGCCGCCGATCACTCCGAGTGGCAAGAAAAACAACACACGCCTCGTGAGTTCTGTGACCGCCCTGTATTCAGTCCCAAAGTAGTATGACATGAAAGGAACTGAAAATAGTTTTCCTATCCGCGCATGAAAAGTCTCAACGCTAAAATGAAAATTAAAGGGATACCAGAACAATATACATAACATCATTGGCGCAAAGAAAAACAGCAATAAATAATACTTCAGCTTAGAGCTCGGTTTCTGCTTAATCAAAATGCTGTTTATATTCTTGGCACCATACCTATTAACATAGGGCCGCATGAATATTGCCCCTAACCATCCTCCCAAAAGTGCTGTGAAGACATCGGTCAGATCGGTGACCCTGGAGTAGACAAATAGCTGTAAAAATTCGATCACCCCTGCCAATAAGATCAGAGCCTGTGCTACCGATAACCGCCGAAGCGGTTTATCTAGCACCAACAAAGCGCCTATCGGCAACCAGATTATCACGTCGGTAACAAGCCCATACAACGCCTCTGCCGTATCGCCTAAAAAAACCGACAGCGGTACTAGGCGAATATTCCCCGCCTGCCATTTGTCATACAGTGCGTAAGGACTCAAGGTCAGATCAAGCGGAAGCAAGTTATAAAATAGCAGTGCTGCCAAGTACCCATAGAGCGATTGCCTGATGCGAGAGGCAACACTCATATTAGAACAAAATCTCAATAACCATATTCGCCACTTGCTCGCAAACAGCCACCACAAGATAAGCCCGATAGCTGCACCCATGGTTTCACCAATGACATCGTTTAGCGACACCGTGCGTTGCGGAAAATATATCTGTACGAATTCGATGGACAATGACAATAGTGCGCTAACTGTCAGTATGGCTACAGTGGCGATGATGGCGTGAATGACCTGGATACGGGCCTGCCTAGTGACAAGCTCTAGATAGGCGTAAGACAGGGGTACGAACAGGAGAATATTGGCCACCCAGTCTGCTCTAGATGCTAAACCCAAAGAATAGTAACGAATGGACGAAAAACTCTGCAACACCTCGCCAAACTCTTTGTGCACGAACTGTAAAGGCACTAGACTCCCGTAAATGACAAACAGTGTATAAAGCAGAGCGAAAACGATCAGGCCTCGTTGGTAGATCGCCATGGCATGCGACCCCAGAACAACAGTTTGAGGCCCCTCAATCGGATCTGGTTGCAAGTAAACTTCTCCTGAAAACGTTTGGTGCTATTGGGTTCAAAGGGCTAAACAGAAAACTCGAGTGACGATCCCTGTAGCTGGGGCCATTATAAATCCTATGATTAAGGTCGGCACCATAACTAGCGAATAGGCGCTAGTTTAAAAAAAAACAAGTTCGGGATTTTTTCTCGCGGCCATACGCCTACAATTGATATATCTCAAAGTACTTACTAGACCGTCAAATAGTAATCTGGTAGCCTGATTGTGTCATTTTAGTGCAGCCAGGTGCTTGATAAACACGATTTTTGCATGGTGTTATGTTTAAACATTGCCTCACATTCCTATTGATTTCACTGCTTGCTTCGCAGTCCGTATGGGCGATGGCAAACGCTCATCGGTTTCATCAGACGGACGCAATGCATATTGCGTTTAATAATCTACAAGATTTAGCTCAAAAACGGCTGGCACTAGAAGATAATGCGATGGAGGTTGGGGATCAACACCAATCTACCGAACAAGATGATCATCACTGCTGCGATTGCCATGGTGCCCCACTCAACTATATCGGGGTGGAATACGCCCATCCACCATTCCTCCGCCCTCTTGCCCAACAGTCTACTTTAATCATTCGCTTTGTTAGCGCGCCTTACGCCCAGCTACTACGCCCACCTATAGTCTAACCCACGGTCGCTGTTAATTTTGGTTTAAATGCAAATTGCTGCATCAGCAACCATATTTTTCACTCTACGTTGGGTTAGAAGATTATGTCATTGCAATCTAATATTCAGTTGTCTACACAACGTTGCTGGACGAGCTATAAAACTAGCTGTGGGCTCATCATCATCTTGCTGACATTGGCATCCACCACGTTCGCCAATGAACGTGTCTTAACCTTGTCGCAAGCCATTGAGCAGGTACTAGAACACCATCCCGAATTAAGTCTATTTCGATGGCGCCACCAAGCACTAGAGGGAACTTTACAGCAGGCCGAACTGAAGCCTGGCTACGAACTAGAGCTTGCCCTGGAAGATATGGCTGGGAGCGGTGATTTTAGTGATTTACAGCGTGCAGAGGCCACAATCGCGTTGTCCTCCATCATCGAATTGGGTAAAAAACGAGACAAACGCTTAGATTTGGTCACCAGTGAGCGTACCCAACTCGAATTCGAGCAACAGATAGTAGTATTGGAATTACTGAGAGAAGTGACTAGTCGCTACATCGATCTCATGGCCACGCAGGCCAGTTTAACGTTATCTGAGGAAGCATCAAGTCTTGCGAAAAACATTCATCGCGTAGCGAAGCGGCGAGCGGACGCAGGGGCCACTCCCGAGGCAGAGGTAAAACGCACGCAAGCAGCAGCCGGACAAGCACGGTTAAAAGCGGCCGCAGCAAATAGTCAATTCGAATACCAAAAAATCGCCTTGGCCGCCTTGTGGGGCGACCCCCATGCGCATTTTTCAGCTGTAGAAAATAAGTTATTTGAATTCGGCGAGCAATTATCCCTCTCAGACCTATTCAACAAACTGAACGATAGCCCCTTAATACAAATATATGGGGCATACGCCTCGAAGAAAAACGCCGAGCTGTATTTGGCTCAATCACAAGGCAAGGTGGATCTCGAGTGGGGTTTAGGCATTAAACAGTTTGAAGCGTCTAACGATTTTGCACTGACGGCCGGCGTATCTGTTCCATTGTATCTAGCATCTCGCGGCGAGGGCAAAGTGAACTCTTTGAGGGCGGAACAAGAACAAAATCTCAGCCGCAAACAGATGGCGCTGCTACATTATCGAATGCAGTTACTTCAAGCACTTACTCAGCGACAACAGGCTATCGTGACTGTCAACACACTAAGAGAAGAAATCATTCCCGCATTAACATTGGCCTTGTCTGATACGCAACGGGGTTATCAACGGGGGCGCTATACCTATCATGAATACGTGGCGGTACAACATGAACTATTAGAAGCTCGTCAAGACTTAATTCGAGCAGCCGCATCTGCTTTGCATCAAAACGTACTTATCGATCAACTTACGACACAACCCATTGATATTGCTCGCTACCAAATGACAGAGGATGCAACAGGAAGCAGACCATGAAAAATTCACCGAAGAGAATTCATTTAATTGTTTTTTTGGCCACCTCCCTGCTCACGACCATCTCTGTAAACGCAGAAGAAGATCATGCTCACGGATCTGAGGTATCCGACACTCATGAACAGCATGATGCTAAAGGCCCCCATGGTGGCAAACTACTCGAAGCAGGTGATAGTCAAGTGGAGCTGGCAATTTTTGAGCGAGGTGTGCCCCCAGAATACCGCGCTTGGATCACCCATCAAGGTCGACCGATCACTGAACATCCGGCGAAGTTGCGCGTCACACTCACCCGTCTAGGTGGCCAGCAGGATACATTTCACTTTACCGCCACTGGTGACTATTGGCTCGGATCAGGCGTTGTGGAAGAACCCCATTCATTTGATGTCGAGGTGACACTCGAGGTTGAAGGAACTAGTCATCGCTGGGCATACGAATCGCATGAGGGGCGAGTCACCATTCGCTCTGATATCGCTGCAGCAGCGGGGATCAGAGCCGCCATCGCCGATGCCGGCATCATCAGGCAGACTCAAAGATTGTATGGTAACACGGTAATGGATCCCAATCGGATCAGCCATATTCGTGCTCGCTTTCCCGGTACTATCGCCCAGGTCAAAACCAATATTGGGGACAACGTGAAAGCGGGACAGGTGTTAGCAGTGATTGAATCTAATGAAAGTTTACGGCCATACAAGATTCGCTCACCGCTTAGTGGCATCATCACTGCACGCCACGCAAACCCTGGGGAATTCGCCCACGAACAAGAACTTTTTGTTATCGCCAATTATGACCATTTGTGGGCCGAATTACGGGCTTTCCCCAATCAAATGAATCAAATCGCTGTGGGCCAGCTAGTCACCTTAAGCGCCATGGATCGCACCATCGCTTCAGAGATAAAACACTTTTTACCCAATGAATCCAATCTCCCTTTTATGCGTGCCCGTGTGCCCATAAACAATGTCGAAGCTGCTTGGACACCCGGAGTCTGGGTGGAAGCAGAGGTAGTAGTCAGCGAACAAGAGGCCCCATTGGTGGTGGACAATCGCGCCTTACAAAGCTTTCGTGATTGGACGGTAGTCTTTATAAAGGTTGGAGATCAATATGAAATTCGACCCTTAACGTTGGGACGCCAAGATAGTCAATTCACAGAAGTCTTAGCAGGGTTGAACCGAGGGGATCAATATGTAGTGGAAAACAGCTACTTGATCAAAGCTGACGTTGAAAAGTCGGGCGCATCTCACGATCACTAAGGAGAGACACCCATGATTGAAGCCATACTCCGCCTCTCCATCCAACAGCGCGGCTTGATATTGTCACTGATGGTGGTTGTACTGGTAGCAGGTACCTGGAGTTTTCAACATCTTCCCATTGATGCGGTACCGGATATTACTAATGTACAAGTACAGATCAATACCGAAGCACCGGGCTACTCCCCTTTAGAAGCGGAACAAAGAATTACCTTTCCCGTAGAAACAGCACTAGCAGGCTTACCAAATCTATCCTACACCCGTTCCTTGTCCCGTTATGGCTTGTCACAAGTAACTGCGGTGTTTGAAGATAACACAGACATCTACTTTGCGCGTAATCTCGTCAGCCAGAGATTGGCTATCCTTAAAAGTGAATTACCTAGGGACTTGGAGCCAGAGATGGGTCCTATCGCCACGGGCCTGGGTGAAATTTTTATGTACACCGTTGAAGCAGAACCGGATGCTGTAGATGAACATGGACGCCCCTACGATGCTATGGCGCTAAGGGAAATTCAGGATTGGATTATTCGACCACAATTAGCCCAGGTGCCAGGGATCACTGAAATCAATTCTGTAGGTGGCTACAACAAGCAATACCACGTGACCCCATATCCACAAAAAATGCTTACCTTTGGTATCACCATGGAGGATATTACCCAAGCCCTGAAGCAGAACAATCAAAATAGGGGCGCCGGCTATATTGAAACCAATGGTCAACAATGGTTGGTGAGATCACCGGGTCAACTGCATCACATTGGTGACATCGAGCAAGTGGTCATTAAGAATTTAGACAAAACACCAATCAAGATCTCAGATGTCGCCGACGTATCGATTGGCAAAGAACTACGCACTGGTGCGGCCACGAGGGATGGTCAAGAGACCGTGATTGGCACTGCCATGATGCTCGTCGGCGAGAACGCCCGTAGGGTATCACGTGATGTAGCGGCGAAATTGGAAACAATTAAATCCACTTTACCTGCAGGCATTGTGGTAGATGCCGTCTATGATCGCACTACACTTGTAGACAAAACCATTGCGACCGTTCAAAAAAACTTGACCGAAGGGGCGCTGTTGGTGATTGCGGTGCTATTTTTACTTTTGGGTAATATGCGCGCCGCTTTGATCACTGCCGCAGTGATCCCTTTGACGATGTTGGCCACCATCACCGGCATGGTACAAATAGGTATTTCTGCCAATCTGATGAGTTTGGGCGCACTCGATTTTGGGCTAATTGTGGATGGCGCGGTCATCATTGTGGAAAATGCCATTCGCCGTTTAGCCGCTGCGCAAAAGTCTCAAGGTCAGTTGTCTTTAAAAGAGCGGCTTCATGTGGTGTTCCAAGCCACCAATGAAGTGATTCGGCCGAGCTTGTTGGGGATAACAATTATCACTGTGGTTTATATCCCCATCTTTTCCCTCACTGGTGTAGAAGGAAAAATGTTTCATCCTATGGCTGCTACAGTCGTGATGGCATTACTCTCGGCTATGCTATTGTCCCTAACAGTGCTGCCAGCTGCGGTTGCGGTATTCATGAATGGACAGGTGAGCGAAAAAGAAAGCTTCCTAATGAGTGCAGCTAAATCGCTATATCAACCCTTGCTATTAGCAGCACTGAAAATACGCTGGCTGGTTGTGTCTTCCGCTATCGCATTGGTGATGGCCTGCGCTTGGCTAGCCGGTTCGCTTGGGTCAGAATTTATTCCACAACTCAATGAAGGCGATATTGCTTTGCACGCATTGCGTATTCCAGGGACCGGAATGGAACAAGCGGTGCAAATGCAGACCATCTTGGAAGAGCACATTAAATCTTTTCCACAGGTAGATAAAGTCATTGCCAAGATCGGCACACCTGAAATTGCTACCGATCCCATGCCACCTAGTGTGGCAGATAATTTTATTATCTTAAAACCTCGAGATAAGTGGCCCAATCCCAAGCAGACGAAGGCAGAATTGATTGAGGATATGGAGCAAGTACTCACCCAGCTTCCTGGGAACAAATATGAATTTACGCAACCGATCCAGATGCGTTTTAATGAGTTAATTTCAGGTGTGCGAGCCGATTTGGGGATTAAAGTTTTTGGTGACGATTTAGATCAACTATTAGAGTCTGCAGAAGCCATTTTGCATGTGATTGAAGAAATACCAGGCGCAACAGATGCAGGCATGGAACAAGTATCCGGTTTACCCATGCTCTCGGTCACGCCAAAACGCACATCCCTTTCGCGCTATGGACTAACAATTGAAGATCTCCAACAATTAATCGCAACCGCAGTTGGCGGCACGAATGCTGGCGTGATCTACGAAGGTGATAGACGTTTCGAAATCGTTGTGCGATTACCAGAGAAGATACGATCCAACCTGTATGAACTACAACAATTACCGATGCCTTTACCTAACGGTAACTACGTACCTTTAACCGAAATAGCCACAATTACTTTGGCTCCGGCCCCCAATCAAATTAGTCGCGAAAACGGCAAACGACGAATAGTGGTCACCACCAATGTACGCGGACGGGACTTGGGATCCTTTGTGGCAGAAGCCAAACAGCGTATCCAACAACACATTTCTCTACCCCCCGGCTACTGGCTGGACTACGGCGGTACCTTTGAACAGTTGGAATCTGCTAGTCAACGTCTCTCTGTCGTTGTGCCTATCACTCTTGCTATTATTTTTGCTCTGCTACTGATGGCTTTTGGCTCGATTAAGGATGCATTGATTATTTCAACGGGGGTGCCCTTGGCCTTGACTGGAGGGGTCTTATCGCTTTGGATAAGGGATATGCCTCTATCCATCTCCGCTGGGATAGGATTCATTGCCTTATCTGGGGTCGCCGTCCTGAACGGACTAGTGATGCTGGCCTTTATTCGGGATCTTCGCCATCAAGGAATAGATTTGAAAACTTCTATTGTGGACGGTGCGATAATTCGTCTACGGCCGGTGTTAATGACAGCGCTGGTAGCCAGTCTCGGTTTTGTGCCCATGGCCTTAAATACTGGCACCGGTGCTGAAGTCCAACGCCCCCTTGCCACCGTAGTCATCGGTGGCATCCTCTCCTCTACTTTATTGACCCTGTTTGTGCTCCCAGTACTTTATTCTTTGGTGCACGAAAGAAAAAACGACACCCAACCTAATGAGTAGATCGCGCCTCAATCACACTTGTTGCAAGCTTAATAAGCTTCTCGTACTGCCATGAATAGCGAACAAGACGTGGGTTTCGTTCGACGTGTACCAGAAGCGAAACCCTATTATGCTCACTCCTACATGTCAGAACTGCGCACAACAAAGCCATGCTAAAATTTGTCTGATGTTTAAACGCTAGTTTCCAGAATAGTAAGCCTGAAACGCCTCTATTGGAAACTCTTTAGCCACTCCTACAACTTCTTCTTCACTCGCAGTGCTGCTGGATATCGACAACATTTGATTCTGCACACTCGCAGTAATTTCCACGCGGTTGCCTTGTACATTTTTTGACCCGTTCACTCGCCCAGAAAGTCGAATTTGATTGCTGGTCTGTCCGAACATCTGACCCAAGGCAGCCATTCCCGCTAAAGGATTATTACTGCCACCAATTTCCGTTAAACTCACTTTGATGTCTTTGTTTCCTTTAGAATAAATACGCTCGATAACGGTGACACCCATGGCAGATTGATCACTAAAGTCCTGGCCGGCGAATCCTGCAAGTTTCTCCGGAAACAGATTTTTCCTCGCCTCCCGATCCAGCTCTTTTAATCCACCCATTCCCCACTCGGCTTCCTTTATCGCCTCTGCGATCTTGCCTTCTTTAGCCAGAGAAACAGCGCTATCGAAAGCCTCTCTTACTTCTGATACGTCGACAGCGATAAGCGGCGTACTAAACAGACTAATCCCTACCACCAAGCCAATTGTTTTTTTCATGGGTGCCTCCATTGTTAACTTAAGTGTGACAAATTCAAAGGGCTTCAAGACTCAATGCCCGACCTCATACCGATGTTCTTCCTGCGCGATGCTGAATATTAAAATTCACCGAATTATAGTCAACCGCGATATAAATTTCCCCACTAATTTTGACTACTGTCACAAGCTAAGGCGGCAGCTCCAATTCAAACACCAACACTCCGGAAATCGGCACTGAGTCAGACGTGATTCATCAAAGCCAGCTCTTTTGGATAGGGGTTTAAATATACCTGATTACTCAAATAGCTAATGCCAAGTACTGCTACATAGTGTCGTATGAGGGTGATGGGGACGATCAATGGAACATACCCTTGTCGATAGTCTTCAATACTCTCCACTAATGCCTGTCGTTCTCTAGAGCCCAGCTCTTTTTTAAAAAAGCCCACCATATGTTGTAGTACGTTGGTATGCTTACGCGTCGTTGCTTTCTTCCTCAATGCAGACATAAACAGTTGTTCGTACTCCTGTTTGAGTTGATGTGGTCGTGTTTTGTTTGCTTCCGCAACCAGTTGCCCCATTTGCCGATATTCCTTTTCCGAGTGTGACAACAGAACAAATTTGTAGCGGGTATGAAATTCAACGAGTTTCCCTAGACGCCACGAAGAAGACCACAAGTTTTGCAATGCCGCATAGGCAAAAACACGAGTAATCCAATTTACCCGAAGATCAGAATCATTCAGTCTGCCTTCTTCTTCCACCGGTAGATTTGGCCAGCGTTCCATCACTGTCTGCGCATAGACGCCCACACCACTGTGTTTCGGCGCACCTTTTTGCTGATAAATTTTCACCCGGCTGATACCGCAACTGGGCGAGGCGCGTTTAAAAAGATAACCGTGTAAGTGGTTGTTGTGCAATTGTCGCACCCGCTTTCGGGCATATTGCTGCATGTCACCTGTGAGGTCCCGACCACTATTTACCGCAACCAATCGCACAGACTCACCCTGTTGGCGTAATTGAATGGGTTCCCGTGGCGTACCCAGCCCCAACTCCACTTCCGGACAAATCTCTACGAACTTAAAGTAACGAGAAAGCGTGTGTAAAATGTAGTTATCTTGTTTGTGCCCACCATCGTAGCGCACTTTGTGCCCCACTAAACAGGCTGATACCCCAATCCTAATTTCCGGAGACTGCTTATCCATTTCGCCCATCAGCGCAAACTCCCTCGCCTACTATTGGCAAACAAATATACCATCTAGCAGTATTTTCTGCTGAGTCGTGCAGAATAATGCTGCTGTAAGTCAGCATCCCCCCCTGAGGAGGCACTAACCAGGATCGCTATCCCTGCCTACACCATACTCCTGGAATAAGACAATCATAGATACTTCAGCCAGAGTGAATTCAATTCACAGGTATTTGACGTGTCATTTACTGGTGTACTGACCAACTTCACAGATATAATTGCCAAAAGTCATGTTCGAACTCACCGATGCCTACAACAAGTGGGCACATAATAACATTGAGCAATTAATAGAATTCCATGCCTCATCACCACCACAGCACAGATCGAATCGGTTGGGCATTTTTTCTCAATGCCAGTTTTACCATTGTCGAATTTATTGGCGGTTGGTTAACGAATAGCACCGCTATCATGGCGGATGCCGTACACGATCTAGGCGATAGCCTGGCAATTGGTACCGCCTGGGTTTTGAACAATTTGGGCAAAAAAAGTCCGGATGCCACTTTCACCTACGGTTATCGCAGACTCTCACTATTTGGGGCGTTATTTAATAGCATTGTTCTGATTGTGGGCTCAGTGTGGATCTTATCAACGGCCATTCCAAGATTATTTCATCCAGTCATGCCCATGGTGGAAGGCATGCTCGGTCTAGCGGTACTCGGGATTTGTGTCAATGGATTAGCTGCCTATCGCTTGAGCGGCGGCCAGACCCTAAATGAGAAAATCCTCAATTGGCATCTATTGGAAGATGTATTAGGCTGGGTGGCCGTCCTGATCGTTTCTATTGTTCTGTATTTTTTCGATTGGCCTATCCTAGATCCTTTATTATCGATTGGATTTACCCTGTATATCTTAATTAATGTGATGAAAAATCTCTGGAAAACCTTGAAAATTTTTGCCCAGTCCACCCCCAATGCAAAACTAAGATCTGAAGTCTTAGAAAAACTAAATTCTTTGCAGCAAATCCAAAACACCCACCATTTGCATTTATGGTCTCTAGATGGAGAAAGTCATGTGCTCACCGCCCATTTGGTGTTAGCTGAAGCGATAGACGTGACTGCACAGTGTAAATTGAAACAACAGGTGGCAGATGCGTTGAAAGATTTAAATCTAACACACACCACTATTGAACTGGAGTTTCCCGATGAAGCCTGTCGAGATGAATGTGCCAATGATCCTAGCACACGCCAACCCTCAAGCTAAGACAGGTATTATAGAGACGGATCTTAGCCCGCTACAAAAGGCATATTTATCCTATCCCAACCTGGAAAACCGTCCGTTAATCCCCACCATCATCACCCTGTTAAACATGCCTCATCATTTTAGAAATTTACATCAAAATGAGGGCGCTTTTTCTTGAACTGGGAAGCCTTTATCTCTACACACGAAGCATCTATTAGGCTGAGTTTTTTTATTGGCACCTTTGCTTTGATGGCTATCTGGGAAATGTTAGCGCCGAAACGAATTTTAACGGTCTCCAAATTAGTCCGCTGGGTAAATAATATAAGTCTCGTGTTTCTGAATACACTTCTGTTGCGATTAATCTTTCCTACTGCAGCGATTGGCATCGCCGCCTACGCTGCAGATCATCAGTGGGGCGTTCTGCATCAAATCCAACTCACATTACCGGTTGCCATTCTGCTATCTATCTTGGCTCTGGATTTGGTCATCTATCTACAACATGTACTGATTCATGCTATTCCTCTTTTTTGGCGCTTCCATCGCGTCCATCATGCTGATCTCGACTATGATGTCACTACCGGAATACGTTTTCACCCGGTTGAAATCTTATTCTCCATGGTTATCAAATTTGGTGCCATTATTCTCCTAGGGCCGCCCCTTTTAGCGGTGGTGATGTTTGAAATATTGCTCAATGCGATGTCCATGTTCAACCACGGGAATGTACGCTTACCGAAATCCTTAGATACTGCCTTGCGCTGTCTAGTCGTGACCCCAGATATGCATCGTGTTCACCATTCAGTGGAAGACAATGAGACCAACAGCAATTTCGGATTTAATTTGTCCTGTTGGGATCGACTATTCGGTACTTACATTGCTCAGCCTCGTGCTGGCCATGAAATGATGCGCATTGGTATTCATCACCTCCGGAACCAAAAACACGTGACTTGGTTACCGGGCATTCTTGCTCTACCGTTGATAGGCAAGGTAACAGGTTATGCCATTAATCGTCGTTCGTGGAGTGCGCCTGATGAACACTAAAATACTACGCCTCATAGTAGCTTTCGTATTGGTGGGATCCATCGGACTAGCGATAGTCTATCGAGATCTGCTGAACGATTCTGCCTTAACTGATCGCATTACCCAGGCCGGAGCGGCCGGTCCACTACTGTTTATCGCCATTTATGCGCTGGGGACGCTCTTATTTTTCCCTGGGTCAGTTCTCACATTAGCCGGAGGGGCGTTGTTCGGCCCCATATTTGGGACTTTCTATAATCTGACCGGAGCCACCATCGGTGCCACTTTGGCATTTCTAATCGCCCGTTATCTTGCTTCTGACTGGGTAGAAGAAAGAAGCGCGGGACGAATCAAAGAACTTCAACAGGGCGTAGAGCAGGAAGGCTGGCGTTTTGTTGCCTTTGTACGACTGGTGCCTCTATTCCCTTTTAATCTGCTTAATTATGCCCTGGGACTTAGTCGCATTCAGTTATCACAATACATCATTGCGTCCTATGTATTTATGCTCCCCGGTGCTCTGGCCTACACTTATCTAGGGTATGCTGGGCGAGAAGCCGCTGCGGGCGGGGAAGATTTAATTCAAAAGGGCCTCTTAGCTTTGGCCCTGTTAGCTACTGTAGCTTTCTTGCCTCGACTCATTAAGCGTTTACGTACTTAGCACAGCGACATGGGTTACATAATCACACTTCACGATTGCAACAATACGGCTAATATACAAGTTTATGCGACATTGTTAATTTCTGTATCTGACTTGCCTGCAGAACAGACTCCCTTGATGTGAGCAAAATGCATAAATTTGCTAGGTTGAAAGATGCCCAACACTTCTCTTGAATAAAGATCACCTAATTCTTTACCTGCACAATGCTTCACCATCGTAAATCCGCTCTCCTCGAGGAGGGATTCCAATTCTTCTAAATCAAACCCAGTGATCAGGGGTTCTCTTGTCTGGCGATACAGATATCGTAATAGTTTCTGCCACCACCTACTTAGGGAGCGATTGAATAACCGCCCATCTGCATAATCGAACACGATTTCCACATTCTCACCCATATAATCGCTGAGTTCTCGCAACATAGATGCTATCACCTTTTTGGGTAGATAATAGGTGACGCCATTCCAACCTATTAGGGTAGGTAATTTAGGATCAAATTCAGATGCCTTTAAGACATCCACAACTGAACTTTTCTCAAAATCTATAGGTAGAAAATATACGTTCGAGGGAACATCCAAGTGTGCTCGTTCTACTCTGCGCAACTTTAGTTGCTGCGTACTTGGCAAATCTAGTTCAAAAACTCTAATTGATTGTAATAGATCCGTACGCCTAAAAATGAAAGTATCCATGCCCGCGCCAAGGATAATATATTGTTTCACTCCCTCTAAAATCCGATTGTGTAATACTTCTTCTGTATAGCGCGCCCGTAATAACACTTGAGTCATGATTCGCCAGAATTGACGCCGATAGCGGGTTTGTGAATTCGACTCCATTATTTCTACTCTTCGAGCAAATCTTTTCAGAAACCTTTCGCGCTTAGCCAACCAACCATATCTCTTTGGCAAAAAGAATTCTGCATAGGGATCTTCAAACAGCTTGGTGTCAGACGAATTGGTTGCAATAGCACGTAAAAATGCGACTGCAATGGCGCTGCGTTTCAGCGAGTCTCTAGCCATGTTGTTTCGCTCCCTTTGCTACATCAAACTCTGATCGTTGACAAGGTTTCATCTATGATAGTCAGCGCAGGCTTAGCAACGACTTAAATATTGTTAGATGTTTTTTTGTTAGATATTAGGCAAACTAATATGAACGAACGATCACTCTTGTGATTAGACATTCTTATCTAGATTAATATCTGTGAATGTAAGCAAACTAAAACAAATCGAGATCAGAGAATATCTTGTCAAATACCGGCATTGATAGTTTGCTGGACAAGGCGAGGAGATTGAAAAAAGCTAGATTTCTAAAGAAATATACAACGAGACCGAAGAACATATCGAAGCATGGCTGCCGTAGTCTGAGATCAGTTAACGCAGTGTTGGTGACTTTCGTACTTCCGTCCCACGAATTGTTCAATATTTAACCAGCCTGACGCAGATCCAGTGACAACCAACTGGAAACCTACCTCAAGAAACATGTTCGAGTAATCACTTTTAGACAAGAGGTAGTTTCCTTGAAACACAAGGCCCCACTATACTGCCTCTGATCGTCACTACAAGTTAGCCGATCATAGCAGGTCAATTAAATGTACAAATAGGAGACACATGACATGCAAATTGGATTGAGAGTCAAGTTATCATTACCGTATCTACTAATATTTACTCTTTTAATTAGCGTTGGGCCAGTAGTTCAAAGCAAGCCCAATAGAAATAATTCAGCTCCAGATTTTTCTCGCTTAGTAATTGTAGGAGACAGTCTTTCTGCAGGTGTGCAAAACCTGTCCCTGAACGAAAATTTTCAACCCAACAGTTACGCGGCACTACTGGCGCAACAGATTAATACCCCCTTACCACTTCCCCTGATTGCCGCGCCCGGTGTACCAGCGGCACTCACGTTGGTCGATCCGGGTCCACCGCCAGTACTGGGACAAGAACCGGGTGAATCCCCTGGCCGCATAGATCCCTTTCTACAACCAATGAATATTTCCGTACCCAACCTGAAAATTGATGAGGTCATGCACTATCGACCGGATTGTTCAGTGGATCAGGCCGTAGGCGGTATTCGCTTAGTGGATGTATACACAGAATTAGTATTGGGCTTGCCTGCCTGCGTCTTTGGCACACCTATGTATTCTGAAGTGGAAATGGCAGAAGCATTGGATCCCAGCTTCGCCATTATCTGGATAGGTAACAACGATTCGCTGTGGGCCGCGGTGTTGGGGGAGACTTCTGAACTCACACGTCACAACGTGTTTAAACGTCATTATAGAAAATTAGTGAAAAGAGTACGTAAAACTGGCGCTCAGCTATTGATAGCTAATTTACCTGATGTCACGGACATTGGATTTTTGATTCCTGCGGAAACTGTCGCCGCACTAACGGGTTTAGATCTCTCTGTCCTTGGGCCAATTTTAGGCATCGAAGCGGGAGACTTCGTCACCCTATTTGCATTCGAAGCCATCACTCATATCTTGTCCGGTGAGATGCAAGGACCTTTAACTGGCGATTTGGTAGTCACTGCAAGTGAGATCAGTGAGATCCAAGCAGCCACAGCGAGGTTTAACAGAGTGGTTCATCGTGTTGCCGCTAGGTATAAGATCCCTGTGGTGGATATTCGTGGTTTACTCAGCGATCTGGCCACCAATGGTATAGTCGTAAATGGACAACTACTCACCACCAACTATCTGGGTGGCATATTTTCTCTAGACGGTTTTCATCCTACCAATATTGGCCACGCAATTACCGCCAATGAATTTATCAAGACTATCAACGGTCATTATAATGCCAATATTCCATTGATCGATCTGGAGACAATACAATAAATTGTGACAGATTTGATGATCCCGTTAAGGCCAGCTACTTATAGCCTTAACGGGATTTATTTTTCAGAACAATGCGACATCGCTATTCGTTTACCCAAGGAGTACTTCTCAATTCATATCTCCTTAGGGCACAATCACAGCTGCACCCGTAAACTGACCTTCACGTAAATCTTTCAATGCTTGATTTACCGCTTCTAAGGGGTAGGTGTGCACCTCTGTCCTCACTGGAATTTTTGCCGCCAGAGGAAAAAACAGCTCTCCATCTTCTCTGGTTAGATTAGCGACAGAGCGCAGAGTACGTTCGCCCCAGAGCAACTGATACGGAAAGCTGGGAATATCACTCATATGAATACCGGCGCAGACTACTGTGCCGCCTTTACGCACATGGCTTAACGCCAGTGGCACCAACTCCCCTGCGGGTGCAAACAAAATGGCTGCGTCAAGTTGGGTAGGTGGTTTTTGTGAAGGATCTCCGGCCCAATTTGCACCCAGTTTCAAGGCGAACTGTTGTGCCGCTGTATCACCTTGTCGTGTGAATGCATAGATCTCTTTTTCTTGATAACAGGCTACTTGGCTGAGTATATGTGCTGCCGCGCCAAATCCATATAGACCTATTCGCACTGCACCCTCTACCATGCGATAAGCTCGATAACCTATCAATCCGGCACACAATAAAGGTGCCACTTGCACGTCAGAATAATCCTTGGGCAAAGAAAAACAGTATTCAACGTCAGCCACACAATACTCTGCGAAACCACCGTCGCGCTGATAACCTGTATACACTGCACTCTCGCATAGGTTTTCTCTATTGCTAATACAATAGTCACAATGACCACAACTGCCACCCAACCAAGGCACCCCTACTCTTTCGCCGATTTGGAATTTTGTCGCCGCATCTCCCTTTGCCACAATCGTTCCCACTATTTGATGACCGGGTATCAACGGTAACTTAGGCTCAGTGAGATCTGCATCAACGACATGTAGATCGGTACGGCAGATCCCACAAGCTTGCACTTCTATGAGAAGCTCTCTCTCACCCGCAACAGGTTTCTCCACATCCCTTAGATTTAACGGTTGCTTTTGACTCTCTAACACCATTGCTCGCATGAATTCACCTTAATATCCTTTGGAGTGGATCGATAGAACAATATTGTTACTTTAACTATCTAATGTTTTCATTAGTCTGATCCGAGTTATTCACGGGAATACCCAGAATGATATTGCTGCTGACAAAAGTTCGCATAGCGATTCGACGATTGAGTCTCTGCTAATATTAAATACATTGGGTAAATTTTTAAACAATCGAATCAACTGATGACTTCAAGCCATAAGTGGGGTGAGCAATAATGGGCTGCCATCACCTGATAGCTGCACATAGCATCCATATCGTAATTGCGGAACTGCCCGCCGTATTTAAGCGTCAGAATTTCGTATCGGCAGTTTCTTGATGTTGCCTACAAGCTATACTAACGATTTCGATCCTATCAGTTTAGTACCATTGTTTTATGTCTAAAATCGAACCACAGTACTACCGCCATGCTCGATCCAGCCGTGAATCATTCTTTTGGTCGTGAACCCACTGGCACAGTTTCCTTGTCTGTCTACCACAATGACGCCACCACGGCCGTGCACCCGTCTTTGTAGATATTCGATTCCCGCATGGGTGGCAGTCCCCGCGTTCATCCCTTGCATGGCAATATAATCAGAGATAGTTTTCGCAAATACCGTACGCATAAAATCTTCACCATATCCGGTAGCCGACACTGCACAGGTTTCATTGTCTGCATACACACCGGCTCCTAAGATCGGTGAGTCGCCGACACGACCGAGACGTTTGTTGACGATACCGCCGGTAGAAGTCGCTGCTGCTAGATTGCCTTGTAAATCGAAGGCAACAGCACCAATGGTGCCATATTTCTGATCATCACTCTGCTCATCTGTGCCGTCATGATCCAAGATCATGCTACCCTTAGCACGCGCCTCTTCCAGTTGCGCCACCCTCTGAGGGGTGAAAAAATACTCCTTAGGGGCCCTGGGAATCTCACAAGAGTCGGCAAACCTTAATGCGCCCTCTCCCACTAACATCACATGCTTACTATGACTCATGACGCGCCGAGCCAATTGTATCGGATTTGTAATGTCACTCACTCCTGCCACTGCCCCAGCAGAAAGATCGTGACCATTCATAATGGCGGCGTCCATTTCCACCTTACCTGCCTCATTCAATACCGAACCGCAACCGGCGTTAAATAGCGGATCATCTTCTAACAAAGTGGCACAGGCTTCCACTGCCTGCAACGCCGATCCGCCTAGAGTGAGGACATCACGTCCATGTTCCAAGATACGGCGTAGACTTTCCAAATATCGTACCGCGGTTCGGCTATCATTGACATTATTCAATGCGCCGGCACCACCATGCACCATGATAGAATAAGTACCAATTCGAGCCATTGTTTTATACTATTTTCCGTAATTATGTTAGAAATTGTCGCAGACAAAACTCTGTCGCGTGAATCTCACAATCGAAGGGTCAGCGCCAATGCTAAAGCTTATTGCGCGCCTCGTTTTCCTGCAATTTAAAACACCCGCTTTCTGCACAACAGTGTACACCAATTTACCAATACGACCCCTGCTTCAGCACGTGAACGGTATTCTAGTGCCTTCAATTTTAACTGAGCCAGATCTCATTGCTAAGCAGATAAGATCCATGCCGACCATCCAGAAAGTTTAAGCTTCTTGGCAATAACGGTTGGTCAGGTTGCACCGTTGAAGCACAGATCGCACGCAATGGCCACAGATCTCAATACCGCAGGCGTTAGCGCAATCAAGTCATCGAAAGTAGAGACCCCCTGGTGTTCCCATCTAGTAGAGCCACCCAGCCGAGAACCCAACTGTATCCCAAGGTTCATACACTCCAGGAACCCGGCTGCCTGAGTAAAAGAAGCCATCCATAAGTTGCTCACTGGTTGCAAGGCGCACAACAGAAAATTCATTGACGAGGGCTTTTGCAATCACCGTGCTTCATCTCATGCGGCTGCGTGTACCTACTGTGCGTCAGACCCTACGCAAATATTGATCCAGAAATAAATGTTCCTAAGTGCCTGAATCCGGTGGGAGACGCGCACTTTTGCAGTGCGGTTGACAGTGGTGCGCACCATTAAGATGATTGCACTCTCTATACAACATCGGAAATAGTCGTGATTGGGAATCATCGCCAAGTATTAATAATCTAATTAATCAATAATTCTAATGCTACTTACCAATACCCAGGAGACACAAATACTTAAGGAGCTAATCACATACCTCAGACAGAATCAGGGTTTTAGTAACATGACGACCGTTTACACTATTTGCACCCTAAATCTAATGCGCTAACTTAGCTACGTTGTAGTGTAGATCTATGTGGCGTTTTTAACCGCCCGAGCGCATTGACTTTACTTAAAGTTATTCTCAACTCGCAATAATAAATATGCAACGCGAGGAGAGCCTCACAATTCAGTGCCAATCTGTGCTTTTTAATTAGGTTTTGCGTTTTGAGGCGGGGAGTTATTACCAAAAAAACGGCGATCATTAACTGTCACTAAGAGAGCAAAATCCGCTACAATGACGACAACCATATTCAGCACGTCTTCTAACAAGCGAATTAGTATTCAGGTTCAGTGGTTAATGAACAATACAGTCAGAAACAAGATGAGCCTTCTCAAATTGCCTGACAGTTATGAAATTACGGTAACAGACTACTTCGTCCCCCTTGTTGAGGAAATATTCACGGCAATCTCGACAAAAAACACTTCCACCTCCGAGCACGCCCCTTTTGTATTGGGCATCCAAGGCTCACAAGGCAGCGGCAAAAGCACCTGTTCGGAATTTATTAAATTAATATTAGAAGAAAAGCATCATCTCAACACCGTCATTCTTTCTTTAGATGACTTCTATCTCACCCGCGCAGAGCGCCAGCATCTAGCCATAAACATTCATCCACTGTTGATAACCCGAGGTGTCCCCGGCACCCATGACATCAAGCTGGCCATAGACACAGTACAAAAACTAATTCGATTACCACCGAAACAAACACAAACCATACCGCGATTTGATAAGGCCCGTGATGAGCGCCAGCCTCCCAGTCTATGGACAACAGTCAGTGGGCCCGTTGATGTCATCATTATTGAAGGTTGGTGCATAGGTATGAAACCACAAAACCACGAACAACTACGCGTACCAGTCAATATCCTTGAGGTACATGAGGATGCGGATGGAAGCTGGCGAAACTATGTTAATGATAGCTTGGCAGGTGATTATCAATCGTTGTTTTCAATGATAGATGAATTACTGGTACTAAAGGCGCCTTCATTTAATGCTGTGTTCCATTGGCGCAGAAAGCAGGAAAGGAAATTAATTGATACGCTAGCAAAACAGGGCATGGACAGTAAATTGCACACATTATCTGATCAACAGCTAAAACGTTTTATCGCCCACTATGAAAGGCTAACTCAACACGGTCTAACCACTCTCGATCATCAGGCAAGATGGTGTCTCGTACTGGATGAAACTCAACAGATCACATGTCTGCAACATCCATTGGAGGCCAAGTGACAACCTGCCCTCCTCCCTATATCGTCTTTACCGATCTAGATGGTACACTTTTAGACCATCACACCTACGCCTGGCAGCCAGCTTTACCTGCCATCCGACGACTGCAGGCGCTGAATATCCCAATTATTATCAATACCAGCAAAACAGCTGCGGAAGTTCTGCCCATCCGCCATAGCCTGGGACTATCTTCTCCCTTCATTGTAGAAAACGGATCCGCACTATATATCCCCAAAGGGTTTTGCGATGGTTCTATTGAAAACCTAGCGGCGATCAATATACGTGGCGATTATTATTGTCTTCTATTTGGTGCGAACAGAGACAATATCGTACAATGCATCTACAATGAACGCGCTGCGCGGGATCTGAAATTCAGCGGTTATAGAGATTGGGATACTGAGACATTGATGAGCCATACTGGCCTCGATAGAATATCGGCAGAACAATCATTGGCACGCTTGTATTCAGAGCCCATTATCTGGCAGGACAGCGAAGCGGCCCATCGGCATTTTTCAGATTTTATTACCCGCAAGGGATTAAGAATACTTTCGGGGGGACGCTTTGAACACATACAAGGCGATACCGACAAAGCAAAACCGATGCGCTTTTTCCGCGAGCATATCTACCGAGATGAAAAAATTGAATTTATCTGCCTGGGGGACACCGAAAATGACATAGCCATGCTGGAACATGCAGATATCGCGCTATGCATAAAATCACCGGTCGGCCCCTATCCTGAACTTAGCCATAAACATGTCTATTACTCACAGAAATGTGGCCCAGAGGGTTGGCAAGAAGCAATCGACTATATTTTAGCGTAGGATAAAAACAGCGCACAGAAGAAATAGCCACAACTCACTAGCCACCAGATGCTCTGTGCATAGGTGGTCGAAAGAGAGAGCACTATAGAACTAACGAAAATTAGACCCGTATAAACTGATAACCTATTCAATCATTTAACAGTAAAAAATCCAATGGCCGACTTTCACCAAAACGGAGTGATTACTACTCTACATAATTTGAATCAACGTAGCTTATCCAGCATGGAAGACGAGCTACGTGAGTTTTCCAAAACAAAACCCATGACACTGGTTTTACCGTGTTTGTACTCAGAGCTTGAAGGTGACGCCCTACCCATCATTGTTAAAGAGTTGAGCAAGGTCAACTACCTGTCTGAAATTGTGATTGGTCTAGATCGTGCCAATGAAGAGCAATATAGGGATGCAATAAATTTTTTTAAACCGCTTAATCAAAACCATAAAATTCTATGGAACGAAGGTTCTCGCCTACAGAGCATAGATGCCCAGCTTGATAAAGAAGGCCTGGCGCCCCAGGAGTTGGGGAAAGGCCGAAATGTCTGGTATTGCCTCGGATACGTGATGGCCAATAAAACAGCAAAAGCTGTCGCTCTGCATGATTGTGACATAATCACCTATGATCGCAGTTTATTGGCACGTTTGATCTACCCCGTGGCCAATCCCACATTTAACTACGCCTTTTGCAAAGGTTACTATGCACGAGCCGCCAATGGCAAGATGCATGGCCGAGTCAGTCGCCTGCTGGTCACACCTTTAGTACAGGCATTAACAAAGACAGTCGGACATCACGATTACCTGCAATATATTGATAGCTTTCGTTATCCTTTGGCTGGCGAGTTTTCCTTCCAAGCGAATGTCATTAAAGATATTCGCCTACCAAGTGACTGGGGTCTTGAAATTGGCGTACTTTCAGAGCTCAATCGTAACTACTCCAATAACCGTTTATGCCAAGTAGACATTGCTGACAGTTATGATCACAAACACCAAGACCTTTCTTTACAAAATGACGAACAGGGCCTCTCCAAAATGTCTATAGACATATCTAAGTCCCTTTTCAGAAAACTCGCTACCAATGGTGTGGTATTTAACTCGGAAACCTTTCGCTCGATTAAAGCCACCTATTATCGTGTCGCCCTGGACTTCGTCGAAACCTATTATAATGATGCAAAAATGAACGGCTTGAGCCTTGATATACATACTGAAGAAAAAGCCATCGAAATGTTTGCCCAGAACATTATTACAGCCGGAAATAGTTTTCTCGAACACCCCATGGAGCAGCCTTTTATGCCTAGCTGGAACCGGGTTGTCAGCGCCAAAGCGGACATCCTGGAAGCACTAAGAACGGCTGTATCTAAAGACATGGCTGAATATGCGTAGCTCAACTGCATGAGCGCACCGGAGAAATGTGCCTTAGATGTGCTTGTGAAGGCGCATGTTGAACAGATATATCCCCAGTTACCTTCTGGTAAAATTGCCGATAGGCTCATCAAGACGATGGGACTCAGTGACTGCCATCACCCTGCTCTCACACACCGCAACCACTGGTCTGAAGTAGACATATGGATCATTAGCTACGGCGACAGTGTCTCTTCAAACAACGAAAAACCCTTAAGAACCCTCGCCCGTTTTTTAAGCAGTGAATTAGAACCATTGATAAATGGTATCCACATTCTACCATTTTATCCCCACAGTTCTGATGACGGCTTTTCCGTCATTGATTACGGACAGGTGGATAAGAGGCTTGGTGATTGGTCAGATATAGCGGCCATTGCGCAAAACTACAAATTGATGTCTGATCTCGTTCTCAATCACTGCTCGGTAAAAAATTGCTGGTTTGAAAATTTTAAACAGCAAAAGGAGCCAGGAAAAAACTACTTTATTACTGTGCCCAAAGACACGGACGTGTCCAAAGTGATTCGTCCTCGCACCTCTCCACTGTTAAGTAAAGTTGAGACCGTTAACGGTACCCAATGGGTATGGTCTACCTTCAGCGAGGATCAAGTCGATCTAAATTATGCCAATCCCGATGTGCTTGTCGAAATACTTCGCATCATAAAAGATTATTTAGACAAAGGAACAAAAATAATTCGCTTAGATGCAGTGGCTTTTTTGTGGAAAGAACTGGGCACTTCATGCATGCACCTCTCACAGACACACGAAGTGGTGCGCCTGATACGAACACTGGTTGAGCACTATTCCCCAGACGCCATTATTATTACTGAAACCAATGTCCCCTATCATGAGAATCTTTCCTATTTTGGCAACGCCAATGAAGCCCACGGTGTGTATAATTTTCCGCTACCACCCTTAATATTACACGCATTGATTTGCGGAACCAGCAAACACTTGAAAGCTTGGCAAATGTCCATGCCACCCGCACAAACAGGGACATTTTATCTTAACTTCATCGCCTCCCACGATGGTATTGGTCTGCGTCCTGTTGAAGATCTCTTATCTGAAGAAGACATTGCTACACTCGTGCAGCACATTGAAAACTTTGGAGGAAAAGTCTCCTGGCGCTCCGATAGTGAGATGAACACCAAACCCTATGAATTAAATATCGCACTTTTCGACGCCTTTAAAGGTTGCTGTGACGGAATCGATGAATGGCAAATCGATCGCTTTCTCTGCGCCCATGCCATCATGCTTTCTCTAGAAGGTATCCCTGCCCTATACATCCACAGCATGATCGCAACCGAGAATGACTATGAGGGTCTCAATCGACACAAACACAACCGGGCGATTAATCGCTACAAATGGAACTATGAGCAACTCAAACACGTGCTTGACGATGAATTAAGCCACCATGCACAAGTCTATACAAAAATGACTCATCTGCTTGCTCTGCGTATTAAACAACCTGCTTTTCACCCGAATGCAGCCCAATACACATTGCACGTTTGTGATGAAGTCTTTGCGTTTTGGCGACAAAGTAAAAATAGAGATCAGTGTATATTTTGCCTACACAATGTATCTAATAAAACTGTCATCATCACACTAGCTTCGCTCAATTTGATTGCTCTCAACACCTGGGTCGACCTGATAACTGGTGATGTTGTGGATGATTCGGATGACACTCTGTCACTGGCCCCCTATCAGTTTATCTGGTTAACCAATAAGTTGTTTGACTCACAAATCTAATGGTGCGATCTCTGAAACTGCCTAGGGAAGCGCAATAACAAAGCAGAGATGAAAGCAACGAACAGGGTCACCACCTGGCGATAGGTAACATGATGAATCCACCCGGCAGATTGCACCCCACCCCTTCGGGCTCGTCGGCACTACCGAAGTTCTGCACCAGCGCTACGCGTTGGCCGCTCGAACCCCCTGTATGATTTTCTCGGGTGTGAATCCGACTCATAACCACCAATCAAGATAAGACCTACCAGGCCCTTGTTTAATTGGCGGAGAGGGAGGGATTC
>DJFZ01000040.1:0-15820 GCA_002432655.1 Thiotrichaceae bacterium UBA5859 | reverse complement strand
CAACCACTCGGACACCTCTCCGGATTGTTACTCGTCGCACCGACCAGGGGTAGAAATAAGCTACAATAAGTCGCTCTGTTGGCAACAATTATCGGGTAATTTCACCGAGTTGGTCAGCGAGGGCGTAGGCTATCTCAGAGAAACGGAATTAGCAAATGGGATTATCTCCTCACCGATGAACACTGCAACAACTCAAGCGCTTAGCTTTGAACAATTAGCCACTGAGTTGGAAGGTGGCTCTTGGCTGCTGACTGCAAACAATCGCCTCGCGCGTTACCTGGAGGCCCGCTATAACCAGTGGCAGATCAATCGTGGCCATATCACTTGGCAGACAGCAAAAATCCTTCCCTTCCATAGTTGGCTCGAGAAACTCTGGTTACAACAGAACGCAACTTTGGAACATCAACCGGCTCAACTTATTCACGAATGGGCTGCACGCCAACTTTGGGCCCGCATTATTAGCCAATCCGAACACCAGTTACCTTTAATCCACCTGAGCGGATTAGCAAAACAGAGTTATGAGGCATGGCAGCTATGCCAGCGCTGGTTGCTGCACAGTGACGAACTAAAAAATCATGGCGCAGACATGCGATGGCATACTTGGGGACGATTATATGAAAAACATCTAAGTTATTATAATTTAATTGATTCTGCTCAGTTATGTAGAATTATTGCCAACAACAGCTCGCAACTAATTGATCTGGAAAAAAGTCATTTTCTGATTGGATTTGATGAGCTTACACCGGATATTTTACTTTTGATCGAGAATTTGGGGAATGGTTTTGTACAAAATGTCTCCCTCGAAGCGCAACCAAGCGAATGCGTGCGCGTACGATTTGCTAGTGCGGAACAGGAGCTATCTCAGGTCGCGCTTTGGGCGGCAAATAAACTAACAGCAAATCCACAAGCAAGTCTTGCCATTCTAGTGCCTCAATTGGCCCAGTATCGCGCCAATATACAAACAGAGTTTGCCCAAGCCCTGCAACCATCGTCCTTAACTCAATACACGCCCTGGGAAACACTACCCTTTAACCTATCACAGGGCACACCGCTACTAGATGAACCCTTAATCGGCTTGGCATTTGCCATTTTTGACCTCATTGCATCACCCTTACCCACTCTGACACTCTCCGCAGTACTGTGTAGTCCTTACTTGGCGGGAGAAGATCGAGAATCGAGTGCGCGCAGCATGTTGGATAAGAAATTTCGCCACCTAAATCAACGTCATCTGTCTCATGATTTAGTGCTGCGGTTCAATCGTGAATCCGAAAGTGGTCGCGACACTCTCTCCGTCTGGCGGGAGAGGTGGCATCTATTTTCTCAGCTTTGCGAATCAGCGCCCCTAAGCGCTCATGGCAGCGATCACGCACGGACGCTCTGGAGCGTACTACAATGCCTTGGCTGGAGTGAGGGTAAAACTTTAAACGGCCGCGAATTTCAAGCCAAACAACAGTTCATCAAACTACTAGAAGAATACAGCCGGCTCAACATCGATCCCGAACCTCATCACTTACAACAAGCAATAAACCGCCTGCACCAAGAAGCCGGTAGCCGTATCTTTCAAGCAGAAACCCCGGACAAGCCTATCCAGATCATGGGTCTGCTCGAAGCCAGCGAACTCCGCTTTGATCATGTTTGGATCATGCAAATGGATGATCAACAATGGCCACCAGCACCTGCACCGCATCCCTTCCTTCCTCAGAGCCTGCAGAAAAAACATTCTATGCCTCGCACCGATCACTCACGAGAGTGGCACTATGCGCACACTATTACCGAACGATTATTGCGGATGGCACCTGAGGTAATCTTCAGTTACAGCGCGGAGGGTTCGGACATTCCTGCGCGCCCGTCGCCTCTGATCCAGCCCTTTCCCGAGCAGCATTGGCATTCTCTGCAAGCAAACCAACACGACGAAGAGACGCCACTAGAGAGATTCAGTGATGACTATGGCGACCCAATAACGGACATCCATCGCCCGGTACTAGGAGGCGCGCAGCTTTTAAACAATCAAGCGGAATGTGCATTTCGTGCATATGCTGCCCATCGTCTAAAGGCTGAAACCCTGCAAGAGCCGCAACCGGGACGCTCTGCGTGGGAACGGGGACAATTGGTTCATTATGCCTTGGAAACGATCTGGGCAGAACTGCTTGACTCCAAGGCGCTCCGTGCACTTGAAGATGATGCCTTAAATACCTTGGTACTTAACGCCATCCAAAGAGCGCAAGCACGATTGGTTGCCCAACGCCCTGAAGAACTCACCTCGACAATTAATGAGATTGAACGACAACAAGTGCAGCAAATGCTGCTCAGCTGGTTAGAACTCGAAAAAACGCGCGAGCCTTTTAAAGTTGTTGCATTAGAAAACAGCACTGAACTTGAACTCGCGAACATTAAACTCTCTCTAAGAGTGGATCGCATTGATGAGTCGGAACAGGGACAACGATTCATTATCGATTATAAAACCAGCAACAAAAATAATCTGTCTTCGGGCTGGACTCAGCGCCCAATTAGAGATCTACAGTTACCGCTCTACGCCCTTAGCCAACCCCATCAACTCGCTGCTCTATTAATTGCCAAGCTCACATCGACGGAACAGAGGTTTTTCGGTGTCAGCGCAATACCGGATCCGGTGCCAAGCGTGAAGCAATACCAAGGCAAGTCCAATCAGCCTGCAGACTGGCAGGAGTTGGTGCACTACTGGCAGCGCAGTATCACTGAGTTAGCACAGCAAGCCGCCGATGGCTTCGCTCAAGTGGCTCCTCAGACGGTTCAAAGTTGTCGTCTCTGTCCTTACCCTAGCCTTTGCCGTATTTCTGTTTTGGCCGCCTCTACGGAAGCGCAAGATGCCGGTTAGTTCACAACATTCCGATAGCGCCCAACGCCGGCAGGCTTTGGAAGTGAATCAATCCTTCATTGTGCAGGCACCTGCAGGTTCTGGTAAAACCCGGCTGTTGATCCAGCGTATTCTAAGCTTGCTCACCATAGTGGAGCAGCCGGAGCAGATCCTCGCACTTACCTTTACCCGTAAAGCAGCCCATGAAATGCGCGAGCGCATTTTAGGTGCGTTCACGCAACCGGAGAGTGAAGACGAACAAACAGCAACATTGGTGCAACAACTCAAAGCACGATCGGACTATGCAGAATGGCAGTTGGAGCAGTGTCCGAGTCGATTGCGCATCATGACCTTTGATGCATTAAATCAATCCCTGGTAAGACGTACACCACTACACACTGAGTATGGAATTTGCCCTGATATTGAAGAACAGTTAGATGAACTTTATCGCGAAGCGGCCCATCAAACTTTGGCATGGGTGGAGGATAAAGAGGCACATGGTGTCGCTATCCGTGATTACCTCAAGCATCAAGATAATGATTATGGTCGTGCACACCAATTATTAGCACAAATGTTAGCTAAGCGAGATCAATGGCTCACTCAAGTAGTGACGGGTCAAAGGCACAGTGATTTACATCATCTGCTGCAACAAAATGTCACCCTACAGATAGAGCAACATCTTCTAGCGGTACGCACCGCATTATCACCATATTTTCGCGCAGCCGAACTGAGATTGATGGCGCAAGCCATTGAACAACTCAAAGCCAATGAACAAGCTCACAACCTGATTCTGTGTGAACAATATCAATCTTTGCCACCTGCTGAACTCACAGCCCTACCTGCTTGGTTAGGGCTGCATCAATGGTTTTTTACCAGCGGCAGTGTGGACAACATAGATTGGCGCAAGCGTTTGGACAAGAGCCAAGGTTTTGCAGCCCCCAGCGAAGTCAAAGATAAAGATGAAAAAAATCGGCGTGCACAGTTAAAAGAGGAAATGAACAACCTCATTGCCACATTAAAAACATTGCTCACAAACGAGGAAATCACTAAGTTTAAAGAACTAGCCCTATTGCCTCAATCTCCGTTGGAGGAGCAGCAAGCTGAGTTCCTCGATGCCTTGGCAAAAGTTTTACTGATCTCAGTAGCAGAACTAAAACTACTGTTCCAACGTTTAGGTAAAGTAGACTACATTGAGATGGCCGCAGCCGCTCAAGCAGCGTTAATACATGATGAGCAGGTAAGCGATCTCTCAATCGCCTTGGACTATCGCATTCATCATATCTTGGTGGATGAATTTCAAGACACCTCCTTTAAACAAGTAGAACTTTTACATCAACTCACTCAGGATTGGCAGCCAAGCGATGGTCGCACGCTTTTCTTCGTCGGCGATCCCATGCAATCTATCTATCGCTTTCGTGATGCGCAGATCGGGCTATTTATCTATTGCCAGACCCATGGCTTCAATCAACTACCACTGACTGTGCTCACATTAAGTGCCAACTACCGCTCCGGTGAAGCGGTAATCGACTTCGTAAACGACAACATCGGCCCGGCTTTTCCTACTAGTAGTGATTTGTCAGTAGGAGCGGTCACCTACGCAGCTTCGGAGATCGCTAACACCAGCAAAGCTGTGGGCTCCGTACAATGGCATTGCAATTACGACTCAGATGTTAATCAAGAAGCGGCCAATGTGCTGGCGATCATTCAGCGCCATCAGGTGCAACACCCAAAAGCTTCGATCGCCGTGTTGGTGCGCGCGCGCAGCCATTTAAATGAGATATTACCGGCGCTCAAAGCTTCGGCGATCCCCTACCAAGCGGTAGAGCTAGATACCTTAACCGCACATCAACTCAGCGCCGATCTCATCGCATTAACCAAAGCAATGCTCTTTCCGGCGGACAGTCTGGCGTGGTTATCGGTACTCAGGGCACCCTGGTGTGGCTTAACCCTGAAGGACTTAACACTATTGACTGAACGTACCGAAACCAGCATACGAGACACTGTTCTCGATCTATCTCCAGAATTGATTAGCCCTTCTTGTCGTAGTCGATTTCAACAATTGCAGCAAGTGTTAATTGAGGCGTACAACACTGCCTGGCAACCTAGTTTCAGCCGCTGGGTAGAAGGCACATGGGTCGCGTTAGGCGGCCCTATTTCTCTCCCCAGCGATTCACAACTAGACGAGGCTAAATTGTACTTTAGTACCTTGGCCGCCACACCCATGGCAGAGCTGTATGAGTTTTCTAAATTTGAACGGCGGCTCAGCAAAATTAGTCTGGCCACCCCCAGCCCCGTAGACAACCCAGTACAACTGATGACCATTCACCGAGCCAAAGGTTTGCAGTTCGATACCGTCATTGTTCCCGGACTCGGACGCACACCTCGAACCGGAGATAATCCCGTACTCATAGTCGATGAAGAACTCGCACCAAACGGTCGGGCTAATCTGCTCATGGCGCCCCTACCACCCAAAGGAGAAACCCACTCAGAACTCTATCGATATTTAAAATACTTAGAGCAAAAACGCATCGATTTCGAAGCCACACGTCTACTCTATGTGGCCGCCACCCGCGCCGAGCGAGAGTTACATTTGTGCGCCACGCTATCTTGGCATGAACGAAAGGGAGGCATTAATCCCCCTAGCGCGCGCAGTTTCTTAGGTTTGTTGTGGCCAACGCATGAAAAATTCATTGAAACCAAGTTGGGGCAACCTTCAGAATCACAACCAACAACATTGTCTCATACCGTTACCTCGCCACAGTTCGAACGCATTCCCGCCACTTGGCAACGGCCAAAATGGCGAGAAGTCGAAAGCCGTGATCTAATGAATAATACAGTCTCTAAGGAACTGGAGCCGCCCTTTGACTGGGCCAGTGATCTGATTCGTTGCGTGGGCATCGTGGTACACCAACAACTCTACCGGTTTGCGTTGGGAACAGAGGAGATAACCCGCGAGGATCGCTTAAACAGTATCGCAATATTGGATGTGCCTTATCTATTAAATCAGTTGGGAGTCACTAAGGAGAACCAGCAAGCTGGTGCGACTTTGGCTAAACAAGCCTTGGTAAACTGCGTCACAGACGAAGTGGGTCAATGGCTCCTTTCTCCTCATCGAGAAGGTGCAGCAGAGCTGGCCCTCACAAGCCATTTAAAACCTGAAATTCGGCGCTTGGTGATCGATCGAACCTTTGTAGATGAACAGGATGTACGTTGGATCGTCGATTATAAAGTGAGTAGACATGAAGGAGAAAATTTAGAGGGATTTTTGGATCAAGAACAGGAACGTTACCGCACACAACTAGATCTCTATGGCGCCTGCATGCGAACTCTAGATGATCGAGAGATACGATTAGGTTTATACTTTCCCCTTATGAAAGCGTGGCGAACCTGGTCTTATAAGTCATGAACAAAGTTAGAACAAAACCCTTAAACGAATCCCTGGTGATTGCCATTGCCTCTCGCGCCCTATTTAACTTAGATGAAAGCCATAGCATCTTTGAACAACAGGGTATCGAAGCTTACTGCCAGTACCAAATCGACAATGAAGAAAACCCTCTAGATCCGGGCGTTGCCTATAGCCTGGTACAAAAATTATTACGCCTCAACAATCTGGAAGAAAACCAAATCCCTGTGGAAGTGATCTTGATGTCCCGTAACTCTGCAGACACAGGCTTAAGAATTTTTCATTCCATTGAAGAGCATCAACTGGAAATCAGTCGTGCGGTTTTCACCTCCGGTCGCTCTCCTTTTCCCTATATATCCGCTTTTGATGCCGATCTGTTCCTCTCCACCAATCCGGAGGATGTGAAACAGGCCTTAGATACAGGTGTGGCGGCAGCAACTATCTTGGGGGGCCCGGGACAACACATAGAACGGGAAAGCCTGCACATCGCCTTTGACGGTGATGCCGTGCTCTTCTCCGATGAAGCCGAACGCATCTATAAGTCAGAAGGACTAGAAAAATTCACCGAAAGGGAACGGGAATCCGCTAAGCTACCCCTTTCTGGCGGGCCATTTAAAAACTTCCTTTCGGCACTGCATCAGATCCAAAAACAGTTCCCCGCCGACCGCTCACCCATTCGCACCGCACTGGTGACTGCACGCTCCGCACCTGCCCATGAACGAGTCGTACGCACGCTACGGGCCTGGGACATTCGCATTGATGAAGCGATATTTCTTGGCGGTCTACCGAAGGGAGAATTTTTAGGTGCCTTTGGGGCTGATATTTTCTTTGATGATCAGCACATTCATTGCGAATCTTCTAAAGAGCATGTGGGGACCGGCCATGTGCCACATGGGATTGCCAATCAATCTTGAGGTGTCTTTCGTTTAGAACGCTTTTTCGACCGCTATGAATCCAATTTAACTGTTCACTCATGCGGTATCATTCTTCGGACAGGATAAGAGATGAGCTTGAGCGCCGAGACTGACGATTAAAAAAATCGACAATTTCCTGCTCCATTCGCGGCCAACGCAGGTGCCCACCTTCTCCTTCACAATAGAGAGTGGTGACTTCGTTAGCACACTGAGGATACTGTACACAGTGGGGAAACTGATGCGCGATAGGTTCGAGTCGACATTGATTACAGACCGCCCACCAGTGGGCAGCGTCAGCACCGTATTCAGGGAAATGTCCATCTCCCTTGTTATGCATGATCATCACTGAGGTAGGCTCTGGGCAACGCTCAGGGGCGAATCCCTGCTCGTTCATTCCTGCCGCGCTGGGGGCAAGAGCGGTGGGTTTGAGCGGGGTGCCAGCCAATATCGCTAACAAATGGCTCATGGTGCCACCATCGGAATGGCCAGTGAGAAACACTCGCTCCTCGTCTATGCACCAACCCTTGGCCACTTCATGGGAAATAGTGCCTAGTGCTTTTACGCTATTGACGTTTAACCTACGGCTGCCCACATAGACAACAATGTACCCCGCTTGAGTGGCAGGGGACGTTAATCCAGTAAATTTTTCGTTCAAACCTGGCCCCAAACCACTGGGGGCATAAACCATCAGTAGTGGATGCGCATAATTGGCTTGATAATTTATCGGTGTTCTCACTTCATAAGCCACACGAACTGTGTTGGAACGATGATGTGAACGCCCGGCTGGGCCGACTAGTGAGTGGCCATCACATTTTTCGACTAAATCTCCAGGATAACCATAGGGGTGCGATACTAACTCATCGTCACTATAAACGAGGCTTTGATAATAAATAAAGCCTGCCAGCGGAATGCCAATTGCGAACCCGATAAGTACCCACGAAAATAGACGCCAATTCAGTCGAGATTTTGATGCTTGCTGTGGCGCTAGAGGCGACTCACTCATCGCTGCGTGTTAACTAATTTGTGAGCTTATAGGCAATTAGAAGAACTATCATGAAGCTGAGGATCACCAGTGCTTTGCGCAATGGTTCATCCAAACCATCATATCCATCCGGTCGATATTGGGAGGTCACTCCCGGCACACTGGGCAAATCCTGACTACCCTTTCCCACAACCAACTGGGCCTTCATGCCCATTTCCATATGCTGGGCGACATCGCAATGTACCAAATAGGTTCTATCGTCACTGGGTACAATAAAGGTACCCGTTTTTTGCTGACCGCCGGCGGCTTCCAAATGAAACATACCTTGGGGGTAGAGATAACGAGGTAGATTGTGCACCATCCATTGATGCCGAATTTCATCTTCGTTGATAAACGTCACCGTCAATCGACTACAGGGTGCCACGCGCCATTCATGAGTATCCAAGCCATAAATATTGCCGCTGAAGGCCGCCGCGTATTTGGTTCCTGCCCGCACCGTGAATTCATAGTTACGAGAGATCTCACTACAATCTCTAGGTAATTCATCTCGATTCCAATTCATGACCATACCCCCCTCATCAAGGGTCATCTTGTGATCCCCATGATGGCCATGGTGCATGTGATGGGAATGATCTATAGTCTCTGATTCAGCATCATCTGTATCGGGTGACTTGGTTGCAGAAGCTTGCTCATGTTGATGGTGAGCGTGCGGATCCTGTTGAGCACGAGTGTCCTCACTCCAACTAGGTAATGACAATACCATGAGTGCTAGCGCCATCACTTTCACAGCTTCACTCAGTAATTTTTTTATGACAGTCACCTTAACCACGCCAGCTCGATCTGATTAACAGAAACCCCAAGCCGAAGAATAAACCAATCAAAACAAACCTCAATTTCGCTACATGAGAATATTCTGGATCACCAAATATCCCTATCGGATCATAAGACTCCCAAATGGGCATGCGGCGCGCGTAAAATTCAGGATAGAAATATTGTGTGAGATCTACCCCCTGTGTTTTCGGCAACCCGTTCTCATCCATAAAAGAATCATAAACAATGGCGGATACATTGCCACCTGGTCCAATGCCATTCGTTGTGACACCTACCTCCTTATGGTCATGCATGAACCAGATCCCCTCACCATAGCTATGCAATCCATCATTCAAGGTGTATAAATCCAAATCAACACGCTGGGCCGGAGCGATCCACACCACGTCCCGTTGCTCCTGTTGTGCTGGCTCTCTCGCGACCCCATCTAAATGGGTCACTTTAACCTTATGTCCATGGGTATGCAGGGCGACACCGTGGCCACCACCATTGACTACTCTCATTTTAGTATGGGTATTCGGAGCAGCTACTATTAACGCCTCCTCCCATGTATAGGGGAAAGAGCGTCCATTTAGAAGATAATAATCTGCACTTCCGTCGGTGATATCATAGTCGCGATGCACTGCTTTAATAATGTTGCGGGGATCATTATATTTTTGAATTAAATTATTCATTCCATAATCAATGTCCTGATAATGGAGATCGTACTCCCGAGCAAATGATTCTTTTACCGCTGCTGAGGAATGACGGACAAATCCAGCACCAATATTTAATGTTTGTACCATGTTGTTGGGTCTGTTCTCTTCGATAATGAACATACCCTGCAACCCCATCAGAATGTGCATCGCTGGTTGTACGTGGCAATGATAGAACATTGTACCCGGTTGCCTGGGCGTAAATTCATATGTTCTTTGTTTACCTGGAAAGACCGGTATTTCACCAGTCTGAGGTACGCCATCGTTACCTTGCCCATCTGCCGTTAAATAAGGATGATCGACCCCATGAAGGTGAATGGTGTGAGGCATATAGTGTGAATTTTCTAAGGTCAGTTTAACTTTATCACCCTGCTCTACTCGAATGGCCGGTGATGGAGCACGCAAAATATCATTGGCTTCAAAAGACTCGAAACTCTTGGTAGACATGCCAAAACCCTTAGGTGCGAATACCCAAAAACCGGGTTCAACGCCAGGTGCGATAGGAAAGGTTGTGACATTGGCCGGCACATCAGGAGAGCTACCGTTGAGTTCTATTACCTCTAAACGAATGTGGATTTCATCTGGGTCACCGTCACCATCCAGATCTCTGCCCTTCACCACAGCATCTGGTGTCAGCCTAGATTCCATTAAGGTCATGTGTGAAACACGATTGGTTCCCTTAACAGCAGCCGCGACTAAATAAGGATTATCTGCCAAACAAACCGGAGAAGGGGCGATGTCGATACCCTCGATAACCTGTTTTTTGCGCCATTCGGGTTTTGCGCCACTACAAGGTTGCAGTTCCGGTGGCAAGGGCGCTCGGTTGACGATTTCTGTCTGGGGCAATTCCCGGTAGCTGGGCGTCCCTACCCATTGGTAAAGTTGCTTTTGTACTGCTTCTGGATACCACACCCGAGGAACGAATAATGAGGTGAGCAGTATTAACACTAATCCTATAAAGAAGTTTAAAAATCGCATAAAAATATACTTTAACTACACAGTAATCCGATCCATAGATTGAATATGATACCAAAGCGTATAAGGAATGTTCGCCAAGAAAATAAAAGAAGAGATAAATTTTGATTTATCTCCTTTTATTGCGATAAGACTGTCAGATCGAAGGTTGGGTTTCCACAGAATTATGAAGTGACCTCTGCCGAACTTTTAGATTTCTTTTGGATTCGACTTAAAAACACTGCAAACACAACAGCGGAAAAAACAAGGACCGCAAGTACAGGACCTAATATTTTCCAAATTCTGAACACTCCGACTTCAAATGGAAAAACTGATCGAAAGACTTCTCTACTATCAGGGTCTTTGGCTGTGACAATTCCGATATATGCACCCTTGTCTTTAAATTCATAATTAATACTGATGGTGCCATGTTTGTAGTGTTGATATGGCACGTAATGAAGCGTTGCTGATTTGATGTCCTCGGGTGTGCCCAGATCTGAATACTGGGCTCTACGACCAATGGCATTTACATCTTTGACAATTCTAAAATCAGTTTCCATGCCACGAAGTTCATCACTAATAAAATCTATGACAAAGATGGCTTTTCCCAACTCGGGAATATCTTCACAAAATTCTTGTGTCGCCCTTCTCTCCGGCTGATAGCCGGTAAAATGTGCTTTGTATTTAGCGACACGCATGACACACATATCGTCATCCATCGAAACGCCTCCGTGAGCGAAGACTATGGAGGCATTTAACATGCAAGCTACGGCCATAAATAGGGCGAACAGTTTGGTGCTAGTCACTGAATTATTTTTCATAACGCCGCACTCTCCAATTGTGGGCTGAAAACACTATATTGTTATATTCAAAAACGAGAGGCCCAGTACAGCTGGACCTCTGTTTTTTAAAGTTCAAGCCAAAAACAATCTGCCTAGATACTTGGCGTAGCTTGATATTCGCCGAATACAGGAATCATTTGACCGCCGATCTCTTGGTAATAGCGATGCTTGCCAGACGGATCGTAAAAGAAAATCATTCCTGCAAAGCGGCTATCAGGGTCATAAATCAAACTCGTTAATCGTTGAGTTTCCCACATTGCGTCATCAGCATAGATGGTGATTTTTTCAGTCGTACCAGGTTGGATCCAATCCACAGGAGTCTCTACTGTTAAACCATCTGGAGACAATAAATCGTGAGAATCAGCCCTGGTGAGCCCGGGCAAAATAACCGGATTAATAAATCGCAAGCCACCGCTCATATAATCCCCCACCTGTACCGGATGAGGTGAGTTATTTGTGACGTTAAGAGTAATCTTAAAGCTACGACCGGGAATGCGATACCTGGCATCCAATACTTCTAAGGATACTGAATTATCTAATTCCTTGTGCGGGACCTCTACCTTACCTGTCTGTAGTGGTGTGGTAATCGGATACAATTGCTGCGTCACGAAATACCCCGTTGCGGTTGCCACTAAAACTCCGCCAAAAAAGAGGAATGACACAATCATATCGGTCATGGTCAGTTGACTGTCTGCATCATCACCCAATTCGGTGGTCTTAATATAGCGTGGCATCACTGTAGGTCGCTTGCGGAACCAATAACCTAGCCATCCCAGAGCAACTATGAACCAAAACACATTCCAAAAAATGATGATTCTGATGCCATAGGTTTCCAAATTTAAGGTGTCACCAGTCATAGTAGTGATGCTATTTTCGAAATCCTCTTCATTACCCGTTACGTCCACCCAACGGGCTGGCCCAATGATAGGACCGGCACCTTCGATACTTAAGACGGAGTGAGCATGGAAGCGACCCGGCATTCTGGCCTTCAAACGAACCTCATATTCATAGAGTTTGCCAAACTCCAATCGTGTGGAACGAATCATTGGCACCCCATTAATGCGCGAATCTATGCGGATAAACCTCGGCCCAGGGACACCAACATTCAAATACACAGCGTCTTCAACCGAATTGACGTGTTCAGGCCACCATTCAGAGGGCACAAACTTGCCTTTAATAAGAAGTTCATCGCCAATTTTCATCTTGATATCTTCACCATGGAAACGTTCACCAGTACCTGCATGAAAAATTTCCGTATCAAACCAATTGATGGTTCTCATACGTAAACTTGCCATCTGTGCACGTTCTCCGTGAGCGAACGCAGGCATACTGACCATTTCGATTGCCAAAGCTGAAAGAAACAGCATGACAAGGCTAATAACTTTCTGAGATTTCTTCATGTCAACACCTTAAATTTCTTAATTTCGCCTATATAGTTTACGAGACACTAAACCAGTTTTGTCATCCATCTACTTCTGGTTAGTATCGAACCAATCCATACCCAAAGGTAATAATTCAGGATGGTTATGAAACCTGCGAATACTGCAGTTAATGGTGCCACATGCTCACCGAAGGTTCTCAGGGTCGATTCCTCAATAATGCGGACATATTCTGGAATGGCTGTACGGATATACTGATAACCCATTAAATCTGCCACCGTCACAACAAAACCATTATATTCCACCGGAACGTGAAAGGGCGCCATTGTTGGCCAGTTGAGAGGGTAAATAATTATCCCAAACAGAAACGCACCAACGAATCCAGCAATGTAATAACTCCTAGATAGCGCCAACGTGGCATCTAAGACGATACACATACCAATGAAGGTTGAGGGGGCAATAAAATTCACTGGGAAACCAGCAAAAACATGGAAATTAAAGTAACGACTTGCCCACACACCCACACCATATCCAACCGCAATACAGGTGGCCGCCACCGGCAATCTAAAATAATGCCAGAAGAAGTAAGTAAATACCGCTGGTGCGATAATGAAGGATAACGGAGTCACTAAAGGCCACCAACGACGATCCCGCCAGTCCTGCCAATAATCCCAGTCACCTACCGTTAAAGCCACCAAGAAAACCACAACACCACCCATCAGTAGGATCATGACAGGGACCATCACAGTATCTAAACGCTTCCACGCTTCTAACTGGTCAGCAGCTGTTTTAACTGCAGGTACGAAGCTTTTAGGTCCACCCCGTTTTGATTGACCATCCAATGAAACTTCTTCATTGGTTTTATCTACGTCACCATAAGCACCCATACTTAAACTCCTCTGAGTTTGTAGTGTACGATTCAACTCGCACCTAAACTATTAACCAGTAACTACCCTCTGATTTAGACTTATGTTTATTTTTAATAATTTAGACAAACCTAAATAGCGGATAAGTTATCTCACATCATCTCGAGCGTACCACACGATTCTTGTCACAGTTTAACACTCTTTTAAATGATTTATTAAGCATATAAATTGAGAATGTTCGTTATTCAAAAAATTAGATGAGATTTAGTATTCAGTTCTCCCACTAGAATAGTAAGTTGATAAACTATTTTTGAACCTGAACCTATCTAAAATTTAGTTTTTTTGATTGGGGGCGTACCTTATTTTGCCCACCATTGAACTGTTCTCAAACATTAATATTAGATTAAAATTTCAACTGACAAATTTATCAGATGCTTAGTTTAGCATCCAGACTAAAGCAAACAAAAACACTCCTTTCTATAAACAAAGTTTTTATGCTCTCCATTAGTAAAAACTATTTGTAAAAAATTAATATTTAGGAGTCTGTTCTAAAATATGTCATGAAGTAGCTGATCTCACCACAACCTTATAATGGCCTGAATATGTGCTTCAAATAAATCAAACAAGTTATATCAGGTGCCATCATATTTTGTCCTTTGCGAATGCATCTCTCCCAAAAAGACTCAAAATATCTATCTAGTGCTACTTTCCCAAAACAGCAAAAATTTATTTTGATTTTTATCAAAGCGAGGTTAAACCAAATAAAAAGCCGCCATTTAGGGAATGGCGGCTTTAGCAAATCAGATAAAATTGGTTTGACTATTTCGTCTTAGGATTCATACTTCCTGGCGTGTTGGTGCGGTTGTGAGTACTTGAACACGCTTAATACACTGTATGAAAAACCCACCCAGAGCAAACAATCCCCATCCAAGAACGACGAATCCCCAGTGGATAGGTGCGGCAAATAATTCCTCAGCATAGAAGAAAGTATGTCCCCACTCATTTAACCCTAAGTTTGGCATAATCAAAATTGGCGCCATAGCAGTGATAAAAAATGGTACAGAAACTCGACCAGAAAAGTCCGGCATACGTGTATGCAACCAGATAGCCCCAATGATTGCGCCAACTGCACCCGCCGGAATCGCCATATAGAACAGACCAATATGAGTGGGTGTAAAATCTGTATCACGAATAGTTACTTGATGCCACGCCGCATCAGCCTCTACAAACACGCCTAAGATAACCGATAAAATAATACTTCCGGCTGCCATAAAAGCAAAAATCAGATAATAAATGCCTAGCTCTTTTTCAGGTGTCATTTGATGGGGGTCTTCAGGGCGAGTCAGCCAGACAGCTGCAGAGCCAACCACCAATGCTATCGATAAGATAGTGATTTGGATCCAAAAAAGACTCATCCAATATTCTGCAAAAGCTGGTTCAAAATAGTCCAATCCAACGGTGAATGAGTGTTCTTGAGTATAAAGACGATAGGCGGTAAAAAACACCATCGCCAAAAAGGTTCCAATTCCTGCAGCCATCCAAGGGATCCGCGGATTACCATTGCTATCTAACGGAAATAGAATGCGTTGAATCAAAGTTCGCTCACCATCTCCCCTAGTTGAGAATTCGTTGTCTACCAATGCGTGAATTTCAGACATATTTACCCCTTACTACACTAAATTTATCTATTTAAGATTTTATTGACTGGAGAGTACCGATTCCCCAAATGTCTTTGTAGCTCAAAACTTACCAACGAGCCGAGAATAATTCAATAGTTATTTTATATAATACTAAATATATTTTATAAATAACTAATATTAATTCAAAAAAACAAACAATATTATTATTAAATACAACATCTTAAGTATAACATATTAGATTTATTTTCGATGTAATTTATAGATGCACCGAGCATTTAATAATATTATTTAATAGACTTATTAGTAAATATATATTTTAGCAACGGTTAGCTAATAATTGCTAATAAAGATACTAGTAGAGATCGATGACCGCTCTAACATCAGACCACTAATTGTTTCTTAGTTATTTGGCCTCAGATCTGCCAACCAGGTTTCCTGATCGCTAAATTCCTATCGAATTTTCTATTCCAGCATCCTGATGAAT
>DJFZ01000019.1 GCA_002432655.1 Thiotrichaceae bacterium UBA5859 | reverse complement strand
CCCCAGACTCGATATTGTCCAGCGGTAACTATGGCGAATACGCCACCCTTAATGCCATAAAATCCCACGGAAAATAATGTCACACCCATTAACCAGGTGATACGATAACGACTATAGATCAACATGGGCACCACAAAAGTGACTAAAATAATCTTAAATACTCGAAACCATTCGTCCCAAGCTAAACTACCCGCCATGGCCACTGTACTAGTAAGTGTGAAATGAGCGAATACGACAAATAATAATAAAGTCACCGGTGTCGCTGGAATAGATTTTTTTGTTCTGTCAAATATCACCGCTGTGAGTAAAACCAGTCCCACACTCATGGAAACTGGGAACCCTCTGGCCACGCCCCAGGCTAATCTATGAGGGTTCATTAAACCGATCCAATACCACATGAGCATGCCAATCCAGGGCCGAATCAAAATGACTGGCAATGACCCAATAATAAATAGCAGGATGATCAAATCTCTCATAATCGACCTATTAGTGAGGTCCTAAGAATTTTTATTGTGAATAACGCATATTCAAATCCCAGTCTATCCATTCCCAGACTTGCCAGATGATATTGCCACGCTTCTTTTATACTTAATTTATTTAAATAGAAACTAGACAAGTCATGAAATGCGGAGCGCTTTTTCAATAATATTTTCTGACGTATTCTAATTGGCAAATTCAAATTTAATAATTTATCAAAGGTTTCAATTATTCCAAATAAATAATCATCTGATTTGCTTATTGAACCAGCTGTATCCTTTACGACAAAACAGGGCACATCAACGAAATGAATCCGTCTGGTCAACGCTAACTTGGCTGCCATATATGTCCATTCCATATATCTCGCATAATCATCGAAATATTCAACCCCAATACTGTTAGCGCGATAGATTCCCGAAGCACTGGCCATCCAGTTTTGCTTAAATAGCGCATCGAGGGGATCTTTCTCACACTCTTCGATCCGTGGGTAGAATATTTCACGTGCATTATTTATCTCACGATAACCATTACATACCACCACATCAACATCGGAGTTTTTTTCTAGGATCTGAATCCTATTTAGTAAACTATCCGAGACCAATTCATCATCATCATCAAGAAAGCAAAAGTATGGTTCGGTAACGTTACCCCTGCCTAGCGCCTGCGCCTTGGGTGCATTGCCTTCATCTTGAAATAAACAATTTATTTGTGGGTCGCTAGTGAGTTCATCTCGAATATTATCATGATAAAGATTCCCATTTATAACAACTATAATCTTTACCTGTACATTTTTTTGCTGCTTGATTGATCTTATGGCATTTCTCAACGACGCCGCTCTTTTTTTGCAAGCTAGTGTTGGTATTATCACATTAACCGATGTTGAGTTCGTGCTATGCATTTGATAAATTTCTCTGCAACCAATCTACTTTACTTAACAATCTGTCTTGCTTTGACCGGTATATTTCTTCGTGACTAAGCTGAACATTTTGCTCATAACGTAATTTTTGTAGCAAGGCCATAGTTTGTTTTATTTTTATTCGCCTAATAAACCTTTTCCTTAAACCGATATTCTCTTGCTCTGCAACCTGCCAAAAGGACGGCAATTTTTCAGGTCTATAAATCAATTTTAGAGATTCGCACCAATCCATCCACTTAAACTCTAATACTTCTTGGTGGGTTTTTACGGACACCCATGGTATACGATATGCGTCTGCCACGATTGCGCCGTGCATGGCTTCAGTTATCACCCAATCACATTTCCAAAGTAATTCTAAAAATCGCTGAGAGTCCTGTCTTGGACTGATATAAAGCAAGCCAACCTCGCCACTAAGCTTTTCCCAAATGTTTACATCAGCAGTGCTACAATGTGGTATAAAACCAACCTTGCCTTCTGACAATGAGGTTCTGGGTCTTACATCGGGCAACAATATTGCCGGATCCGTGATGGCTAACGCGCTATCCAGATTCAATTTATTTGCAGTCAGGGGACCTCTCACACAAATAAATTCCCAACTCTTATCTACGCTCGGATCAGCACCATACCCCATACCACTACCAAATATATACTTTTTAATATTAGCAGGAATATGTTCGTTTAATAGAGTTCCAATTCCTATCAAAAGCACATCATCGGGTGCAATCGGCTGACGTATTTTTGGCTCATGATAGATTTCACCATCTATCAAGTTAGGAAAATAATGCCTCCATATAAAAGGGTTGAGATCATCACCAAAATTCCCCTTAGTGTCTTTATGATAGTAGAGTTTCACATTAACTTCCCTACGGTTCTCTCTTTTATCAACTGATAAATTTTCAGCTCAGCAGATTCGTCATTACCCGTAATCCACCAAGCTATTCCAATAGTAAGAATATATACCGCAACAGATGATAAGAGTAACCACAATAGTCTGGATATATGTGGAAAAGAATCCACCAAAGGCAAGATAAAAAAGTGTGCGGCTACAATCATACATATCGATCCCAACAATGGGCGAAACATAATGTATATAATATTTAGAATTGACTCCTGCATACGTTGACATAATAGAATAAATATTGGAAAAAACATCAACAACGAAACTATTAAATGGGATTTGGCCGCACCAACTATCCCTTCATTAGATATGAACCATAACAACAAGGGTATTAACATAAATAACCGAATTGAACCTATAATAGCCGTGGTTTTTGGGTGACCCATTGCAATAAATACCGAACCATTCAACGCGCCGCATGCTCTCACAGATCCCGATAATGCCAAAATCGCCACAACCGGAACCGCATTTTTCCATTGCGGTCCCAACAAAACAGCCACTAACGACTCTGAACATATAGAAATTAGAACACCAACAGGAATCACCACTAAAAAAATTACACCTTGGATGCGAAAGAAATGCTGCTTGAGTGTCTCAATATCCTTTGCAAGAATAGAAAACCCTGGAAATACCGCTCTACTGATTGGGAAGATTAACTCAGTCGTCGGTAAATTTGAAATTTCGTATGCCACGGTATAGACACCGACCTTTTCTGCTCCTAGTAACTTTCCTATAACCAAATCGTCAAACTTATTAGTCATAAAAACTAATATATTGTTTATAAACAGCCAAGATGAGAAAGAAACTATTTCATTCATTTTTACCAGTGAAAATCTAGGGCGATAAGGATGCAGAGCGTAACTCGCAACGAGACCTATAGTTCGCCCAGCCAGAGTGCCTAACACTAAAGCCCAGTAATTTCTTGTTTGCCATGCCAGAAAGACTGTTACGATAAACGCACCTATTTTAATAATTAATTGGTATTGGAACTCTTTATTAAAATTCATCTCTTTGCGAAATGCCACCACACCGACATTTCGTAAACCATCCATTATTAATATTAGTGTCCAACAGTGAAGTATTGGTACAAGTCTTGGTTCTCCAAAATAGACAGAGATGTACTCTGCAAATATCCACACCAAGAAACCACTTGTGACACCTTTAATAACTTCTAGAGTCCAAACCGCATTATAATGATGGCGATTAGCCTCTTGATTTTGGATCAATGCCATGTCGAAGCTAAAAGTTCCCAATATCTCTATAACTGCAATAAACACCATAGCCAGTGCCACAACCCCGAAATCTTCAGGGGTTAATAAACGAGCAAGTATCACTGTGCTGATCAACCCAAGAATTCGAAGAACAAATCGCAGCAGCACCATCCAGCCGACTCCTGCCGCTAATTTTTGATTCATAGAATCCATTAATTGGGGTGCCCTAACAGCCTATTTTCCACGTACTTCATTTTTCCTGATTGTCCTGGTTCAATGACATCTATTTGCTTAAAGCAAAACTCCATTGACGAACCGAGTCTTTTCTTAAACTGAGCTTCAATCGCATGGGCGTTCAATGGGGTTTCAGTCTGTGCGGACACATAAAGAATATTGATTTTGTACTTCTCTACTTGAACTATCTTAAAGGCAGCGATTTCCTCAGTTTCTCTAAGCACATAAATCAGTGCCAACGCATGCACCAAGCTGCCGTCTGTGGCATATAGAAAATCAGTCGTCCGCCCCTGGATCGCCTTAAGTACTGGTAATCCTCTACCGCACTCACAAGGCGTGGAGTCCAATATGCCTAAGTCGCCGGTACGATAACGCACAAATGGATAGTCTCCAGTGGCCAAATGTGTGACCACAATCTCCCCCAACTCACCCGGTGCTGCTTGTTGATCCTCATCATTGATGATCTCCACAATGATATCTTCTGCGGTAATATGCATACCACCAGAGGGACAAGCATGGGCAATAAAACCGGCATCTCGACCACCGTAGCCATTGGCCACCGGACAATTGAACATCTCCGAGATGCTTTTTTCCTGATCCGGATAGAGTTTTTCAGAGGTCACAAAAGCCACCTTGATACCCAAATCATTTAGTTTGATATTGTTGGTTCGAGCGTATTCTGCAATCACCGCCAATGCAGAGGGGTAACCAAATAACATTTTTGGTTTGTAGTCCTGTATAACTTGAACAAATGCGGCCAAGTTACTTTGCGATAACTCAAACGCTGATAATAGCTTACTGCGAAATAATCTATCCCGCAGGCCACGCATGCGATCTTGAGCCCCCACCTCAATAGGTGAACCCCAAACGACGATTTCTCGATCTCCTATATCCACATCCCACCACCTGGTGGCGCGCCATTTTGCTGCGACGTCCTGGGTGATACGCTCTTTACCTAAATAAAACTGCAGCGGCTCGCCGGTAGAGCCTCCCGTATTGAATAGGCTTAAATCTTCGGCCTCATTAGCGATTAGGGCTTGATGGTGGCTGCGAATAATTGATTTGGTTAGAAACGGCAGCAGTTGCAGATCCTCTATACTTTGTATTTGCTCTGGCTTTAACCCCTTCTCTTCGAAAACCAAACGATAATAAGGCACGGTACGCACAATCTTTTGCATAAATTGTGACAGCTTACGATTTTGATAAGCGTGCAGTTCGGACGCAGGCCACCATTGCGATTGCTCTAAAAAACGCCTGGCCGCCACTGTATGATGTCCCTTTAAGTGCTCCTGAAGAGGAAAAAGGCCCCGAGCGATCACGCCGGTGATGCATTTATCCAGCATTGGATACAAATCCCTTGATTATCTATTTTCTGTGAGAGCCTGTTGATACACCTCTAACCACATCGCCCGCACCGTTTGCCAGCCCCACTGCTCCACATGCTGCCTTCCCTGCTGTCGCAGGCTTTCATAAAGATCGGGCTGTCGAATTAATGTGTCTATCGCCTCTTTCAATTCATCGACCTTTTCCGCGGTCACCAACAGTGCCTGTTCCCCATGATTGGCCATAAAAGGCACACCGCCCACACGACACGCCACCACTGGTGTACCACAGGCGAGAGATTCGATTAAAGCGTTAGGCATATTGTCTACCCGGGAGGGATTGATCACAATGTGGGCCGACTGATAAGCCTCTACCATTTGATCCGGGCTCATAGAGCCGAGAAACTCTACTCTATCGGCAACCTGTAAATCTTCCGTCATCTGCTTCAACTTATTGTGCTCCGGCCCCGCCCCCGCAAGTTTTAGCTTCAAGCCAGGATATTTGCTTTTTAACTGGGCAACTGCCTCAATGGCGAGATCGGCGCCATATATATATTCTAAATGTCGCGGAAAAAATAGTTCAATAGTGTCTGTAGCATTATCAGGAATGGCTTTTCGCTGTCTATATCTAAATCGATCTAAGTCCACAATATTCGGCACAACCACCACAGCCATACCAAATTGTTGAAACACCTGACGCAGATAACCAGAGGGCACTACCAAAGCTTGGGCTTTGTTTATGCTTGCCTTTACTCGCCGCACTGCATGCTGCAAGAACTGCTGGGCCTCACCACCGCGATAATTCACCACCACTGCAGTAGAGCGCATACGTCCGATATGGATCGCCGGCACCGCAAACAGATACCATGACCAGCCGGAGTTAGCCATTAAATGAAACAACTGCACCTCTCCGGCTGCACGCCATAAAGCACAGCAATATGGAAACAATCGAGCGAGGGCACGCACCCCTTTTATGCGCCCAAGCCATTTGGATCGATATGGCATATTGGTCGGAATAAATCTCACCTCGTAGCCTTGCTGGCGCCAGAGATCGACTAACTGCTGGGTTTGCCTCGCCATGCCGCCAGCGGGAGGTGGCTGGGGACCGATAACCGCTAGACGAGTCAAGACAGACATCAAGCGTCCACCAAGGATTCGTAGATCGGTAGATAGCGTTTGATCACCACTGGCCAGTTACGTTCCCGTTCGACATATTGCCGACCACGAGCCAAGATTTCTGCATGTCGATTTTGCTCTGCTTGCACGCGCTTTAAGGTTTGTACCAAACTCTCCACGTCGTTAGCGCGAAACAGATAACCGTTTTTACCGTCCTCAATTAATTCTCGATGACCACCCACATCGGAAGCTACCACAAGCTTACCCTGAGCCATTGCTTCCAACGGCTTTAGTGGTGTCACCAAATCAGTCAAACGCATGGCATAACGGGGATAAACAAAAAGATCCACCAAAGAATAATAACGATGTACATTCTCGTGCGGTACTCTTCCAGTAAACTTCACTATTTCCTGCAAATGATATTTCTCAACCAGCTCTCGAATCTTGGCTTCATCCGGGCCGCCACCCACCAACAACAAGCGCCACTGATCTGATTCCGCAACCAACTGTGCTAGTGCTTCAATTAATAGCGGTAAACCCTCATAACCATAAAAAGACCCGATAAAGCCTAAAACGGTCTTGTTCTTTAACTGCAACTTCGTTTCTAATTCGCTATCTTTTTCATCAATCCAGGTAAAATTGGTGATATCCACAGCATTGGGCATCACATGGATCTGCTGGGATGGCAGATCTCGGGAGCGAATTTCCTCTTTCAGTCCATCACAAATGGTGAAGATAGCCTGCGCACGCTTTAATACATAGGTTTCCAGTGCCCTGGTGAGACGGTAACGCATACCCCACTCGGCGCTGGTGCCATGATCTACTGCGGCATCTTCCCAAAATGCGCGCACTTCGTAGACGACGGGCAGATTCAATCGGCGAGCTGCCCACAATGCGGCAACGCCATTCAACGCAGGAGAATGGGCGTGTAACAGATCTGGTTTAATTTGTGGTATCAGTTCCACTAGTCGTTTATAAAGACCCACTATGACACCCATTTGATCGACCACGGGCGATTGCCATATACCAGAATTAAATTCTGTTGTTCGATAAAAAGTTAAGTCTTCAACCACATCGCAAGGTGATTCAGACTGCCCTTGTTTCGATCCCGTGAGTTGGTACGTATCGATTCCCAAATTTCTTTGCTGTCGTAAAATGGACTGGCTACGAAAAGTATAACCACTATGTAATGGTACGGAATGGTCGAAAATATGCAGCACTTTGATGCTCATGAGCTTCCCCATTCCGACTCAGGGTAGCGCTCTCTAAGGGGACTTTTTTGAATAACATTCCAAGCCTGCTCAATCTCGTCGGCGGACATCTCTTGTCGCCAACGATTGGCAGAAACCAGAGGATCCTTATACACACTGTAATAGGCTTGCTCGGATCGACTGGTACTAGCCGTAAGAAAGCGTTCAATTTGCGGTTCCCATTGCAAGTGACAAAACTTCATTAACTCCTTAGATACAGAGATAGGTTTAGCGCAGAGATCTTCATAGCGAAAATCCATCACCGAACCGAAGGCGGCTGCTTCATTTAGCGCTTTCTCATTGTAAAGCATCCATCTCAATGCCAACCGCTCTACTGCACTCATATGCTGCAATTGGGCCAAGGTAAAGTCATACTTTTTAGCTACCGCCGTATTTAGCAACATACTGTATGCGTGCATATCTTCTGCAGAGGCACTACTTTCAGCAAACTGCGCTTTGGATTCGCCACGCAATACAGAACAGATATACCCCATAGGATGACGAGTCATCAATAAAATAGGAGACTCTGGTAATACGGTAGCCAATACACCTAACCGACCAACAGATTCAATAGATTTATACACCGTTCGAATGGTGGTATTTCGTTTCGGCCACCAAACAACGGGCACGTGAACATCATAAGCATCTAAAGCTTTTTGTGCTAAAACAGTAGTGCGATAAAGGAAATAGCTGAGAGGACCAAAATAGTGTTTGTGAAACAGTGGCAACTTGCCCACCGTTTTTACTGTTCGCAGTTGAATTATCTTATCGATACCTGAGTGTATCTCATTTGCGTAATTTTCCGCGCCAGCGATGTCTGCCAACAACGGAATGCTTTGATAGGGTTCGACACTATCAGGCTCGTGACGATAGGCAGTATCTGGATGACTATCAAAAATTTTACCTAACCAAGTGGTTCCCGAGCGCGGCATACCCAGCAGAATAATTGGCGATTGCTGGGTAGCCATACTAGATCTGCTGTTCTTTTAGAAACGCATCGAACATGAGTAATGTCCACAGGGGTGCGCTGTTATCCCGCCGACCACTCAAATGCTGATCGATAAGGGTACGTAGATTATTACGATTAAAGTAACCAGTACTCAACATCTGTTCGCCTAAAAGACGCGACTCCAATCTATCTTTTAATGGGCCGCGGAACCATTTGGCTAGTGGCACGGCAAATCCCATCTTCTGTCGATACAGCACCTCATGGGGAAGCAGTGGTTCAAACGCCTTCTTGAGTGCATATTTACCTTCCGAACCTCGTAGCTTATATTCTGTTGGCAATGCAGCGACATATTCCACTAACTGGTGATCCAACAAAGGTACTCGAACTTCTAAAGCATGAGCCATACTGGCTCGATCCACTTTAGTGAGAATGTCGCCTACTAAATAAGTTTTCATATCAAGATACTGAATCATAGACAACATATCTTCCGCCGGCGCACGCTCAGCATGATATTTAAGGACCTCATGCGCTTGATAACCGTTCAAAGAGCGCTTAAATTGATTATCAAACAGTTGTGAACGTCGCTCGTCATCCAGTATCGACACGCTATGGAAATACGCCTCGATGCTATCTCTTGCCATCGCCTGGAATGTGGCCTTGGCGCGAAAAATTCTCGGCGCCCAATCCGCTTTTGGATAAACACTCCCTAAAAATCCAAAAATTGGGCGCCGCCACATCAACGGCATACGGTTACGTACACCCTCCTCGATCATATGCCAGCGATAGCGTCGATATCCGGCAAAGTTTTCATCGCCACCATCACCGGAAAGTGCCACAGTGACTTTCTGTCGTGCCAATTCACAAACACGATAAGTGGGGATCGCCGAGCTGTCGGCATAAGGTTCGTCGTACAGTGCTGCCAGCTTGTCTACCAATGAAAAGTCGTCGTGGTCAACTGTTTTCACTTCGTGTTCAGTGTGGTAGCGTTCCGCCACCATCTGTGCATAATGTGCTTCATCAAAATCCGCCACATCAAAGGAGATAGAGCAGGTCTTCACAGGGTTCGGATCTGCCTGCGCCATCATTGCCACCACCGCGCTTGAGTCCACACCACCGGAAAGAAACGCACCTAGAGGGACTTCCGCAACCAAACGAACCTGCACCGCATCGAGAATTTTCTCTCTTATGGTCTGCAACACATCTGCCTCATTGCCCACTGAGGTGTTTGCAGTTAATGGCACATCCCAATATTGACGTTGTGTGATATCGCTGCTGTTGGCCTCCACGTGCAATACATGTCCCGGTGCTAATTTATGAACCTTGCGAAATATTGTCGCCGGCTCCGGGATGTATCCATAAGCGAAGTATTCTTCCACGGATTCAGGCCGAATACTTTTGTCAAGCCTGGGGTGCTTTAATAATGACTTCAACTCAGATCCAAAGATAAAAAAGCCATTATCCAACCAACTATAGAATAGTGGCTTAATTCCCAATCGATCACGCGCAAGAAACAGCTGGTGTTGCTTACTATCCCATATAGCAAAAGCGAACATACCCCGCAGCTTGCTCACCACATCCGGGCCCCACACCCGCCAGCCGTGCAGAATCACTTCTGTATCACTATGAGTTGTAAACTTAATACCTTGTGCAATTAGTGTTTTACGTAATTCCAGGTAGTTATATATTTCTCCGTTAAAAACCAATATTTCTTGATTGTCCGGCGACACCATTGGTTGTTGTCCGCTTGCCAGATCAATTATGGACAATCTTTTGTGGGCCAATGCCACGCCAGGCGCACTGAATATTCCTTCCTGATCCGGGCCACGATGATGTTGTGAATCATTCATTACCTTAATAAGCGGCAAATCCACTGTACGTTTTTCTCTCAAATCTATAATGCCGGTAATGCCACACATAATTATATCCTAGAGTACTGCATCGCCGATGGCAGTACCGACTCGTACAGCTGTGCATAGGCATCAATCATAGTTTCCATTGAAAAATGCTTTAGTACTCTTTCTCGGCTCGCTTGAGAATGTGCTTCTCTCATCGCGACATTTCCCAAATAGCAGATGAGTCGATCCGTCATTTCCTGGGGATCATCTACCTGGACGAGAAACCCATTCTCATTCTCAGAGACCAAATCAAGATTACCACCCACTGCAGTCGCAACTACTGGCAATCCGCTTGCCATTGCTTCAAGTAAGGTGTTGGAGATGCCTTCAGCTAAAGAAGGTAGACAATAGACATGCCAATTTTTATAAAAGGGTGCAGTATCTGCTTGCTCCCCCAAAAGTCGAACATTATCGGAAATGGCCAACGCTGATATTAGGTCATTGATTGCAAATAGCTGACTACCTGTGCCCACTATTTGCAGTTCTGTGGTGTCTCGCCAACTTGGATACTGTTTTAACACATTTGCATAGGCGTGAATCAATAATTGGTGATTTTTTACCTCCTCCAATCTACCAACACAACCAATGATAGTCTTATTCCCACCACCAGCAATATTCAAATTGGGGCTGAACCTATCCGTATCGACACCATTACATATGCGAACCATTTTGGAATGATTCAAACCGTATTCGGTCTGAACATAATCACTCTGATGATTGGAAAGCACCACAATGCGCTGTAAAAATGGAAATAGTAGTTTTCTAATCCATTGATAAGAAGACTTAGTACCATGTAAATCTGCCATATCCCAGCCGTGTTCCCCATGAATGCGTATTGGTACTCTAGCGAGTATTGCGACTAACTGAGTTTCCAAGGCTGCCATATTACGACTATGAACAATCTCCGGTTCTATAGATTTTAATAGCCGATAAAGTTGCCAAAACATTTTAAAATCCAAACCCCCCTTACCATTCAGTGCCATCACCTGCACTGCGTCTGACTGAATACCTTTGGCAAATTCGGTGGCGTCCGTCAAACTGATAATAGTATGAGAATAGCGCTCCGATGGTAAATGATTCACCAGATTCAGCAGTCCATTTTCCAACCCGCCCATCGCGAGCCGTTGAATGATGTGAACAATATGTATTTTTTCTCTATCCATATATCAACGCGGTAGACGACAAAAGTACTCTATTTAATAATCTGCTTGGCCAACATGGCTTGCACGATGTCTTCTAAATGTGCTCTCGACTCATTTGATTCTGTCATTTCTTGGCTCACCATCCAGGCTTCGTTGACGACTACTTTGCCTAATAATCGATCTAATGCCTGATAGTATTTTCCAACCCAATCACTATTGGTGACTCGGTTACCGATACGGTACCAATGCCAGATTACCGTTGTCTTCACACCTCTCATCAACAGCTTTTCTTCAACGGTGTAGATTTTATCACCAACCGATACGACCACTGGACGATGCTCTATGAGTCGCCACTGTTCTCGGTCATACCACTCATTAGTTTGGGAGATAAGCTCTTGCCCTTGTGCCTGTTGTGTATATTGCGCAACTCTCCAATAGATAGTAGTTGTGTCCTTTGTCATTGCACCTGAGTGTACTTGTTTGGCCCCAGGAAATAGAATACCAATCTTGTCTTCTTCAATTGGCAAAGCGAGAAGACGCCATTGATCTAGGATTGGCACAGCCGGTTGCTCAATGATTACTTCATTGGATTTACCTATCTCCGACAACCAAAGAGCAGGCGATATTATTAATACAAGCAACAGCGTTACAAACCACAGTTTGCTCGTTGTGAATTCCTCATCGCTATTGACAGGTAGCACGTCGTTATTTTCATTGATAGTTATCGTGTCGGTCCAAAGCGAACCGATCCAAAACAAAATAAACATCACCACACCAAAAAATATCCAACCGTATATTATATGATCGACTCCGGTTGCAACTTTTAGATCAGACCAAGTGGCAAGCATTACTATGCCAAACGCGCGCACACCATTCGCTAATACCGGCACCAGAATAGATAGGAAGACAAAAAGTAGTCGCTTCGTCACGCTCTGGTATGAAATGTAAGCGTACAAGGTGCCGAGTGCCAATGAAGCTATGAGGTAGCGTACGCCACTACATGCCTCTGCCACTTCAAAGTCTCCAGCCGGAGTGGATAAAAACAATCCTTCAAAAAAGACCGGCATTCCCGTCGCACGCACAGCACTTACAGTGAATTCTGCAGTAAACTGCTGCATGACTGGTATTAAGAATTCCCCAAAGGGTACGGCAAATAGTAGGTAGAATAGCGGAAATGCAATACACCAAGTGATTGTCAATCCTAATACAGCAGCTATTGCGACCCAAATCACTATCACTGCGACGAACTGCTGTATCACCACTACTTCTGAAAGTCTGGCGAGTACTGAGAGTGCTATCAGCGGTGGCAACAGGATAAGCATACTAAACTGTGGTCTTGGTACTAACTGTGCCAGTTCCGTTTTCTTCTGCCAAATAAGATAGAGTACGATAGGTACGATAAAAAATCCGTGAGCAAAAGTCTCTGAACGCGCCCATGTCTGATACATAGAATAGTAGCTTGACGCCAAACTCCAGCCAATAAATGCCAGTGATAATATCAAGCAGAGCAATGGCAAACGCCAATAATCTGGAAACTTGCTGCTATTCAAGGAATCCATTATCTGCCTACTCATGCATTCACCAATGCCTTTTTCAGAGGCTCAAGATTATGGGACCAAAGATAATTACTGGTGACGTAGTCTCGACCCGTGGCTGGGTTCTTGTTCTGCAACCGTTCAACACATTGATCTGCGAATTGCTCGGGACTATCACATATAGACATTGCTTTCGAGAAAGGTTGCCGTAAGCCTACTGCGGCCGCAGGGGTAGCCACAACCGGAACATTCATAGCCAACGCTTCCAACACCTTATTTTGCACGCCACGCGCCACCCTTAGCGGTGCCACGGATAATCCTGAGAATTTCAGATAGGGCCGCACATCGGAGACTCGTCCGGTCACCTGAATACCGTCTATAGTCTCTAAAGCAAGAACTTCGTCGCTGGGGTTACCGCCAACTATAATAAATTGCGCACTAGGCAATCGATTTCTAATCAATGGAAAAATAGTTGTTGCAAACCAGACAACAGCATCTACGTTAGGCCAATAATCCATCGCCCCAGTAAAGACCAACGTCATTTCTTTTTCGATTGGATCCTGATACTGGAGAGAAGGATCAAAATAATCTATGTCCACGCCATTATCAAAATGATATACCTGGCGAGTAATATCTACATGACGTTGACGAAACAGATTCGCCTCTTCTTGGGCGACAAAAAAACTAGCATCAAATTGCTTGGCGATTTTTCCCTCATACTGCGCTAACTTCTCTGCTTCCCGTTGATAGATCCAAGATTTTATGCCTCGCTGTCTTTGTCCATACTGCTGCCATTTATCGGAATCCACATCAACAAAGTCTACTATTTTGATTTTTGCATGGGCATTAATCACATACTGCGCCATAACTGAGGAATACACCAGTATGTTGTCTGGTTGATGAGTGGCCAATATGTCATCGATCCAACCTTGCATGTCAGAACGATAATAATACGGCACACTTAAAGCTTTGCCTCTAAGAAAACCCCAACCTGCACGCATCAACGACGCTCTTTTATTCAAAAACGGGAAAAATCCTTTTGCCACTAAGGACTGCAAATATGATTCGTATTGACGATCTTGTTCCTCGTCGACGAAAGCGCCCAAATAGATAGGCCCTAATTCCTGTAGCATTTTTAGAATATGATAGGAGCGAATTTTATCGCCTTTATTAGGCGGATAAGGAATTCGATGGCACAAAAGTAATGTACCACTCATCCCAAATCTTTCGCGATCCAAGGTCCAATAAAACGACTCACACCGACTGGTAGTTTGCGCCAAACTCGGATCATCAATTCGTACTTGGGGTTGGTAGGGCTAACATTGGGCATATCTTTATCATTCACCAACACATATTGGTAAGACAGTGGGGTCGCTTCAAAACCCCAATGTTTTTTAAATCGATAGGAGCCCGTCTCCTTCTTACTTCGACCGTAGTCGAATATTTTTATGCCTTGTTCGGCGGATCGACGCATCAACTCCCAATACATGAAATCGTTGGCACGCATGTTTCTTGCCGCCGAAATCCCACCACCGTAGTAGGGCAAGACTTGATCGCGAAAGTAGAAATTCATCACACTACTGAGGACTTCCCCATTGTGGGTAATACTTAAGATAGAGCATTTATCCTGAAAGTTCTGTTTTAGTATCTTAAAATATTTTTTGCCAAAAACGGGCGTTCCTAGATTACGCACACTTTCGGAATAGACTCGATACAGGTTCTCTACATCCTCATCCCACTGGGAACACATTCCCGACTTGATTCCCTTGCGAACCACCGCTCGTTGCTTTCTGGGTATGGCCTTTAGATTGACTTCCGGATCGGGGTCGATCTCCTTTTGAAATGAGACGTAGAGATCTTTCGTAGGCCAGTCTGGATGTTTGTTCGTTAGATTGCGATATTCTATGGAACCCACCTTTAGCCTCTTCCCCAAGGTGAGCGCGGCATCTTCTAATGCGATTTGCGCAGCGGTGTCAGATGCCAATACCCCACCATACACACAAAAGGGTAGGGAAATTAAACTATTGCCAAATAGGCGGCTCTGAATGTGTCCAAGTGGTAACACGCCTCGAATTTCGTTGTTTGACTCCGCATAGAGAAAATAAGCATCATGATTAAATGCCTGTTCGAGTACCTGTTTCCACGCAGATAAATGAAAAAATGTGCCCGCATCATGTTGCTGCACATACTCGTCCCATTTGTGGCTTTTTTCTAGACTAAGGCTTTTAACTTCCATGTCGCCTGTACTTTCTCAGCTATGATTGATTGAGGAACAAGTTGTCCATTCGTTGCCAACGAAAATCCTCTATTAATTTTTGTAACCGAGCACCCATCCGATGCAGATTAAGATAATGCCGAAACTTAGTTTTCACATTCAAACCTGGTTGTCGCGGTTGGTCAGGATCGATCTCCCAAGGATGAAAGTAAAAGACACAAGGTGCCTTTTCTTTTTGATTGATCTGCTGAATCATCCAACGCGACAAAAAATAGGGATACAAACGAAAAAACCCACCACCGCCACACGGAAAATTACGCCCGAAGAGTGGTAACGTGCTCACAGGGATCTCCAGTAACCCACCCTCCCTATTAGGATGAAAAGCGAATCGACTCGCATCTGGTACGCCGTAGAGATCGTGTTTCACCGGATAGACACTCGAACTATAAAGATAACCCTCCTCTTCCAAAACTTCCAACGCCCACCAATTGTCGCGCATGATTGAGTAACTTGCTGCTCTGTATCCCTTAACTGCTACGCCACACAGATCTTCTAAACATAGTTTGGTTTTGTGTATGTCTTCTCGAAATTGCTCGGGTGTCTGCTCTGTCGCACGGATATGTTCCCAGCCGTGACTGGCCAACTCGTGTCCTTCCCCCACGATTCGGCGAATAAGATCCGGATATCTCTCGGCTACCCACCCCAATACAAAAAAAGTAGCAACGATTTTCTGTTCCGCAAAAATATCTAAAATCTGCTGGGTATTCCGCTCCACTCGATGGGGCAAGGAATCCCATCGATCTTTAGCAATATAAGGCTCGAATGCAGACACTTGAAAATAGTCTTCAACATCTACAGTCATGGCATTACTTACTGAAGCATCCATAGAAATATGCCGCTATTCTTGCTTCTCACAGAGTTGTGCAACGAGAATGTCAGCCACGCGACCAGCGGCCTCGCCATCCCATAAGGGGGGAATACGGCCTGCTTTACCGCCAGTTTCGAAAATTTCATCAACTGTCTGCACAATCTTCAACGGGTCGCTACCCACAATAGTATTGGTTCCTTGAATAACGGTGATGGGGCGCTCCGTACTTTCCCGCAAAGTGATGCAAGGCACACCCAACGCGGTAGTTTCTTCTTGCAAGCCACCCGAATCAGTGAGCACCAGCTTTGCTTTTTGAATCAAGCCGAGCAATTCTAGGTAGCCCAACGGCCCGGATAGGACAATCGTTTGGTTATGTAGCTTAGAATCGAGACCATATTTTTCCATTTGTTTTTGTGTTCTCGGATGCACAGGAAAAACGATGGGACACTTTTTAGAAATCTCTACTATGGTATCCAAGATGGCGGCCAACACTTTGGGATCATCCACATTACTAGGTCGATGAAGTGTCAATACTGCAAACTCACGCGATGAGTTAAAGAGATGGGAAGCATTTAAGTTTGATAAGGTGGATTGTGCAGGGATTGCTTGCTCCAGGTTCGCATACAGGGTATCTATCATCACGTTACCGGTAAAAAATACCTGCTGCGCCCGAATGCCCTCGGATAATAAATTGTCTAAGGCTGCCTCTTCAGTGGTAAATAAAAGATCGGATATTTGATCAGTTAATACCCGATTGATCTCTTCTGGCATACTACGATCGAAACTTCTCAATCCTGCCTCAACATGAATGACTTTTATACCTTTTTTGACCGCCACCAATGCACAGGCAATAGTGGAATTGACGTCTCCTACCACCAGTACTGCGTCTGGCTTTTCGATATCCAGAATCGGCTCAAAGGCAATCATGATTTGGCCAGTCTGCTTGCCGTGTCCTGCGGATCCCACTTCCAAATTGATATCTGGTTCCGGAATACCTAATTGCTGAAAAAACTGCTCATTCATGGCCACATCGTAATGCTGCCCGGTATGAACCAGTTTCGCTTCAATCGGTATGTGGGTGGCGGAAAACGCCCGCATCAGAGGCGCGATTTTCATAAAATTCGGCCGTGCGCCAACGATACATAAAATTTTAATTGTTCTGGTCATCTGCCCTCTACCAAATGGAAGTGGCTATTCATCCTCGATTGAGTCTATTATTAACTCAAACGTCATCGTGCCCCTGAGTTTTCTGCCCACGATTTCTGTCTGTAGATCGGTGATCTGCCCTTTCTGTCCCTGGTGCGTGACCCGAGCATGCACCGCCTGTACACTCTTTATCGGTGCTTTCGAAGGTGAATTTAAACCTTCTTTAGAAACGGGCATTTCATCGGTTAATTCTTGAGCGACTTTGGCGATGGTGTCGGCAGAGATGACCTGTGTTTCTTCTAAATAGCCAAATAACAGCACCCTATCAAATAGCACATTGATACGCCGGGGCACACCTTCAGACCACTCGTGAATGTGTCTAAATGCGCTCTCTTCTATTTGCGGACTACTTTGCCACCCCGCTTTTCGTAACCTGTGCTCAACATAATGTTTCGTTTCGCTCTCATCAAACGGCTCTAAATGGTAAGAAGCAATGACCCTTTGTCTGAGTTGCTCCAATTCTGGAACCACTAATATGTCTCGGAATTCTGCCTGACCCAGAATAAAACTTTGTAACAATGAGATTTCCTGGCGCTGAAAATTGGATAGCATTCTCAATTCTTCCAACGCCTGTAAGGGTAAATTTTGCGCTTCATCTACCACCAACAGTGCGCGTTTTCCAGAAGAATGGGTATTCACTAAAAACTCTTCCAAACGACTCAGCAGATCTGCTTTTGACAAACCATCGATTGCCAATCCGAATGCGGCGCATACTGCACCAACAAGTTCATCAGGATTTAATTGAGTATTCGTTAATTGCGCTGCAACCAGTTTTTGTGTGTCTAACTCGGCAAACAGGTTTTTCACCAGTGTCGTTTTACCGGTGCCTACCATTCCGGTGATGATAATGAATCCTTCGCCTTTGCTGAGTCCGTATCGCAGGTAGGACATAGCTCGGCGATGGGCACGGCTACCATAAAAGAAATCTGGATCAGGACTTAACCTAAAGGGTTTTCTAGACAGTTGATAGAAAGATTCATACATTTTTAAAAATGCTTAACAACAGCAACAAAAGCCCTGTTTTCATCAAAGTCCATGACGCCAGAATCTGCACGTTGCTGCAAGCGGGACACTCCGGTGGAGAAATTCATAGACTCATTGATCGCTCGCGTAAATGTGATTGGTATGAATAGTCGATCAAATGCTGTCGCGAAAACATCGAACTCGTTCTCCTCATGGGAAACACTTAAATTCAATTTATCACGGCTATTCATTTGCCAACTCCAACCAAATTGCACGCCTGTCAAATCATCCAGTCGATTCACTGCCGGCCGGACGCGTTCTTCATCGAAGAACGACAAAGTTAAACTGTGACGCCGATTATCGTAGCGAATACTGAAGGTACCTCGCTTTTGTAAAAACTCAGAATCAGCAATGCCCACATCTAATACCAGTCTGGGAGGAAGAGGCCGGCCGGTGAGCGGATCCACCGTTAACAAGCCAGTCACCGGATCCACATCCACCACGTATCTCACGCCTTCCACCTGTAAGATTTGTTCCGTGGTCACTTTTTCGCTATAGCCTAGATTAAAAGTCACGCGACGAGTCCGATGAGAAATCGCTGCAAACCAAGACTCTCCAGGATTCAAGCCCACTTCCCTATCACGAAAGATGACCCGAAAACTCGAACGTTGTGAAGGCACGAAAAGTATGCCCGCCTCTGCATCATTTTCTCCGCCAAACAGAGTCAGCTGTAATTTTCGGCTCGGTGTGTATATGAGTCCACCGCTATAATAATCTCCATCGACACTCAGCTCCGCATCCGGAATATCAGCATTGGACGATCCCCATCTAAGTACTAATTGCAACTCACTCGTCACGCGCATGCCACTTTGAACCGCTGCCGTCTCAGAAAACGAATCAGACCCAAAATCGCGATCCAGTTGCAAATCTTCGTAGCTAAACAACCAATTCACTAATCCTGCCTGAGACTGTCCCTGCCATTGAAAATTTGCACGCTGACTGGTGGAATCACTGGTCACCAAGTTGTCGTAATCTACTTGGCCATATTCATAACCTAGTATTACCCGGTTGTGGCGACCAAACCTGTGATCAATTCTCGGCGCAACACGAAGCGTGGTGACATCACTCTTGTTATCAATCAATGTAAGGGTATCAGTACCGAGCTCAGAGCCGCCCCCAAATACACGCTGACCGAAACTCGTCTCACCATCCAAATAGAACCAATCCTCTATCAGTTCATTTGTGGTACCTGCTGCGAGAGTATGATTGGTATTACCGCCACTTTCGTCGCCGGCAAAATTTAGATTTTGCATACTATAATTGAGGTTAAAATCACTTCTTGCACCATCGGAAATAATTTCTACAACTGGTGTGATTTCTGATACCAAAACGGCCGTTTCTTGGGTATTTTGTCTAATATTATCTGAATAGGTTTCTCGAACACTGACACTGGGGTGAATTTGGATCTCTGCGCCAGCCTTTGCGCACAGGCAAATGCTCAGATAGGCAAGACTTCTAATGAAAAGAAACCGTCGGGTCGCAGTCGCATTCACTTCAACCTCTAGTCTCCGTAGTAGCCGTAGTAATAGGGTTCATAATAGCCGGTGCCGATATGACTGCGAGTTTGATTTAATACAAACCCTATATTCATATCTCTATCCAACAACTCAATCGCCTGTTGAACTTGAGATTTAGGTGTCGTATCCGCCCTGACAACAACCATTATTTGCGCCATCAGAGATGCCAAGATATGGGATTCACTGGTTGCCAGTAACGGTGGCGAATCAAAAATAACAATTCTGTCCTGATAACGAGTCGCCAACTCTTCTACTAAGCGACGCATTTGCTCGCCGGCCAATAGTTCTGTCGAAAGAAAATGACTTCTGCCCGCAGGAATGTAAGACAAACCGGATACATCGGTACGATATATCACCTCGGCCACATCATTGATCTCACCATTCAGATAGTCGACCAATCCTCCTTGACTGGACACTTCGAAAAACTTAGACAATGCAGGTTTGACAATATCGCCGTCCACTAACAAAACTGTCTTGTCTCGTTCTTCAGCAATACTAAGGGCTAAATTCATCGCATTAAAAGTTTTGCCTTCGTTGGGCACCGCGCTGGTCACCATTATTAAATTTAAATGCTCTGGTACGGTGGCACCCCGGCCAGCAATATTAGCTAATAAGGGTCGCTTAATGTGTCTGTACTCTTCCTTGATCTTGCTGCGAGAATCCCCGCCGGGAATGATCATGCCCTGTTGTTGCAATAACTGTCGTTGAATTCGTGCCCGTTGTTTCGGTAGCTTGCCCCCTACCTCACCGGATGTGTTGCTCTGATTTGTGTTCTTATCTGTTGATGGATTAGGAACACTTACTCTAACCTCGGAAGAAACGTCAGAACTCACAGCGTTTCGACTAGTTTTAGCAGCTGCCTCTTCGGCTAATTTTTGCTGTTTCAGCTTTTGTGCAGCCCGTTCAATAAGATCCATGAATACTCTCTTTGATAGATGAGATGACCCGAGTAATCATCTCTATAGCGAGACCCAACCGGCCAAGTAGTAGGCAACCAAGAAACTCGCGAGCAAGGTTCCCGCTGCGCCATAATATATGTACAGCTCCACTCGTTCTCGACGAATTTGACCTTCATTTAACACCCGCGATACTGTCCCTAAGACCGGGATCTCAGTTTCCTCAAATAGCGTACGCCTATCGTAATAAGTTGCCCAAATTTGAGATAAAAAGACTGCGAGACCCAATCCGCTGCCTAAACCCGCCAAGGCCACGATCACCACATATAAACGGCGATCCGGGCCCGTTGGCTCTAACGGTGCACGAGGCGGCTCAACCACCCGGAAACGGATGTCATCCGCGTTCTCTCCCACTTTTTGGGAGATATTAGATTGCTCTCGACGAGCGAGTAATGCTTGATAATTTTTATAGGTGACTTCGTAATCTCGATTGAGTGAAACCAATTCTGCTTCTACCTCTGGCACGGTGAATACCATATGCTCTAATTTTTCAACGCGCTTTTGAAATTCCTGCACGCGAACTCGCAACGCAGCTTCTTCCGCTTCGGACTGTCCTAGAGCTATCTTTATCTGCTGATACACAGGGTTCGCATCAGCGCCACCCAGTTCTAAATTCCCTGACAATTCGGACTCCATACGGGCTTGTTCTTGTATATCTGCAATGGTGCGTCGAATCGCTTGGACATCCGGGTGATGCTCGGTGTATTGCAACAACAAACTGTCGAGACGCTCCTGCAGCGCCTGAATACGTGCGTCAGCGGGTGCATTGCCCGTCATATTCCCGAACCCAAAAGTGGGGGTTTCTCCGGCCAACTTTTCTTTCAGAGTTCGGGTTTTTTTCACAGCTTGTTGCCACTCAAGGCGTGCCACCTCTAGGTCACCTTTCGCGGCCTGTAACCGGGCAAAGTAATCCTGTCCATCTGAAGGCATCAACCCCAGGTTACGCCGTTTGAACTCTTTCAAACGCTCCTCGGCTTGCATCAAACGCTCTTCATATTCAGCGATCTGTTTATCCAAAAATCTCTGGGCTGACTCCGTATCTTCACGATTTTTACCCAAGGTGTTCTCGACAAAAATGTTCAACAAAGCTTGCACCACCCGTTTTGCTTGCTCTGGTTCACTATCATTGTAAGTAATGGTATAAAGGTTTTGACGACCTGTACCTATCAACTTAATTCGCGAAGAGAGATCATCAAGAATATTTTCGAGTTCGCGTGGATTGGATGCCTGTAAATCCAAATCGGTCATACGCGCCACTTTTTCCAAGTTTGGTCGACTGAGAAAGGTTCTGGTCATTAATTGAATTTCTCGGTCTGGATTAACCGATACCGTTAAACCCTGTAGCAATGGCTTTAGAATCGACGCAGTGTCCACATAGACTTGCGCTTTGGATTGGTATTCATTAGGCAAAGTGTAGACATAGAGCCAGCCCACCATACAAATGGCCCAAGCAAAACCAATGGCCCACCAACGGTAACGCCAGATACCGTAAAGATAGTAAAAAAACTGTCTGACTATCTCATCCAAGCTAACTTCAACTCCCTAACTTTTGAAGGTGGTTAGAACCAAGCCTCCGGAATGATGATTATATCCCCAGGTAAAATATCGGCATTGGCCTCGATCTCACCGTCTTTTATCAGCGATTCCAAGCGCAGAGCAAATTGACGCTGCTCACCCTTGATAATACGCACAACACTGGCACGATCCCCTGCTGCAAATGAAGTCAGACCGCCTACCGCAATCATCACATCTAAGGCCGTCATACCTTGACGATAAGCCAAGGCTTGTGGACGCGCCGCTTCCCCAATCACCCTAACCTGCTCGCTATAAGGCCCTTGAAAGCCGGTGATCATGACGGTGACGATTGGATCACGAATGTAGGTTCCCAATACCTGCTCGATCTCTCTCGCTAAGGCAGTGGAGGTTTTCCCGCTAGCAATTAGATCTTCCACCAACGGCGTCGTAATCTTACCGTCGGGGCGTACCACCACGCTGCTGGATACCTCAGTATTGCGCCAAACAAATATGCTCAACTGATCCCCTGGCCCGATTAGATAATTGTAATCATAGGGATTCACAACGTGGGAACGCTGAATTGAGGCAGGCGGCAAATCTGGGTAATGATTAGCACAACCAACCCCGAAGCCAAGAATAAAAACACAAATAGAAACAGTAATTAATGGTTTAATTTTCATAAAACACTTTCCGAATATTGAACAATTTAAGTGCTTCCATGCGTAGGCGTTGAAGTATGTGCTACCAAGGCGAAAATTTGTATCTATCTATCCTTAGTCTAACGGCCATGGATGTCAGGCCTAAAGTCATCCCCAGATCAATTAGGCCCCCCAAAGTCACCACTCCATGGCTCAAAAAACTAGAAATTAACTATTAGCACTAAATAAATAACTAACTTTAGAATAAATCAAATCTTATCGGAAAATAAAGCTGGTGCCCAGGGCCGGAGTTGAACCGGCACGGTCGCAATGACCGGCGGATTTTAAGTCCGCTGCGTCTACCAATTCCGCCACCCGGGCTATTTTGAGGTAAATTACCCCCTTTTGTCGCACAAATTTGTACACTCAGCTCGATATGGAGGCTAGGGCCGGAATCGAACCGACGTCCACGGCTTTGCAGGCCGCTGCATAACCACTCTGCCA
>DJFZ01000045.1:18304-29682 GCA_002432655.1 Thiotrichaceae bacterium UBA5859 | reverse complement strand
TCACGGCGGTAACAGGGGTTCGACTCCCCTTGGGGACGCCACTTCTCTACAGTTGATTTGCATCAGACCGTGGCTGAGAGAAATAACAACATCTCCCAGCCCATCGCCAATATAATTACGTCAAAGAAAAATCGCTGCCTCGTTCGACTCAGCTCTCACCACGCTGATAAAATAGCAACATACTTTTTCAGCTTTCACCTTAACTTAGATAATTAAAAATGAATGCTCTAAATCTATGGACATATTGACATACACGCCCCAAATTTTAGGAGGACTGATGATCGGCTCAGCAGCAATCTTAGTGCTGCTCTCCCTTGGACGGATTGCCGGAATCAGTGGTATTTTCAGCGACTGGCTGCTACAAAAAAATAAATTATCGGATTGGAGGGTCTTCTTTCTCGCTGGATTACTCATTGGTCCGGTACTGTTTCATCTTCTATTTGCTACCCCAATTCCACAAGCCAATCCAGTTTCCTGGCCACAAACAGCCCTAGCTGGCTTCCTAGTAGGCATGGGAACCTTTATCGGTGGAGGTTGCACCAGCGGCCACGGAGTATGTGGTATAGCTCGCCTCTCGCCTCGCTCCATCATTGCTACTTTGGTGTTTGTATCCGTTGCCGCCCTGATTGTGGCGTTGCTTGGAGTGTCGTCATGAAAACCAAGTTGGCTGCACTGGTTGCAGGTCTCTTATTCGGATTCGGATTAGCGTTGGCAGGTATGACTGATACGGCGCGCGTACTGGGCTTCCTGGACTTCACAGGTGACTGGGATCCAGCACTCATATTCGTCCTCGCATTTGCCGTTGTATCCACTTATATTGGCTATCGAATCATACTGAAACGCGCAAAGCCCCTATTCGCACATGCTTTTGCCCTTTCCACAAATAGAGTCATAGATACACGGCTGTTGATCGGTGCGTCCATATTCGGCGTGGGATGGGGGTTATATGGTTACTGCCCTGGTCCTGCTCTCGCTGCTTTGGTTTATCTACAGTGGCAAACTTATCTATTTGTCGCCGCTATGGTGCTCGGCTCCTTAGTCGCCAATCAACTGCTTACAAGAGATGAGCAGAGTTGTTCATGAGTATGGCGTTTCTCATCTCGGGTACAAAAATTGGTGATTATGTCGAGCTTGTGCGCAGCCAATAAGGCTGGATGACGGTTTCTGAAGGTAGCATTTAATCTAAGGTATACGCTAGTTTTTAACCCAACGAATTTCCGATGCGGTTTGCGGGCCAATGAGTACAGCATGTAATCGTTTTGGGATCGCTGCCCGCTGTTCCGATAGCGGCTTCCGTCCACCCATCAGTTCCGCTTTCCGTTGCGGATATAAGGGTCGTAAGTTAGGTTCGGCGTAACCACTAGGGAAAATGGGCAGACCTGAACCCACATCATACTTATCCGTTGCGCCGAATGTATGTAAGGTTTCGTGGGCAATGATAACTTGATTGGAACCCACCATATTTCTGCTCGCGAATAGATTGACTACCCCTGCTCTCCCCTTCTGTAAACCGAAAGAGTGCGCTAACGTCGGATTGATTTTAGGGTCAAAGTATTGAAGAAAGAGATGAACTTCTGCCGCACTACCGTAGTTAGCATGGCGCCAAGCCCAATAGCGAAACTTCAAACTCCACCAAGCCACCCGAATCGGATTGGCATCCTGGGGCACCGCAGGTGGCAGGGTACTGATCTGATCCGCCAAGCGAAATCGAATCGGTCGTTCTAGACTGAGATTAAATTTTTTCGCCTCTCGGGCAAAAAACTGTTCAACAGAACTAAAATGATCCCGTTCAAGTGAAGCAATATAATTCGATACGGTCTCTGTACCATCACTGTTTATCGGATAGAGTGCCACCCAAATAGGGGCGTCCCAACTTAGACTTCGGTGACGACCTATCCAATCACTACCGGCCACAAAAAACAATACTAACAGCAGTAAGATGATTCTGAATCCACGAAAGGCATTAATAGTTTGCATGCCTTTTGTATCGTCATGCAGCTGGGTGCGGTAAAGTATTTATTCCATAATGGAATAATTTTATAGATACAAATTGCTACGAATTATAAAGAATTGTTGCTATAGTTCTCGGTCATTTATCACCTAGTCTGATAATTTTTATAAAATTAGCATTTATCCTTATGTTTTTTAAGGGTAATTTGTTCGTAGAGTCTAAGCGGGAAAACCAGTATGTACCAATATGATGCTTTTGACCAAACCCTGATAGAAGAGCGGGCGGCGCAGTTTCGTCAGCAAACTACACGATATCTGGATGGCACACTCACCGAAGAGCAGTATTTACCGCTTAGATTAATGAACGGACTTTATATTCAATTACATGCGCCCATGTTGCGCATTGCCATACCCTATGGTCAATTAAACTCAGTGCAACTGCGTAAGTTGGCAGAGATTTCTGAAAAATATGACAAAGGCTTCGGGCATTTCACCACACGTCAAAATTTACAGCTAAACTGGCCGGAATTAGAACAGGTGCCAGATATATTAGATGAACTGGCATCCGTACAAATGCATGCTATCCAGACCAGCGGTAACTGCATTCGCAATGTCACTACTGATCACTTGGCGGGTGTGGCTCAGGATGAGATTGAGGATCCTCGCCCCTATTGCGAGATTATTCGTCAATGGTCGACCTTGCATCCTGAATTTGCCTTTCTTCCCCGCAAATTCAAAATTGCCGTCAATGGTGCCGAACAAGATCGTGCTGCGATCCAAGTACATGACATTGGCTTGCAGATCGTGAAAAATGAGAATGGCGAAGTGGGGTTCAGCGTCCTAGTGGGAGGGGGATTGGGCCGTACGCCCATTCTTGGCAAACAGATCCGCGGGTTCTTGCCTAAGGAAGATTTACTCACCTATTTGGAAGCGATCTTACGCATCTATAATTTGCATGGCCGTCGTGACAATAAATACAAAGCTAGAATAAAAATTCTAGTTAAGGAGATGGGCATCGACACCTTCCGCGATCTTGTGGAGCAAGAATGGAATCGAATCAAAGATTCATCGTTGAAGCTCACTGCAGAAGAAATTCAACGCATGCAATCCTATTTTGTATCTCGTACATTGGATGATTCCGCCATTAATGATGAGCAATTCCAACGACAGTACCGAAGCAATTCGGAGTTTGCTATATGGGTAGATAAGAATTTAGTAGAACATAAAAATCCGAGTTACAAAATCGTTTATCTATCTCTTAAAGCACCCGATGTGCCCCCAGGGGATGTGACGTCTGAACAGATGCGTCAAATCGCCGAATTAGCTGATCAATTTAACGGTGGCCACATTCGTAGTACTCATCGCCAAGATTTGGTATTCAGTGATGTGAAACTATCCGACTGTTTCGAACTTTGGCAAGCACTTAAAGAAATTAATCTAGCGACACCTAACATTGGCCAGGTGACTGACATGATTTGCTGTCCTGGTCTAGATTATTGCGCATTGGCGAACGCCACTTCGATTCCAATAGCAAAAGAGATCAATTTACTCTTTGACTCTATTGACGATGTGCACGATCTGAATAATTTGACCATAAATATCTCTGGATGCATGAATGCCTGCGGCCACCACGACGTCGGTCATATCGGTATCCTTGGCGTGGATAAAAAAGGAGAGGAATGGTACCAGATCACCCTAGGGGGTAGCGCCTCCAATGATGCCAGCCTCGGCACCCGATTGGGCCCATCCTTCCATCGACGAGACGTGGTGAATGCCATTGACTCAATATTGAATGTCTATGTAGAAGAGAGGCTTGCCGAAGAACCTTTTCTAGACACTTTTAGACGTATCGGACTAGAACCCTTTAAGAAGCGGGCATATGAAGTTAATCAAGCAGCATAAAATAGTTGAAGACAATTGGATGCGTCTCGCCGATGATGCACCCTTAGCGGATGGTTCGATTATCGTATCCTATGGCCGTTGGCAACAGGATAAAGACCAAATTCTGGGGCGCTCAAACGGTGAAGTCGGCATCGCACTTTGCGCAGAAGATGATGTCACGTCATTGGCGGAAGAGTTAGATAAAATTTCTCTCATCACCTTACATTTCGAAAAATTTAACGATGGTCGAAGTTTTTCTCAGACTCGTTGGTTAAAAGAAAAGTTCGGCTTTAAAGGTGAACTACGAGCCTCTGGTGCCTACATACAGGATCAAATATTGCCCTTGATAAAAGTTGGTATTGACTCCTTCGAAGTGCCTGATGAATTTTCACTGGAAGCGTTTCAAGCAGCGATACGGGAAGTGAGTGTGCAATACCAAACAAGTACAATAGAACCCTCTCCCTTATTTAGGCGTCGGCAACTCAGCGTAAATTAAACAGCTGATCGTTAAATTGAGCCTGTTCTACTTCTAAGGTTGACCGCCGATAAGCTATCTGTGGTCACAGTAAAACCACCGATCTAACTATAAAAACAAAAGTTGTGCTGACGAAGGCGACTCATAGATGATAGTAACAAACAGTCCACAAACCGTTCCTGCCCAACGCAGCAGTGAAGCATTGCCCCACCAAAGCGATCCGCAAAACAATAGATTGCCCCTAAGATTGGATGGCGGAGAGAAAAAAGAGGCCAACTTTCGGGGAGATAAACTGACAAAAGCTCGCGAAGCCGAAAATGTGTCAAAAATCGACGCTGAATTGATTAGCAATCATGGGACGGCGGCTAGTCTGCACAAAAATACTGGATCTATTGATGCCACTTCCAGCACTCGTGAAAACAAAGGTCGAAATATAGATTTATTTGTTTAATCGACCCTCCCAGCCACTCTCTACTCTATCTTTAAATTGTCCCACTAACATTCAGCAAACTCGCTGCTTCTATCCGGCTACCATGATACGTCGATCCCGCCCCGTTCTACGCTCATCCGCCTCAATTTGTTTAGCGGCAGAAAAGTCAACCGGCATTGAGAGCACACGTCGCGTGCGGGTTCGTCGATCACTATAGTATTTGTAATAACATTGACAATTCGACTGATCACAGCGCTTTAAGGGTAAAGAGGGAGCCTGATCACTTAAGTAGAGCACATTTGCATGCTGCCTCATGGACGAACATGGGGAAAAACTCCTCGGCCACACAATTTTTACCGCATCATACCTATCGTTTCGCCGACTTCTTCCTGCCAAGGTTTGCGGAGAAAATAAGTATCGATCCATAGAGCGTTTTAGCAAAAAGTAGGCAATACCTACGACAACAAAACAGGTTACCACAGTGATCACATATATCATGTTCAATTCCAGTTTTTCTACATCGCAATAAACAATTGAGCGGCAATGCGCACATCAAATTCGGGTAAATCATCGCGAATTGGAGATAACACCATTACCAGTATTTTAGTATTTAAGCTTTTTCTAATATATCAGTCAACAGTTGTTGACTGACTTTAGTCAAACTAACGATGGACAAATATCCGGCTAGCCACCTACAATGTGTTGCTTGCCAACTAATTGTGTTTATTCGTGAAGTCCTCAATTAGTGGCATGTTCGAGGGTGCACTATTCGAGTTCTTCGTTGGGAACTCTATCCATTATAAAACCAACTTGGCTTCACCGTAATTTAAGAGCCATGAGTGGTGAAGTGCACCGTGAACCAATCATAGTGCACCATGAACGAGTTATTTAGTAAGGAGGAGTAGATCGGTATGTCGTTTTTACCTATAGCCCTAGGTATTCTTGGTTTGGGCGCCGCATATTACGTTTACGGACAAATAAAGACTTACTCTGTAAAAGAAGGAAAAGTTGCTGACATCGCAGGAAAAATTCATGAAGGCGCAATGGTGTTTATGCGTCGTGAATATACCTTGCTCTCGATGTTTGCCGGCGCGGTTACCGTGATACTGGCTATCTTTTTAGATCTTTCCACCGCATTTGCTTTTGTAGTAGGCGCACTCACCTCTGCTAGTGCGGGTTACATTGGTATGTATACCGCGACACAAGCCAACTCGCGCACCACTACTGCCGCTACAGAAAAAGGCATCGCCGAAGCGCTCTCTGTCGCGTTCTTTGGTGGTTCTATCATGGGCCTGTGTGTGGCTTCTCTCGGGCTGATTGGGTTAGGAATTTTGTATCTATTTTATGGTAGTGATCCGCACACCTCCCATGCCTTACACGGATTCGGTATGGGTGCCTCCTCAGTCGCACTCTTCTCTCGTGTGGGCGGTGGCATTTTTACCAAGAGCGCTGACGTAGGTGCCGATTTGGTAGGTAAAGTAGAAGCCAATATCCCTGAAGATGATCCTCGCAATCCTGGTGTCATAGCAGACAACGTGGGCGACAATGTAGGGGACGTCGCCGGCATGGGCTCTGACATATTCGAATCTTATTGTGGCTCCATGATCGCCACTATCGCGATGGCAGCTACCATGTCAGATTTAGTTATTGCAGAATTGGGAGCGCGAGAAAGTTTAATGTTCTTACCGCTTGCGCTGGCGTCAGCAGGTTTAGTGTGCTCCATAGGGGGTATCGCATTAGTGCGTTTCCTATCTGATCGTCCACCGGAGAAGGCTTTGCGGGCCGGAACCATTGGCTCAGCGGCTCTATTCATCGTCGTCGCATTCTTTGTCATTCTGATGAGTGATGTGAATACGAAAATCTGGTTTGCTGTTTTGGTTGGCGCACTAGGCGGCATCGTCATCGGCTTAGTTACCGAGTATTACACCTCTGCGAAACCGGTGCGAAATATCGCTAGCTCAGGAGACACCGGAAGCGCCACCGTAATTATCTCCGGATTAGCCGTAGGCATGGAGTCCGTCGTTGTACCATTATTGACTATTGCTACCATTATTTTGGTCTCCACCAGCTTGGTGGGTCTTTACGGCGTGGGAATAGCTGCTGTAGGTATGCTAGCAACCGTAGGAATCACCATGGCTATCGACGCTTACGGACCGGTCGCAGACAATGCTGGTGGTATCGCTGAAATGGCAGGCCTGGGCAAGGAAGTCAGGGAAATAACCGATTCCTTAGATGAGTTGGGCAATACCACTGCAGCCATTGGTAAAGGTTTCGCCATTGGTGCCGCCGCCTTGGCAGCATTGGCAATTATTTCTGCGTTTGTGGAAACGGTCTCTTCACGCTTGCCCGACTTCAGTTTACATCTAGGGGATCCTGACGTATTGGCAGGTTTATTTATTGGTGGGCTATTCCCGTTCTTAGTCAGCTCCTTAACCATGACTGCTGTAGGAGATGCCGCGATGGAAATGATTCAAGAAATCCGCCGCCAATTCCGCGAAATTAAGGGCTTATTGGATGGGGAAGCAGAACCGGATACAGCACGGTGTATTGAAATCGCCACCAATGCCGCCCTTAAGCGAATGGTGTTGCCAGGCGTGTTGGCCATCAGTGCGCCTCCACTCATCGGTCTCACTTTGGGCGCTGAGGCTCTGGGCGGTATGCTTGGCGGTGCACTTTTAGCCGGCGTGCTCATGGCACTGATGATGGCTAATGCAGGCGGTGCTTGGGATAATGCCAAAAAATATGTAGAAAAAGGTAACTTGGGTGGCAAAGGTTCAGAGGTTCACAAAGCCTGCGTTGTGGGAGATACTGTAGGTGATCCCTTTAAGGATACCTCTGGCCCATCAATGAATATTCTCATAAATGTCTTAGCGATCGTAAGCTTGGTGGTCGCCCCCTTAGTATCGTAACCCTCTCCCACCCTGGGTTACGAATCCCTTAGCGGCGCTAACCTGCCGCTAAGGGAACTAATTCTATTGGCTCCTGCTTTGCTTGCGGGGCACCTTCTACTTCTTTGCTGTTATCACCAGCACTACGTGATTCTAGATGCGATCTGGTCATTTAAATAATCAGTTAGGCTGAGGGACTATCGATGATAAAAATTGTTACCATTGACTTGCACTAGAGGATTTTCACCCGCAATATGGTGATTGGGAAGCATCTTTCAATTCTTTTAGCGTGAGGTTAGTCAATTTATTAGAGAATGCACCATGCTCAATAAACTCACTGCGACACAATTAAAAGAAGCGCTTGAAGCTCAATTTTCTGAGCAGCTGCCCGGCTATTCAGCCCAGAAAGCCATGAGTCCCGAGGGACGAGAGCAAATGCTTAAAATGATGCCTAAGAACGCTCCCTTTCGCGACGCCGCAGTTCTTGTCGGCCTCTATTTTGATGGCGAAGATTGGCAGTTTCCTCTGATACACCGCTCTGAAGATGGTTATGCTCACAGTGGACAAGTGAGCTTACCCGGTGGCAAATTAGAGCGGGCCGAAACCATTCATGAGGCCGCTATCCGAGAAGCAGAAGAAGAAATTGGACTGCCTGGCACCAGTGTGACCATTTTAGATACGCTCACTTCGCTGCCGATCCCCTTTAGTAACTTCATGGTTCATCCAGTAGTCGCGTTGGTGGACGGTGTACCCAATTGGCAGATTGAGGAGCGCGAGGTGCAATCAGTATTTACCGTAGGCCTCAAGGAGTTTCTCAATGACGAATTGATCAACCAGGAAAACTTATCTTTTAACGGTGTTTCCAGACTGGTGCCCTATTACTCCTTCTCTGGCCATAAAGTATGGGGCGCGACCGCTATGATCTTGAGCGAATTTAGACAAATCTTGAATACCATATCCAGGACTCTATAGTCATTAGAACCAAAGTATAGCTGATGAGCAAAAACAACAAATCAATCAACTAACCAGAGTAGATAAGAAACGCGAAACCTAGACTGACTAATGAAGCTGACGTGTCGGTAATATAGGTGATTTTGCCAACAAAGCCGCCTGAGGAAACTCTAACGGCTCTGAATAATAAAACCCTTGTGCATAACGACAACGCAGCTCTCTGAGCTCGTTGACTTGGTACTCATTCTCCACACCTTCGGCGATGACGCTAATACCCATATTGTCTGCGAGCGATAAAATGGTACCGACGACGGACGGAGCCCCCCTACCGCTACCCAATCGATTCACAAATGAGCGATCAATTTTTAATGAATTGATAGGAAACCTGTGTAAATAACTAAGAGAAGAGTACCCCGTACCAAAATCGTCTATATAAAGATTCACACCCAATTCTGTGATTCTTTGCAAGAGAGATTTAGTGGTTTCTTCGTTATTCACCAGGAGGCTTTCAGTAATTTCAATTTTTAATGTATTAGGATTAATACCGGTTCGAGTAAGCGCGTGATTCACATCCTCGTAAATCTGTTCTTCAAGCAGTTGCTGACTGGACATATTGACACTTAAATAGATATCAGGATTTTCATTCTGCCACTCTTTAAGATGTTTGCAACCTTCCATCAACACCCAACGACCGATTGGTACAATTAATCCTGTTTCTTCTGCAGTGGGAATAAAATCTGTTGGCGACAACAGTCCTCTCTTTGGATGATTCCAGCGTACCAAAGCTTCAAAACCAAGCACCGTGCGATTTTCAATATCTAAAATAGGTTGATAGTGCAATACAAATTCATTTCTCTCCACCGCTAAACGTAAATCTGTTTCTAATTGCAGCAGCTCTACTGCCGTAGTATGCATGTCTTTTTCGAATACTTCCCGTTGTCCCCGACCTTTGTATTTCGCTTGATACATAGCGGTATCAGCATCTCTCAGAATATCCTCTGCACTTTCATATTCCGCACTACTTTGGGCTATCCCCATGCTTGCGGAGGAAAAAACATTCTGTCCATCCAGGTTAAAAGGACGCTCCAGAGCGGCGCGGATCCGCTCGGCTACAACCTCTGCTTCATCAAAGTCATGTATATAATCTAAAAGCACGGTAAATTCGTCACCACCTAACCTGGCAACCGTATCGCCCGGTCGAACACAACTTTCTAAACGTCTGGCAATCTTAATTAACAGTTGATCTCCCGCTAAATGCCCCAAACTGTCATTCACTACTTTGAAACTATCTAAATCCAAAAACAACACGGCGAATCTATAATCTTTGTGTCGTTTCGCACGTTCCACTGCATTTTCTAGATGGTCTACCATTAGGGCACGATTAGGTAAGCTGGTTAGGGAATCATGGAATGCATCGTGTAGAAGTTGTTCTTCTGCACTCTTTCGATCGGTGATGTCGGTTTGAGAGCCTGCTAATCGTTTTAAATTGCCTTCGGAATCCGATACGGCAATACCCCGACAGAGGATCCATCGAATCGATCCATCACTATGGAACATACGAAACTCCGTCTCTATATGAGTTAAGACACCCCGTTGTTCGACAAATAAGGCTTGCTTCAAAGACGGCAAATCCTCCGGATGGACCCGACTAAACCACGCATCCACACTGTTGTCCATCTCGTGGGCATCGCATCCCAATATAGTCCACCAACGCGGTGAAAAATAGATTTGTTCCGCTGGCACGTCCCAATCCCACAACCCATCATTAGCACCCAATGCAGCCAGCGCATAACGCTCCTCACTTTCTCTGAGAGCCTCAATCGCTCGTCTCGTTTCAGTGGTATCACGTAACAGCACTAATGTCTGATTGGGTTCAACTGGATTCATGCGAACTTCCCTGTAGGATATTCCCTGATCCGTATTTATGGTGATGTCGTATATTTTAGGCTCTTGCTTTGTCAATAGAGTGTGTAACAACTGAGTAAACCTCTGCTGATTCAATTCAGGTAACACTTCCCAGACCTTTTGATTGAACACGGATTCATCCAATCTTTCGCTTAAGATATCCTCTTCCGGAATCTCAAAATCTAAGATGGTGCCCGAATCATCGACGCGTATCATGGCATCGGGTATCGCCTCCACTAGAGCACGGTGTCGGCTTTCGCTTTCGGTAATATTTTGTTCATACAATTTGCGATGAGTGACATCACGGGAGTTGATTAGACAGGCTTTCTGATCTCGAAATTCAATCCAAGAAAGCATCGATTCCATATAAGCGTGTTCGCCATTCGCCTTCATAAATCTAACTTCGAATCTTTTAGTCTGCGTTTCACCGCGCCAAAATTTTTGTAAGGCGGTTGCGGCTATCTCTCTATCTTCTGGATCCACGTAGGAAAGAAAATGTTCCGATCCATAGCTATCATCCGCTGCTGATAGATATCCTTCCGTAGGGCTTTGATAAGCAATCTCACCACTTTCCGTTAACACGGTGACCACATCATTCGAGCTTTCAATGAAGGATCTAAATCGAGCTTCACTAAAAGCCAAATCCTGGATGGCATCTCGATGTTCGGTAATATCCCGCACCACCACGACTTGCACGGTCTCCCCTCGATAATCAATTTCTTTGGCAGATATTTCACATAGAAATTGGCTACCGTCTTTACGCACACCGAAAATGTCCATTGGATTCCAGTGCGTAGTGGCAGTCATCTGTTCTACTTCAGAGATGGACTTTGGTGCAATTAACTCAAGAATAGAAGTACCTTCTAGTTCCGCGACGCGATAGCCAAACATCTCTGCG
>DJFZ01000045.1:0-18117 GCA_002432655.1 Thiotrichaceae bacterium UBA5859 | reverse complement strand
GTTCCGCGACACGATAGCCAAACATCTCTGCCAAGGCCGGGTTGACCTCAATTATTTTACGTTTTTGATGTATTAAAATGCCTTCAAACGTAGCTTCAGTGAGTTGCCTAAACCTTCGTTCGCTGTTTTCCAGAGCCTGGTAGGCGGTTTTTCTATCGAAGTAACTGGCAATGTATTCCGCAACGACTCGCACCACCTGCGCATCTCGTTCCGTCCAGCGATGGCCGCCAGACAGACTGTCATATTCTATAAAACCGGCATAGTTGTGTTCATTTCGCATAATCGGAACCAGCACCAAAGAGCGGGCACGTCTGAATTTACATAAGGACTCTAGGTAACTGCCTGACGGTACCGTTTGTGCGTCGGTAACAAGAATATGTTGCCCGGCTTTTAAAAGATTTAACCACTCATCTTCCATGTATAAACTGAGATATCGATCATTTTGATCGAGATATTCGATATTGTTATGCCAACAATGCAGGGACTCTTTTTGAGTCTGTGGATCCATGACCAACAAATAGCCGATTTCAGCACCGAACACTTCCCCTAAATAGCGTAACACCTCAGCTAAATTGGGCGTAGGTTCAAGCACAAAGAGACGAGAAATTGAAGCCAACATCTCTTCCACCATCAAACGATGGCGCAGCTCTTCCTCAATCACTTGGCGTTCCGCAATGTGCGATTCCAGGGATTTGTTAGCTTGTACCAATTGTTTAGCCTGAACCGAAAGGGTGTCTCGCGCTGCATCTAACCGACTGGTATTTTCCGCGTCCTCTCGATAGGCGCGAATAAAATCCAGACTCAACGCTGCCCAAGGAATCACAAACCCCAGTGCCCTCAACAAATGGGCGACTAAAAACTGCCCATCATATAGATACTCAGAGCGCGCTAGAATGTATATCTCAGCTGCGGCCTGAGGGATCACACCGATAAAAATGGCAGAAATAACAAAGTTGGGAACCTGATTATAGAAAAGTGGGTAAACGACAATGCCTGCAAACAACCATAGTTGCAGGGGCACATAACTTACCAAGATAGCTGAAAGACTATCCGTCTGAAGATAGGACACAAGCCAGTGCGGTTGCCACACTTGAACTATAGAAATTGCCAGCAACAGCAAACCAACCGTTAACGAGATAACTAGAATTTTTTTATCGTTCTCGTGCGTCGATAATCGACTGATACTGTACAACGCCATAGCGGTTAACAAGCTGATGGCGCTAAAGGTTTGTAGTGCCCACCATGAGCCGAATGCTAATACAGGAACAACAAAATCACTGACTAAGGCGCCATGTACAGCCTCTAAGACCCCATTAATCGCCAATGCCCCGCCAAATAGAGGGATGGCCAATTCTCGCTTGATAAAGTAATGCGTGATAGCCAGGATAGCGGTTGTGACCGCTAGAAACAAAAGTCCGGCACCGAGCAATAAATGCAGTTTGGACATCCAGACTAAATCGACATATTGCCATATTTCTCCTTCAGCACCAGCTCCCTCAATAATCAACAAAAACAGCGCCAAAGGCACCACGGAACCTATCAAAATAACTAGAGATAACAGCGCCATTGGCTTAGGCTTTTGGGTTGTTCCTGCTTCAAGGTTGATCATGAACTAAACAATCTTTCTCCGGCAAAGGGATATTACGACGCACTCAATTTACCAAACAGTGTTAGTACGCTATTCAAAAAGCCAAACATCACATTTTTTAGCCACACCTACAGATCAAAATTTTTAGGGTGAACTCTCCAAGCATCTATGGCAGCAGACGACGGATTTCTCTGTTGCTCTCATTTTTATAGATAAATGCCCCCACTAATAATTGTGCCGTAAATAATTCTTAATAGATAGACATTTTTAGTCTTTGAAATTCCTAAGCTTATGCGTAAACTTATGCCTCCCCCAGCCATTTCCTAAAAGCATGAAAAAGTCTGTCGATTCAATTTTGAAATGTCGTTGGCTAGTACCAGTTAGGCCGGCACATAAAATCTACGAACATAGTGGTGTGGTCATCCACAGACGTCGGATCTTGGATGTGGGGCCGTTGGAAAACATTAAGCGTCAATACGAAGCTAAACATGAAGTGGATTTAAGCGAACATTTACTCATTCCCGGTTTAGTGAATAGCCATACCCATGCCGCCATGTCCTTGTTTCAGGGCATCGCAGATGACATGGAAATGACTGACTGGTTGAAGAAACGTATCTGGCCATTGGAAAATCGTTGGATTTCTCCGGACTTCGTACGTATCGGCTCGCAACTGGCGATTGCACAAATGCTGAAAAGTGGTACAACCTGTTTTAATGACATGTACTTTTTTGCCGATCACACCATGGCAGTGGTGGAGGAATGTGGGATCCGAGCGAGTTTGGGACTCATCGTCATCGATGCGGAAACTGCTTGGGCCAGAGATTTAGATGAATACCTGAGTAAAGCCGGGCAACTACACGACGCTTCAAAACAATACTCGCTAGTGAGTACCGCGTTTGCACCTCATGCACCCTACAGTTTAAGCGACGATTCCCTGCAAAATGTGCGTGTGCGTGCCGAAGAGCTGGGACTACCGATTCATATACACCTCCAGGAAACCGCCCAGGAGGTGACTCAGAGTCTTGAGCTATTTGGTAAAACGCCAATTCAACGCTTGAAACAGTTGGAGTTGCTGTCTCCTAGTCTGCAGGCAGTACATGTCACCCAATGCAATGAGGAAGATCTCCATACGCTCGCCGAATATGGTGTTCATATTCTCCACTGCCCGGAGTCGAATTTAAAGTTGGCCAGTGGGTTCTGTCCGGTGACAGAATTGAAACAACGGGGCATTAATGTGGCTTTAGGCACGGATGGCAGCGCCAGCAACAATGATTTGGATATGTTAGGCGAAATGCGGACCGCAGCCCTGTTGGCGAAAGGTGTGTCCCAAGATGCCACGGCTGTAGATGCCTTCAGTGCACTAGAGATGGCCACCATAAACGGTGCCAAAGCATTGGGTATGGAAGAGGAAATTGGTAGCATTGAGCCTCACAAATCCGCTGATTTGGTTGCGCTTCACTTAGATAACATTGAAACACAACCCTTATATTCGGCATTGTCTCAAATTGTGTATAGTGCGGGCAGACACCTGGTCACCGACGTTTGGGTGGCAGGAGATAGAATTGTAGCGGATAGAAAACTGACCCGAATGGATGAAACCACGCTGTTGCGCGAAGTCCGGCACTGGCAAACACAACTCAATAGCAACTAGTTAATCATGCAAAACACCCATCCAGCACACAATAACGTAGACATGACTGAGGTTGAAAAATTTAATCAATTGGCGACTGAGTGGTGGGATACTGACGGCGCTTTCGCCACCTTGCATCAGATAAATCCCCTACGCGTCTCCTATATTCAGCGCTTTACCGAACTGCACAACTTAAGGGTGTTGGATGTGGGCTGTGGGGGTGGCATTCTTTGTGAAGCGCTCTGTGACTTAGGCGCTAACGTCACCGGTATCGATCTCGCACCAGATTCCTTACGTGTTGCCGAGCAACATGCAAAAAATAATCGGCTCGCCATTCACTACCAAAATATCAGTGCTGAGGCCCTAGTGGAGAGCACTCCTGGTACATTCGACGTGGTAATATGTATGGAAATGCTAGAACATGTTCCGACACCAAGTAAAATCATCCGCGCCTGTGCACAGTTAGTTAAACCTTCGGGACATCTATTTTTCTCAACGCTAAACCGTCATCCGAGATCATTTTTAGAAGCTATTGTAGGGGCTGAATATCTCCTGGGCCTACTCCCCAAAGGTACCCATGATTTCAGTCAGTTTATTCGCCCTTCAGAACTATGCCGATGGGCACGAAGTGCGAAAATCTGCATTGATGATGTAGCAGGATTGAGATTCAATCCTGCTACCCGTCAATATAAGCTCAGTAAGAATATTCAAGTAAATTATTTGTGTCACGGCCAACCAGTTACCTAACGCAGTAGAGGCTGATGATGAAATTGCAGTCTGTTTTATTTGATCTAGATGGCACCTTGGTGGACACCGCTCCCGATCTTGGGGATGCCCTAAATCAACTCTTACAGGCACACGATCACGAGCCATTAAGCGCAGCGCAAATTCGACCCTATGCATCTCATGGCAGTGTGGGACTCATTCGTCTGGGTTTCAGTGTTGAACCAAGCGATCCAACCTTTGAGTCCCTGAAATCTGAATTTCTAAATTATTACGAACAACGAATCTGTGCGCGTAGCGGGTTGTTTGACAGTATCGCACCACTTTTAGCTTATTTGGAAAGCGCTCAAATCCCTTGGGGCATTGTCACGAATAAACCTGCTTTCTTAACCGCACCCTTAGTAGACGCGCTAAAATTATCCAGTCGCGCCGCTTGTGTGGTTTCGGGGGATACCACCGCGCACCGAAAACCGCATCCCGAACCACTGTTTTTCGCCCTCAGACAATTAAGAGTACTACCGAGTGAAAGCCTATACATTGGCGACGCAGAACGCGACGTAACAGCGGCAAAGCGTGCGGGCATGAAAGTTTTGGCAGCCACCTACGGTTACCTAGCGGTAACAGATACACCGGAAAGCTGGGGCGCCGACGCATTGGTGCACTCTCCAGCACAGATCCAAAGTTGGATTGAGGCACATTACGGTTGCTGAAAGGTACAATGGCATAACCCTTGCAACATTCACCATCAGGGAGGCACTCCCGCAAATTCAATAAGTTAGGACACTATATTGAACCAAAATTCTTCCGCATCTGCAGCCAAAGAGGCAAACAATTGCTTATCAGATAAGATCATACTGATCACAGGCGCTGGCTCAGGTATCGGACGTTGTGCCGCCGTGACCTATGCATCTCTGGGTGCACAAACTGTACTACTCAGCAAAAGTACGAAAAAACTAGAATCTCTATCTGATGAAATCGAGGCAAGTGGTCATGCTTTACCGGCTCTGGTACCAATGGATTTTGCCAGCGCAAAGCCCGATGATTATCTCGCTTTAGCAGAGCAATTGGAAAACACCTTCGGCAGACTCGATGGCTTGCTACACAATGCATCGATTTTGGGAGATCTCTCACCTATCGAACATTATGATCCGGCCCTATGGCGAAGAGTCATGGCAGTCAATCTGGACGCCCCCTTTGCCCTCACTCAAGTTTGTCTACCTCTTTTAAACAATAGCCAATCCAGCTCTGTGATCTTCACGTCATCCGGGGTGGGACGCAAAGGCCGAGCCCACTGGGGTGCATATGCGGTCTCTAAGTTTGGTATCGAAGGATTGGCCCAGGTACTGGCAGATGAACTGGAAGGGACTGCCGTGCGTGTGAATACCATCAATCCAGGCGCCACCGCCACTGCCATGCGTCGTGCAGCTTATCCCGCTGAAGATGCGAGTAGCCTGCCGTCCCCACAGGACATCATGCCTTTGTATATTCATCTCATGAGTCAGGATTCCGCTACCACGCATGGTGAATCATTAAATGCTCGGGACTGGATTGGACACGGCAAACTAACACATTAAAAATCATGAAGGACAAATCTCACGAGGCATCTATGGACACGTTCCACAACACGCTCAAAACATTAGAGGTTGACGCCACTGATCACAGCAAACCACTCAATGTGGTGCACTTCGACCAAGCCAGGACGGATAGTGCGAGCCAACTTAAATCTGACTATGAGCTATTGAACGCGCTGCAAACAACACTCGATCCGATCAAACTTATTGAACTGTTTTCGCAGCAGGCGCAATCTTTAGTTGGTTTTAGTGGCATCCTATACGAACATAAAAAACGCAATATCCGCGTATTTCTCGGCCAAGAAGAAACCCACAACCTCTCATACAATTTAGTTGTAGAAGGTCAACAGATGGGGAATTTAAGCTTATATCGTGACAGCACATTCTCCGATAAAGAGAGTGCGGTGGTAGAGCACCTATTATGTAACCTAGTCTACAGCTTACGTAATGCCCTACTCTATATGGACGCGGTGCAAAATTCGCAAACCGATCCGGTGACCGATACTCTGAATCGTGCGGCATTTAGTGCCACATTACAACAGGAAGTGAGTCTAGCCCAACGCGGTGGTAGCCCGCTGTCGCTAATAGTTCTAGACATCGACAATTTTAAACTCATCAATGACAGCCACGGCCATGCGGTGGGAGACAAAGCGTTAAAAGCTGCTTCAAAAATCATTCTTGAGAGCATTCGACAATCGGACAGTTTGTTTCGCTATGGCGGTGACGAATTCACTATCGTACTGCGACAAACAGCCTCCAGAGGGGCTTGCCAGCTAGCAGAAAGAATTCGATCCTCTATAGAAAATCTTTCCTACTTCGATGCGCGACGAAAAGTAAATTTTAGCGTGAGTTTAGGGGTCGCCAATTTTCGTCCTCAGGATAGCGAAGAAATACTCTTTCAGCGCGCAGATACCGCCTTAATGCACGCGAAAAAAATGGGGCGCAACCAAGTGGTTTGTGCAGAGGATTTTGCCAGCGACTCAAAGCAAGAGGAAGAGGATTAAAATAGGACTGTATTCGCCTAATACTGTATTAGGCTTTCTTCACGCGCTTTCGATTGTAGGGCCGATTCTTTTTTCGATGGCCTGCCCCCGGTTCATAAATGGGCTGCTGCGGATGGTAGCGAACCAATCCACATAATTCTTCTATCTCTGACTTAGTTAGGAACTGCCATTTGCCTTGGGGCAATCTTGGCGGCAAAGCGACTGAGGCAAATCGAACCCGTATCAATCGACTAACGGTCACGCCCTGGGATTCCCACAAACGGCGAACCTCCCGCTGGCGTCCCTCCTTAATGACCACATGGTACCAATGGTTAGCCCCTTGACCGCCTGCATCACGAATGTAACTAAAGTTGGCCAAGCCATCTTCCAACAACACACCTTGATGTAAACGCTCGAACATGGCGCGCGGTACCGAACCCAAGATCCGACAGGCATATTCGCGCTCTAATTGATTCGAGGGATGCATCAATCGATGAGCTAATTCCCCATCATTAGTAAACAATAACAATCCAGAGGTATTCAAATCTAAGCGCCCAACAGAGATCCAACGGCCACCCTGAATTTTCGGCAATTGATGGTAAACGCTCTCTCGCCCTTCGGCATCTTTGCGACTGCAGATCTGTCCTTCTTTTTTATTAAATATGATGACCTTTAGTTTTGGTTTGCGCGCATTAGGTTTGACAGTCCTACCACGCACACTGATTTTATCTGTGCTGTCGACCCGTGTTCCCAAAGTGGCTAGTTGGCCGTTTACTCTGATCTCACCTTGCTCGATCCACTGCTCGATCTGGCGACGGGAACCCATGCCAGTTTGAGCCAGCACTTTTTGCAACCTCTCACTCATAAATGAATCTTGAATTCGGTTTAATGCGCCGTGTCATTCCCGGCAATTAACAGATTGTGAGCCAAATCATCATCTAGATCTTTATCTACTGGACTGTCTTTTTGTTCTTCATGACTGATACCAATAGTAGAGATAGCGGCCACTTCGATTGGCTCCGCAGAAGATTGTATATCCGCATCCGGATTATCACCTGGCATATTGGGGAGGAGTTCAAATTCGCTACCAATTTCGTCCAAGTCGCGTAACTCTGCCAAGGTAGGCAACTCTTCCAAGGATTTTAAATTAAAATCATCGAGGAAGCGTTTGGTAGTAGCGAGTAGGGCCGGACGACCAGGCACATCACGGTGACCGATGATCTTTACCCACTCATACTCCTGTAAGGTTTTAACAATATGACTGCTGACGCTCACGCCACGAACCGACTCGATTTCCGCACGAGTAATGGGTTGACGATAGGCAATCAACGCTAAGGTTTCTAAGAGCGCCCTGGACAAGCGAGAAGGCTTTTCTACCCACAAATTCCCTACCCATCGCGCATAGTCTTGTTTGACTTGATAGCGATAACCACTTGCTACTTCTACAAGCTCCACGCCACGGGATTCACATTCATTTCGTAAATCGTCCAGAATCATTTTGATCTCGTTTTCGCTAGGCGCTGGCGATTCAAATAACTTAATTAGGTTGTCAACGGTTAGGGGTTCATTCGAAGCTAACAGACTCGCTTCTATGATTTGCTTTAAATGCTCTTTTGCTTGACTCATGAACGGGCTCGTATATGTATAGGACTGAAAGGTTCGTTTTGTACAGCTTCCAATACAGATTCTTTCACTAACTCTAAGATTGCTAGAAAGGTTACCACCACACCGATGCGCCCTTCTTCCGGTTTAAACAAGGTGGAAAATTCAGCGTAGTCTAGATCGGAAATTTTATTAATGATTTCCACCATACGTTCTCGGACAGACAACGGCTCTTGGACAATTTGGTGTTGTTTAAACATTTCACAACGACGCAAAACATCCTGGAACGCAGCAGTCAATTCGTGGATATTGACTTTAGGTCGCGCTTTCACCAACTGTAATTTTGGTCTTTCCACTTGCACGGGTAAAATATCACGATACAGGCGAGGCATCTCATCTAAATCTTCCGCAGCAGATTTGTAACGCTCATACTCTTGCAATCGCTTGATCAATTCTGCCCGCGGATCTTCCTCATCCCCTTCTTCGGAGACCGGTCGGGGAAGTAACATACGCGACTTAATCTCTGCCAACATCGCTGCCATCACTAAATATTCTGCCGCCAACTCCAAACGAAAGTCTTTCATCAACTCCACATAGGCGACGTATTGGGCCGCAATCTCGGCAATCGGGATATCCAGAATTTCAATGTTTTGACGTTTAATCAAATAGAGCAGCAAATCCAAAGGCCCCTCAAAGGCTTCTAGAAAAACCTCCAATGCATCCGGTGGAATATAGAGATCATCAGGCAGTTTAGTGAGTGATTCACCGCCGACTATGGCCAATGGCAATTCCGGCTGCATGCCGGCGCTCTGTTCTGCTTCACTCATAGACACCTACTTTGTTTCTTCATCGATAACCGAGTCCCATTGCCTGACGCACATCATCAATGGTTTCCTTTGCCACATCTCGTGCGGCTTCACACCCGTCAGCAATAATACTGCGTACGTGATTGGGGTCGCTCTCAAACTCTAATGCCTGCGTGCGAATCGGCTCCAGCTCTGCGGTGACCGCTTGGATCACGGGCTCTTTACATTCAAGACATCCGATACCAGCAGAGCGACACCCTTCCTGCACCCAGGACTTAGTAGACTCATCAGAATAGATCTTATGGAATGACCATACCGGACAAATTTCAGGATTACCAGGATCAGTTCGGCGGATTCGTGCTGGATCAGTGGGCATAGTTTTGATTTTCCGACTGACATCATCGGGAGACTCTCGCAAGGAAATGATGTTGTCATACGATTTAGACATCTTCTGTCCATCCAAACCTGGCATCTTGCTGTGTTCCGTCACCAGTGCTTGCGGTTCCGGCAAAATTTCTTTCCCGAGACCTTCCAAATATCCAAATAGCCGTTCTTGATCGGAGATGGTTAAATTCTGTTGTTCACTCACTAACACATGCGCTTTTGCCAAGGACTCCTGATCGCCTTTTTCCTGAAATTCCCTTTTTAACTTATTGTATAATTTTATATTTTTCTTACCCATTTTCTTGATTGCAGCTTCTGCCCGCTGTTCAAAATCTGGCTCCCTACCGTATAAATAATTAAACCGCCGCGCCACTTCCCGGGTCAATTCTACATGTGCTACTTGATCTTCCCCCACCGGTACCATATTAGCTCTGTACATCAAGATATCCGCCGACTGTAGCAGTGGATAACCTAAGAACCCATAAGTGGCCAAATCGCGGCTTTTCAACTTTTCTTGCTGATCTTTATATGTGGGCACGCGCTCTAGCCAGCCAATGGGTGTCACCATAGACAACAATAGATGGAGCTCCGCATGTTCCGGGACTCTAGACTGAATAAACAGCTTTGCAGCACCCGGATTGACACCACAGGCCAACCAGTCGATGACCATCTGCCAAACATTTTCTGACAACACGGTAGGCGTTTCGTAGTGAGTGGTCAAGGCATGCCAGTCAGCGACAAAGAAAAAGCACTCGTACTCGTGCTGTAACTTCACCCAATTTTTTAAAACACCATGATAATGTCCTAAGTGCAAACGGCCGCTGGGACGCATCCCCGACAACACGCGATTATTTTGCATCTTTTGTCCTTATTTTTGTCAAAGAGATACCCCCACCATACTGAGCAATATGGTGCGTAATAGATTCACTGCAGGAATGAGAAATTGAGCGAAAAGACCTGTCATCAACAACACAATAATGATCACCAAACCGAAAGGTTCTACCTGAGCAAGAATTCTGGCGGCAGGTAAAGGCAAAATGCCTACCATCACCCGGCCACCGTCTAAGGGGGGAATGGGGAGTAAGTTCAGCGCCAATAAAACTGCGTTGATGGTAATTCCTGCAGAGCAGACGTAAACCAGATATTCACCTGCGCCTGGAATCACAGTGAAAAAAGGGTTCAACCGCAACAGCACCGCCCAGCCGACGGCCATCATCAGGTTAGAAATGGGGCCCGCGATTGCCACCCAAGCCATATCCTGTTTGGGCCTTCTCAGGCGGCGTGGGTCGATGGGTACTGGCTTGGCCCAGCCAAAAATAAATCCACCGGCAAACATCAGCAAGATTGGCACTAAAAGTGTGCCTATCGGATCTATGTGGCGTAGAGGATTTAAGGAAAGACGCCCCATTCTAGTGGCGGTGTCGTCGCCCAGCAGCCGAGCGATATAGCCATGGGCATATTCGTGGACGGTAATCGCAAAAAGCACTGGCATAGCCCACACAGCCAATAACTGTATTCCATTTAATTGCTGCATGGGCGGATTATACCGATCTGTGGCAAGACAAACCAAACCGGTAACTAATTCTCCAAAAAACTGAGATCACCACAACCTCGGCGCACAATCACCGGAACGCCATCTACTAATTCGATAATACTGGTGGGCTCTAAACCGCAGGCTCCTGCATCAACAATCAAATCGACGTTTGCACCTAGACGCTCAATAATTTCATCCACATCATTCAACGGCTCCTGCTCTCCCGGCAATCTGAGCGTGGTGCTCAACAAAGGTTCCCCTAATTCTTCTAACAATGCCCGGGTCACAGGGTGATCCGGCACTCTAATTCCAATATGCTTTTTTTTAGGATGTTTCAGGCGCCGCGGCGCCTCCCGCGTCGCTTTCAGTAGAAATGTATAGGATCCGGGAGTCAGGCCACGCATTAAACGATAGGTGCTATTATCGATGGCTGCGTAATAAGATAGCTCCGACAAATCCCGACACATCAACGTCAATCCATGGTGCTCATCAAGCTGTCTTAGCTTGCGAATCTTTGCAACCGCTGCCGGATGGCCAATTTGGCACCCAAGCGCATAGGTAGAATCTGTGGGATAAACGATCACACCCCCCGATCGAATAACCGCCACTGCTCTGGCAATCAATCTAGGTTGAGGATCGACAGGATGGATTCTTAGAATTTGCGCCATATATTCAATCTAAAGGGTCGGCCAAAGGTAACAAGTATAACTAACCTACTGAAAATGCGGCAGAGAAATCATGATCGTGATAAAATCGCAGGAGTGATAATCATTACAATTTCACCAAACCAACGGGATAGAGCGAATAGATGCAAATAATTTTTGATTTATTTCCGGTCATTCTATTTTTTATCGCCTTCAAACTGTATGACATCTACGTCGCTACCGCTGTCGCCATTGCGGCATCGGTGGTTCAGGTGGCTATCCACTATATTCGCCACAAAAAGGTGGAGAATATGCACCTAATCACATTAGTGTTAATTGTGTTATTGGGCGGCGCCACTCTGATATTGAGGGATGAAACATTTATTAAATGGAAACCTACTGTGGTGAATTGGATGTTCGCACTTGTATTCCTCGGCAGCCAATACATCGGCAAGCAATCCATAATAGAACGACTAATGTCTTCGAAAATCGAATTGCCTGGTGAAATTTGGTCAAAGCTAAACCTTATGTGGGTGGGATTTTTCGTTTTCAGCGGTGTACTGAATCTACTGGTCGCTTTTAATTTTCCTACTGAAACCTGGGTGAATTTTAAACTCTTTGGGCTCACCGGCCTGACATTTTTATTTGTTTTAGCTCAGAGCCTGTTCTTGTCACGTCATGTAGACTTAGCGGATGAATAAAATCGATGTTATATGCAATCATTTGTGAGGACTCGCCCAACAGTGCGGCTGCTCGCGCAGAAGCACGTGCAGCCCATCTGGCCCGATTAGAAGATCTGCAAGCACAAGGACGACTTGTTCTTGCCGGCCCCTTTCCAGCAATTGATAGTACCGATCCCGGTCCAGCTGGCTTTGTCGGCAGTCTTATCGTCGCCGATTTTGCCAACCAACAGGAAGCGCAGCGATGGGCGGAGGCAGATCCGTTCATCCTTTCCGGCGCATATGCGAACGTTGAGGTTAAACCTTTTAAACAGGTCTATCCCTAGCGCATCATTAGTATAGAGCCCCCCTCCTCCACACCACCTGTGTTCACACCAAGCTGGTGAAGGCCCCACCTATAGATCAAATACTGGCAACATCAATAATAGAGCAGATAGGATCTCTATTTATTCAAGAAATCCCTCCCACAGCGCGATAGTTCGAATAGGAACCATTGTGGAAAAAGTGCATGAACTGTCGCGCCCTAATTTTACTCTTACTGACTTTGGTGGGCTGCTCCACGTTGACACCAAAAAAGGATTTATTCTTTATAGAGTTACGTCCGCTTTCAGATGAAAAACATCAAATCCTCTATAGCAACAATAGACCACTAATCATCCAACAAAGAGAGTACATCGTCGCGCTGCAACCTGCCGTAGCACAGTTTTCTACCAACGAGTCATTGAGCTTTCTATTGGCTATCCACAACCAATCCGATGAACCCCTCTATTTCGACCACGACACAGTTCGCATATTTGATACTGGTAACAGCCTCGATCATCTAAAACCGATTAAATTGCGTGATTTGCCTCTGCAATCCCCCCAGGTCATTTCTCGAATTGAAACTCTCTTAACTTCACTTCAGGGACTAAAATCGGCCATACGAGATACGGAGAGCTATTTACAGGGAGAGCCAAAACCCGCAACGGACGAAGCTCACCCACAGATCCTTCACGCTTACATGCACGAACAACTGATACCCGCGGGATACTGGTACGGAGCAAGATTCGAAGTCGCCATGCCTGCACGAGAATTTTATCTTGGTGGCTTGATAGTCGCGCTAGAACTAAATGGGGAAACGCAAAGTTTTCGCTACCAAATTGCCGAACAACTCCGTGAACCCCAACCTAACCGTTTCTTGTCTGTCTTCGAAGGCTCAGAATAATATCGTTTCTGGCTTATATAACTACCTTGATTTTATTAGATATATTTACAGCTAGATCAACTCTGGTTAAGATAGAGTATCGTTTAAAATGAATTAGTGTTTCCATGCAAGTTGGCTCCGAACCCTCAGATAGCAAACAATCCGTCGAGCAAATCCAGCTGCTCGCTCTCTTAGAACACCTAGAAGCCGAGATCATCGGGCAGCGCCCTTTGCTTATCAGGTTGCTTATCGCACTGTTAGCTGATGGCCATTTATTGGTGGAAGGAGCCCCTGGCCTCGCCAAGACAAAAGCGATTAAAGCCTTAGCTCAGAGTCTTGAAGGTGATTTCCACCGTGTCCAATTTACCCCAGATCTACTGCCTGCTGATCTCACTGGGACAGAAATCTATCGTCCGCAGGACGCACAATTCGAGTTTCAACCAGGTCCACTCTTCCATAACTTTTTGTTGGCCGATGAAGTCAATCGGGCACCAGCTAAAGTGCAATCCGCGTTGTTGGAAGCCATGGCCGAGCATCAAATCACAGTCGGCGGCTGCACGTATCAGTTACCGACCATTTTTCTCGTGATGGCGACGCAAAACCCCATTGAGCAGGAAGGCACCTACCCACTGCCAGAAGCACAACTCGACAGATTTTTAATGCAGGTGAATGTAGGTTACCCAGATAAGCAGGCAGAGAAGCAAATACTGAAAGTAGTACGAGAGGAAGCGCGTCAGTCCCTTGCGAATGAGATTAGAGAGACACCTATATTGCTTTCCCAACAGAGTCTTTTAAAAGCTCGACAACAGATCATCAACCTCTATTTGGCAGAGCCGTTGGAAAATTACATCGTCGAATTGGTGAATGCGACTCGTGATCCGATTGCATGGGATGCGAACATGGCACAATGGATTCGATTTGGCGCCAGTCCAAGAGGAACTCTTGCGTTGGATCGCTGTGCTCGCGCGCATGCCTGGTTACAAGGTCGTGATTATGTTTCCCCCGAAGACATCCATCAAATTGCCCATGACGTACTAAGGCATCGTATTTTATTATCCTTTGAAGCCGAGGCCGAAGGCATCAGTTGCGATGATTTTATTGACCAATTGTTACAAATCATCCCGGTACCTTAGGTGAAGATTGACGCTATTCAAAGTGGCTTAGCCTCCTATGCCCGTAGCTATCACTGAAAACAGTTCGGGATCCTCAAGCAGGATAGCTGTTTCGTTGGCGGATCTGATTGCACAACGGCGGCAGGCGATTAAATTGTGTCAAGGATTTAACCAAAATCTCGTGGCATTGCAGTCCGGAAATTACATGTCAAAATTTCATGGACGAGGGATAGACTTCGAAGAAGTTCGCTTATACCAACCAGGAGACGATATACGTCACATGGATTGGCGTGTCACGGCGCGCACCGATCAACCACACACGAAGATCTTCCGCGAAGAACGTGAACGCCCGGTACTATTATGTGTGGATAAAAGCCATTCCATGCATTTTGCCACCCGAGGTTGTTTTAAGTCTGTGATTGCTGCGAACACTGCAGCAATTTTAGCTTGGTCTGCCACGCAATTAGGAGATCGCGTAGGCGGACTAGTATTTTCAGAATCGAGCCATCATGAACACGAACCGAAAAGGGGCAGCCACCAGTTGATGCCTTTCTTAAATTTTCTCACCTTTAACAAAGAGACAGCTACGAGCATCAATCCTAAACCGCAAGCGTCGAAACTACTCTTAGAACAAGCCTGTCTGCGCATGGCCAGATTAACAAAACCTGGTAGTCTAGTTTTTATCTTGAGCGACTTTTTAAATTTTAATACCACTGCCGTTAAACACCTCGCCCAGGTATCTCGTCACAGTCAGGTCATATTACTACTAATCTACGACGCCATTGAATATCAGACCCTACCACCTGGACGATACCGCATTGGAGACGGTAACAATACCGCTACCATAGATGCTCACAAACCTCGTAGCCTAATGGGGTCTCAATTGTTAGCGCGCGTGGAAGACATGATAGGCTACTGCAAACGACATGGCTGGCAGGGATTTCCTCTGAGTACAGAGGCCAATCTTTTTCCTGAACTCAAAATGAAACTCGCAACCAAACCGGGCATGCAAGCCTACTCCCAGTTTGCTCTTCAGATTCGAGACCGCAATGCCATCCAGTCTCCCCCCTGAGTTTCGCGATATTGAATTACCAAACGCGATCAGTTGGTGGCCTCCAGCACCTGGTTGGTGGCTATTACTGCTTCTCTTTTTGGTATCACTGATATTGGCTTGGTTTACCTGGCGATGGTGGCAAAATGGACTCCGTCGATCGGCAATAAGCGAACTTGAAGAGATCTACAATCAACACCTTCACCATGGTGATGATCAACAATTGGTCCGGCAAATTAATATCTTATTGCGCCGTTTTTTATTAGCCAGTGGGGACAAACAGGCAGCCTCTCTAACTGGAGAAGACTGGTTGTGTCACCTAGAACAGTTTTGCACCACAGCTAAGATACGACATTCAGAAGCGAGGGTATTGGCAGTTGGACCCTATCAGTCGAATCCTACTGTGGATAGTGAAAAACTAGTGGGCGCGGTACAAGTCTGGCTGAAACAATATAAAGCACAACGCCAATTATGATTCACTTTGACTGGCCATGGATAGTTTTAACTTTGCCTTTGCCTTGGCTCTTGAGAAATTATTTGCCTACCGCAAAGGTGACGGGGCGATCGGTATTGAGGGTTCCATTTATGGAGCAGATCCCACTAATAATGGAAACAGGTAGTCGATCTCAGGACACGTTGTTCACCTGGCGCATAGTCTGTTGGCTAATCTGGTGTCTGGTGGTAGTCGCTGCCATGCGTCCGCAGTGGTTGGGTACTGCTGTACCGCTACAACTCAGTGGTCGAGATATCATGCTCGCGGTGGATCTCTCCGGTAGCATGGGAGAAATGGATTTTGAACTCGCCGGAGAGCAGGTAGATCGATTGGCAGTGGTAAAATATGCAGCGCAGGATTTTATCGAAAAAAGAAAAACTGATCGCATCGGTCTGATTCTGTTTGGAGAACAGCCCTATTTACAAACTCCTCTGACTCACGACCATATCACAGTCAATCAAATGTTAAATGAGTCTGTAGTGGGCTTAGCTGGCGATGGCACCGCCATTGGTGACGCCATTGGTTTAGCCATCAAACGCCTACAAGATCGTCCAGCAAACCAACGTGTATTGATTTTATTAACGGATGGTCGCCATACCGCCGGGCAATTATCGCCAGAACGTGCGGCGGAACTAGCAAAACAGCGTCACTTAAAAATTTATACCATCGGATTAGGCTCCGAAGCACGAGTGGTACAAAATTGGTTCATGCGCCGCGTAGTTAATCCTTCCCGAGATCTAGATGAAGAAACTTTAAAGCAGGTGGCACAGATTACCGGGGGTGCCTATTTTCGCGCAACCGATCTTGACTCACTACGTGAAATCTATAGCAAATTAAATGAACTTGAACCAATCGACACCGATCAACGTTACTATCGACCCACGACCGAACTCTATATTTGGCCGCTGGGTACCGCACTCATCCTCTCATTTTTAGTGGGTGCTTGGTTATTGTGGCTGCGTTACTTACCACCGAAGTTTAACCCTTTACTCTCGACCTGGATGCACAGGAAATGAGCGATATATTGGCATTTCACTTCTTGCGTCCTTGGTGGTTTTTGGGCGTGATCCCGGTGGGCATCCTTTTAGCATCGATCTGGCAATCCCGTATCCATATGGGACGTTGGGAAAATGTGTGTGACCCGGAGTTGCTTGAAGCACTATCTCTCAATCAAGTCTCCAACGAAACGAGAACATGGTGGTATGGGTTAGCGCTACTTTGGTCGTTGGCTATTCTGGCGCTCGCCGGGCCTACCTGGACCCAGCTTGAGGTTCCAATATATAAAAGCGAGGATGCCGTCGTCATCACTTTAGATCTATCGAAATCAATGGACGCTGAGGATATCAAACCTTCTCGCTTAGAACGCACTAAATTAAAAGTATTACGTTTATTAAAAGAACGAGACGAAGGGCTATTTGGGTTGGTGGTATTTTCTGATTACGCTTTTGTCACTTCTCCATTGACAGAGGACAAAAAAACCATTTCAAATTACGTGCCTGCCCTCACTCCAGATCTGATGCCCAGCCAAGGGAGCAGACCAGACAGGGCGATCCTCGCTGCCATCGAACTGCTGCAGCAAGCGCAGGTGAGAACCGGAAACATATTTTTATTTAGTGATGGCGTAGCCGATCCAGACGCGGCCAATGAAGCGGCGAAACGAGCACGTCGGGCCGGTTATCGGGTATTTGTTTTGGCTATCGGAAGTCCTCGTGGTGGACCCATCCCCCAAAGGCAAGGTGGGTTTATCCAAAATGCGCAAGGTGAGTTGGTCATCGCCAAACCTAATTTTAATGCACTGCAAAATATCGCGCGACACGGTGGCGGAAAGTACCAACTGATAAAGCAATCAGATAATGATATCTTACAGATCCTAGAACAGTTTGATATTTCCTCCTTAGATACGGAGTCCGAGAAAGAGTATAGTGCGGAATGGAGAGACGCCGGATATTGGCTTATTTTGCCACTTTTACTCGCCTTAGCAATGTCCTTCAGGCGTGGCTGGTTGAGTTGCACCGGCCTATGGTTACCTTGGTTAGTGCTGCCTGGCCTATTGGTTAATGAACCAAGTCACGCGGACATGGGCAGTCTCTGGCAAAACAGGGATCAACAAGCATTTAAGGAGTTCTCTCAAGG
>DJFZ01000042.1:7132-14727 GCA_002432655.1 Thiotrichaceae bacterium UBA5859 | reverse complement strand
AACAGCCTGCTCACGTCAATATCAATCAACTGGAAGTGATGCCCACGTGCCAAGCCTGGGGGCCATTGGCGGTACATCATTCGCCTAAATAGACAGCCGATGTTCATTCAAATTAAGCCGCAAATATAAAAAACAAAACTACTGACTAAAAGTCATTTAAGACAACAGCGTGAGCAGGCAAAGTGGGCGAAAACCCTGTCAAAAAGTTTTCGCCGGCGATTGAAAGTAACTGATTAGTTCTTCACCCAAGCCCACTCCACAAACCGATGCACAGCTAAACTTAGTAAATGAGCATCGGAAGTTCGAAGCCAATACTGCCGGGGAAGTGTGTTTTCAACAGGCAACTAAAAAGAATAGACCAGAGTAACGGCTGTCTCCGTATCAGTATCCTCCACGCCTGGTGGTGTATCAGAGGTATTCTTGATTGTTAGAGAAATTTTAGTGGCAAGGCTACCGGCTACCTGTGCAGTTAATGAAGAAACGGATTTAGAAATGGTGTTATCCTCACCCACTTCACTCACCAGCGACTGCTTGAATTTTGAAGTATCACTTATTTTATGGGCGAATTCTGCTGCTAAACGTAGAATAGCATCCCCCTCTGTGTCACCCAATCCTGTCTTGGTTTCCCGATAACCAGGACCAATTTCTACGTCTAACTTTGTCTTATCACTTGCGATTAACCGCCGACCATAACCAGCAGCAATACTGGCTTGATAGTCAAAGCCACTAAAGCGATCATCATCATACTGTGCAGTCACAAATGCGTAGTCAAATTGGTTATATTTATATGAACTTTTGCCACTGAGCAGATAACGTTCAGCCGAAGTACCGTCCACATCGGCAGCACTGGAAGTTTCAAATTGTGCCGTATTTCTAAACTTCTCTACTTCGTGTTCTATTCCAGCCTTACCATTAATATTACGAGTTTCAGTGTTACCGTCGGTCACGACAATCCCAAGTTCAGCCTCACCTTGCCATTTTTTTTCTTCTGCCCAAGCAGTAGGCAAGAGTAAAACTCCGCACAGAATGACTATTGCTATTTGATTAATTTTCACTACCACTTCCTTTCAATTACACATTAACTACTTGTTGGGCCCTGTTGATGTACATGTACATCCATCTGCGGATAAGGAATACCGATGTTAGCCTCATCTAAACTTAGCTTAACCTTTTCAGTAATTTCAAAATAGACATCCCAATAATCTTCACGTTTCACCCAAGGCCGCACCACGAAATTTACTGAGCTGTCCGCTAACTCACTCACAGCGATAACCGGAGCCGGATCGGCTAGGATGCGTTCATCAGCTGCGATGATACCTTCTAAAATATCTCTCGTTTGTCGTAGATCAGCGTCGTAAGAAACCCCAAAGACAAAATCAATACGTCTTGTCGGTTTTATAGAATAGTTCACAATACTGCTGCCAGTGATTTCCGCATTGGGAATGATAATGGTTTTATTGTCTGGTGTTCGCATTTGAGTCACAAATATTTGAATATCTTCTACAATTCCTGAAGAACCTGCGGCTTCCACGAAATCTCCAACACGGATCGGTCTAAAAATTATCATTAAAACACCGGCAGCAAAATTGGCAAGCGAACCCTGTAGCGCTAAGCCTACTGCTAAGCCGGCAGCACCTAACACGGCAATGAAGGAGGTAGTCTGAATACCTAATTGACCCAAAGCGGCAAGTACCACAAAAACCATCATGGCCGCACGAGCCAGATTCAACGCGAACGATACTAATGTTTCATCCACATTGCGCTGATTTAAAATCTTTTCCAACACCTTGGTTAAAGTATTGGCAACCCAACGCCCAATATAAAAAATCGCGATGGCACCCAGCAATCCTAACAGCAGTTCCAGCCCCTGCGAGGTGATCCACTGTTGTCCTTGCTCTATCAATCCATTCAGATCAAATTCATTGATTTTTTCCATGATGATATATTGCCGCCCCCAGAATGAACGTTAAAAATTGAACCGGACATCTTAAAGCGCCGTCTTACAAATGCAACCATAAATTTGAAGCGGATTTTTGCCGCTCAAACAGATCCGATAAATTAGATCCAGATCATGCTCAAGCAGTTGAAAGTCATTTAAAATTTGAAGATGTCCAATATTGTGGAGAGATACAATTGCATCCGTTACCCCATTTATATCAAGTTTCAGTTAAGACCAACTTCGACGGCCTAGTGTCAATCAGCAGCGTCAATTTGCCCGATCTGACCTCCGATTTTCCGCAAGAATTTAATGGCAGTGGTCAGCATTGGTCCCCAGAAACATTGCTCTGCGCCGCAGTGGCAGATTGTTTTCTCCTCAGTTTTAAAGCCATTGCTCAGGCATCGAAACTAAGTTGGATCAGTTTGCGCTGCGATGTCACTGGCCGCTTGGAAAAAGGCGAACAAGGCAAGCTGCAATTCACCCACTTTGAATTGCAGCCAATATTAACCGTCAACAGCGAAAAAGATTCCGAGCGTGCACTGTTATTGTTGGAAAAAGCTGAAGCCAATTGCCTCATATCCAACTCACTAAAGAGCCCAGTGAAACTAATACCGAAAATAGCTATTGAAGGATAGCCCTCACAGACATAAGCGTCCTAGAGGCTATTCGCCTCTTTCTTTTAAAAAAATATGTAGACCTCTTTTAGGGCTGTTGATGGGGATACCCGATTTTAGTATTGGTGCGCCAAAACGCTATCGCAGCCAATACACCACCAATTGCCCCATACAAGGGCGCATTAGGAACTGCATGTAGATAGCCGAAAATCATTTCGCCTAAAAACCAACCTAACAGTAGATAGACTATCAAATTATCTAGATGAATACGCCGCAAAATAATAAACAGGGGTAACACAATCACTTCAACGATGAGTGCAGCCAATACCACATGCATTAATAAAAAGCGCACATACCCGTTGATTGCCATCCCCTGTTGATAGCGGTAAAAAACAGAAACAAAAAAGAAAAACACCCCTGCGGTTATGGCACATGCCAATAGTGACTTTCTGGTTCTACTCACTCTAGACTCTCCTTCACGGAAGCATATGTTTTTATAGATTTTTTGAGAATCCCCCATTTAACCATCAGTGATGCAGTTAATAAACCCTGTTTTCTGTCACCGATGAATGGACTGCCCATAAACTGGGTGAATATACCAGCTTCGCGACTTTAATTGACCCTTTGCTTGAAACTGGACTATCGTTGCTCCTGCAGTGGCTGAATGCGCTCGTAGTCGATCAGTACTGTTAGATATGGGTTGACCTAGTACTTGTCATACAGACCATCACTACAAGAACAACACCCGTAGAAAGTGAGTCTAAGTTTTCCATGTGGTCAACGCATACCGTTAAAACACCGACTAAAGGTTAAATGATAACGAGGATTGAGGAGAGCAAAAAATGTCAGCAATCAGATTTGATGGAAAAACAGCGATAGTGACTGGTGCAGGTCACGGGCTAGGCCGTGCACACGCCATGTTACTTGCATCCCGTGGTGCTAATGTAGTCGTTAACGATTTAGGTTGTAGTGTAGATGGTACCGGTGCCAGTGTGTCCGCAGCGCAACAGGTAGCAGATGAAATCAAAGCAGCAGGTGGTCAGGCGATCGCAAACTCTGACTCAGTCACAGACCGTAAAAAAGTTAAAAATATTGTCGACACCGCAATCAATGAGTTTGGTGGGCTGCATATATTAGTCAACAATGCTGGGATCTTACGAGATCGCAGTTTTAAAAATATCACAGATGAGGATTGGGATTCTGTCATCGATACCCACCTCAATGGCACTTATAACGTGACCAAAGCTGCCTGGCCCCATCTTAGAGAACAGGCATATGGACGTATCGTTGTGACCGCATCTGGCTCAGGCATGTTCGGAAACTTTGGTCAAACGAATTATGGTGCCGCAAAAGCAGGCTTAATTGGCTTTGCCAAAGCCTTAGGACACGAGGGTGCAAAATACAACATTCGAGTCAACATCCTCTGCCCGGCTGCCGCCTCGCGCATGACTCAAGACTTAATGCCCTCTGCTATTTTGGATAAACTGAAACCGGAATCTGTCTCGCCCATTGTGGGATTTTTATGTTCCGATGAAGTGGATGTGACCGGTGGCGTATTTGAAGCGGGTGCAGGCGCATTCGCCCATTCTAATTGGGCGCGAAGCCATGGCTATAAAACCTCCAATGCAGACAACATTGCAACCCTTGAGGAAATTCGCGACCACTGGAAAGAAATCACGGATCTCTCTTCACCTGACGTATTGGACAACCCGGCAGCCGCTATGGGCAAATTTATGCAATAGTGATCTCTCGCAGATCCTGTCCACACAGGATCTGCGCACCCCCTCTAAAGAGAGCTGCACCAACTTGAATAATCGGCTATTATTCTCGTCCTCATGCACGCACTGATGGCCACCAGCTTACCTAAAAATCTACTGAGTACGACAAACCCCATGGTGGGTGTGACCGCGCAGCAATGGTTCGCGTTACTGAGAGAAAATCAATACAGCATTGATTTGGAATATCTCCATAGAGCGGTAGCAATATCCCTCGCCGCACCCATCAACAGCTTCTTCGCTGCTCGCGAAAATCGACAACATGGACCGGCCATACAGGCTACAGCCTTAACTAAAGATCCAATCTTCATCCTGGGCCACTGGCGCAGCGGCACAACTCATCTGCACTACCTCATGTGTGAAGATCCTCAATTCTGCGCACCAAACAACTATCAAGCCTCTCGACCTGATATTTTTCTAAATGGTGGCGAAACCAGTCTAGCGACCAAAATCGCTAATGCGCTTGGACTGATCCCCAAAACTAGACCAATGGACGAGGTAAAAGTAGACGTCGATACGGTAGCAGAGGATGAGCAAGGGTTATTCATGCACTGCGGCCTATCACCTATCGGCGGGTGGCTGTTCCCTAAAAACCGACAATACTACGACAAATATTTAGATTTTTCGGTTGCCAGTGATGTGGAAAAATCTGCTTGGAAAGAGAGTTTCCACTGGTTCAACAAGAAGATCAGTTATCGCTATCCGGGGCAACAATTGCTTCTCAAATCTCCTCCCCATACAGCGCGCATCCCATTGATACTCGAGCTGTACCCAAACGCAAAATTTATTCACATTCAACGCCACCCATTCGAGGTCTATCGGTCGTTTTTCTACTTTTATCAAAAATTGGTCACCATGATTAACTTGCAAAGATTATCTGTAGAGGAAGTAGAAGAAACCATCATCAGTCGCTATCAATTGATCTACAACAGCTATTTCGCCCACCGCTCCATGATACCCAAAGGGAACTTGGTAGAAATCTATTACGAAGATTTAGAGATGGATCCTTTGGAACAACTCGAACATATATATTGTTCGCTTCAACTATCTGATTTTATTAAATCTAAGCCCAAAATATCGAATTATTTAGAGACCGTCAAAACATACAAAAAAAATTCATCTAGTTCCCTCCCGCCAGATCTGCGGGATAAACTGTATACAAGATGGCGGCTTTCCTTTGACAATTGGCGTTACGAAGCCTAACTGAGTACAAACCTATACTTGAATTGGTCATTTTCGCTCCCATTATGGCGGTCCACGATGTAGGCAAAACTACATCAGGCAATTGTAAATGACCTTACAGAAGCTACTTCGCCACTTTGGTCGGACAGCACGGCAACTGATCTGGGGTTCGACACGTGCAAGTCGTTAACGAAAATATAATACTGAATGTAGAGTATGTGAGATTATGAATCAGTTTACATCATTCCTGTGTACCCTAGTATTGTTCCTTCTGGTCGTGCCGCAAACCATGGGATTCGAACTGCCAGCGTCATGGAACTATCAGGCGGTGCCCTTGTTCAGTATAGGTTTGACCAGAGGCGGAGAGGATATCCTCGACGGCAACGACGATTCTTTAGGCTCGCAAGTAAGTGCCGGTGGATTGCTATCGATCTCAAGTGGGATTCAATTTGAATTACCAGACATGAATCTTGCTGTGCGTGGAACCGTCGGTATTCATGCGGATTCTCTGCTGTCACGTATTTCCAGCTATTCGTTCGATAGGAAAAACGTGGAACTGATGGTGTATTCCGGATGGCCTCGCCACCGATTTGGTGGCGGCGTCACCTATCATATTAACCCTACATTAAAATCTCGATTATATGTGAATGCCACTTCGTTCCAAGAAGCACAGTTTGAAGATAGTCTGGGCTTTGTAGCGGAATATTTATTTCAACCTTGGCATAATGTTAACTTTTCCTTACGCCAAGTCTTCATAGACTACAAAACCGGAGGCCAAATTCGTCCCATCATCGATGGCAGCCACAGCGGTGTCGGTATTACCTATCTATTTTGATCTGCGATTAATCAATTAGTTGTCAGACAGCCAGATCACGCCGTCACCCACACATTCCGCGTGTAGCGGATCTCCTAGGCACCCGCTGTTTTTGCGCCTCAGTTATTCCAAATCACATCTACAAACTTCTCCTTAGAGTAGATCCAAGGTCATTTTCCGACGAATTGCTCATACATCAGACTAGATCTATATTTCACTTATGTTAAATTTGCGCTATTAAAAAAAAAGTCTACAGACGTATGTATTGGCTAAACAACTAATTAAAGCCGAAAGCCAGGCAAAATTGACAGTACCAAAGGAGTAAAAAATGTTTAAAAGAATTCGTTATACTCGCAAAATCGTGGCCCTGATCGGATTGACTAGCTTTCTCTTCTATGCGCCAAACTCGACAGCCCTCGCTTTTACTTCCTCCATTCCGAACGGAGAAAAGCGGCCTGATGAGGACAAGAACTTCGATAGCCCCGGTTTAGCAGACTTAGCCGATACAGCAATCGGTTGGATCACCGAGTTTCCAGGAGATCTCTCTATCATTCTCAAAGCAGAAGCCACCATTGGCGGCGACAATCTCTTAGATACCAATTCGGAATTTGGTGAGTTAGAAGAGTTGAACGCGGGTGACTTTGCTGGGGTGGCAGCTGGAGTTCAGTGGATAGCCGAGGATTGGCCGTTGATGATACGTGCTACGGTGGGGTACAAATTTCAATGGATTGACGAAAACGCTGGTAAATTCGGTTTTGCCCGCGTTCCCTGGGAAGTTGTCGGTTACGTGGGCACTACACATCATAAAGTGGGATTAGGTGCCAGTTATCAAGATGATCCACTATTGCGCATTCGCTCTACCAACTTAAATTTACCTTTAGAGGATAAAGAGTATTACCATGATGCCACAGGTTATATTGTTGAATACATCTTTCTAGCCTCCGAAAGAATCGCCGTTAATGCTCGGTATGTCTTCATTGAATATGATCCCGAGAACAACAATCTAAAAGATGTCACGGGCGATCACTTCGGTATCGGTATCTCATATAGTTACTTTTAATTAGAGATGAGAGATCGTGATGCCACCTATTAGGTGGCATTTTCCTATCCGAAACGGTTGAAATATTGAAGTGGCCGAGCAAACAACTGACGAATAATTTCGGTGATCAACATAAACAAAAGACTATTCCTCTCAGGCCATCTGTGTCCCCCTTTCACAGGCAAGATAGCAAAATGGATGGATCGCAAAAGTAACGGTTCCATATACATTT
>DJFZ01000042.1:880-6913 GCA_002432655.1 Thiotrichaceae bacterium UBA5859 | reverse complement strand
TCCATATACATTTGGTAACAAGTTCGTTCAAAACTAGCAACATTCTGGAGGAAACAGCGAATTGAAAACGCTCGTCTGCCGTCAATACCAGTCTCCGAAAGAATTAAGTGTCATAGATACAGCTGAGCCAGTTATCGCCGATGGACAAATATTAGTTCAAGTCAGAGCAGTAGGGCTAAATTATGTGGATGGCTTATTGGTTCAGGGCCGCTATCAAATGAAAGTTCCGACTCCTTTTACTCCCGGTGGCGAAATATCTGGAGAAGTAGTCTCCATTGGCAAAGGAGTGACCGAGTTTAAAATAGGAGATCCGGTTCTCGCGAATGTGGGTATTGGTGGCCTGGCCGAATATGTCAGCGTATATGCAAAACAAGCACTAATCATCCCTAAAGGCCTAAATTTTCCAGTCGCTGCCACCTTGTCACAAAGCTATGCTACAGCTCTGTTTTCATTGCGTAAAAGAGGCCGTCTAACCGCAGGAGAAAAATTATTGGTGTTAGGGGCTGGCGGCGGCGTCGGTCTTGCGGCCTGTGACGTGGGCCACGCTTTAGGAGCCGAGGTGATCGCCGCAGCCTCTTCAGAAGCAAAATTACAGGCAGCACGACTAGCCGGTGCCGACATGCTGGTCAACTACTCCGATAGCGATTTAAAAACTTCAGTCAGACAACTGACCGCAGGTGGCGTGGATCTGGTGTTTGATCCAGTAGGTGGTGACTATACAGAACCCGCTTTACGTACCCTAAAATACAATGGTCGGCTATTGGTCATTGGCTTTGCTTCGGGCTCAATCGCTTCCATTCCTGTCAATCAGGTTCTATTACGCAATCGACAGGTAGTGGGAGTGGATTGGGGTGCTTGGTCCATGGCTCATTTAGATGACAATCGCTTATTAATGCAGGAAATACTAAATTGGATAGCAGAGGGCAAGTTACATCCACCGCACCCAAATCAATGTACACTTGCCGATGCAGGCCAAAACATGCAAGCCTTACTGGATCGTCAAGTAGTGGGTAAAACTGCTGTTGTATTTTAGTGAAAACCGGTTCACTTTATATTGGCCTGATTGAATTGATGGTAAAATTTGCCGTTCACCCCTACAAATTATCTGAAACATAAACCGAACCACATGTCGCAGATCCAAAATATCATCTTCGACCTAGGCGCCGTACTAATCGAGTGGGATCCTCATAAATTTGCGACCGCAGCGTTCGCGGATCCGTTACGACAACGCATCGCTTTAGAGAAAATACTCACGAGTCCAATTTGGTCTCAGTTAGATCGAGGTGCATTATCAGAAGAACTCGCCGCACAACAACTCGCTAACGAAATATCTCTCACTGAACAAGAAATCCATTACTTATTTGATTTCGTACGTACATCGTTAGTGCTGATCCCAGAAACACATCAATTACTTTTGCAATGTGTCGGTAGGCACTATGACGTATTTTGTCTGTCGAATGTCTCCACGATTAATTTCCGATTCTTAAAAGCACGATACGATTTTTTTAGTCTATTCAAAGGCATTGTCATTTCTGGAGATACGAACTTATTAAAACCTGAGATCGCCATTTACCGACATCTATTGGAGAAGTTCAACTTACATGCGGAAAGCTGCTTATTCATCGACGACAGTGAGTTGAACACACAAGCGGCTGCCGAACTAGGGCTACATACGGTGACCTTTATAAATGTCGTGCAATGCCAACAAGAATTAGCAGAAAAACTAGCTAATTGGCACGTCTAAGTCTATTTGAACAAATAGCTAATACTCCCCTATGCAGTTGGCATTAATGAAAGTTTCTTAAGAATTATTGGCTGTTTATGTCTTTATGAGTTGGCTAAGTTTTGTTTTTAAAGATGTTTTTCATTTAGTCCACTTTTCTGTTATCTCTGGTAGACTACTTAATCTGATGGGATGGAGGAGCAGGAAAATGTCGCACATGTCATACTTTCGGCTACTTGCTCAATGCAATCTTTGGATGAATGAAAAACTCCACAATGTGTGTGAATCATTGCCCACACATATCATCAAAAAAGGCTTACATAGCTACTTTAACTCCATTTTTGGCACCTTCAACTACCTACTCCTAGTAGACAATATTTTGATGTTTCGTTTCACACAACAGTCCTTTCATGTAACAGGTTTATCCAAACAACCACATTCCGATTTTCCTTCTTTTCGCGAAGACAGAGAGCTAACTGACCATGCAATTACTCATTTCATAGAACATCTCTCCACAAGAGATCTTGGACAAATCCTTTTATACCCGAGTCTAGTTAAGCCACAGCCTCGACTATCTATGCTCTGGGACGCTTTGACCTATTTTCTCTCTCACCAAACACATCATCGTGCTCAAATCACCACCCCGTTGAGTCCACTGGAAGTAGATGTTGGTGTCACTAATTTGTTTCACCTGCCCGACTTGATGAGTAGAGGCTCTGACATAAAGCACTAAAATAAACTAATAATAGAAGATATCTAATGGGTCGTATAAATGACAGAGAAAGGACACAGCCATGAATAATTACAAACGTCTAATCATTATTTTCTTGTTTTTAGCTGCGCCACTACAGGCAGACGACACCGTCCGTCAAAGTGTCGAGTCACAAGTTGAGCATACAGCACAAGTTTGGCTGTCCCTGATTGACAATCAGGAATACGAAAGAAGTTGGCTCGAATCGGCTACTCTGTTTCGCTCTATCGTCCCAAAAGGAGATTGGATTAAACAAATTCGGGCCATACGACAACCTTTAGGCCAATTAAAATATCGTCAATTAATGTCGTTAACGTACAAAAATCAAATTCCCGGGGGACCTGATGGCCAATATGTCGTGATCCAATACATGACAGAATTTGAAAATAAGGCTAACGCTGTTGAAACCATTACCCCGATGTTAGACAAAGACAATCGATGGAGAATAACGGGTTATTATATAAACTAGCGTAGTACGGTTATCTCTTAAATTAATTTATAACAAACAAAAAAGTTGCCATTTCACTTTTTAAACAAAAAACATTAGTATCAAAAAATAAATTTTTTAAAAGACCAATCAAGCTGCAAATTTATTTTGTCTTTAGAACTTAATTAATCATACGAAATACTAAAAATAAGAAAGCACAATACATGAGTGATCTGTTAATCACATTGCTAATCATACCAGGCTTATACATGCTTTACTTAGCAGTATTCATGTTATGGGTAGAAACGCAAACTCGGGGAGACAGATATTTTGCTCGTCCCTTAGAACAGAGAGTACAATTTGTACATTTACTTCGTGCACAGGCACGTTTCATCAGGCCCTTCTTCGATCTAATAGCAAAGGTTTTTCGACTCAAAAAATTACCCAGCATGCGCTATGAAGGGGTTACCGGCCCCCCCATGATGTGCAGTAAAAAATCATACCTGCGCACCAAAAACTATGTTCCTCAAGAGGAAGATATATTTGTTGCCACACAAATGAAATGTGGCACCACATGGATGCAACAAATCGTTTTTGAGATATTGTGTAGTGGAAATGGTGATCTCACAGATAGCGGATACCATCATATGTACGCGCTTAGCCCTTGGATTGAGACCAGTCCCACCTCCAGCGTACCGATGGAGCGCGCGCCTTTAGTAGGTCCACAACGCAATCGAATCATTAAGACCCATATGCCAGCACAGCTCACGCCCTATGCAAAGAAAGCCAAGTACATCTACGTTACCCGACATCCGGTCAGCTGCTTCGCCAGCTGTGTTGATTTTATACATTTATTGGCAGGGCCCTTGGCACCTGAACGGGAAGATCTACTGAACTGGTATTGTAGTGATGATATGTGGTGGATGTCCTGGCCAGATCATGTTGAAGGTTGGTGGCAACGAAGCCAACAGTGTGACAACGTCTTATTTGTGCATTATGAAGATTTAAAAAAAGACTTGCCAAAAATGATCCAATCTATCGCCGAATTTCTCCAACGACCATTGAACACAGAACAGCTCGAAAAAGTGGTATACAAATCTAGTTTTGAATATATGCGAGACAATGAAGCGCAATTCGAGATGTTCTCCCCAAACGTTTTTAGTGTGTCTAAGGACGATATTCGATTTATGCAATCTGGGGCACTAGATAGGCATCAAGATACAAATGATATTGAGCGAACGCGTATCAACGCCTTTTGCCGAGAAAAACTAAAAAACGCCACATACCCATTGTCACAATATTACCCAGATGTGTTAGAGACAACTGATAGTGTTCAGAGTGAATCTCATTTGCATGAACAAGCGAGTTAAACAGACAGGTACTGTTTGACCAGTTCATCACTTAAGTTTTCGATCTGATCAGCGGCAACTACGCTACCCTTTTCCAAGATTGAGAAACTACGTGCCACTCGGCGAGCAAAGGAGAGTTTTTGCTCTACTAGCAGAACTGTCATGTTTTGCTCTTGATTGAGGCGCGTGATCACATCACCGATTTGCTTCACAATGTTAGGTTGAATACCTTCCGTGGGTTCATCCAATATCAATAGACTGGGCTCCAATACCAAGGCCCGAGCAATAGCTAACTGCTGTTGCTGTCCACCAGATAGATCCCCACCACGGCGATGCAACATCTCCTTTAAAACCGGAAAGAGCTCAAAAATGGACTCGGGAATGTGGCTCTGTCTACTTCTACCAGTAGCCAATCCAATTTCCAGATTTTCCTGTACCGTTAATTGACTAAATATCTCTCTACCCTGAGGCACATAGCCAATACCAAGCCGTGCGCGATCGGATGCTTTCTGGCCGAGCAAATCAGCCTGTTGAAAATGTATTTCACCGGATTGAGCAGGAATTAATCCCATAATTACTTTTAGCAACGTGGTCTTACCGACACCGTTTCGTCCCATGATACAAGCACAATCTCCAGGATTCACCTCCAGAGTGAGATCCCAAAGAATATGACTGCCGCCATAGAATTGGTTCAAGTTATCAATTTGCAGCGCGCTCAATCTTCACCTCCCAGATAGACTTCAATGACTTTGGGATCAGACTGAACCTTATCCATATTGCCCTCCGCGAGCACACTGCCCTCATGCAATACAGTCACTTTGTTGGCAATTGAACGCACAAAGGCCATATCGTGCTCGACAACCACCACGGATTGCTCTCCTGCCAAGGAGACCAGCATTTCACCGGTTCGCTCTACCTCTTGTGGTGTCATGCCCGCTACCGGCTCATCGACCAACAACAACTTCGGTCCTTGCATCAGCAACATGCCAATTTCCAACCACTGTTTTTGACCGTGAGACAATAGGCCCGCTAAACGACTCACTTCATCCTTGAGACCAATGTTTAATAAAACCTTGTCAATATAGTCTAAGTCTTCAGAAGTGAGTTTTAGACGCAAACTGTTCCACACATCTTTGCGTGCTTTCATGGCGAGCTCTAGATTCTCAAAAACCGAGTGCTCCGGAAAAATGGTGGGCTTTTGAAACTTTCTCCCAATGCCGATCGATGCAATCTCATGTTCTTGGCGACGAGTCAAATCTATGGTTTGGCCAAAAAAAACCTTGCCTTCATCGGGTCGAGTTTTACCCGTGATGACATCCATCATAGTAGTTTTACCCGCCCCGTTTGGCCCAATAATACAACGGAGTTCACCGGCATCAATCTGCAAATTTAACTTGTTGAGCGCTTTGAAACCGTCAAAACTGACTGTCACATCATCCAAATAGAGTATTGTGCCATGGGATAGATCCAGCTCTCCCTCCACCACGGGGTGACGACCCTGCACCAGAGGAAAACGCCCTTCAGCAACAAAATCAAATACTCGATCACGTCGAACCAAATTTTGCCAACGATCGCGAGTGCTCATCTGCTACCACTACCGACCAAGGCAGGGAAACGCTGACGGAGTAATCCGGTGATACCATCCGGAAACCATACCGTCACCACTACAAACATACTGCCCAAAACGAATAACCAATACTCAGGAAATTCCGCCGTAAATAGAGATTTCGCATAATTCACTAAAAAGGCACCTATCACCGCACCATACAACGTCCCGCGTCCA
>DJFZ01000042.1:424-737 GCA_002432655.1 Thiotrichaceae bacterium UBA5859 | reverse complement strand
CCATACAACGTCCCGCGTCCACCCACCGCTACCCAAACCACTAACTCAATGGAATTTAGAGGTGAGAACTCTCCGGGGTTGATGATCCCTACTTGTGGCACGTATAAAGCACCGGCGATGCCGGACAGCATGGCGGAGAAAGTAAATATCCACAACTTGTAGCTTTCAGTTTGATAGCCAAGGAATCGAGTTCGATCTTCCGCATCCCGAATCGCAATTACCACGCGTCCCAATTTAGATTGGGTCACATAACGACAGGCAATATAACCCAACATGAGCGCCAGCGCGGACAACACAAACAGACCGGCTCGGG
>DJFZ01000042.1:0-168 GCA_002432655.1 Thiotrichaceae bacterium UBA5859 | reverse complement strand
GTGATCAGACTGCAAATCAAAACCTAATAGATCTTTAAAATCCGTGAGGCCATTGTTCCCGCCGAAACCCATCTCATTGCGAAAAAACGCTAACATTAATGCAAAGGTGAGCGCTTGCGTCATGATTGATAAATAGACGCCAGTGACCCGAGAACGAAACGCGAGATA
>DJFZ01000036.1:65976-66692 GCA_002432655.1 Thiotrichaceae bacterium UBA5859 | reverse complement strand
ATCTCTCATTATTTGCTGAATTAGTCTTTATTTTTCACAACTGACCAGTCAATTTACATATTATTTCATGTAATAACAATTAGTTATATTTTCTATACCAACCGGCATCACGACTCACAAAAACACATTGTACAAATCAGAAACTTATCTACTCTAGTCGATATTTGCCTGGCCGATAGAAATCTAGACAAAAGAAATGTTCACTTTAAAAAAAATATATAAAAAATTTAAGGGGATGGGTATTGGACTATTTATTTCCATGTGAGGTCGACAGCGAAAATCAGGGAGAATTCCGCGTTCGTTTTCCAGATCTGCCACAACTTGAAGTTTGCTGTACTTCGGTTCAAGGCGTCATGCATAAAGCATCAGCTGCATTAATCACTACACTAAATGGGTACATGATAAAACAGCTAGATATTCCCACACCGTCGCGGCGCGCACCGGGGCAAAGAACGATTTATCTGCCCACCTCAATCGAACAGAAATTATTGCTTTACCAAACCATGCGGGAAAGAGGTCTAAGTTACTCCGTTTTAGCAAGAAAATTAGGTAAAACAGAGATTATGATTGCCTGGTTGCTCGATTTACTTAAAGAAACAGATCCGAAAGAGTTACGGGCAGCGCTAAACGAACTCGAACTCGCTTAAGCTTGGAATTGGTGGCTATGGGTGGACTTGAACCACCGACCCCAGCATTATGAATGCTGTGCTCTAACC
>DJFZ01000036.1:19018-65705 GCA_002432655.1 Thiotrichaceae bacterium UBA5859 | reverse complement strand
AGAGGCGAGATTCTGCCGTTCACATTAACGGAAGTCAAGTCAGCCGAGCACTCTTCGATACATCATGAATCGACAATTATATTCGTGGCGCTCGTCAGCCAGTTGAACACCCAATTCCTCACCTAACCACTCGCGCCAGTCCAGTTCTGGAAAGAAGGCATCACCATCAAGAGTCGCCTGCACATGGGTCACATACAGTCGTTCTACCCATGGCAATGCCTGTTGGTAGAGTTGTACGCCACCGATAATTATCGGTTCAATATCATTTGCCTCACTCAACTGAAAAGCGTCCTCTAGAGAATGAGTGACAACAGATCCCTCGTATCCTCGATAGGTTTGCTGCCGACTGACCACAATATTCAACCGACCTGGCAAACTTCGGCCAATAGACTCATGAGTTCGCCTACCCATAATAATAGCCTTCCCCATCGTGGTACGCTTAAAAAAGGCCAGATCTGCAGGTAGGTGCCAAGGTAAGCCATTCTCTCGACCGATTAAACGATTATCCGCCATCGCCACGATTAAAGCACGCATGGAGAAACTAGACGGCTACAGGTGCGGGAATGTGTGGGGCAGGTTGATAGTCTTCTATCTCTATGTCTTCATAACAGTAGGCAAAAAGATCTGTGACCTCTGGATTTAACCTTAGTCGCGGTAGCTTCCCCGGCTTTCGAGAGAGTTGTTCTTCTACCTGCTCCAGGTGATTAATATAGAGATGCGCATCCCCCAAGGTATGAATAAATTCACCCGGTAAGAGGTGGGTAACTTGCGCCATCATTGAAGTTAATAACGCGTAAGATGCGATATTAAAAGGCACGCCAAGAAACAAATCGGCACTTCTTTGGTATAGCTGACAAGAAAGTCTGCCTTGGGCGACATAAAATTGAAATAAACAATGACAAGGGGGCAAAGCCATTGCCTCAATTTGACCCACATTCCAGGCCGATACGATTAGTCTTCTTGAATCTGGATTGTTCTGGATCTGCTCCACTACCTGACTAATCTGATCTATGGTTCCGCCATCGGCGGTGGGCCAAGATCGCCATTGCACTCCGTATACTGGCCCTAAATCACCCGACCCATCTGCCCACTCATTCCAGATTTTGACACCATTTTCTTGTAAATAAGCAACATTGCTATCACCAGATAAAAACCACAACAACTCGTGAATAATCGACTTTAAATGTATTTTTTTTGTCGTCACCAGGGGGAAACCTTGGCTCAAGTCAAATCGCATCTGATGTCCAAACAGGCTCAACGTTCCCGTACCCGTACGATCCTCTCGAAACACTCCTTCAGTTTGTACCCGCCTTAAGAGATCTAAATATTGCTGCATATGATCTAAATTCCCAACATCATCTGCTTATTCTGGCTGAGCTTGTCGATAAGCCAAAAACAACAGCAGTAGTCCAAACATAATCATAGGCACACTTAAAATATGGCCCATGGTCAACCAATCAAATGCAATAAAACCAATATGGCCATCTGGTTCACGGAAAAATTCAACCGTACTGCGGGCCAATCCATATCCGGCCAAAAACAGACCTGTAACCGCCATCATTGGACGCGGCTTACTAGAATAAAACCAAACAATGAGAAACAAAAGGATCCCTTCCAAAGCGGCTTCATACAACTGGGATGGATGCCTTGGATAAGGACCTGCCCCTGGGAACACCATTGCCCAAGGAACATCTGTCTGTCGCCCCCACAGTTCACCATTGATAAAATTACCAACACGCCCGGCCAATAATCCAATGATCACTAGGGGAGAAACGAAATCGGATATCTGGAAAATATTGACTTTATATTTGCGTGCCAAAAACCACATGGCAAAGGCTGTGCCGAGGAGACCGCCGTGAAAGGACATACCTCCTTGCCATACTTTAAAAACGGCAAGCGGATCCTCTAGGTAACTTGAGAAATTATAAAAAAGGACATAACCGATACGACCACCTAATATGACACTGAGTACGCCGTAAAAAATCATATCGTCCACGAATTCATGATCGAAAGGATTATCTGATCTGCCGGCCCGATACCGCCCCAAGTAGTAGGCAGCAGCAAACCCGACCAGATACATTAATCCATACCAATGAATTGCAATTGGTCCCAATTGAATAGCAACGGGATCTATCTGTGGATACTCAAGCATAGTGTAAAGTGTACCATGGGTGGGAGGTTTTTATAGGTGATTTTGTACAGAGTCGCTACCATAAGGTGCTTATCCGCACTCAGCAATCAATCGATTCATTGGCCCACCACAAATATGTTCAATAAGAAGATGAGACACCAACCCCATGCGCCCAGATAGAAACTATTTTTCTATAACCACTAGAGCACATTAAGCCTCTCGAAATGATACAGTAGCGAAACTATTACTGCATAAATGTTAGTTTGATATTCAGCAACTCCAAGGAGGAATATTTTCCTCTTTGTTCAATCTCTGAGTGATTGAATTTGAGCCTTGATTCACCCTATTCCATATTGGTAAATCAACTAAACTTGTCACCCGCTCTAGGCTTGTATTCGAACTCGATACCAAGTTGCTGTGCATACTGGAGCAAATCCGTTAATACACCGCTCTTACTAGACTCCGTTTCCATCAAAAGCGATTTCAATCGTTTGATATACTCACTCACTGATGGTTTCTTATCGTCACCATCTATCAATCGTGCTTGTCTAAATGCTTGCCAACGCCGCTGATCTTCATTAGATAAACTATGTGGATAATTACGTGCTCGCCAGCGGAAGTATAATTCCTCAAGCCTGCTATCTTGAAATGAGAATTGCTGATCATTTAATTTACCGGGATCACAACGATGAATAGCCGCCATTGTTCGTTTATCCTGATCCTTGAAGAAATCGCCAGAATAGAGCATTGTCTCCGGATCCATTTCTGGCTCAAACTCAGCTTCTCTAAATACCTGTTGCACTCGTTGTATAAAATATTTATTACTCTTAACCTTAAGATACTGACTTTGCGCCTGGTCCAAATTTAAATTCCAGCGCTGGATAGACGTTGGATCTAACACATTAAGTGGCACCAAAATAGGCGATCTATTTAGATGAACTGCTTTAATAGGCAAACGTTCCACCTCCTTTGGCAACTCATTGACAGCGGTAAAGATACGTTCGGCTATCTCTTCATGCGAATAAGTTAACGGATCAGACTCATCGTATGCCAAATCAAAGGCGATAATCGCATTTGGATTCTGTGGATGCACACAGAGCGGTGCAATCAATGCCATACATCCCTTGGTCACGGGATAACGTCCCGAAACATGCACCAGTGGTTGGCCGATTTGTTGCTCCAGTAGTTGCTTCAACGCTTTTTTTGTTCTGTATTGGTAAGCAAAATGAAATAATTTCGGCTGTACTCGATGTAATAACTTTGCCACTTCTATAGTTGCCTGAACGTCAGATAACGCATCGTGCGCCATATCATGAGACAGGTGATTCACTTCAGTTAAATGTTCAAGTTTGAAGCTGACCATTCCGTTCTCATGGGTAGGCCATTCTATCCCTGCTGGTCTAAGAGCATACGCCAGGCGTACCACATCCAGCAGATCCCAACGGGAATTCCCATTTCGCCACTCGCGAGCATAAGGATCTCTCAAATCCCGATAGAAACCGAATCGGATAAACTCGTCATCAAAGCGAATGTTGTTATAACCCACAACACAGGTATCACCTTCAGAAAATAGAGATTCTATACGCCCTAAAGATTCGGTTTCTCGCAATCCCTTTTGATCCACGTCCGTAGGCCCAATCCCGGTTATTAAACATGCCTGGGGATCGGGTAAATAGTCCCCTGACAATCTCACATAATGAACTTCAGGATCACCAACTGGTTGCATGTCCAGATCAGTGCGTTGACCGGCAAATTGGGCGATACGATCACGTTTGGAATCGAGACCGAAGGTTTCTAAATCATACCAATAAAAAGAAGCCACTCTAGGCTATCCCCATTCAATCTTCCTTCAATTCACATTGTGCAATCTCGTGCAGCAATCCGACGATTAAATCTACCTGCTCTAACTCTCCCTGTTCATCCCATGTCACCCATAGAGAACGTCCTTGTCGTTTGACCGACAGGTGAGGCAATCTGGCAGGCCAGTTCTGGCTAAATCGAACCAAACAACCTGTCAGCGAATCGGGTAATAGTACGTTATCCGGCAATACCTGCCACTCTAATATTTCTTGACGACTAGCATTAGATATTGCCTGATAACACCATTCCTGTCTTGCGACTTCGGATAAAGTCAATCGATACTCCACCCAAGGAATGCGACTACTGGGAACGTACTTAAACTTGGTTTGACCTTGGCTATCTTTTTCACGGACAAACTGGACATCCACACCCGACTCAATGGCACGGGCACGTAGACGCATCACTCTTTTCTCACGCCCTCGCGGTAACACACCTAGAAAAGGTCCGACCAAGGTAGCTAATAAAATGAATGCTACTAAAATCCAGAGAGTGGGGTTATCCATATAGAATAGATGTGATCGGCAATGCGTCCCAAGCTAACATTGGTTAGACCTTTAGTATATAGAACGATTGAAAACAGAGAAGAGAAATTTTTGGAGATTGTAGCGGCCCCCTGTTCCCCCCAAGAACTGAAATGATGGGACCGCCACAAAAAACAAACATAAATAGTACCCAAGTTATCGCAGTCCAATTTAAAAACTTTAATGCTTTAATTGATTATTGAATATTTTATAATCAAAACAAAGTAAATTGGTTAAATTTGAACCATACTGAAAAATTTTATGTTAAATTTTAAAACGATGTTTCGCGAGCTGTTCCAATCTAGCTTGTATTAAGGCATTTAAAGTACCTGGCATGAATCGACCTGTTTTATCACTTTCTCCCGCCTCTCGATCCGTCAATAAACTAAATGCCTCATCAACATGACTCACGGCATAGACGGTAAATTTTTTATCTCGGATGGCTTGTCGTACCTCTTCATCTAACATCAAATGTTGCACATTTGTTCTTGGAATGATAACTGCTGCCGGCTCAATGAATCCTCGCTGTTTAACAATTTCAAAAAAACCTTCTATTTTTTCATTTACCCCACCAATCGCTTGTACACGACCAAACTGATCCATTGACCCCGTGACAGCGAAGGATTGTTTAATGGGCTCGCGCGCAATACTAGAAAGCAGCGCACAACATTCTGCTATGGTGGCGCTATCTCCATCTACTGGACCATAGGATTGTTCAAATACTAAACTCGCATCTAGCGACAGCGGATACTGACTGCTGTAACGAGAAGCTAAGTAAGCATTTAAAATCAAAATCCCCTTTGCATGGAAGGAACCGCTCAGTTCTACCTCCCGCTCGATATCTATAAATTCACCCTTTCCCGGTCTCACTGTAGCTGTAATGCGCGCAGGCATACCAAAGGGCGCCTCCAAACCTTGACGCACCGCAAGCCCATTGACTTGACCGATTACTGCGCCCGAGGTGTCTATATAGACAGTTTCATTAAAAATTGACTCACGCATTCGCTGTTCAATGCGGCTATCCCGTTTTTTATCTGCGGCCAATGCAGCATCCACATGGATCAATTCCACCAGTTCATTTTGATCACGCCCAGCCACATAGTTGGCTTCGTACATCAAATTCGTAATAGTCGCCATATGTAAGCTCATCCTATTCTGGTGACCTGCTACTCTTGAACTAAATTCGATTAACCGTGCAATTGCTTGACTCGAGAATGGTCGCAACTGCTCCCGACGAGCAACCGTCGCCAACATCTGTGCATAAAGTTGATTATTGCTTTTGGTTCGATCAATTTCATCTTCCAGATCTGCTACCACTCTAAATTGCTTGGTAAAATCGGGATCCATACTATTCAGCACCTGAAAAGTACGCCGACTGCCAACTAAAATAACCTTTACATTTAATGAAATACATGCGGGCTCTAACGTAGGCGTGCGGGAGGAACCTAAAGCATCGGATAACGACGCAATGCTGATTTCTCCCGAACGTAAAGTACGTTTTAATCCCTCCCAAGCCATAGTATGGGTAAGTATTCGTTCCGCATCAATTATCAGATAACCGCCGTTTGCGCGATGCAATGATCCCGCTCGTAACATTCGATAATCCGTCGTCCAGTTACCCGCTTCCGATCGAAATTCCAAACTACCCATTAATCTTGTCAGTAAGGGATGCTCTTCGTAGATGACCGGCGCACCGTTTATTTCACTATTATCTACCAGCACATTCACTTCATATCGCGCCAGCACCTGCTCACTCTTTTGACTATAATTTTTTTCAGAGTCATGTTTAAAAATTTCTATATTGTCAATAATGTCTTCACGTACTTGCTTTAGATACTCTATTATAGTGGCATAATTTCGATAAGCAGTTTCTAACTTAGCAAAATGTTCATGGATAACGAATGCCACCACTAACCTGTCCAACACTCGCACTTTATCGTGCAATTCTTTTTCCCACAGGGGTTGGTGTTGCATCAATTCGTCAAGCGCTCGTTGAATAGGCTCGAGATTTTCCTCAAAGACTTGTTGTTCCTGTTCAGGTAAATTAGCGAATTCTTTTGCACTCAAGACCTGACCATCTTTGCTCGGAAGCAAAGAGACCCCTTCGTTGGTTCGCATCAATACTATATTCTGACTTTTAGCCTGACCGCTTAAATCCGAAAACGCATTTTCCTCCCGTTCACGCGCTTCTTGAAGTACCTCATTAAGGCGCATCATGTATTCTGTACCGGCAAATACTGCTGGTAGAGTATCTACTATATCTCTCACCAACTGTTGCATGTCTGTAGAAAAGAGTCGCCCATAACCAGAAGGCAAACAAATAGACTTGGGTTTGTGAGATGAAATAAAATTATTCACATAACATAGGTCATTAGGTTTATCTGAGGCTGCGGCTTTGGATTCCAGCACATGATTAATCAATGCACGTCTTCCCGACCCTTGAGCGCCCATGACAAATAGGTTATAGCCTTCGCGCTGCATGTTAACCGCAAACTCTATCGCTTCTTTTGCCCGTTCTTGCCCTAATATTTCTTGAAGGTCTTTCAGGTCAGCTGTAGAACTAAATGCCAACTCCTCGGCATGATATTCGTGATAAAGTTGTTTTTCTGATAGAGGTTCGATGCGTTTGCTGAGTTTAGAAGTATTCACTCATTCTCCAAGTATATTGAATTCATGTCCCATACAGAACCAAGATTATGACCAGTACCAACTGATCACTATTGTCCATCCTCCTTGAGGAGGAAACAGCGTTACCTATAAAGTACAAATCGTTTCAAATAATATGTCAATCCCTCGAGCTGTCCTGTACATTTAACCAATTGTCCGTCAATTGATGTCTAGTATTAAATAATCCCCACCTATTTAATGTGATTGATATTCTAATTAATCTTCACAATGTTATTTTCTACTCCCCCACCACAACAATCATCATAATCCAATACGAGGTAATATCCGATTTGGTTCAAGCAGATTTAATGGTGACCGCATTCAGTATTCGAGCACCATCGATACATCAGAATAGAGATGAGCGGGATATTCCAAAGAACACAAGTGATTCTCTCATAGGGTATGTTGCGTTAGACTAGCCATAAATAATTGCTCTTCAACTTTTAAACGGGATGTCATGTGATGAAGACAGCTACTCGCCTCACGCCCAGCGGCCCCATCATTGGCCTTGAAACAGAACAAGGTCAAGTATACAAGGGCATTCCCTTTGCGACACCCCCTGTGGGTGATCTTCGCTTTCGCGCGCCCCAAGCTGTGACTTGGCAACGGCCGCTAGAGGCCACGCAGTTCAAAAAAGCAGCGATGCAGGTGAGTAATGCTTTTTCCCCCGTTGGGGAAACAAGTGAGGATTGTCTTTATCTTAATGTGTGGGCACCAGCTAAACAATCTGGATCTGACACCACGAAACCCGTGTTGGTTTGGTTACATGGGGGATCCTTTCTAACCGGCGCCGGTAGTATGGCAATGTACCATGGTGATTCTCTTGCGCAGAATGAAAACGTCATCGTGGTGACACTCAACTACCGATTGGGTGCCTTCGGATTTGTCCATTGGCCGGTGTTAGACGATAACTTCAATGGGGACACCAATCTCGGCTTAAGAGACATTCTCTGTAGCCTGCAATGGATTCAAGACAATATTGAGGCTTTTGGCGGCGACCCCGACAACGTCACCGTGTTCGGTGAATCCGCCGGTGCCATTGCGCTTGCTTGTCTCATCACCTCCCCGTTGAGAGATGGGTTATTTCGACGCGCTATCATCCAGAGTGGTACGCCCGATCAGGTGATTTCTAAATCTGCGGCTGAAAAAGTATGTCACGCGCTACTGAACGAACTACAAATTGACAAGCATAGCCTTAACCAACTGCGTGCAGTTCCAGCCTCCAAGTTATTGGACGCTCAGCAGGTGTGCCAAAAAATGTCGGTCCAACGAGGCGAGCACCCAGTTAAGTTACCTTTGTTTGAAGCCACAATGAGCCCCCTGTTTGGTGACGATCTACTACCAAAACCACCTCTAGCAGCATTGGCGGAGGGCGCGGCTAACAACCTAGATATCATCGCAGGAACCATGCTGAATGAATGGGATCTGTTTCTACGATTAAAACGCGGCGAACCCTGTGTCACGCAAAACCCCAAGTACCAGCAATTAGATGAGGTGGGCGTACTTAAACTGTTTCAAAGGGGCTTACCCGATCACGCCCAAAAAGCGCTAGACTTTTACCGCTCAACTCGTGACTACGGTGAAAGTGGCGCAGCTTTATTGGCTGTCTATAGTGATTTCGAAAGTGATCGAACATTTAATATTCCCACCTTCTCTCTTGCCGAAGCACAAGCAAGAATTGATCGGCCCATCTACCATTATGAGATCACTTGGGATGCAGGCATATTTGGCGCCGCACATGGTGCCGATATTCCTCTCACCTTTGGCAAATTAGAAGGTGCCTATGCAAAAATGTTTTGCGGTGAAGCTATGGGTTTGCAAACCTTTAGTCAACAACTGCAACACTTATGGTGCAGTTTCGCAGAAACCGGGATCCCGACTTGCCCCTCCATGATGGATTGGCCTGTCTACACTCTAGACACTCGCCACACTTTGCTTTTAGGCACAACCAACGACTTGGTAAGAGATCGAAAGTTGGCCGAGTTAGAATTTTGGCAATCTTACTTTTGATGTCATTCCGCTCAGCGACCACTCTGTTTTGATTCCTTACAGAATCCTTTTGATTGTTGGCTATTACGAAAAGTCAGTGGTATTTCTTGCAAGTCCATAGGCTCGGTTTGTTCTATTATTTTTAATACTTGTTCATGGTGCGGACTTTTCTCACACACGGGATCCGCTTGCTGAGCATCACCAGTCATCAGATAGGCTTGGCAACGGCAACCGCCAAAATCCTTCTCCCGCTCAGGACAATCGACACAAGGAGACTGCATCCAGTCAAAACCCCGGTATCGGTTAAACGCTTCGGACTGATTCCAGATCTCTTTAATGCTGTGATCGGTTACTTTTGGGAAACTCAAATCCGGCAGCTGCCGGGCAGCATGACAGGGTAGTGCCACGCCATCCGGCGTCACATTTAAGGACAGCTTTGCCCACCCCCCCATACACGCCTTTGGTCTGCTTTCATAGTAGTCTGGTACCACATAGTAGACTTTCATTGGCCCAGAATACTCTTCTCTAAATTTCGTCACCGCTGCCTCTGCCTGCTGCAACTGGCGGCGGCTAGGCAGCAACTGGGCTCTATTTTGGAAAGCCCAGCCATAATATTGAGTGGTCGCTAACTCCACATAATCTGCTTGCAACGCCACTGCCATCTGTAACATATCTGCTATCTGATGCAGATTCCTGCGATGTAATACAAAACAGAGCACCATGGGAAAACCTAATTCTTTAATCCATGTGGCCACTTGTTTTTTATGTTCGAACACCGTAGCAGCTGCCAATTCATCATTTAAAGTTCTCGTACTTGCCTGAAAACTAACCTGCACGTGATCTAAACCGAGTTCTTTTAATCCTTTGAGTCTCTCTTTCGTGAGGCCATAGGCGGACGTGATGAGATTGGAGTAGTAACCCAATGCCCGTGACTCTGCCACCAATTCTTCTAAATCGCGGCGCACTAAGGGCTCACCACCCGAGAAACCCAGTTGTGTGGCGCCAAGGGCTCTTGCTTCACGCAATACCCTAATCCATTCATCAGTAGAAAGCTCTGCCGGATACTGGGAATAATCTAAAGGATTACTGCAATAAGGACATTGCAATGGACAAGAGTAAGTGAGCTCTGCCAATAACCATAGCAATTTAGGTGGCTCTGACGACATCAATCCAACTTTTCTCTTGTGCATCCGCCAAAAATAACAACACGTCTTGTGTTAGATCGACATCTGGATAATCGGCAGACAATTCTTCGATGATCTGTGCCCCGGTTTTAGATCCATCACATCGCTTTAAAATCTCTGCCGCACTCTCATTGAGTTTAATCATCCCTTCAGGAAAAAGCAGCACGTGAGCTTGTTGCGCCTCCTCCCACTGAATACGGTGGCCCACACGCAAAGCTATTTTCTGCTCAAGATTAAAATTCTGCGTCATAGATCAGGTTCTTGCGTGCCATAAAAGGGGGGCATTTTATTAATGTAGGCCATGTACATAGCATCTAGCATAGACCATAGCACTTCCAGTTTGAATTGCAGGATCTGCAGCGCCCGATGTTGCAGGTCTATGGTGTTGAAATATTCTAGTGTTAAAGCTAGACCATGCTCAACGTCACGGTTTGCCTGTTGCACCCGATTCCTAAAATAGTTTAAACCCTGATCATCTATCCACGGATATTTACTAGGCCAATTGGCAATTCTTTGTTGATGAATTTGGGGCGCAAATAGCTCCGTCAATGAAGAACAAATGCCTTCCTGCCAACTCGCCTGTCGTACAAAATTGACATAGGCATCCACTGCAAATCGCACGCCTGGCAATACCATTTGCTGAGATGTGATCTGCTCGCGAGATAAGCCGGTCGCCAAGCCAAGCTGTATCCAGGCTTCGATACCCCCAGGATCATCGGCCTCGCCATCATGATCCAGAATCCTCTGGATCCAGGCACGTCTGACGTCTCGATCCGGACAATTGGCCATCAAAGAGGCATCCTTCTGCGGGATCTTAATTTGATAATAGTAACGATTAGCTACCCAACCCTGAATTTGATGACGATCTAACTGACCTTCGTTCATCATCACCTGATAGGGATGGTAAATATGATAGCGACTGCCTAATGCACGAAGCTTTTGTTCAAACGCGTCTTTAGTCCATGGAGCGCTCATCAGGAATTCTGTCAATTAAATTTCTAAATCCATGCCATCATAGGCCACTTCGATGTGATGTTGTGCTAACAACGCCCGTTCTGTTGAATTTTCGTTCAAAATTGGATTCGTGTTATTGATATGAACCAAAACCTTGCGGGGTTTGGACATATTTTCCAACACTGCTATTAATCCGTTTTCACCGCTTTGTGCCAAATGCCCCATCTCACTCGCTAACTTTTGGCCCACCCCTTCCACAGACATCTCATCATCCCGCCAACAGGTGCCATCCACTAGTAGCAAATCGGCATCCTGCATGTACTCTGCGATACGTTCATCCATCTCCCCGAGACCAGGGGCATAGAAAAGGTTTTTACCACTGTTGGTATCCTCGATTTTCAATCCAATATTGTCTCCAGGATGGGGATCATGGCGGTGAGGAGAATAAGGCGGTGCTTTGCTGGACAGAGAGACAGGATAAAACTTTAATCCATGCGCTTCTGGAATGGTAAAGGCCTCTCCTCCAACTCCGATTGGATGCCAATTCACACCGCAGTAGTGCTGTAACATATTGAGTACCGGAAACCCGCTGGTCAAGTCTTGATGTACCATTTCAGTACAGTACAACTCTAATGTATCGCCTTCTCTTAGAGTTAATAAGCCGGTGGTGTGATCGATCTGACTATCGATCAATACGATCGCCGAAATCGCCGTATCTCGCACAGCACGGCCAGGAGCTAACTTAGGGAACTGTGCTATTTGCTGGCGTATATCTGGTGAAGCATTAATTAACACCCAGTGAATACCATCAGCGCTGATTGTGATGGAAGACTGTGTGCGTGCCTGGGCTTGAATGGCGCCGTCCCTGAATCCCCGACATTGCCGACAGTGGCAATTCCATTGCGGAAAACCACCACCTGCCCCGGAACCTAATATATGAATAAACATTTAAACTTCTCATCAACCGAGGCGAAATCTGTCGCGGCAAACAACAGCCCGGGCAAACTACCCGGGCTGGTTGAATCCGTTTATCAATACTAAGATTTAATCAGAGCGTTTTATCGTACGAATACGTACATGGTTACTTCAAAGCCCAAGCGTAACTCAGTATATGCGGGTGTTGTCCAAGTCTTCATAGTTATTTCCATCTTTTTGGTTTGGTGGTTTATGTCGTCAGTCGTTTAATTATAACCTGCTGGCGCAATTTCGCTAGAGTCGAAAATGGAGCTGACTCAAAGCCAGAAATAAAATCATAACTTATTGTTTCTATTGTTATTAAATGTAGATCTAAATCAATTCGCCATAAAATTGGCGCTCAAGTTCCAAACAGTTTTGTATATTGATACTCTGGCGAAATCCATGACCTTCATCTGCAAACTCTATATATCGACTTTCCACTCCTAACTCTTTTATTTTTTCACTAAACAGCCGTGATTGATTGGGCGGCACGATCTTATCCTTGGCGCCTTGGAAAAAAATAACGGGCGCATACATCTTGTACTCATGCAACAAGGGAGAGCGCTGTTCATAGAGATCCTTTTTATCTGGCCATTGGCCAATCAACCAATCCAAATAATGTGACTCGAATTTATGAGTCTGAGCCCGCAGTCGGGCCAGATCACTAATGCCGTAGTAACTGGCACCACCCGCAAATAAAGAACTTTTCCCCAGGGTACTTAACACCGTATACCCTCCAGCGCTACTACCACTAATAAAACAGTGCGCAGCATGTATGATTTCGCCGGAGATTAATTGTGCAACAGCCGCCTCAACATCTGCCACATCTACCACTCCCCAACCCCCATAGAGTGCGCGCCGATAGTGTCTACCGAAACCCACACTGCCCCGATAGTTGAGATCCAATACCGCGAATCCTTGCTGACACCAGTACTGAATGCGTAGATCCAAAGATTTTTCTGCACAACCGGTTGGCCCGCCATGAACCTTGACTATCAAGGGGGGCAATTTCTCTCCGTTAGCGTGTGCACCCGTAGGCTCATAAAACCAGCCTGTAGTCCTGCTCTCTCCCGCAGTAAAGTGCATCAACGTCGGCCTTCGCCAGGAACCTTGGTTCCCCCCTTCAGCAACTGTTTTGTCTAGAATTTGAAGATTTTTATACTCGGTATGCAATTGATACACAGCATCCGTTGCGTGAAAACTAGCACCAACAAAAACCACTTGATTGTTTACCGCATCCAGTGAATGAATCGCACTAAACTGGGCATCCAGGAAAGTCAATTGTTGCTGCCGCCAATCTAATAACATCAGGCGATCTTGTGCTTCTGTCGTCACCCGGCAAACTAGTTTTTGCTGCGGTAAGAGACAATAGTTCTTACTGCCTAGACGCCATAAGGGTGTGCCGAATTCCATTTCAGCACCGTAGATAAGGTCACTTTTATGCCCATCAAAACAGTAAAAGTTCCACCAGCCATTACGATCGGAGAGAAACAACAGCTTTTCATTAGCAATAAATTCTGGCTGACAGATAGCTTCGTCTGCGTTTCCCGCGACATGTTCATCGGCTAGGAGTTGCCATTCAGCACCAAACTCTGAACACCACAATTCGGCAGCATCCCACGGCATATAAGGATGATCCCAGGCCAAATAACACAATTTTTTTCCATCATCACTCAATCGTGGATTTGCATAAAAATCTCGCCCCTGATGTACAACCTGCACCTTCCCATCCTGCAGCCTCACCAGATAAGAGGTGGCTTCTTGGCTGTTTGCCCCAGCTTCAGCCACAGCAAATAACTGCTGCTGTGAAGCGTGGAAATAGAGATCTCCGAATCGGTACTGATGATGATTCGTTACCGGCGTGACCTCCCCTTTGGCGGATAGCAGATAGACTTGTTGATCAGATTCATTGACGAAATAGACACCATCATTTGCTGCGGCTATCGCACCACCACCATACTCATAGACTTTACTTCTGACACTGTATGGATAAGATAAATATTGTATATTTTGATCGGTAAATCGAGCAATAATTTGCGTTCTACCCTCTACGGGTAGATGGTGGATCCAAGCAGTGACAGCTTGATTTGCACTTATTTCAGAATACAGTTTATGCTGTTTAGCCACCTGAGCGGCAGTTAGGGGTGGTTGATTAGGCTGAAGCGGAAATCCCATGGTTTTCAGACTATGATCATTTGGTTGAATAGATACTTATGGCACACAATACGACTCAGTCATCCGCAACCTTTAGCACACAACACCTGATTGCTGCGAGTATTTTAACGGCCATGCAACTATTTTTCGTTGCTATGCTGTTCGGCACCTTAAACACCTACTATGCCAGTATTATGTTATTTAACGCAATTTTACTACCTATTCTGATGGGTCTAAAAAAACCTTGGAGAATTCAAAATTTAATTCCTCTGTTTAGCCAGCTATTTATCGTAGGGTTTATCGGATTTATGCTGAGTGGATTATTAGCCATTGTATTCCCAAGTTCCTTTATTGAAGCTCACCCCTTATTCTTAGAAGCTTTATCCACATTGGTAGCGGTCAGTGCCACACTACCCGCTTCTATGTTTCCATTTTCCATTTCTTTATTTCTACTGGCAGTGCTATTTAAATCCTCAAACGGCCAAACCACAAAGCAACCCTGAAATTCTTACTTTGCCACTAAGAAGAAGAGAGCGCCTTCGATGCCATTGACATAAGCTGATTAAAGCCAGTAGGTGTCAAGCGAGTGAGCCAATCAGAAAGATAGGAGTCAGGCCCAATACGTACTCTTCTGCTATTGTTTTCGATACCTTTAACAATTTTATTCGCCACTTTTTCTGGCGCAGTCGCATAACGCATAAACTTTGAGGATTGTGATTCCATAACAGTCCCCATCGTCTTTTCATTGCGCATGATGTTGGTATTAATGGCGCCAGGATGAATACAGGTGACACCAACGTTCGTACCTTTCATTTCAGCGCGTAGAGATTCAGTAAATCCTCGAACGGCAAATTTGGTAGCACAATAGGAAGATTGGGAAGGTACACCGTAAAAACCGAACATACTGGAGACATTGACTATATGAGCCTCCGGCTGTTGTTTTAAGATGGGCAAAAAGAATTTACACCCATATATTACTCCCCAAAAATTAATACCAAATATCCACTTAAAATCATCTATGGACTGTTCTTCAAACATTGTGGTCAATTCTACCCCAGCGTTATTGACCAATACATTGATACGTCCATATTCGTTTTCCACCTCTGTGGGCAACGCCGCCATCTGTTCCTGATTAGAAACGTCCACATGATGTTGAGATACTTTGGCACCTAAAGATTGCAACTGCGCAGCAGTTTGCGCCATGCCCTCTTGATTCACGTCCGCCAGTGCCAAATAACAGCCTTTGTTCGCTAATGCCAAACTGGTGGCCCGTCCAATGCCACTACCAGCCCCCGTCACCACTGCTACTGCACCTACTAATTTAGTCATCTGCATCCCCCTTTTTATGGTTCTCAAAATTCTTCGTTTACCCTCACTGAATACCCGCTTGTTCAAGGTTGCGGACTTTGTCACACTCCATTAAAAATTTACTCATCAATTGAGGACAGCTTTCCGAGCCGTTTGCTTGCATTTGACAAATATTAGCTACCCAACCAGTTGCATCAGACTCCTCAGAAGAGGGTACAGGCATACAAACCACTGCGGAATCCTCGGCTGATTGCAGACATCCCGAAAGAACCAGTTGAGATTCCGCCATACAACTGATGTTTATCGAAGAACAATGTTTAGATTTTTCCAAAGTCCAATCCATACACATCTGAGCCCCTCGTTCGGCACCAATACTCTGACCTTTTACATAAGCATTGTGCAACTCTTCACGATTGGACTGTACCCAGATGAATCCCGCAATCAGTAGTCCAGCGATAATAATGACTAATGAAAAAAGCACCTTTTTCATAGTTCGCTTCCTAGATCTCTTTTCAATGGTTTTCCACAACAGTGTTAATTATTCTAATATAGGCTAAAAAAACAATCTAAGCTCTTTTGCTCGCAGGTTAAATTGGGCCCATAAACAAAAACCCCCATGGTAAACACGGGGGTTTTTGTTTTGTTAAGCAGTTTTTAACGAAAATTTATGCATCCGGCTCAAAAACTGGATAATTTTTACCGCCAGAAAGTTCCTCCCAAGTGACCTTAACCCGATCACCCACTTTCACTTTCTCTACATCGGCATTCACAATTTCAGTCATCATACGATAACCTTCATCCAGCTCTACGATGGCCACCGCATAAGGCACTTTTGGCATATACATAGGCATGGAAGGTTTATGCACTACCGTCACTGCATAAACTTCACCCTTACCTGAAGACTCACGCCATTCCAGAGTATCTTTTAACGAATAGGGAGAAATTTGTCTCGGGTAAAAGACTGGTTTGTCAGTGGCTGTACAATATTGATACATCAATTTCTTTTCTTTTGTAGCTTCCCAAAATGGCTCAGCATGTTTGGATTGGCCCATTGTCATGCGACTCATAGCGCGTCCTCCGTTCCAAGAATAGCTGTTGAAGTACAGGACAATACCCCACCGCAACCATGTGCTATGGCGACTTTAGGATTGTCCAACTGTCTATCGTCACACTCACCGCGTAACTGGCGCACAGCCTCAACTATGAGGAACATGCCGTACATACCAGGATGGGTATACGAGAGGCCACCACCACTGGTATTCACTGGAAAGGAACCGCCAGGGCCCAATTTTCCATCTTCTACAAACGCGCCCACTTCACCCTTAGGACAAAATCCTAGATCTTCTATCGATAGCGCCACGGTAATGGTGAAAGAGTCGTAAGACATTAACAAATCTACATCATTTGGCGTCAGATCTGCTTGTTTGAATGCTTCGCGACCAGAAATGACCCCCGGTGTAGTTGCCAGATCCGGCATTTGGCTGATCATCATCGCGTGGTCATGGGCTGTACCGGTTCCCAACACATAGATTGGTTTCTTTTTCAGATCCTTGGCCCGCTCCGCACTGGTCATCACAAATGCGCCGGCACCATCGGTCACCAAGCAACAATCTAATCGGCGCAATGGGGTGGAAATCATCGGTGATGCTAGAACATCGTCAATAGTGATTGGCTCTTGATAACGAGCACGAGGATTTTTGCAGGCCCATTCTCGGGTAGAAACAGCAATTTGCGCCAGCTGTTCAGAGGTCGTACCATATTTGGCCATGTGTCTGGATGCCGCTAAGGCGTAAGCACCGCCCGGCATCACATTACCAGCAGGCATCTCCCATTCAACCATTGGCATCGGATTAGATTGATCCATCATGCCCATCATCGCAGACATGTCACCCAAACCCTTACCTCGAGCACGGGGAGTTTGCGCATAAACGGAGACCACTACCTCCGCCTGGCCTAATGCAATCGCTGCGGCGGCCTGTTGTACGTGAACTTCGAAACTGGAGCCGCCAGTCATGGTGCTGTTGGTCCATCGTGGCGTAATACCGAGATGTTCCGCCAGCTCCATGGAAGGCATCATGAAACCTGCCGCACAAATGCCATCCACATCTGCGATAGTCAGGCCAGCATCTTCAAGTGCCTCACCAATCATTTCCATTTCGAGTTGTCTTTCAGGTACACCTAAAACACCCGTAGGTGAAACCCTATCGGTAACGCCGACGATCGCGGCCTTACCCTTCATATAGGTTGGATCGATAGCCATTGGAGCCCGTCCCCCTGTTAAGGTTGTCGTTATTGATTAACCCACCTCACCTGATTGCGGAATTTAGAGCAAATTCCTGTTCGGTTACATAGGTGAGCGCAGAACACATTATTCCGCAGTCCACGCGTTCTTTATTGTATTTGAACGCTCCGCACTTATTTAAAATAAGCGGGTGGCAGACTACGGGATTTATTTTGTGATGGCAAGTATGCCAATTTTATGACGCGGCGAGGAGAGATCCTCCGGGAGGCCGCTTGCAGTCGATAACATCAGGCTAGATGAGCAGTTCTGTCTTTGATCCAGAGTTCTCCAATTAACTTGGTTAACTCTTCCGGATCAACCGGTTTTGTTAAAAAACCCAAAATGCCCAGAGCCCGGGCCTTATCCGCATCAATCAGATGAACAAATCCGGTGGTCAAAATTACCGGTAACTCGGGGCGAATCGTTAGTAGCTCTTTAGCAAGTTGGTCGCCCATCATGCCAGGCATATTCATATCTGTAATCACTAAATCAATACGTGTTGGATCTTGACGATAGACTTTCAATGCCTCCAAAGGATCGTGAAAACTCCATACATCAAACCCCCTGCTCATCAGAAATCCACTCAAACATCTGAGCAAAGTATCATCATCTTCAACTACCATCAGTCGACCATGCTCCTTCAACTCGGTTAATTGCTCTGCGCGCGCCGAGCTAAAGGAGGCTTTCATAGCCACAGCTGGAAAATAGAGTTTCAACTCTGTACCTTGTCCAACGCCACTGTGTACTTCAATATGACCATTGTGCTCATGCACAATGCCATGGACGACTGACAAACCCATACCGGTGCCTTCACCAGTGGGTTTAGTACTAAAAAACGGATCAAATATCTTCTCTAGGGATTGCGGGTCAATACCACTTCCATTATCAGATACCGATAGCACAACATAGTCCCCGGCAAGCTGTTGGTGGCAAGAACAGCAATTCAACTGCTCTATCGATTCGCTGTAGACTTTAACGTCTATTATCCCCTCTCTACCCGGCGCAAACGCGTCACGCGCATTAATACATAAGTTCATCAAAAGTTGGTGTAACTGAATCGAATCCATCATCACTACTGGCAAGGTACTCTCTATCGTTGAATTTAAATCAATGTGCTTGGACAACATGGGCCGTACCATCTTCAGCACCTTATCCACTAAAGGGCCTAATACCATTGGTTTTGGTGAAACTGCCCCCCCTTTACTAAACAACATCATTTGCGAAATAAGTTCCCGCGCTCTCCTCCCAGCAGTATCGATCTCTTTTAAGTACTCTTCGATCTCTGAACATTCCGCAATCTTCAGACGATCACGAGCCATATGAACATACCCCAACATACCCCCTAATATATTGTTGAAGTCATGTGCGATACCACCTGAAAGCTGTCCAAGTGATTCCATTCTTTGTGCCTGACGAAGCTGATGTTGCATTCGCTCCCGCTCCTGTATCTCTAGATGCTGTTGAGTCACATCTTGCACGATACCACTGACTAAAACCGCAGCACCTAGTTCATCCCGCAGAACTGAACCCACGACCCGTGTATAACAGAGTTCATTGTCAGCCCGGTACATTCTGCATAGCACATCTAATTTATCCGTTCCTACTAGTGCTGCATCAAGTGCATTCATGAGCAAACTCATGTCGTCGGGATGAATTAGATTAACTAACTCTTGCAATAATTTAGGCTTTCGCGCTACATCTAATCCTAAAAGTTCTAGCAATGCCATGGAGCAATTTAATTCATCTGGCACAACTGTCCATTCCCAGAGACCGAAATGGGCAATTGATTCCGCATTGGCCATATCGTCGTGATGCTTATCAAGCCTTGCTTTATTTTTCCTCAACTCAGTAACGTCTTGAAATATGCCATCGATATGTGAAGGTTTTCTGTCGTCGTCGAACAGTAACTCACCTCTGATTTGAATAAACATGGGATCTCGCTGAGGAAATAGGACTCTAAATTCGTCCTCTATGGGCATCTCCTTGTCGATCGCATTTTCAATAGAAGAAATAAATCGGCTTTTATCTATTGGATGTATCCGTTCAACGAGGGTATTAAAATCTTTGAAGAAAACTAAGTTTTCCCTACCCACGAGCAATGTCCCCATCTCATCAAGTTCAATTTCGTTACTCACCAGTCGATAGCTCCAACAACCGATCTTCGCCACCGACTGAGCTTTAGAAAATTCTGATTCTCGCTTCTTTAACCTCTCTACATTTACTTTATAATCAGTAATATCCATCAATTGAACAACAAAATGTATAGGATTATGAAGCCGGTCTCTGACCAATGTCACAGCTAGAATGGCGTGAATTTCCTCCCCGGAAAAATGTTGAAAACGGTGTTCGCCACAATAACTGACTTCTTCTGCAGCCAGCAGCTGTAGAAAAACATTCTGTTGGTTACCTAAGTCACTTGGATGCACTAACTGCTCATACGCAACTTGATGAATTTTAGATTTTTGGTAACCAAATATCCTGCAGAGTACTTTGTTACCTTTCCGTATCACTCCTTCGGTCGATACGATGGCCATGCCGTGCCCTGCGGATTCAAACACCCCCCGAAATCGCTGTTCACTTTGACGTAATGCAGAATCTAATACTTTTTGCCTGGTAATATCAGTTAATACTGCTATTAATCGAACAGGCTCTCTGTGGATTTCATCACGCACGATGCGGCCACGAATTAACATCCAAATAATTTGATTATTTCGATCTCGAAAGCGAATTTCCGTTCTAAACTTTTCAATCCTATCCTTCAGGCAATCCTTTAGGATGCCCTTCGCCTGTTCCCGATCCTCTTCATGCACTCTGCTTAACCAATCGATAGAGAGTTCATTCAAAGCAAGTTCATCAATTTTGAATCGATAGCGAAAATGAGGTGAGAGATAGGCAGCCCCTGTTTGAAAATCATAATCCCAGAGCGCGTCATTTGCACAGCTTAGTCCCAGTTCAAACCGCTCCGCTTTCTGTTTCAGTCCTTGCTGCCAGCGATGGAGTTCAGTGACATCACGGATGATCTGTAGCGATCCTAGTTGGGGATTCGCTGGATCTAAAGGAGAACTTGAGATAATTAATTGTTTTGATGTGCCAATCTGCAGCTGATAATCACGGCACACGTTATTATTTTTAACCGCCTGACAGAGAGGACACTCATCGGGCTGTTGCGCTGGGTTATGGAAAAACCGATGGGCCGATTCTCCGATTAATCGGAATTCCGATTCGTGCAGCCATTCCACGGCCGCCCGATTGATCTGCTGAATCGCACCGCAAACGTCTACAACTAAGGCAGGATCTAATATCGCGTCTAATATTCCGCCGTTTTGCCCTGTTATCGTTTCAGTGTGACTGGGCATCTCAGCACCTTTTCCATGCAGTAGTTTGTCAGGGATTCAATTTCGGGAAGCTGTCACAAAACGCTTGCCGAAATTCAGCCAAGCAGCTGATCTGATTAAATTATCGGCGAATCCGACAATGCCTGTATATTGCGGAGGTGAGACAATTTGGCGGCGGCTATTTTTGACGCAGCTTAAGCTGAAATTTTTCAGCTCTGGGTTCGGGTGCAATACTTTCTAGTGTGATAATGTTTTTTGCTTTAAATTTAATAGGATACCAAGCATAGGCTTCGACTTGCACGGGATCATTATGCTCATCAAACCAGACAAACCGATACTCAATGTTGAACCCAAGACTCTCCCTGCTGCGTAATCGCACTCTAGCTCGCCGGAATTCATCTACTGTCCTGATGCTTGCTTCTAGAATTTCAACTCGACTGCGTAGTAAATTGTCAGAAAAGACAATCTGCTCCGCGCCCACCACCTTGTCTGCACTGCGGGGTAAATTGACTTGCACATCGGCGGAACTACACGCCCACAGTAAAATCGTGCTAAACAGACAGAAAGATAACTGTTTCACCCGCTTCAGGCCCATGGAAATTCCCTCTTCATCAATATCTATTAGCTTCATGATCCGTGCTTAGGGTACACTTACTCCTCACAGAGATGGCGTTAGAGACACCCATTCAGATATTTTAATTTTAAACCATAACAACTCAACCAAAACTATCAATAAAAGAAAATTGCACAATGAATAGACCATTTCTTTCCTATTTGAAACAAATTGGTAAGCGGCTCGCACTACTTCTAATTTTAGTTTGTGCAACCAGTACCGCCGGTTTCGCGCAAGGCCTGCCCGCTGGCAGCCTGCATGTGGGCATCGACCTAGGCATCGTCGACTACGATCAACTGAGCGAAGCCACCAGCGCAGGACAAATTTTTATTGGTTACCAATTTAGTGAGATATGGGGAATGGATATCGGTTGGAATGATTTAGGTGATCCTAAAACCTTAGAAGATCTCAGGGCAGATACAGACGGCATCGCCCTGCGACTCTATGCTCAGTTACCTTTCCAAGACTATCTATCTCTATTCGGGCGAATCGGCGCTTTATCTTGGGATAGTCAGCTTTCTGAGGTCGGACGCTCCTTCGAAGATTCCGGTACTGATTTAACCGTTGGCGCAGGTATTCAAACTAATTTTTACTCGGAGGCGCTCATCATTCGAGGTGCTTTTGACGCCTTTAAAAGTGGTTATGGAAACGGCGAAACGGAAAATATTCTCAAGTATTCAGTGGCATTATTGTTTCATTTCTAACTATTCAAATGGAGGCAAAAAGTCAGTCCGAAATTTCTTAATGTGACTGATAAAACGATTTTTTGTCTTGATACATCGCATCATCGGCACTACGCATAACTTGTTCCCCGGCAACTTCGTCGCTGCTGGCCAATCCAATGCTTATTTTTATAGCAATTTTCTCTTTATTTTCTCCTTGCACGATTTCAATAAAGGCCTGTCGCTCTTGTTCTCTGATTCGCTCTAATAATACAGATGCCTCTTTCTTTGAAGTACCTGGACACAATAACACAAATTCATCTCCACCCATTCTCGCCACCACATCCGATTCACGAGAAACTCTGCGCAGCATCTTCGCAACCAATATGATGGCACGATCCCCTTCCTCATGACCGTAGGTATCATTAATATGCTTCAGCCCATTGACATCAATTACGAATAGAGCAAAACCCATATCTGGACTAGAACGGGACAGTAGAATTTGATTACGCAATTCACGTTCTAGATAGCCTCTGTTATAGGCATTTGTGAGTGCGTCTGTACTAGCGAGCTTTTCAAGTTCTATGGCCAACAGTTTATTTTCTGCCGCCACCGAAATTTGGCGAACCAATACATTCATCACATCTTGCTCTTCATTGAATGCCACTGGGCCTTTGATGATCAACGTGCCAATTAGCCGGTTCGCTCGTCCCCAGAGCGAATAGAAAGTCCATCTTGACTCTAAATTTCCGGGCAATTGCAACAACGTCTGCTGAACCGGAGGATAATTTTGATGGATTAGTTCACCGCGTAAACCGAGCAGAATATCCACCTCATTGGAAGATAAACCATGAACGGCAAAATTACGTACCACATTGGCGCGTGTGCCATGCACTATGATTGCAAAATCGCAATCAGAATAAATTCGATATAATGTGGTTAAAGTACACTGAAGAAATTCAGCGAGTTCGTCCGATGACTGTAGTGCAACACTCATCTCCAAAATAGAACGAAAACGCTTATTTCGAGATTGGATCTGCCTATTCGCCGAAATCAGTGATTGCTCCCGATCCTTAATTACAGCTAACAATCGATGCATGACGACACTCATGGGTGTGACCGTCATCACGACAGTCAGGGTGGCAGCCACATGCACGCCGAAGGTTATTTCTCCTTCCACCCAACGATATATCATGCTGGCCAAAAGCTCCGCGATCATCACACCTACCAGATTGGCAATCAGCATGAGCCATCGCAACTTTAAACCAAATAACAGTCTTAATATCCGTTCCATCATAATAGACTCAAACTTGGTAATATCCCCTCACAACGCATGACCTCATTATTTATTTTTAGCGGCACTACGCTGGCCATCATTTAAAAAATCACCTGCTAGAAGGTTTATATAACATCTGAATAAGCAGCTATAGTCTTGAAGCAACGGATTTATATTTACTCATGCCGATGTTGTAGTCTCTTCATGTGTGTTTGACGCTGCTCGAAAGTGAGTGACGCCAGTCTCTCGCTCGCTTGATAAAATTCAGCTAGATTGGTACTTTCCGCCAATAAAACACGAAATGCAGGGAGCCAGTGTTGATAAGTACCCACGAGTGCAAAATGGGCATTATTCAGCGATCTTTTTAGCCAATAATCATACCCAGAAAAGCGTCCCCACTCTGATTTCAATTCTCTCAGTCGATACTTAAAATTTGCCAACACCGCTCGCTTGGATTGCCTCATCTCCAAGTCCGACAACGGCTGCGCATAAAGGACTTCTAGTTCATGGCGAGTGAGACGTAGCAGCTGGCGCATCGATTCCGCTCGTTTCCAATAGGATTCTAAGAAATCGAGCTGTTCCTCTTGGCCATTGCGCTGATACCAAAGGCGCAGTCCTGCCTCAGCAACTGCCTCTGCAAATGCCTCATTGAAAGCTGCATCATCTTTAACATATAACTTTTGGTGGGCCAACTCATGAAATAACACGGATATCAAAATATGCTCCGGCAACGCCAATTGACTACTTAAAAGAGGATCTGGCAACCAACCTAGAGTGGAATAAGCACGCACCCCGCTCACTGAGACATCATGGTCATGTTGTTGCCAATACGCCGCCTCCTTCAATGCCTCTTCTTGCTGAAAAAACCCTTTATATTGCAAACAGCCAACAATAAAGAAACAAAAATTTTTGGGCACCAATGAAAACTCAGGTGTCGCCACTAGATTCCAGACAACAAATCTGTCATCCAAAGACACATAGTGTTGATAACTCTTATTATTAGGTAGTTGAAGTTCTTCAAATGCAAACTGCCGTGCCTGCATAAATAGTTCTAATTTCTGTTGCTGTTGTTGAGAAAGTGACGATGAATACAATGCTCCTTCAATGGGCACTCTTTGCCTCAATATTTTTAAATGACCGGCAATCGCACTATGATAATAAGCTACCGAACACCCACTCAACAGGCACACTATCAATATGTATATCACCGGCTTTAAAATGCGTTTCACGAGATCCTTATCACTAAATCCTTTTAAAAACATTTGATACCCGAAAAGTATGAACTCTGCCTTGTGATAATGGGTAAAAGCAGCACAATCAAAGACTCCTTGCCTACCTCAGATCCTGGACGTCAGGACCCATGACCAGTGAACCCATCGACGTCAGGTTCCACGCTTACCCGAAAATTTCGCTAACAACAATCTTGAAAAATGATGGTCAATCTGTGTTTCCATCCACATCGGCCGGCCTAATACGCAGTGACAGACAACGGTTGCGGTTTAACTGATCCGATCCAAGGCGACGCTATTGAAAAAAGATAAACAGCAATCAGCAGGCCAATTATTTGACAACCCCAGCATGATCGCAACAGCAGTGATGCCCTGGTGCCAAGTTCCCCCCTGATCTAACTTAATAGGACTCTCTTAATCTATTGATCAAATAATAAATTTCAACTAATCGGTGAATTGATTATACTTGGAATCCTACTATTGAACTGGCATTATTAGCTATCCAACAACGACCTTAAATTAGCGTTCGTCAGTTCTATGATGAAAAGATTGATTGCCCTTTTATGCATTGGGATGGGATTATTCCTGTCGGCTTGTGCCCACAATTCCATTGATCAACCACTGGATCCACTAGAACCTTTAAACCGAAAAGTGTTCGTATTCAATGATCACTTAGATTCCTTGGTGCTTAGACCCATTGCAGTTCAATATAAAACCTATACCCCCGAAATTGCCCAGCGCGGAGTCAGCAATTTTTTTGTCAATCTTAGCTACCCACGGGTAATCATCAACGATTTTTTACAAGGTAAATTAAAACAAGGCACCCGTGATACTGGTCGCTTTCTACTAAATAGTACGGTTGGCGTCCTTGGTATTATAGATGTCAGTAGCAAAATAGGCCTGACTACTCACAATGAAGATTTCGGTCAAACCTTTGGTGCTTGGGGAATCGGGGAAGGCTGGTATTTAGTCCTACCGCTGTTTGGACCAAGTTCCAATAGGGACGCCTTAGGTTTAGTGTTAGATACCAGCTTAAATCTCGTCACTTATAGCCCTCCTGATTGGCGCTTAGCACTCACCACATTTAATTTTGTACAAATTCGTGCACAATTTTTGGGGGTAGACAATGTGTTAGACAACGCACTCGATCCCTACGCATTTTTACGTAGTAACTATTTACAGCGTCGGCAATCGGCAATTAAGGACGGTGCTACTTCTAGCGACGCCACTGATGAAGGCGCAGACTTTGACTTTGAGGAGTATGACTAGCCAATCAATGAATACCGAAGAGTTTAATCAACTCATCCTCATGGGCCGCTGCATCATGGTATCCCAAATCGATCAATTCAGAGGCAAATCCACCATCGAATAACAAATAAGTTAAAAAATCATTCTCGTGCCGGGACTCGCCACTAGAGAGTTTCCCCAGTAACCATTGGGCCATTTTACTTTTTAATTTCACCCTTCCAGATTTCACATAGTCCGAAGCCATCGCGCCAAGATCCACTGACGGTCTAATATGCACCTGCTTGATGGAACGCATTGGATTACTAGGGTTACGTCCCAGCTTTTGATTTAAAATTGTTTGAAATTCCTCACCAAACGCCTCAGTTCCAGCTTCAATTAATGCGTTGGTTCGCTCTAACTGCTCCAAATCATATTCGGTATGATCTAACAACAGGGCATTGAGCATCTTACCCAGTAAGAACAATGGCCGCGGTAAAACCGTTTCGCGTGCAGGGGCCAATGGCCGAAGTGACTCTTCATGCCGCAATGAAACCACCAAAATTCTGTCTGCGCCCAAACGCAATGCAGGCGAAAGCGGCGTATTTTGTCTCAGGCCACCATCCGTATAGAAATCTTGTCCTATACGTACAGAAGCAAAAAGTAGTGGGATAGATGCCGAAGCCAACACATGACGAGGACTGATACGTGTTTGACGAACCTCAGTATAAGGCCTTCGACTCCAAGAGCGTTGTTTGGCCACGCCCTCATCCAAAAATACAACCGAGTGCCCATCTCTGACTTTGGTAGTAGACACAGCTAAAGATTGTAGAACCCCCACTTTGAGGTTATGGCGAATATTTCGCCACGGAATACAGCGGGCAACAAAATGTTCCAAGCCTGAACTATCGATTAATCCTCCATAGCGCACAACAGTTTGCAGATTCCGAGGAGGACGCCCCCCTAACAGATGGCGGAGGGCACGTACAAAATCTCTCGCGTGCAGCGACATTAGGTTTTCCACCTCCAGACTGCGCCAAGTCTGACAAAGATCATATCCCTGCTGCGCAGGATCATTCATCGTAGCCGCAATAAAAGCAGCATTGATGGCACCGACACTGGTGCCAGTCACAATATCAATTGGTGTGTTATACCCTAGGCGTTTATCCAGGCGATCACGGATATAAAGCAAAATTCCGGCTTCATAGGCGCCCCGTCCCCCGCCCCCTGATAGCACGATCGCTGTTTTAGATCTATTTAGCTCTTCCATGAATCTATTATTTTGCGATAACCTATTCCAAATTAACGGCTTAAACTCCAGAATCTAAAAATCTTGACGATCTCAATGTCTTATTTTACTCAATCTACACACAATTTATCTTGGGTCAGATGTAGTGGATAAAAGCGTTCAACGAGCATTAGAAAAATGGCCAAATGTGCCGGCAAACTACGGCTGGCTCCGTCTAGATAGACGCGGACGCTGGCTAATCCAAAATGAGCCCATTAGCCACCCGAAAGTCATCGAGTTTATTGATCGCAATTATCTTTCCGATCGAGTTGGTCGATGGTTTTTTCAAAACGGTCCGCAAAAAGTCTACGTAGAGCTGGATTATACACCTTGGATCTATGGACTGTATCAACAGCCAGAACAGAGGCTGATTTTGCGAACACACACCCAATTAACGGCACAGTCCCTGAGAAATGTGTGGATAGATGAGTTTGGCGATATCCTGTTAGAAACCGAATGGGGTATAGGACTGCTAGATAATCGCGATCTGGTCAAATTATTCGCCTGTCTACAAACCCAAGATGGCCGCCCGCTGACCGAAGAAGAATTAGACCAGTTTTTTTCTGCTCCCCCCACAGATATCTCAAATGCACAAGTATATGTGGCTTTGTTAGCGCAAAGCCGGCCCTTATTGGCCATTCGTACCGAAGAAGTCCCTAAAAAATACGGTTTCCAGCCGAAACCGAAAGATCCCAAAGTGCCCTAAGGGGGCATTAGCGGTAGGAACTTGTGCGGCGCTGTTGCTGCAGTCTTTCCGGAGTCCCTATGTCCGACCAACGACCCTGATACCGCTCTCCCGAAACTAATCCCAACTTCACCTGCTCTTTAAGTAATGTCCCTAGAGCAAACGCCCCTGGCTGTTTATGGGCAAACAGTTCGGCGCGCAACAAAGCGATACCACTGTAGGTGTATCTCTGGCCACCTGCCAATCCCACTTGCCCATCCGATGCTAAGACAAAATCTCCCTGGGGATGATGCGGTGGATTGTCTACCAACACCAGATGCGCATGATTTTCGGTCTCTCTTCTGAACTGGCTAAAATCAAAATCGGTGGCGATATCGCCATTTACCAACCAAAAGGGTTCATTTCCCAAAAGCGGCAACGCTTGGAGAATGCCTCCACCAGTTTCTAATAACTGCTCTTCATGGGAATAGGTGACGCGTATATCCCAGTGCTCGCCAGCGCCCACAAATTGCTGGATCCGTTCCCCTAGGTGATGAAGATTGATCACAACCTCCGTGACTCCGGCGGCGGCCAATGCCTGAAGATGATAGTCAATCAGGGGGCGCCCTTCTATTGATAACAAGGGCTTGGGCAGTTCCTGGGTCAACACGCCCATGCGCCGGCCCAAGCCCGCTGCCAAAATCATGGCCTTCATTCGTTGCGTTCCAGCAATCGATGTAAACTGGGATCGGCGGGAATAACTTGCTCCAATATAAAACTTCGTAATTCAAACAGTGGACGATAACTGGCAGTGGCATCTAACACATACGCCATCACTCGCGGGATATCATTTAAGTAACCGGGTTTACCGTCCCTGTGGTTGAGGCGGGCAAAAATACCTATCGCCTTAAGATGACGCTGAATACCCATGAGATGAAACCAATCCCTAAATTGTTGCAGCGGTAACTCCGGTGCGCCTATTTTTGAAGAATACTGGGTGAGATACTCATCCACCATTTGATAAATAAATTTCTTAGGCCAGGCAATATAGCAATCCTTGAGCAGAGAGACCAGATCATAGGTTATCGGTCCCCATACTGCGTCCTGAAAATCCAACACACCTGGAGGCTGATCAGGCCGCCACACTAGATTGCGACTATGAAAATCACGGTGAACCACTACCTGAGGTTGATCTAGCGCATGCTCGGCCAGCACAGTAAAGCTTTGGTGCAATAACTCATTTTCCTCCAATGTCAGATCTAAATTAAGATGTTTGCCTAAATACCAGGTTTCAAATAATGCCATTTCATTCATTAACAGGTTGCGATCGTAGTTGGGAAACTCAGAAGCCGGGGCATCTTGGATGCGAATCAATTCACTGATGGCTCTCTCATACATCCCCGCGGCATTTTCCGCACTCAAGTATTGCAGATAGAGCCGATCGCCAAAATCTTCTAACAATATAAATCCATTTTTTACATCCTCGGCAAATATCTTTGGCACCGCTACACCTGACTCCGTAAAAATCTGAGCGCAGCGCAGAAATGGACCACAGTCCTCTTGTTGAGGGGGTGCATCCATGAGAATATAACTCTTGTGATGATGGCGAACCCGAAAATAACGTCGAAAACTTGCATCTGCTGAAGCAGGCGTCACCTCAAGGTTCGTCACGGCCAATGTGTCACTACACCATGCCACTGCCTGCTCTAATCTCTGATCACTTTTATTGTTCAACACACCTGTATCCTGTTTAAACATGATAGTGGAAAATCCTGTCCCTACTCTCCTGATAGCAAGCAATGAACTGGCCAGTCTAGAGATGAAATGACATAATTTGCCTCGGCAATGATAGCTGCACACATCGCCATTAGTAGCTTCAGAATTTAAATAGGATCCACCCAACTCAATGAAATTAGCTCAGCATACCATTTTGACGCTGTTTTATAGTATCAGCAGCTTGGCAAGCCTAAGTGTTTTTCAACCCGGGCTAGCGGCGCCCGCACTATGTCCTCTGCTCGATTCCGGAATGGAGCTAGCCACTGGTCCAGTCGACGATGAAGCGCCAGTGGATCTCAGCGCCAATAGTATTCGTTATCAAACCCGCACCTTAGTAGAAGCGCATGGCGAAGTACTGGCCAGCCAACCCCATCGACGAATTGCCACGGAAAACCTATTCTACGACATCGAAGATCACTTTATCTCGACACATGGTCCGACCATATATGTGGATAATCAAGCACTCTTTCGCGGAGAAAATTTGAACTATTCGCTGGCGGATAAAACGGGCCAGATAGAGGAAGTGTTTTATCAATTTTTCGATCTTCAAGTGCAAGGATTCGCCGAAGAAATTTCTTTAAAGTCCTCTGGCTTAGTAGTCTTGGAGGATGCCACCTACACAGCTTGCCCGCTCAATGACCGCAGTTGGTATATACAGGCAGATAGATTACAGCTAGATAATGACAAATCTCAGGGTAGGGCACAAAGTATTAGTCTACACCTATTTTCTGTACCCCTACTATATTTACCACTCTTGCAATTTCCTCTGGGCGATAAGCGCATGAGTGGCATTTTACCGATTAGTCTGAGCCGCAGTCAGGAAGATGGATTCGGTATTCAAATACCCATTTATTGGAATATCGCCCCCAACCAAGACGCCACCATCACGCCAGATCTTATCGAACACAGGGGCCTCTTGTTACGCAATCAATATAGATTTTTAACCGAAGAGCATACCAGTACGTGGCAACTGGACATCATCGAAAATGATAAAAAACTAGAGGAGCGGCGGGAACATGTGCAACTTCACCACGCCTGGACCCCAACGCGGCGCTGGTTAGGCACTGCAGAATTAAACTATGTCTCAGACGTTGATTTTTTAACTGATTTCGAAGAAGGCACAAGACTGACCACTTTAACTCATCTAGAAAATGAACTGAGCGCACTCTATACCAGTCCTCAATGGATATTTGAATCTAGACTGCTCGGTTTCCAAACAATTGATGAAACCATTCCCGAAGCGCTAGATCCCTATCGTAAACTGCCGCAGCTACTCGTAACCAGTCAATTGCCCACCATAGGCTGGGGCATTCGCCCACAAATTAGTTCAGAGTTGGTCTATTTCGACAAGGAAGACGCAATCACCGGTGCGCGGGCAGATCTAATAGTGGGATTATCTCGTCCATGGCGTAAAGCTGCAGGCTATTTTGTCCCTAATGTTCAACTCAGGCATACTGCCTATGAACTTGATCCCTTAGTCAGTACACAAACGGATACCCAACGCAGAACTCTGCCCATATTCTCGGTAGACGGAGGGGTTTTTCTAGAAAGGGATCTGTCTCTGTTGGATTCTCAGTTTTTACAAACCTTAGAGCCTCACCTATTTTATCTAAATATCCCCAAACGTCGTCAAGAAGATATCCCTATATTTGATACCACAATACCTGATTTTAACTTTGCCAGACTATTTCAAATAAATCGATTTAGTGGCGCCGATCGCATTGGCGATACAGAGCAATTTAGCGTTGCGGTGACTTCCCGATTGTTCAGCAATACCACATCCGAAGAATTGATTAAAGGTACTATTGGTCAGATTATTTATCTGCAAGACCGTGAAGTAGATATTTTGGCGAATACCACAGAAACTCGAAGCACGAGTGATCTATTAGGTGAGCTGAATATCAATTTTTCAAACGATTGGAGATTTAATACATTTCTACAATATGATCCTTTCGATAACCGCATGGACAAAGCTTCAACCGCTGTCACTTACCGCAAAAGAGGTCAAAGGGGTGCGAAACTAGAATATCGGTTTGATCGTGTCTTGTTTGAACAGACAGTAGTGGGCTTTTATTGGCCCGTTTTTCAGCGAGTCAACGGATTCGCCAACTGGAATTACTCGGTACGAGACAACGCCACGGTGGATTCTTATGCTGGCTTTGAGTATAACAGTTGTTGTTGGAGCATTGCCGTACTGGCAAGACAATACGTACGAGACGAAACCGGTGACAAAAACACTGCAATTCAAGCGCAATTGGAATTAAAAGGTTTAGGTAAAATCGGAAACAAAATTACAGAACAGATACAAAAGGACATATTTAGTCAATCATGAATACCCACATGCCATTCCCCCCTAGAGTAACCATAAGCAATCTGTTACTACTTATTCTGCTCGTATTGAGTAGTACTCCTGCATGGTCAAAAGAACTCGATCGCATAGTAGCCATAGTCAACGATCATGTGATCACAGAGACAGAACTGACTACAAAAGTGAATGAGATCCAAGCCCAGTTAGCACGCAATCAAACCAGCTTGCCCCCTGCCGCTGTGTTACGTCGCCAAGTACTTGAGAGACTCATTCTCACAGATCTGCAACTACAGCTCGCAGCTCTGAACAATATTCGCGCTGACGATGAGATGGTCAATAGTGCGATCGAACGGATCGCCCAGCAGAATGGCATGGCCTATGATCAATTCGTACAGGCAGTCGCTGCAGATGGTATACCCTTCGAGGTATTTCGAGAGGATGTTCGCACACAAATTGTGATAAATCGTCTACAGCAAAGGCAGATCGCAAATGATATTGTCGTCACCGATGATGAAATAGAGCGTTTTTTGGAAGCCTGGACGACCGATCAGTTTGAAAAGGCAGAATTTCGTCTAGGACATATTTTAATCGCTCTGACGGAAGGTGCCTCGCCCAAAGAAGTCAAAGCGGGCAGAAAGGAGGCAGAGGATCTACGCCAAGAATTAATAGAGGGAGCAGATTTTAAATCCACTGCGGTGGCTCATTCCGACGGACAATTTGCACTTGAGGGGGGGGATCTGGGTTGGCGTCGTTCTTCTGAAATTCCCAGTTTATTTGCCACCATTGTGCAGGAGATGACCCCTGGGGACATCAGTCCGTTGATACGAAGTGCCAGCGGTTTCCACATAGTGACATTGCTGGATGCAAAGGTAGACACTAACAGGCACTTGGTCAAACAGACCCGTGCCCGCCATATCTTAATAGAGTCTGATGCCATTACCTCTGATCAAATCGCTCGCACCCGACTACAACAACTACGAGAGCGGATTGAACTGGGAGAAGATTTTGCTGAATTGGCAAAACGATATTCCGCCGATAAGGGCTCTGCCACCAACGGCGGCGATCTCGGATGGGTGAATGAAGGGGATCTCGTTCCCACTTTTGAAGAGCAAATGAATCTACTTCCAATCAACGAAATATCAGCACCATTCCGCACCCAATACGGCTGGCATATTGTGCAGATATTAGAGCGCCGTGAACAAGATAATACTGAGGAATATCGTCGAGTTCGAGCTGCCAATATTCTACGTAAACAAAAATATGAAGAAGCCTTACAAGCGTGGTTAAACAATCTACGTAATGAAGCGTATGTTGAAGTGCGCCTCTAACCTTAAACAGATATTATGCATCTAGCCCCACTTGTGCTGACCACAGGAGAACCTGCCGGGATCGGACCAGATCTGATCGTCTTTTTGGCTGCCAATCAGCAATTAAAAAACACTATCGTCATTGCCGATCCAGAACTATTAACGGAGCGCGCCAAACTATTAGGACTGTCAATAAACATACAAGAGTGCCCCATAGAGTGCGATCTTGTATTCACTGATCCAGACACTCTATTTGTCCACCCAGTCTCTTGTGCGGTCAAAACTGAAGTCGGAAAAATCAATATCGAAAACAGTGCGTATGTGCTCGAATGTTTAAACATAGCGTTACACTCATGTTTAAATAAACAATCCAGTGCCATGGTCACCGCACCAGTACATAAGAAAGCAATACACGATGCTGGTTTTGAATTTACCGGACACACCTACTGGCTAGCGGAGCAAAGCCAGTGCGATCTGGATCAGGTTGTCATGTTACTCGTTAGTCAACTATTGAAGGTCGCGCTGGTGACAACGCATTTGCCACTTAGAGCTGTAGCAGATGCGATTAACCACGCAAGAGTGACGAATACCATCAAAGTACTCAATGCCTCGCTAAAAGATGATTTTGGCATCAAAACACCCACTATAGCAGTTTGTGGCTTAAACCCTCATGCAGGTGAAGATGGACTACTAGGACAAGAAGAGATCGATATCATCCAGCCGGTCATAGATAACCTAAAGCAACTAGGTTTGGATCTGATTGGAGCTTGTTCCGCCGATTCAGTATTCACCGAACAGATGCGTTCGAAATATGATGCGGTAGTAACCATGTACCACGATCAGGGGCTTCCAACCCTAAAACAACTGAGTTTTGGTCGTGCCGTCAATGTCACCTTAGGTCTACCCATTATTCGCACCTCCGTCGATCATGGTACCGCACTATCACTGGCAGGAAGCGGAAAAGCCTCGGCCGACAGTTTGAATTACGCTACTAGAGTTGCCCGAGACATCGCACTTCGTCGAGTAGCGAAATATGGCTAAAAAAAGGTTCGGCCAGAACTTTTTACAAGATACCGGAATTATTGAGCAAATCATATCCTCTATCCCGTTAGAAACCTGTGCAGAAGTATTAGAAATTGGAGCGGGCAAGGGTGCTCTCACTTTCCCATTATTACTTAATATAGATAAGCTCTATGCCGTGGAAAAAGACCGTGATTTAATCAAGCAGCTCCGCTCCGACGCCTTGGCATATGGAAATCTCACACTGTTTGAACAGGATATATTGACGTTTCAGCTCTCTTCACTGGTCACTTCTGCAACATTGACAGTCGTCGGTAATTTACCCTACAACATTACCACGCCAATACTATTCCATCTCACCAAACAACGAGATCAAATCAAAAACATGTTCTTCATGGTTCAAAAAGAAGTTGCTGACAGACTTTGTGCCCAGCCCGGTTGTAAGCAGATGAGTCGCTTATCGATCATGTTGCAGGCTGACTGGCAAATGGAAACACTTTTTCAGATACCTCCAGAGGCTTTTTTGCCGAAACCCAAAGTCACTTCTGCATTTGTCAGTTTTTACCCAAGATCTGAACCCGTAGCAAACGGACACAGAGAAGAATTTTCCCAACTTGTGTTATCTGCTTTCCAGACGCGCCGCAAAACTATCCGTAATGCATTAAAGCAGTGGTTAACTGAAGAAGATATTTCTAGCTCTGGAGTGCTACCCACAGACAGAGCGGAGGATCTGACACTGCAACATTTTGCACAACTGGCTAAAACACTCTCAGAGAAAAAGCAATAAGAGCCCCGAGGTGACTACTAAAAAACATCTATTGATCCTCTATCATACGCAAACCGGGAATACCGAACGCATGGCAAACGCGGTACTCTCCGGTGCCATGCGGTGCGAAGAGACCGAAGCCAAAATCTTAAAAGCCTTTCACGCTAAGTTGGATGATCTTTTATGGTGTGACGGCTTAATAGTGGGTACACCAGAAAATTTTGGATATCTATCTGGTGGAATTAAGGACTTTCTTGACCGCACTTATTACCCTGCACGAGAAGATCCGAAATTTGTTTCACGTCCTTATGCGCTATTCGTCAGTGCTGGTAATGACGGTACTAATGCCATTCGCCATTTTGATCGTATCGTTAAAGGCTATCCCTTGGTAAAAGTAGCAGATCCCATCCTTTGCCGAGGTGAAGTTACAGAAGAGGCGTTAACTCAGTGCCAAGAGCTAGGTGAGACTATCGCAAACGCACTGGCTTTTGGTGTTTATTAAAAGGATTTTAAGGTTAACGAATAAAATTTAATTCGATCCGCTCATTTGCCCGTCTTCCCGCCTCGTCGAAGTTTGAGGCGATAGGATTCATCGAACCGTATCCTTTTGTAGAAAATATCATTCTGGACGCCACACCATTTGCCCGCAAAAAATCAGCAACCATATTTGCCCGGTTTTGTGATACTTCCAAGTTGAAATCGAAAGAACCGCGATTATCTGTAAAAGCAGCAATTTCCACTCTCGCTTTGACTTCATGTTTTAGAGAATCCGCTATCTCCATCAGGAACTGCTCCCCTTCCGGAATCAATGTGGAGCTACGAGGCAAGAAGAGTTGTACTGCCACCAGATAAGTTTGTTTAATCAAACAACCATCAGTACCAACTAGCGCGCCCTCAAGCGTTCGCGCACAGAGATCCTGATCATCAGTTACGCCATCATTATCTTTATCGGCAACATCCTCATTAATTGGGGCGTCTGGTTCCTGCCTCTCGGTATTCAAAGAGGAATCCATCACCTCAGAAGTCCCTTCAACTGCAGTCGTGAACTCAATATCTTTCACCAACACTGGTTGTCCGAATTCTTTTGGTAGACGAGCGGCAGCAACACCCGCAAGTGTCAACGCTGCTTTTACCTTGTTTTTTTGACTCTCTGTTAAGTTCACCGTTTGGGTAATACCCTGTTTCCGGACCGCAAGCTGAATAGATTGGATTGAACGCAATTCTTTGGTGAGTGCAGTTGCTAGTAACTGTAGCTCCGCTCGTGCCAAAGAACTCAACTCTCCCTCAGTAGTAAATGAGTCCAGAGGTAAAACCCACACTTCTGTCGATTGTCCGCATGCATTAGAACCTGAGGGATCACAGGCTTTCAACTCTTTTTCACCTAAGGTGTCGCCAGGAGATGTTTCGACTGCCGGAGCTAATTGACTAGTGGTCGCACTCTGGGGCGGCAGAAAATTAGAGGGAAAAAACTCAATTTCCACTCTACGATTCATCGCTCGTTGCGCAGCTGTTAAGTTAGGTACTCTCGGATAGGCAGAGCCTAGTCCCTGGATCCTTATAATCTGCGATGGACTCACACCACCTGCGATAAAAAATTGCGCGACTGAATCCGCGCGTCGTTGGGATAAATGTAAGTTAAAATTTTCATCACCAGTGGAATCAGTAAAACCAAATATATTCAGTCGCAATTCAGGCTGCTGTTTGATTATTGCCACCAAAGATTCCAATTCCATTTTAGCCTTAGACGAAAGTCGAGGAGAATTGAAGCTAAATAAAGCGCCCTCTAGAATAACTTTGTCTCCCTTAGGACAACCTTTTTCATCCACCAACTGTCCAGCAGCCGTGCCAGCACAGACATCCAATTCATCCGCGACACCATCTTTGTCTTGATCTAAATCAACCGCCTCAATGTTAACGGTCGCCGCAACTGACTTGTGCAGCACTGCAGAATCAGAAACCAAGTTCTGCTTCAACGAGTGATTGGATGAAGTCGCCGTTGCATGATCACTTAAAGATTCTCTCTTGGTGCATTTTATCGCTAATCCATTCTGATCCACATCAGAGTTCAGGCAATGGTCTATCGAGTCTGCAACTTCAGTCGGGTTCTGTTTATCACTTAACTGATCCAGGTTTTCTGTTGAGCGCAATTTACCCCTAGTTTGTGATTGTACGTTGACGTCCGATTCCGGTGAAAATTTCTCATCCGAATCTACTGATGAATCACCAGAAGGTGCAGAGTCACCGTTTGCACTAACTGCTACACCTCTCTGCGTCTCGTGACAACCTTCTCGATCCACTGGCGTTGCAGGGGAACCTGGACATTTATCGCGACTATCCCAAACATCGTCACCATCTGAATCATATTCACAACTCGGCGGCTGACCAGGGATATTCACTAGAATGCCTTCGCAATATTCTGCATGCGCGGAGAAAACCAGAGCGGTATTCATCACCAGATAAACAAATGACAGTCGTAGAAAAAATTGTATCTGGGGACGATAGGTAGCAAAAATTAAACCGATAGACTGTGCAAAAAAAATTTTCATCAAAAGATTATACATACGGTTTGAAGTTTCTATAAATCCTAATTGGGGGCACTTTCCCCAATTCCAAGCGAAAATCACCACCTTTTGAACATCCTCCGCCTAAAGAGGTCGACACCAGCTTTCTTTATCTACCGATTACTCGATATAATTCCATCATGACTATTCCCTCTGAGTATCAAATCGTTGTTCATGCCGAAGCTAGCTATCTAGCAGAACAATCAAAACCTTCAGAACTGCGTTATGTTTTTGCTTACCGCGTCAATATCAAGAACCTAGGGACAAAAACGGCTCAACTGATTTCTCGACATTGGTATATTTCGGACGCCAATGGTAAGGTGCAGGAAGTCATAGGAGAAGGTGTCATTGGCGAACAACCCATTTTGCATCCTGGTGAAGAATTTGAATATACCAGCGGCGCCATACTCAATACTCCTGTGGGTTCAATGCATGGGTATTTTTCCATGGTAGGAGTAGATTCAGTGGCATTTAACGCCGAAATTCCTGCGTTCACCCTAGCGCAACCCAATATGATCCATTAAGTGAAATAGCTTTCATGAGTAGCTATGCAATAGGTGATCTACAAGGATGTTATCAAGAATTTAAGCTGTTGCTTGAACGTATTAAATTCAACCCGGACTGTGATCAACTTTGGTTAACTGGTGATTTGGTCAATCGAGGACCAAACTCATTAGATGTACTGCGTGCCATTTATGCGCTACGTGACAATGTATTTACAGTATTAGGCAACCATGATCTACATCTACTCGCCGTAGCACTTGGTGGCGCAGAATTAAAACCCAAGGACACTTTACAAAACATTTTAAAATGTAAAGAAGCAGATTGTTTACTGAGCTGGTTAATGAATCAGCCGTTAATGCATTATGACAAAACGCTCAATGTCGCTATGGTGCATGCCGGAGTTTCCCCTCGATGGGATTTACCTCTTAGCCTTTCCTCTGCACGTGAAGCAGAACAACAGATCCGTGGTCGCAACAATAGCGATTTTTTTTCCCAAATGTATGGCAATCACCCATTGGACTGGCACCCGGATCTAAAAGGTATGGAACGGATTCGATACATAGTCAACTGCTTGACACGCATTCGCTATTGCACGAAGCAAGGAGAATTAGAATTAACAGAAAAGGGCGCGCCTGGATCTCAAAAGCGCGATCTCCTACCTTGGTTTGATGTGCCTACCCGACCTCAACTCAAGTGCCGACTACTATTTGGTCATTGGTCAACTTTAGGATTCTTCAAAAAAGACGAACTGGTATGTCTCGACAGTGGCTGTCTCTGGGGAGGATTTCTCACTGCGTTAGAGTTAAAGCCGGATCCCAATGCCTACTTTCAGCCGGCGGCTTAGGATCTGCCCATTCTATAGTCAGCGATAAGAAATTAAGTGCAATAAAAAAAGGCGGCCCAATGGACCGCCTTTGACATTTTATCTATCTCTTAAGTAAACAATTAACCTGCGTTAACTAGCCAAGTCACAATTCCAATAAAGAAGCTGGAAATAGCACTCACGATAGAAAATACTATATTTTTTATCATTATCCACAGCCCACTCTGTTGTTCTAATTTTAGGGCTTTATGTCCTAACTTGGTCAAGTAAGCATGTATCGCTTTTGAATCCTCTTGACTCATGATATCGGAAAAAGCGGGCATACCCTGGTCGATAAACAGGCCGCCCAATACTATCGCATCAAACTGCTCGTGAACCTTGGCATCCATATATCGTAAATCTTTTAATCGTGGGTTACTGATAGCAGCCGGTCCATGACAATAGACACAATTGGCATGATAAAGTTTATTACCCTTAGTTACTAACTTCTTATCTTCTGCTGTGAGTTCCGGCGGTTCTGGTAAGCGTTTTTCATGTACCACAGGCGGTAACTCACCTTCCGCACCCAATTTGAAAGTCAGCAATCGCCCTTCCCGGGTCATTTGCTCTTCGTTAGCATTTCCAATGATGCTAAAGGATAAACCGATAGAGCCTCCCCAGCCGGCCAATATGGACACATATTGCTCTCCGTCCACCTCATAAGTGATGGGCGCTGCAATGATGCCGTTCTGCGCGTTAAAGGCCCATAATCTTTTACCTTTGTCTGCACTATAGGCGACAAATTCGCTATTGCCGTTTCCTTGAAATACTAAATTACCATCGGTACATAACAGACCACCGTTCCAAGGGCCCGTATGATCTACTCGCCAAGCGACCTCTTGTTTCACCGGATCCCAAGCTTGTAAATAACCTCGAGTCATGGAAGGCGCGATCTTTTTCACCATGTCTGCCGAGAGAAACGTAGGTACTGCCAAGTCCTTCGCACCGGGCATACCCAGATTCCAATAATTATCTTCATATTCAAAATCGGGATCGTGAGCGTACAACATACCCATTTCACGAGTAGGAATATAGACATACCCGGTCTCCTGGTGATAACACATCGGTTGCCAGTTATGACCGCCTAAAGGCGAAGGAAACTGAAACTGAGGTCGTTTTTCGTAACTATTGTTAGTTTCCACAGGCCGACCAGTTTCAGGATCGATATGGGTGGCCCAGGTCACAGGTACATAATTTTCCGCTGAGATAAATTCTCCTGTTGCTCTATCTAAAACATAGAAGAAGCCGTTTTTTGGCGCCTGCATAATCACTTTGCGATTACTTCCGTCTATTTCCAGATCGGCGAGAATCATATGTTGGGTGGCGGTGTAGTCCCAGCCTTCACCAGGAGTGGTTTGATAGTGCCAGACATAACTACCATCGTCGGGATTAATAGCCACCATAGAAGACAGAAAGAGATTGTCGCCTCCACCGGGACTACGTAGGTACTTGTTCCAAGGCGAACCATTGCCCACACCGATATAAAGAAGATTGAGTTCAGAATCATAAGCCATAGAATCCCAAACCGTACCGCCTCCCCCAATGGTCCACCACTCGCCATTCCAAGTGTTGGCCGCCATTTCCATCGCGGGGGACTCGAAACCATTCTCTGGATTGCCTGGTACGGTGTAAAAACGCCACAACTGCTTACCGGTATGTGCGTCATAGGCTGTGATATAACCGCGTACACCAAATTCAGCACCACCATTACCAATGATCACTCGACCTTTGACGATACGGGGTGCACCGGTAATCGTATATTCATCATTTAAATCGACGGTCAGTTGATCCCAGACAATTTTTCCTGTTTTCGCATCTAACGCCACCAACCGGCCATCGATGGTGCCCACGAAAACTTTACCTTCCCATACCGCAACCCCACGATTCACCACATCACAACAAGCAAACCTGGCACGGGTCTTATCGACATTTAGATTGTTTCGCCATAGTAGTTCACCGGTTTTTGCATCCAGCGCCGCCACTTCACTCCAAGACAAGGAGACATACATAATGCCATCGACAACAATCGGAGTGGCTTCGAGGCCATTGATGGTGCCAGTATCGAACTTCCAGGCTAAACCTAACTCATCCACATTTTTATGGTTGATTTTTTTAAGTGGACTGAATCGTTGCTCACTATAAGTACGACCGTGCGCCATCCAGTTCCCTGGCTCAGAATCTGCGGCAACGATTCTTTCAGCACTGACATTAGCCTGCAATTCACCGACAGATTTAGGTTCAATTTGCGCTGCCATTAATGGCAAGCTGAACAAACACAGGCATAGGGTAGACCATGTCAAATAGGTACGGTTCATCACTCCCCCTTTGTATATTAGTTATCCCTTATATTCGAATTTAGTCACAAACGACTAACCCAAATACGAAATTTATAGTGCTGCGTAGACTACCAGGAAATGTACTACTACTCCAAGATTAATAGATGTTCAAATCTAAAATCATGCTTTCTCGCACAGTGATTTTTTATAAAGGGAATATAATTCATTTATTTGACAACTGTTGAAAATTCAAACACCCACTATTTGGGCAATGCTCAGGAAGGTGCCGCACGAATGGAACCCTGTTCAGTCGCAGCGGACACATACCGCACACAAATCGGCCAAATATTCATACTATCTGTTGGCGTGAACGCATACAATTTGTGCTGATGAGTTTTAACTTGCCAAATATTTTCCGACGTTCAACGATCTCACACGCGATAGTCTTCACACTATTGTTAGCACTCTTTACCTACACTAGTCACTCTACTCCTGCAGATCCTTCTTCCTGGCGCCTCATCAAAGAAGAGGCAGAGATAAAGATTTATACTCGACCACTCCCCGATCAACCTATTGATGAAATTAAGGCAACCACCCGCATAAAGGGTTCCGTCGCTTCCTGGTTAACACTCTTTGAAGATGAGAACAGAGCGCCTGACTGGCTATATCACTGTTTAAAAGCAAAAACTTTGGCAAAAGGCGACGATTGGATAACCACTTATATGGAAACCGATTTTCCCTGGCCGTTAAAAGATCGCTATAGCATTATTCGTAGTGAGTATATTTGGGATAAAGAAAACCAAGGCATCCAAATCGTAGGTAAAACTCACCAAATCGACTTGCAGCAGCGCAATCATCTTGTGCGTGTGCCAATGGCAAAAAACCATTGGCAAGTTTATTCACTTGCGGATGGATATATTGAGGTTACGGTATTAGCACAGGTCGATCCTGGCGGCATCATCCCGAAATGGATGGTGAACTATGCCACTGCCAATGGACCTTACTACAGTTTGTTAAAAATGCGACGGATTTTGGAATCCGAATCGTTCAAAACTAACGAGAATCTTCATTGATTTCTGACACTTGTCCATTCAGAGTACAAAAATCATAGAGCCAACCCACGACAAATAAGCCACCCGTAAATAAATAGATGAAACCGCTTATCCACTTTCCTAGATACATCCGATGCAAACCAAAAATTCCTAAGAAGGTCAGCAAGATCCAGGCAAACGTATAGCTAATGGGACCGCTCTGATAGCGCCTATCTGCTTGTCTATCTAACATGGGCATTAAAAACAGATCAATTATCCAACCCACCCCCAGTAATCCCAAAGTAAAAAAATAGAGCGTCCCACTTATCGGTTTGCCATAATAAAAACGGTGAGCCCCTAAAAACCCAAAGATCCACACCAGATAGCCTACAGCCAGGGAATGAGTACTTTCGTCAGGGTTCATAGGTTGATTATCCTTAGACAAATTCCAGGTTGATAGAATTAAACATTAAAACGAAAATGAATCACATCTCCATCTTGAACTAAATAGTCTTTACCTTCCAGTCGCCACTTACCCGCATCCTTAGCTCCTGTCTCACCTTTATACTGCACGAAATCTTCATAGCTCACCACTTCCGCACGAATAAACCCTTTTTGGAAGTCTGTATGAATCACGCCGGCTGCCTCTGGAGCAGTGACGGCTTGTTTCGTCGTCCAGGCCCGAACTTCTTTTTCCCCCGCAGTAAAATAGGTCTGTAACCCTAGTAGGTTGTAACCTGCTCGTATCAATCTGTTTAGCCCGGGTTCGGATAGACCTAACTCCTGCAGAAACTCTGCTTGTTCTGTTTCCTCCAAACGTACTATCTCGGCTTCGATATTGGCGCAGATTGCGACCACGATTGCGCCCTCCGCCTCGGCGATTTGCTGCAAGGTGGTTAAATATTCATTCTCGCTAAAACCCGTTTCGTCCACATTCGCCACGTATAGGGTGGGCTTACCAGTTAAAAAATTAAAATGTTTGATGAGTTTCTGGTCCGATTCAGATAGCTCGACATTGCGAATCAATTGACCGTTATCTAAGGCAGCTTTAAGTTTTTCCAACACCGCCATCATCGCCTTGGCTTCTTTGTCGCCGCTCTTCGCCACCCGTACCAATTTAGTAATTTGCTTTTCTACTGACTCTAAATCTGCGAGTAGCAGCTCAGTATTGATAATCTCAACATCGTGGGCCGGATCGACTTTACCGTCCACATGTACGACATCTTCATTTTCGAAACAACGAACCACGTGGGCCACCGCATGAGTGTCACGAATATTGGCCAAAAACTGGTTGCCTAAACCTTCGCCTTTAGACGCCCCGGCCACCAAACCCGCGATATCCACAAACTCCATGGTAGTAGGGATCACATTCTGTGGTCGCACAATTTCGGCAATGATAGTTAACCGCGGATCTGGAACCGGTACCACGCCCACATTCGGTTCAATGGTACAAAAAGGGTAATTTTGGGCATCGACCTGGGCTTGTGTGAGGGCGTTAAAAAGTGTCGACTTGCCTACATTCGGTAAGCCTACAATACCGCATTTAAATCCCATAAGGCTTGCCTCCTACCCAATTAATCTTGACTGCGCCGGTGTAACTGGTTCATCACCGACGGGATCTCCTGTGCAGCCATTTGCGGCCACAGTTTTAAAGCACGTGTTAATGATTCGTCCATCTTCAATCGATCTTCCGCACTCGGCTTAGATAACACATACCCACTCACATTCTGACCCTTACCAGGATGGCCAATGCCAATTCGCAATCGAATGAAGTCGCGCACCCCCCATTTTTGCATAATGTCTTTAATACCGTTATGACCACCTGCGCCACCATCCACTTTGAGTCTAACTTCGCCTGCGGGTAGATCTAGCTCATCATAAACGACTAAGACTTCGCTGGGTTGTAGTTGGTAATAACGGATAAATCCTGCCACCGCATCCCCGCTCAGATTCATAAACGTCATGGGTTTTAGCAGCCAGACAGGATGAGGATTGGCCAATTTAGCCACCTCACTTAAGAATTTTTTTTCAGATTTAAAACTGACACCAGCTAAAGAGGCCAACTCATCGACAAATTCGAAACCCAGATTATGTCGAGTTCCCTGATGCTCAACGCCGGGATTTCCTAACCCCACCACTAATTTGAGCATGCCAGATACAATCAAATGATAGTTGGACTATTAGGATTCCTCTGCAGATCCCTCAGCGGCCTCCGGCTCCTCTGCGGCAATTTCTTCAGACTCATCGCCACCGCGTTTAACAGTAATACTGATGATCGGCAGATCATGTTCAGGGCCATGACCTAGCTCAGGAATGGTTACCCCGGTAGGTACTGAAATATCTGATAAATGTAACGAGCTACCCAAGTCCAACGCAGAAATATCCACTTCCAAAAACTCGGGTAAATCTTTTGCCTGACACTCAATTTGAACAGCCGTCATCAAGTGAGACACTAAGCCGCCTTGCTTCACTCCAGGGGCAACCTCTTCTCCGAGAAAATGAATGGGCACCTGCACATGCAGTTTCTGGTTGGCACTGACCCGCTGAAAATCAACGTGCAGGATACGTGGCTTATAGGGATGGCGATGCAAGTCTTTTAGCAGTGCTTTATGGTTCTTACCATCCACCTTGAGATCCAGAATATGAGAGAAAATGGCCTCGTTCTCCAATGCCTTGTTCAGCTCATTTTCCTGTAGTTGGATATTCACCACAGGATCCGTTCCCCCATAAAGCACACCGGGTACTAGTGACTCCCGACGTAAGCGACGCATCGCTGCGGTCCCGGTTTCCTGGCGGATAGTACTCGACAATTCAAAATCGACAGACATGATAAATCTCCAACTCAATCACTCACTAGGCCCACGAAATTAAATTAAGTAGGCTAAAAAATATTATGTTAGTCCATATAGAGAGAACTAACGGACTCTTCATTACTGACACGCCGGATCGCCTCCGCTAACATGGGGGCAACACTCAATTGACGTATACGGCTACAGGCCTTAGCTTCACTGGTTAATGGGATGGTATCGGTTACCACCAACTCATCCAACATGGCGTTGTTCAAATTTTCAATGGCCGGGCCGGACAACACTGGGTGGGTACAGTAAGCCACCACACGACGCGCATCGTGTTCTTTTAAGGCTCTGGCTGCCTGACATAGTGTTCCAGCAGTATCCACCATGTCGTCAATCAATACACAGTCTCGGCCGGCTACCTCGCCAATTATATGCATGACTTTCGCCTCATTGGCCTTCGGCCGACGCTTATCTATGATTGCTAAATCCGCATCATCTAAGCGCTTCGCCAATGCGCGTGCACGTACCACACCGCCCACATCAGGTGAAACCACAGTAACTTTTTCATACCGCTGGCGCCACAAATCTCCCAATAAAATAGGCGAAGCGTACACATTATCCACGGGGATTTCAAAAAAGCCCTGGATCTGCTCGGAATGCAAATCCATCGTCAACACCCGATCTGTGCCCACACTCTCCAGCATTCTCGCCACCACCTTGGCAGAGATAGGAACGCGAACGGATCTCACACGCCTATCTTGACGGGCATAACCGAAGTAGGGCAATACCGCGGTCACACGTCCGGCGGAGGCTCGTCGCAGCGCATCAATCATCACCAACAACTCTATTAAATTGTCGTTGGTGGGTGCAGAGGTAGACTGCAAAACGAAAACATCGGCGCCGCGGATGTTCTCTAAAATTTCCACCATCGACTCGCCATCACTAAATCTACCCACTATCGCTTTTCCTAAGGGCTGACTTAAATGGCGCGCCACTTCCTCCGACAGTTGACGATTGGCGTTACCACTAAACACCATCAATCCCCTATCTAACATAGGAAGCTACCTCGATAATCAATTTAACCTGCCGTTTCATTCCAGAACCTAAAAAGCTGGCTGGGGTGGCAGGATTCGAACCTGCGCATGCGGGGATCAAAACCCCGTGCCTTACCACTTGGCGACACC
>DJFZ01000036.1:0-18839 GCA_002432655.1 Thiotrichaceae bacterium UBA5859 | reverse complement strand
ATGCGGGGATCAAAACCCCGTGCCTTACCACTTGGCGACACCCCATTTGGGCCGAGGATTGTACCTGAACATGAGCGTAAAATCCTCAATTTAAGTACAATTTTTCAAACAAAGGGGACTGATTCAGAGCCCTCACGAGATGAAACTCTGCCGCAACTGGGCAACTTTCAATAATAGTCCCTAAAGCGAAACCTGCATCTACAGGGACAAAAACACCCCCACCTGTGCCGGTCAACCGCGGCTTACCAAATTGGCGCATCCACTGAAGTAAAGCATCCACTTGCGGGTATAACAAACGAGTCACTGGCTCGCACACATTCTCAGCTGCGCTCAGCTCTGCGTAAACATTCTGAATTGGCGAACAGTCCCTTTTGAGTGCGGGATGCTGAAAAACCTTAGCGGTTGAAACATGCACCCGCGGCACAGCCAAGAGGTAAATGTGCTCCGGCAATTCTGCAGGTGCCATCGGCGTCAGTTGCTCGCCAATGCCCGCCGCCCATGCCGCTCTACCGCGTACAAAAACCGGCACATCTGCCCCCAAAGATATTGCCAAACTGGCTAACTCATCAAGCGAAAGCCCTAAATTCCAGAGTCGGTTCAGGCCGTGTAAGGTAGTGGCTGCGTCTGAACTGCCTCCCCCTAATCCGGCACCGATGGGGATGTTTTTCTGCAAGTAAATCTGTGCCCCCTGTTGGGTACCGGTAAAATCTCGAAGACAGTGCGCAGCACGTACTATCAAATTATCCGCTTCCAGCACTCCCCGCCAATCGCTCTGTAGCGAGATTTCCGCATCCTTGCCCTCAAACGATAGCTCATCACACAAATCGATAAATTGGAAAAGCGTTTGCAATTCATGATAACCGTCTGAGCGGCGGCCTAATACATGTAAAAAGAGATTTAACTTCGCGGGCGCAGGCAGAACTAACATCGATTGTCCTGAGTATTCAAATCATCCATTGAGTTAATACCAAGGTCAATTTTAGATCATCCCGGTGTAAACGAAGTTTCCTTGGCAAGGCATAACTTGCAACAATTTGGGTATCGACAATCTCGATGTGCCAGCCCTGTTGGATAAATTCAAAATCGGATAATTGTCGCCACTGTTTCTCTGGATCGGGGATACCCCTTATCCAGAAAACCAATCCAGAGACCGGTAGCTGACTACCTAAGAATTGTGTGGTGAGTTCATCAGCACTTTCAGCCGTACCCTGGATTTTATTATCAATATATAGATTCACCTCGCTTCCGTCACCGACTATTCGAGCATGACCCACACCTATCGGCCCGGTAAAATCGATCTGATACTTTGCCGCTGATTGCGACCAATTGAAGTGGGCACTCCCTCCTCGTCCATTCTGTTTCACACCGACTCGACCCACACACTGCCATTGCATCAGCTCAATATTTGACCCATCGACGGTAACCTCCGGGTGGATCGGCAGTCGCGCGCAGCCGGTTAAACAAAGACATAAAAGAAAACGGGCGATAATTCGCCCGCTTGTCATAGATTCCATTTAAGCTCTCTTTACTATTGAAATAACCGCCGAAACACATCTAACAAATGGTGGTTATCAGGCGCCATCTGCAGGCCCTCCTCAATGACCTCCTGGGCTCGTTCAGTTTCTCCCATGGTCCAGAGAACCTCGCCAAGATGAGCTGCAATCTCACCATCCCAGGTGATATCCAGTGCTTCACTTAGATAACTTAGTGCCTCATCATAATCACCTAAACGAAATTTCACCCACCCCATACTGTCGAGGATAGCGGCATCTTCTGGGGCAAGATGTAATGCTCGTTCAATATAGGTCAATGCCTCTTCATATCGATTTGAGTGATTACTTAAGGAATAACCAAGGGCATTTAGCGCCAAAACATTTGAGGGATCTTGCACTAAAATCTTCGACAGATCCTGTTCCGCTAAATCCAAACGCCGTAATTTATCGGCCGTTAATGAACGAGCATATAGTAACTGAACATCGTTGTTAAATTGATCTAATGCGCTACTATACACATCGAAGGCATCTTGCCAACGATTCTGATCTTGCAACAATTCTCCACGCAGCAGAGCAAGTTGTTTTTGCTCCCTAGCATTATTAGGCTCTACGGATTCCAGATAAGAGAGGGCAGCTTCATAACCCTCAATTTCTGACATTAAAATAGCAGCACGTATCTGCGCGAAAAACTTTTGATTGCTGTTGCTACCGCCCACCATTTTATACCATCGCACCGCACTTAACGGATCCCCTTGGGCATCGCTAATATGCCCAAGGTAGTAGGCAAGGTGTTCCACGGGCATCCCATACTGGATAGACTGTAATAAGAAGCGTTCACTCTGACGATAATGCTTCGCCTGCAGGGACAAAAAACCGGTTTGAGCTAAATTTGCAGGATCGCTTGCCAGTAATATCTGCAACTTGGGATATTCATCGTACATCTCTTGAGTGCGCTCGGCCTCAAGAAGCATCTTCAATAACCCGATACGCATTCCCACATGATCAGGATGCGCAGAGATCGCCTCTTGTAATAGGTTGATAGCTTCATCAAAAGATTTAGACTGCTCCAACATCTGCACCTTGAGTGCAACAGCGCTTGGGCGATAATTCTCAGACTTTAGTACCTCATCTAATATAGAATTCGCCAGATCATTTTGTTGATGGCTAAATAGCACTTGAGCATAGAGCACCTGAGCATCCAGGTTTTTCGGGTAAGCTTCTGCTAGATACTGAAATCCTTCGATTTCTAGATTGTTACGCCTGGCCACCGGCTGTAACAGCTGAATGAATGCGGAAGCAGAGTCCTGCGATGCCATAACGATGTTGAGATGAGGCGCAGCTCGGTCTGGTTTGCCGGAGGCAACATACAAACTCGCAGCATAGGATTGTGCCTCTAGGTTCTCCTCATCTAAATCGACCCACTTTTGCGCAGCCACCAAAGCTTGGGCCATAGCACCAGCTTGAAAAGAGAGCTTCGTTGCTCGCTCTGCGACACCTGGATCCTCTGCATTACTTAGGGCGTGTAAATAATGAGTAATCGCAATATCATAACGATCTCGTTTCAAACCCATCTCTGCGACTAACAGAGTAAATAGGATCTCAGGTGTGAAGGGCTTCGAAGGTGGTTCAATTGTTAAATCCGGTTCAACAAGGGGTGAGAGTACTTGTGAGGTCTCAACGGATGTGGAATTTCCCTCCAGTGCCACATGAGCACACCCGGAAAGGAGCAAAAAAATCGGTATTAATCTGGCTGTTAGGTTCAATTTCATCCCAATGACCTCTATTCGACGACGCACTGGCAAGTCAGTGACGCCCGATTCCTATACTTCGTATTGTCGATTAAAATTCGCACATTTATTGTTAAATGTTTGGTCATTTTTTGAAAATTCATCTCCAAGCGATCACCTAATATGTCGTTAATCGTCTGCGGATTAAATCACACCACAGCAAACTTAAATCTCCGGGAGAAAGTACACTTTCCTCTAGATAAGACCGAGCCTGCACTCAGTGAATTACGCCAAAAGCTAGGTATCCCAGAGGCAGTGATACTCTCCACCTGTAACCGTACGGAACTCTATTGCCGAACAGAGTCCCACACTGCTCTCAATATTAGCGGCTGGTTAGGCCAATACCATCAGCTGTCTAATACGGAATTAGAGCACGCTTTATACCATTATAAAGACAGCGACGCCGTTAAGCATCTCATGCGGGTCGCCAGCGGCCTCGACTCCATGGCGCTAGGTGAGACTCAGATCCTTGGCCAAGTCAAACAGGCTTACTCCATCGCGCGTCAGGCAGGCATGGTAGAAAGCTTCATGTCACGCCTGTTCGAATGTTCTTTTTCTGTTGCAAAACAAGTACGTACGGATACCGAGATCGGTGCAAATCCGGTTTCTGCAGCATCCGCCGCAGTACGCCTATGCCAGCAAATATATCCTGATCTCAGCAAGGTGACTGCACTCGCCATAGGCGCCGGTGAAATGATTGAACTGACCATTCAACATTTACTGGGTCAAGGGTTAATTAACCTATTGGTCGCTAACCGCACCGTTGGTCGAGCCGCAGTACTGGCCAATGCCTACGGCGGTCAGGCCATTGCCCTCACCGAGCTTGCAGAGCAACTGCCTCAAGCAGATGTAGTCATCAGTTGCACTGCTTCTCCGGTGCCGGTGTTGGGAAAAGGCACAGTTGAGCGGGCAATCAAGATCCGTAAGCACAAGCCAATGTTTTTAGTCGATTTGGCCGTACCTAGGGATATTGAACCGGAAGTATCCTCTATGGATGACGCCTATTTATACACCATTGACGATCTTGAATCGGTCATTGCCAGCAACTTAAAATCCCGCCAAACGGCGGTCAAATCAGCGGAATACATCATTGAAGAAGAATCGGCTGCGTTTTTAGAGTGGGAGCGCGCTTCCGGAGTGGTGGACTCTATTCGCGAGTACCGAGAAAAAGCAGAGCAGCTGCGACTCCAAGCCATCTCAAAAGCACTGCAGCAACTGAGCTCCGGGGTCGATGCCCAGAAAGTGGTAGAACAATTAGCCCACACACTTACCAATAAACTCACTCATGGTCCGACCACACAATTAAAGAAATTCGGTTCGGAAAACCATGAGCAGGCAATTTTAATTGCACGACAACTTTTAGAATTAAATCACGAGAAAGAATAAATCACAAAATGATGCAATCATCTTTGCTACAAAAATTAAATACTCTCGCAGAACGTTATGAGGAGTTAGGTCTATTACTAGGCAATGCTGAAGTCATTAAAGACCAGAAAAAATTTCGACAGTACTCTCAGGAATATGCCAGATTGGAAGCACTCACAGAAACTTATAACGAATACAAAAAAGTACTCAGCGCCATTGATGACGCCAACCAGATGCTACATGAAGACGACACGGAGTTACGTGCTTTAGCACAAGATGAATTAGAACAAGGCAAAGCACAGGTTGATGTCCTCGAACTTAAACTAAGAAAACACCTACTGCCCCAAGATCCCAATGATGCGAAGAACATCTTTCTCGAAATCCGTGCCGGAACAGGTGGCGACGAGGCTGCCCTGTTTGCCGCTGATCTCTACCGTATGTACGCCAAATATGCAGAATCACAACGTTGGCAAATCGAGATCATGAATGAAAGTTACAGCGAACAGGGCGGTTATAAAGAAATTATTATGCGCGTAGTCGGAACTGGTGCGTATTCCAAACTAAAATTTGAATCGGGGGCTCATCGCGTTCAGCGTGTACCCGTCACAGAATCCCAGGGCCGCATCCATACCTCTGCGTGCACCGTGGCCATCATGCCCGAAGCAGATGAAGTAGAAGAGATAGATATCAGTCACCAAGATCTACGAATAGATACCTTTCGTGCCTCCGGGGCTGGTGGCCAGCATGTGAATAAAACAGATTCTGCGATTCGCATTACTCATTTACCAACCGGTATCGTCGTTGAATGTCAGGACGAACGTTCTCAACATAAGAACCGAGCACGGGCAATGTCTCTGTTGAGCGCCAAGTTACTCGCGCAAGAGCAAGACAAACAAGCCAGTGAACAAGCACAGATGCGCAAGAGTTTGGTGGGTAGCGGGGATCGTTCAGAACGAATTCGCACCTATAATTATCCTCAGGGACGAGTCACAGATCACCGCATCAATCTGACACTTTACAAACTCGAAGAAGTGATGGAGGGCGCTTTGAATCAAGTAATTGAGCCACTCATCAACGCCCACCAAGCAGATATGTTGGCGACACTCTCAGAGGATGATTCATGATCGTCCAGGAGGCGCTTGAGTATGCGCAAACTCTACTCGCACCAAGCAGTGAATCACCCCGGCTAGATGCCGAGTTACTGTTGGGCGCGATTCTAGATTGCGATAGAACAGCACTACATATTCATCAAGACCGCACCATTGCCAAACAACAGTCCGAAGCGTACCTAAAGTTAATTCAACAACGCCAAAACAGAATGCCGATCGCTTATTTACTGGAAGAAAAAGAATTTTGGTCACTCTCTTTTAAAGTGACACCTGATACCTTAATTCCCCGCCCCGCAACTGAAACTTTAATTGAAGTGGCCTTAGAAAATTTACCGCCGAAACAAGCAACCAGAATATTAGAGCTGGGCACTGGCAGCGGCATTATCGCTACCGTATTAGCCATGGAACGTAACCAGTCTTATATTGTCGCCACAGATATTAGTGTGGAAGCATTAAAGATTGCTAAATATAACGCTTCAGTACATCAATGTTCAGCGATCAGTTTTCTATGTAGCGACTGGTATAGTGCGCTAAACGAAGTGGAATTCGATCTCATCGCCTCAAATCCACCGTACATTAGTCACGATCATGAATGTCTCCTAGATTCGAGTCTAACTGCTGAACCACTTCACGCACTAGAGGCTGGAAAAACTGGGCTTGATGCATTAAAAGTCGTTATCCCTGGCGCAGTACCATACTTAAAAACTGGCGGCATACTCATAGTGGAACATGGATACGATCAACAATCCAATGTGCAATATTTGTTTCACCAAGCGGGCTTTACTCAGGTACGTACCGTTCAAGATCTGCAACAACAACCTCGCATAACCATTGGTCAAAAATAACACTCAAGGTACTGCCACTTTGTTATCAGACAAACAACTACAACGGTACAGTCGCCACATCTTACTACCTAACGTAGATGTAGCGGGACAACAAAAGTTACTGCAATCGCACGTATTGATCGTAGGCCTGGGAGGACTTGGCTCTCCTGCCGCCATCTATTTGGCCGCATCTGGAATAGGCAAAATGACTCTATGCGATTTTGATCGGGTGGATGAATCTAACCTACAGCGCCAAGTTCTCTACCACGACGCACAGGTTGGTCAGAGTAAAACCGATGCCGCGAAACGACACTTATTACAGCTCAATCCAGATCTTCAAGTTGATCTAGATGCCGATGTGCAAAACCTAGAAACGCTCCGCGACCACTGCAAGCAAGTGGATGCGATCATCGATGCTTCAGATAACTTCCAAACCAGGCATGCTGTCAACCAAGCCTGCTTTGCCAGCCGAAAGCCTTTGATTTCCGCTGCCGCCATTCGTATGGAGGGGCAAGTGGCGGTATTCGATTTCCGCCAATCAGGCTCACCCTGTTATGCCTGCCTCTATAGCCAAAACAGCACTGATCCCACCCAGGAGACCTGCACTGAAAATGGTATTCTAGCGCCAGTAGTGGGTATTTTAGGAGCGATGCAAGCTTTAGAAACCATCAAAGTGTTACTCAACATAGGTGAAACCTTGAACGGTAAACTACTGCTATTTGATGCCTTCATGCAAGACTGGCGTCAAGTAAGACTCCATCCTGATCCGGCATGCGAAGTATGCAGCTTAAAGTAGAAAACATGAAAATCCCAAGAACGCTGGCGCTTTCCTTGATGAAAAAGGCAGAAGATCTGTCCAGTTGGCAGATCGGTTTAGTGGTTCAAACTGGTTCCGGTCACTTTAGCTGCCCCATTCTCAAGGTGAACGTAGAAAAATTGACACCTGAAGCCTGTGCAGAAGCAATTACTGAACAACTGAATCAATATTACTCACAAAACAAGGAATTAATAGCATTTTTCTGTTTGGAGCCTATTCCAGAAAACCTAATGGGCACATTGCAGATTCTGCCCCAATCTCCTCATACCATATTAGCTATCTCCATGAATATAAAAGGAGTTTTAGAAATTTCCGCGCTTAAAAAGGAGGCTGAAAATTGGCGAAAGCTACCAATCCAAGTAGGATCTAGTGTTGATTAAAAAAACCATAGCTATTTACCCAAGAATAAAATTAAAATAAACGGTTATCTCGATTTGATAGATTTTATTAAAAAAGAATTGTCTAAGCGTTTAATTGTATATTCTATTGTGGATCCATTATTGTCGATTAAATATACAATCAATCGGAAGCCATTTCTCCGACACAGTACCCGAGCAAGCTGTGCGTAGAGGTGGATAGATGCTCTGAGATGCCTTTCAATCACCACGTTGAAAAGCACAGTACCAGTAAATGTTGGTCAGTTCACAGGAAGACAATATCCAACGAATTCCACGGTAAGGATGCCAAATTGCCCTGATTAAAACAGAATCGGGGCAGAGAAGAACATCAGCGGTACGGACTATCACCTGTGCCCAGTTTGGAGAGCGCTCCGTGCGAAGATTGTTGGAAATACTTGCACGATTAAAGCTGTATCAAATATTTTTGGTATCAGTGTTTTCTGCTGTGCTACTGGCAGCGCTCATCGCACCACAAATATATCGCTTTATAGAAGGTGAGATTAACACCGGCATTCATGTCGCTACTATATTATCTACATTTTTAGTCACCACCCCGCTCATATACCTCTATATCTTAAACATCGTACGCTTACTCGAACATGAGGAGCGCATTAAAAAAGCAAATGCGAATACGCGTTGGAAAAACCAAGTGTTTCGCTCCCTGCTTGAACTAAGCGTTAGTATGCATCAAACCGAAGAACTACCAGCACTAATCGATAAAATATTGGCGACACTCAAAGATCTCTATAGCGATTGTGAATTTGCGGTGATGATACACGGCAATCGTCCAGGTATGATCAGATACTTCGCCACCACTTCACTTACTGATAAAGAAAAATCTTATCTAGTCGATCATGCCGCCCAGCTGGCGCAAAAAGAATTCGACACCGTCGTAGAAGTGCTCGAACAAATCACGCCCGGTAATCAAACAAATGGAAAAAATTTTGTTCAACCGCCTACCTGGACAATTCTTCCCATGCATGGTCGTGGACAAAATCTAATTGGAACATTAGTCATAAAAGCAGCGGATATAGACACCTATGCGAAAGAGATAATGACCTTATTTCTGGAGCAAATCTCAGTGGCAACGGAAAATAAACTTCTGGCCATTGAACTTGAAAAGCTGGCGAATACGGACGCATTAACAGGCGCGTATAACAGAACCTTTTTCGAAAAAGAGCTACGAAGGTACGTGCAGGCGGCTTATCGAAATCCAGATATATACTTCTCTATACTGGTGATCGACATCAACGGCCTTAAAGAGATCAATGATAAATTCGGTCACGCCGCAGGCGATCAATTAATTATTATCGTCAGCCGACTACTCATGGGGATCATTCGTGAAGCTGATTTATTGACCCGTTTCGGAGGCGATGAATTTGTGATTCTCTGCCCAAATACAAACAGCCATCAAGTGCATTTGATAGAACAACAGATTCGAGATAAAGAGAAAAGTGCTGAGGTGATCATCCAGTCTGAAGATTCAGACACTATCAAGATCCCTGTTCGAATGAGCATCGGCACAGCCTGTTCAACAGATTCACCTGCAGATCAAGTAATAAGTCGGGCGGATGCATCCATGTTTGAAGATAAAGAAGCTTTTTACAATCAGAGAAGTCGTTACCGCTAACCCGAACGAGACGATAGTTGCAGTAATTGTTCCACCACTTTTTCCAGCTGGTTCAGGGTGTGGCATTCCTCTAATAAGTCACAGAACGGTTTATAACGATAAATGTCAGAGTCTCCTGTGCCCCAACGTACTTTCGGTTCAGGATTAACCCAAATTAAATTCTTACAGCGATCACGCACAAGTTTCAATATATCTACTCTGGGATCTTCTTCATGATTTCGTGCGTCACCAAGAAACAGTAAAGTGGTTTTTTTATCAATGTGATCTAGATGTTGCTCTTTTAGATCCGATAAAGCTCGGGCATAGTCTGTAGAGCCGTATTGCACTTTCATCTGCGCTCGGCGAATCGCTTCTTGAACGGTGTTGTTCTCAAACTCCTCGGTCACTTCAACCAAATTAGAACAGAATACATAGGTGTGCAGATCATCAAATACTTCGTGCAAACTATGTAAAAAGAGTAACATGAACCGCGTATAGTCGCGCACTGATCCACTGACATCACAAATCGCAATGATTTTAGGCCTGTCGATTTTCTTCTGTTTCCAATGGATATCGAATAGCACACCATCATTCGACATATTGCGACGCATAGTCTTGCGGATATCTAATTTACCCCGTTGAGCTTTTTTACGCCGCTTGGAATACAAACTACTCAACTCATCTGCCATACGCTTCACTATTTGCTGCATTTGCAAATAATCACGCTCTTCCGCATCCGTTAAAATAATGTCTTTAAGCTGCTCTTCTCGCAACTGCTTGGTTGCCGCAGGTGCATATAATTCAAACTGCTCTTCTACGAATGAACGAACTTGCTTGGTTAGAAAACGTTGTGCTTCTCGCAGTTGCACAACATCCTCCTCGGTATACCCCTTTTCTCCCACTTCTGCTTGTTTGACTGCTTGTTGCAGTTTCTCTACGCCCATTTCGCGCATTATTTTTTGGATAAACACCCCTTTTTGACTAGAAAGCCAAATATCACTGAGATCTGCTCGACGAGAAGCAGAAAGCAGTTGGGTTTGCAAGCCAACTGAATCGCGCTGCAGCAACATTTGGATAAAAGGATCATCAAATTTTTCTGCCTGCGACAAAGGACAACTGCCAGAACTACTTTGTTCTGATTCTTGCTGGAGGCTGTGAAAATCAGGCACCTGAAAGAAACGATCAAAAGCCGCGTCGTAGATCTCTTTTTCGTATTTGTTTTTCGTCAACGCAAAAGAGAGCGCGTCTTTCAACATAGTGCGATCTTCAAGCCCAACGAAATCCGCCACCTCGTAAGCATCTAGAGCTTCGGCGACAGAAACTTTTACGTCAGACTTGCGTAACGCCTGGATAAACTCCTCAAGCGTTTGTTCCATCCTTCAATGCCTCAGATTGTGGAAGTAGATTTTCTAGTTCACGATTAGCGACTTCTATATCATCCTCGAATTTCAAAATCACGTTAATGGTATCGCGAATAAATTCTTCATCCATCGTTTCAGCGTTCAAGAGCATTAAGGTTCTCGCCCAATCGATGGTTTCACTGATGGAAGGATGCTTCTTAATTTCCAACTCTCTGACGTTTTGGACAAAACGCACCAAGCTATCATTCAACGCTGCAGGAATGTCAGGGACTCTCGCTCGCACGATACGTTTTTCTAGTTCTACTTCAGGATAACCTATATACAGATGCAAACAGCGACGTTTCAATGCATCGCTAACTTCTCGATTGTTGTTACTAGTCAAAATTACGAAAGGATTCCGCTGCGCCGTAATCGTACCAATCTCTGGTACGGTCACCTGAAAGTCCGATAAGACCTCTAACAACATCGCTTCGAATTCTTGGTCAGACTTATCTATCTCATCGATCAATAGTACTGAACCCTCAGGTTGTCGCATCGCATTTAACAAAGGGCGGGGTTCAAGAAAATGCTCTGAGAAAAATATATCTTCATACTGATGCAATCTATTAATAGATTCTTTCAGACCGGTTGCACCATCCATGAGATCATGGAGCTTATCTTTTAATAATTGTGTGTATAACAGCTGTTTGCCATACTTCCATTCATATAATGCCTTGGTGTCATCCAAGCCTTCGTAACATTGTAATCGAATCAAGGGCACCCCAAGTACATCCGCAGCAGTCTTCGCAAGTTCAGTTTTACCCACCCCAGCCGGACCTTCAGCTAGAATCGGTTTGCCCAAGCTATAAGCCACATAAATAGCGGTTGCGATGCTGCGACTACATATGTAACCGAGCATTTCAAATCGACTCTGAATATCTTCAATAGATGCAAAATGATTGTTGTTTGGGGCATTCATAACCACTCACCGCCTTTATAAATTATAGGGTGGGATCTCCCCACCACTCCCAGCTTATCAGTCAACCTTCGTCAACCAGAAGGTCGATTTATTAACTTCCGGACGGATTAAACCTCCGCCCCAGGTCCAGGAGGTAACATGTACAGAACGCGCATTCTAAACGGATCCAGAATTAAATTGCACATTTTTTCTAGGCGCAAAAATTAAATGCTAATGGTTTAATTATAATTCATTGAAATTTTTGGACTTATGTAAATTTTCACATAGGCACAATGCCACTTTTTTTATGCGTCTGAATCACCTCATTAAAGAGTGCTGGCTCCGGCCGAACGCGATAATTGTCAGTTTGGTCGCTTAAAATGATGTTCCCTAGCGGATCTGTGATAATCACAGTGGGCAGCGTGGTGTCAGAATCATACCCCATCACCTGCATACCCATAGGTAAACCGTCTTCTTGGAAAATCCCTAACTTTTTTGCAGCCTGAAAGTCTTTATCCACTAAATAGTCAAATGCTACCTCCATTGTTCTTGCCAATTTCTGAGTATTCGCATGAGATTGCGGACTGATTAGAGCAACACGTACGCCGTTTGCCTCCAAAGATTGATATTGCGCTGCGATCTCTTTGATTTGAGCCATACATAAGGGACACCAATTGCCGCGAAAAAAAAGAAATATCGTATAATTTCCACGAAATTGTTTAGAGTCGATGCTTTTTCCATTTACCTCCTCAACACTGAACTGAGGCAAAACTTTGCCTACCTCTATCACAGCGCTGCGATGACGACCAAACCGTGAATACCAAAATACGTACACCAAAGTACCGAGCAGCGCGATGCCACCCGAATAGATAAGGGGCAGCATGCTATTGAAGTTTTCTACAAATACACCCATCGCACTGATGATAGTACCGACAAGAGCCAGAATAAGATGGTAGGACAAATTTGGGCTAGTTCTAGGGGTTTGCGACAAACCTAACCAGCCAAAAAAGGCCATCATAGGCGCTGTGGCCAACACAGCACCCAACCAAGCCACAGCGAATCCGGAACTAATAAATGCTACGATAGAATGCATCCCAGCCAATACTAATAGAGTAATATAGAGGGTGATATAAAGAGATTTTAATTTGGAGCGGGACATAATTACCTCGTCTCATGAATGAAAAATTGCTTAGCTATAATTCTCACAGCTTTTATCAATTTACTGTGACAAATTTGACTGACGAACTATTCATTAGTTACAGATCCACCCAATCTTTTTGAAGCGTCCAGTTTAGTAGATGAATTCAACTCTTTGCTTTTAAAATTATGATAATACGTAGCCCAGTCCATCTCCTAATCGTTGCCGGTGTAGGTACCATAATCTTTTTGTTACCTGAAGTGCCTTTAACGCTAAAAAAGGGGCTTTTCATCTTTTGGGTAATTGCCTATTTGTGGGTCAGTGCCTTGATCCACCTATCGGCAACGGCCCTGCTGGTACCTATCTTAGGCATCCTACTCAATGTCAATGGTACCCGCGAACTCTTAGCCTACTTCGCCCACCCTATCATTTTCCTGTTTTTAGGTGGTTTTTCTCTAGCCACGGCCTTTCGCAAGCAAGGACTGGACAAACTCATTGCAGCCAAATTGCTCAGTTTATCTAAAGGGCATATGTTGTATTCATCTTTACTGCTATTCACTGCCACTGCGCTACTTTCGATGTGGATGAGTAATACCGCAGTCGCTACCATGATGTTACCGCTGGCGTTGGGCCTATTGTCCGCCTTTAATCCAGACGAACAACCTCGCGTCTATTATTTTGTACTGTTAGGGATCGCTTATTCCGCTAGTGTTGGTGGCATGGGCACGCTAGTGGGTAGCCCACCTAATGCCATTGTGGCTGGCGCATTGGATCTTACTTTCCTCGATTGGATTAAGATCGGCTTGCCAAGTTCCTTAATCATATTACCAATTCTATGGTTGATTCTATACTGGTTAATCCGGCCTGCCTCAATTCAGCTAAAGGCGCAGGCTGTAGACACCAAGTTATCCCAAGCACAAATTGTCACTTTAGTTATTTTCTTTTTAACTATTATTGCCTGGCTATTTAGCCATCCGTTGTCAAAGGTATTCAATGTGACCAAGTCTTTTGATTCTGTGATTGCCATGTGTGCGTTACTGCTACTTATCCTTACTCGAATGATATCTTGGAAAGATTTGGAGAAAGGCACAGATTGGGGTGTTTTAATACTTTTCGGAGGCGGACTTTGCCTCGGTGGTATTCTATCTGATACTGGTACGACAGAATTTCTGGCAATATCTTTTTCATCTCTCTTCAGCAACACAGCATTTGTGATTTTCTTAATTGGACTCATCACCTTCGTGGTTTTTTTGACAGAGCTGACAAGCAATACCGCTAGTACAGCCCTATTAGTGCCCATTTTTATAGGTATTGCCCACACGTTAAATTACTCACCCCATTTTTTCGCGATTGCAATTGGGTTATCTGCCTCCTGCGCATTTATGTTGCCAGTGGCCACACCACCCAATGCGCTGGTGTTTGGCACCGGATTCGTACCGCAAAGAAAAATGATGCAAATTGGATTGGTATTGAATCTCGTCATCATTGTGCTATTAACATTACTAATTCATCTGTTTTTCAGATAATCACCGTAGCGTATGGGAACAGAGGCAAATATCCATTCTCTACAGCAGGGTTAAACCTGTTAGAAAAATATTGTTCTGTGGATAATATATGGATCCCATCTTCTATTTTTCTGAATCGAATCAATCAATGTTCTTTTTTGAATTCGCCACACCAATCAGCCAATAGGACTAAAATGCGCCATTATAGATTGTCAGAACCCACTGAGGATCATACAGGTCAGTTACGGGATCTTTTCAAACTTCGCCCATATCTATCAGGGTTTTGGGTGAAGATTGGACTAGCATTGACACTGCTTTTCTTCGCCAAACTTGCAAACATCCTAGTACCACTATTATTAAAGGAGATTGTTGACCACCTCAATATTGACAGCACAATCACCCTCACGTTGCCGTTGGGACTACTGCTGGCATACGGTGCGATGAAGCTTGGTCATACTCTGTTCAATGAATTTAGAGATATGATATTTGCATTGGTTCGATATAGCTTAGTAAAAAGGCTTTCGGTTACCCTGCTGGCGCATTTACATCAACTAAGCATGGAGTTTCATCTCAATCGCTCTACTGGTGTTGTGAGTCGAGACATTGAAAGAGGCACACGTAGTGTAAGCGCTTTGCTGAGTTATTTGCTTTTTAATATATTCCCAACATTTGTTGAACTAGCTTTAGTCACCAGTCTGTTATTAATTAAGTATCCCGCCAAATTTGCCCTCATCACCTTAATTACTGCATTGCTGTATGTCGCCTTTACCTTTCTAGTCACTGAATGGCGCATGCAATTTCGTTTAGCGATGAACAAAGAAGATTCCCAAGCTAACCGACGAGCAATTGATTCATTGCTTAATTATGAGATTGTAAAAGCTTTCACCAATGAGCAGGAAGAAGTGTCTCAATATGAAAGTAAACTAGATAGGTGGGAGAAAGCAGCGATTCGGAGTCACCTAACCATGAGCCTATTGAATCTAGGGCAGGGTAGCTTAATCTCAGTGGGTGTGTTAACCATTATGATATTTGCGGCCCAAGGTGTGGTAGACCAACAATTAACCCTGGGGGACTTAGTACTCATTAACACGCTAATGTTGCAACTATTCATTCCCTTGGGTTTTTTGGGTACCGTTTATCGCGAGCTTAAAAATAGCTTGGTAGATATGAGTAGGCTATTTGATCTTCTGACCAAACAACCCACTGTGCGTGACGGCACACGGAACCTCCCCACCGACACAAGTGCCGCTACGCTCAGATTCGAACATGTCTACTTCGGTTATTCTGCTGATAGAACGATACTGCATGACATCAACTTTGAATTGAAGGCAGGAACATCACTCGCCATCGTGGGTCCTTCCGGTTCCGGAAAATCCACTATCGCACGACTGATTTTTCGATACTACGATGTAAACCGAGGGAATATACTAGTAAATGACCAACCTATTCAAACATTAACCCTCAAGAGCTTACGACAAGCCATTGGTTTGGTTCCACAGGATTCCAATCTGTTCAATGATACCTTGTACTACAACATAGCTTACGCCAATCCTGCGGCAAATGAAGAGGATGTCCGCGATGCGGTGACAGCGGCACATCTTTCGCCACTTGTCGATCAGCTACCTAACGGACTCCAGACTCTGGTGGGCGAACGAGGATTAAAACTTTCCGGTGGCGAAAAACAGCGAGTGGCAATCGCTCGGCTATTACTCAAAAAATCCACTATCATGGTTTTTGATGAGGCCACCTCATCCTTGGATAGCGCAACCGAAAAAACGATCCAACAAACGCTATCCGAAGTGTCAAAAAACCATACCACTCTGATGATCGCCCACCGACTCTCTACCATAGTGGAGGCAGATAAAATCCTCGTATTGCAGGCTGGAAAAATCATCGCCCGAGGCAATCATGCAGAATTGATAAAACAAGGTGGTCTGTATGCTCAAATGTGGCAACTACAACAAGAAACGGAGTTAAACGATACTCAACCGCAGCTAGGCTAAAACCTGTGAACCACAACACACTTTGTCACTGATAGCCAGTACTCAGATAGATTTTGTGATCCGATTCTCCTTTAGTTTGTGGTATGTGCCACGTAGATTTGACCACATCAACCGCTAACCATAGCAACGGCAATCAAAACATCTGAGGAAATTAACATGAACATACTCAAATTAGGTGCAATCGCCATTGCGGCCTATTTAGCTCAAAAACACATTACCATTAACATTGAAGATTTGGTGCAGTATAAAGATATCGTCATGAGCGCACTCATAGCAGCGGCATTACTACCCCGAGTTTCGGAATGGTTTGAATAGTCACTCAGCCATCACTGACTGTAACTAGTAGATTTTCGATAATTGACCGCCAATTAGACAATAATAAACGAAAATGAATAATACGACGCGAACCTACGAAAACCGAAATAATAGGCTAGAGGTATTGCCAAATTTAAAATGATTCACCAATCGCTATCGGCTTGTTGATGCAGATCTAGCGATCGTATAAAAGCTGTCTGTCTAGCTAAAGCGTCTTGTTTCGCTTCTTTGTCTACCCAATAGGCACCCACTTGCCACAACAGATTTTTGCTAAGTAGATGTCCCACGTTCGGATAAACCGCTAATTCACACCTCTGTTGTAACTCAACCACTTTCTCACAAAACCGTTCAGCGCCCACTAACGGAGTTTGAGAATCCCGCTCGCCCTGAACGATAAAAACCGGCGGTATATCCGCTTGAATATTTGCCAGAGGTGAGAATTGTGCTGCACTCGAACGACCTCTTAAAAGGCGCTTAAAATAATCATCATTGACCAGATCAAGTGCTGGTGACCATAACAACAATGCTCGAAGTTTGGGACGGGGACCTCGATTTCCACAACCCACCGTGGCCAGAGACGACCCTAAATGTGCACCGGCAGAGACACCATGAGCTAAAATCCTGTCGGGATCCAGATTCAGAGCCTCGGCGTTGTTCACTAAATAATAATAGGCATCACACACATCATTGATAGCGTCAATTGGGGTCACCTGTCGATTACTTAATCGATACGCAACTGAGACAGATACCAATCCCAAAGAAGCTAGTTGCTCAGCATCGTCATAAGTCCATAAGGGCTTCCCTTCGGTCCAACCACCTCCGTGAAGTAAGATCACAGCTGCTCGCTTTTTTTCAAAACCGCGAGGTTCATGAAAAACTAAATTAAGTACCTCTTCATTTACCTTTTTATACTCCAGCACTACAGGTTGCCGAACAGCGTAGTTCTCTCCAATTGCAAAATTTGTAGCCGCTGAGACAAGAAACAGTAATGCGAAACAAGTTAGTCTATTAGTGGATAAGTACTTCATAACAAACCAATATATTGATAGAAAACATACAAACGATTCAATTCCCCGATAAGTGGCCTAGAAACCACATGGAATCAGATTCGACCATCCTAACAACACTCGCTCACCCTCAAACAGGGCTGGATGATAGGTGTGATTCTGTTCTCATTTTACAGATCTAGGTGGCCATATGTGAACCAATTCACACTGATCTTGTGCTCAGGATAACACAGATGGAACTCTTTACGCCGTTACAAAAAGTATCAGCCACCAGTCGAACGTGAGGCAAACACCATGAAGATCATACAAATTATCGCTGTCCTTATTGTCTGCGTTTTGGCGACTCAGAAGACAGGTATTTCTTCTACCGAACTTGTGGGCTACAAGGAACTCCTCCTTTGCGCGGCCATTTCAATCATCGCCGTACCACAGGTTGCTCATTGGTTTGATTAGACACGTTATCCCTACAACTGAAACCATAATAAGTAATACACAAATCATGAATTGCCGATAGTTCGGTTTTGTTAAGCGAAAACTGCTAATATCTCTTCCGCAGGTTTTCGATTTTTCCCCTGACAACTAATTGCGCGACGAACTTTAAAATTAACCAATTTTGCTTGTCGATAGTGTTCTCTCACAAATCCAGTATCATGATTTGAAATTAAAACGGGGATCCCTCTCTTCGCCAGGATTTTAGCTGTACGTACCAATCTTTGTTGATCCTGCTCATGGAAACCATTTGCGCTATAGCCTGTAAAATTAGCGGTAGAAGATAAAGGTGCATAGGGAGGATCGCAATAAACCACGTCACCTTTTCTAGCCTTTAGCATAAAAGCTTCAAAGTCTTCACTCACATATTGAGCCTTTCGACTATGTGTCGCCAAATTCAATAATGCTGGTTCAGGAAATAAAACTCGTTTATAACGACCAAAGGGCACATTGTATTCTCCCTTCGAATTGTATCGACAAAGTCCGTTGTAACCATGTTTATTCAAGTACAAGAACAAAGAAGCACGCACTCGCTTCGAGCGACTTCGATTAAACTTCTCTCTCAGCCGATAGTATTGTTCCGCACAGTTATTCTGCTCACAAAAAAGGGGGCGGGTTCGATGCGTGTAAGCGCCCAAATCTTCTTGCACAGTGCGGTAAAAAGAAATTAAATCCTGGTTCA
>DJFZ01000023.1:22193-47721 GCA_002432655.1 Thiotrichaceae bacterium UBA5859 | reverse complement strand
TTTGAAGTTGGCGTGGAAGTGTATCAAAAATTTATCGCGCTAAATAATGACTATGGCGCAGCATTTCAATCTTACGGAGAGAAATATTTGGCAAATATTTACCAGATTGCCCGCATACAGTTGGCCCAGGTAGGGGTGGAACGAGTGTACGGTGGGCAGTATTGTACTTATCAACAGCAGACCCTCTTCTACTCTTACCGCAGAGCAGCTCAGACCGGGCGCATGGGTAGTTTCATCTGGTTGGATTGATTCGGACATTCTAACGAGTAGAATGAACAACCCTTGCGCATTCGCCGCCCTTAAGGAATATTCGCGTGTTACTATTTTGGATTATTTTATTTTCCCTGTTTGGTGGTGTGTTAAGTGTTGCTGCTGCTGGGAGTTATCTGCTGTTTTCGGCAGACGTACGCAATAAAACCCTAGAACATTTAATTAGTTATGCTGTTGGTGCTCTTCTTGGGGTCAGTTTTATCGCACTTTTACCCCATGCCTTTGACTCCACCAACGAAGCTGTGAGTTCGCTGCAAATTTCGGTTACTTTGCTATGCGGTATTTTTATCTTTTTTATTCTGGAAAAAATGGTGTTATGGCGCCATCACCACCATCATCCTGGTGATGAAGAAGGTGAACATTTGGCAAACCATCGAGAGAAGAGTTCTGGAGTACTCATTCTCTTAGGTGACAGCATCCACAATGGGGTGGATGGCATTCTGATCGCCGCGGCGTTTTTGACTGATTTCGATTTGGGCGTATTAACTGCCTTAGCGGTGGCTACCCATGAAATCCCCCAAGAATTAGGGGATTTTGCCATCCTGCTAGCGGGCGGTATGAACCGAACAAAGGCGCTATTATTTAATTTGTTGGTGAGCTTGACCACTGTCGTGGGGGCTGTGGTGGGTTACTTCGCCTTAGAAATGAGCCATTCGCTGTTGCCCTATTTACTGGCGTTGGCAGCGGCTAGTTTTATCTATATAGCCGTCGCGGATCTGTTGCCTAACCTCAATCGTAAAATAAAAATCAAGGACACTTTTTCCCAATTGGGACTGATGGGCTCAGGTGTGGCGACTATTTGGTTTCTTGAGCATTTATTACACTAGTTGGGGCGTGGACAATTAGTCCGATCCGAGTTTTGCGCTAGATCACTTGAAGATTTGCAGTTAACTGCCATATTCAGTACTTGTTAAACCAAGTCTCATTATATTTTGTGTAGTAAAGGAACAGTATGCGTCTAGATAAATTCACCACAAAATTTCAAGAGGCACTGGCAGAAGCACAATCGCTGGCAGTGGGCCGAGACCACCAATTTATTGAGCCAGTGCACATTGTCTATTGTTTATTGACTCAACAGGGAGGCACCGTTGCGCCTTTGTTGCGCCAATGCAATGTTCCTATAGATCAACTGCAACAGGCATTGCAAGCAAAACTGGATCAGTTGCCAAGCATCCAAGGCCATGGTGGTGATATTCACATTTCCAACGATTCGGCTCGCTTGTTAAATTTGGCGGACAAGGCGGCGCAAGAGCGAAACGACGCTTATATCTCAAGTGAATTGTTTATTCTTGCGGCGCTTGCAGATAAGGGCATTTTAGGTGAATTACTGCGCCAGTATGGACTCAATAAGCAGGCGCTCTCAGCGGCGATTGAACAAGTAAGAGGAGGAGCAAGCGTGCAAGAGGCTTCGGCAGAAGATCAGCGGCAGGCGCTGGAAAAATACACCATCGATCTGACTCAGAGAGCCACAGAGGGCAAGTTAGATCCCGTTATTGGTCGTGACGAGGAAATTCGTCGCACCATTCAGGTTTTGCAACGTCGCACTAAGAATAACCCAGTGTTAATCGGTGAACCTGGTGTGGGTAAAACCGCCATAGTCGAAGGTTTGGCGCAACGAATAATAAATGGTGAGGTGCCAGAAGCGTTGAAGGAGAAACGTTTATTGGCACTGGATATGGGTTCTCTCATTGCCGGTGCTAAGTTCAGGGGTGAATTTGAAGAACGATTAAAGGCTGTATTAAAGGAGCTCTCTCAACAAGAGGGCGGTATCATTCTATTTATAGATGAATTGCATACCATGGTGGGTGCCGGTAAGGCGGAAGGCGCCATGGATGCAGGCAATATGTTGAAACCTGCGCTAGCAAGGGGCGAACTGCATTGTGTGGGTGCCACCACATTAGATGAATATCGCCAGTACATCGAAAAAGACGCGGCATTAGAGCGACGTTTTCAAAAGGTGTTGGTGGATGAGCCCAATCGGGAAGATACGATTGCCATTCTGCGCGGACTCAAAGAGCGATATGAAATCCATCATGGCGTGGAGATAACTGATCCCGCGATTGTTGCGGCCGCTACGCTCTCCCATCGCTATATTAGCGATCGTCAGTTACCTGATAAAGCCATTGACCTAGTGGACGAGGCGGCGAGTCGAATTCGCATTGAAATAGATTCGAAACCAGATGCCTTGGATCGATTGGAGCGTCGATTAATCCAATTAAAAATTGAGCGAGAAGCGTTAAAAAAGGAGAAGGATGAGGCTTCGAAAAGACGCCTAGATAAACTGATGCAGGATATCTCTGAGTTGGAGCGAGAATACTCCGATTTAGAACAGGTGTGGAATGCAGAGAAATCCACTTTACAAGGAGGCGCTCAGATCAAAGAGGCATTGGAGGCAGCTAGACTGGAGATGGAAGCTGCCAGACGGGTAGGTGATTTAAGCAAAATGTCCGAGTTGCAGTATGGGCGGATCCCAGAGCTGGAAAAGCAGCTACAGAACTCTGACGATGCCCCGGAGTCATTGACCCTTTTACGTAATAAAGTGACCGAGGAAGAGATCGCTGAAGTGGTCTCTCTCTGGACCGGGATCCCCGTGGCGAAAATGTTGGAGGGAGAGCGGGATAAACTATTGCGCATGGAAGAGGCGATACATGATCGTTTAGTTGGGCAAGACGAGGCGGTCACCGCGGTGTCAAATGCCATCAGGCGATCCCGGGCGGGCTTATCGGATCCCAATAGACCCAACGGCTCATTTCTCTTTTTAGGGCCTACCGGTGTCGGAAAAACAGAACTTTGCAAAGCCTTAGCTGAATTTTTATTCGACTCTACCGATGCCATGGTACGAATTGATATGTCTGAATTTATGGAAAAACATTCGGTGGCACGATTAATTGGCGCGCCCCCTGGTTATGTGGGTTATGAAGAGGGGGGGTATCTCACTGAGGCAGTGCGACGTAAGCCCTATTCAGTATTGTTATTAGATGAAGTGGAAAAAGCACATCCAGATGTATTTAACATTTTATTGCAAGTTTTGGATGATGGCCGGTTGACGGATGGACATGGCCGTACGGTAGATTTTCGCAATACGGTGATTGTGATGACCTCTAATCTGGGTTCACAACTCATTCAGGATTTAGCGGGGGAAGATAATTACGACGCCATTAAAAGCGCAGTGATGGGCGTGGTATCGCAACATTTTCGACCCGAATTTATTAACCGTGTGGATGAGGTCGTGGTATTTCACCCGCTGGTGCAAGCACAGCTACGTGCTATTGCGGATATCCAACTGGCGGGATTAAACACACGGTTAAAGGAGCGGGATATTGAATTTAAGATCTCTCCAGCGGCGTTGGATCATTTGGCTGAAGTTGGTTTTGACCCTGTTTATGGTGCGCGCCCACTGAAGCGCGCAATCCAGAATTATATAGAAAACCCTTTGGCTCAGCGGTTATTGGCCGGCGAGTTTGCAGCGGGAGATGCTATAGCAGTGAACTACGACGAAACTCAAGGGTTTCAATTTGTAACCATGGCAAAAGAACAACAGGCGAAGGTTTCCAGTTTATAAAACCGGCGGTTAATTTCTCTTTTCCTGCCCCTTATCGGTTGGCATGTGACAATTGTCGGAAGTCTTTCATCTAGACGGTACTCTCCTTAATGTACTCTGTTTGTGTTGCAGATACAGAGGAGAGTTGCCGGGGATGTTTTAGATGAAATACCGAACCAATGGATTTACCTTAGTAGAAACCATGATAGTGTTGGCAGTGGCTGCAATCTTAGTTGCCGTAGCCGCTCCATCTTTTAATCAATTCATGATCAACAACCGTACACAAAGTACTCAGAGTTTTATTGCCGCTACATTGGCCCAGGCGCGATCAGAGGCGCTGAAACAGAATCAACATATCACCATCTGTAACACGAACAGGGCACATTCCCGTTGTCGTCGGCGCAATGAAGAGTGGGACCAATTTGGCTGGATTATGTTTGTGGATACCAATGCTAATGAACAATTGGATGGAGGTGAAACCATTCTCGCATCTCGCCAGTCCATCAATGGTGCCATGGCGATTCGCCTGAAGCGGACTGGAAACCGTGTCGGTGTGTTTCGTTTTACTGGCGCAGGCGCCTCGGCAAATGATCTGACTGCGACTTTTGTCGCCTGTCATAATGGTGCCGTGGCGAGTCAGTTCCGCGGGGTCACCATTGCCGCCACCGGCCGCATCGCGGCCACCAGAGACATCGACAATGATGATGTTCATGAAGATCATTTAGGCAATGATCTCAGTTGTAGTTAATCTGGGCTAGATTTTCCACCGCCTTCCGCGGTCTGACTCAGTCCCACCTTGCCGACAGCTGACGCGGATTTATCTAAGAGGGCATCCGTGGTGGGGTTTTCGACTTGCCAGCCTCAGTCTCTATACTCCTGGCCTTTGGAAGGGTCTTAATTTGGGCCATCTGCATGGCGCCTGCGGCCGATTGTCGTTAGGCGCTTGGTTCTACCCTGTTGATTAATAAGATACTTGTTCGGCGTGAGCAGAGGTATTCTGTGCGCAATCCAAGATGAGGCGAGATCGAACTTGTCATTTTTACAAACTCGACTTTGAGCGGTATCATAGCGGCGCTAAACTGTCGGATTGGAACACCCGCGTTGTTGCGGGTTTTTCTTTTCGGGCAATCAAATTCTTTAGGTGATCCAGTGGGTGAAAAGCTAAACGGTGCCGAAATTGTTATTCGGTTCCTGAAAGACGAAGGCGTGGAGTATCTGTTCGGTTATCCGGGCGGGGCAGTGTTGCACATCTATGATGAGCTCTACAAACAGGAAGAGGTGAAACATATCCTGGTGCGCCATGAACAAGCGGCCACACATATGGCGGACGGTTATGCCCGCGCCACAGGTAAGCCAGGTGTGGTGCTGGTGACTTCTGGGCCGGGTGCCACCAATGCAGTGACAGGGATCGCGACTGCGTATATGGATTCGATTCCGATGGTCGTTATCACTGGTCAAGTGCCTACCGACTTGATTGGTAATGACGCCTTTCAGGAAGTAGATAATGTGGGTATTACCCGCCCCTGTGTGAAACACAATTTTCTCGTCAAGCGCGTGGAAGATCTCGCCACCACGCTGAAAAAGGCTTTTCACATAGCAACAACCGGTCGGCCTGGACCTGTGTTGGTAGATATTCCCAAGGATGTGTGTCGCCAAAGTATCAAATATGAATATCCCAAGCAGGTGTCCATGCGTTCTTACAATCCCACCACTCAAGGGCATGTGGGGCAAATTAAGCGCGCCGTCAAACTGATTTTAAGTGCTAAGCGCCCGATGATTTATACAGGCGGTGGTGTGGTGATTGGTAACGCTTCCGATGCCCTACGTCAATTCGTCACGACTTTAGGATATCCCATCACCAGTACGTTGATGGGGTTAGGTGCCTATCCAGCTCCTGAGAAACAATGGCTGGGTATGCTCGGTATGCACGGTACTTATGAAGCCAATATGGGTATGCACGGATGTGACGTGCTGATCGCCATTGGCGCGCGTTTCGATGATCGCGTCACAGGTAATATTGAAAAGTTCTGTCCATCCGCAAAAATTATTCATATTGATATTGACCCGTCCTCAATTTCAAAAAATGTGAAGGTGGATATCCCGATTGTGGGAGATGTGGGTGCAGTGCTACTAGAAATGAATAGACTGTTGACCGAGAACTCGAAAACGCCTGATCAAGTAGCTTTGGCTGAATGGTGGCAACAGATCGAAACTTGGCGAAGTGAAAATTGCTTACGGTATGATCGCGAAAGCGAAATCATTAAACCACAGATGGTTGTAGAGACACTCTACCAGGTGACTCAGGGTGAAGCTTTTGTGACCTCTGATGTGGGCCAGCATCAAATGTGGGCTGCTCAGTATTATCATTTTAATCAGCCGCGTCGCTGGATAAACTCCGGTGGGCTTGGCACCATGGGTTTTGGTTTGCCAGCGGCAATGGGCGTACAGTTTGCGTATCCTGAGCACACTGTCTGCTGTATTACCGGTGAAGGCAGTATTCAAATGAATATTCAAGAGCTCTCTACCTGTCTGCAATATAAGCTGCCGGTGAAGATCATTAATCTCAATAATCGTTATTTGGGTATGGTGCGTCAGTGGCAGGAATTCTTCTATGAGAATCGATATGCTATGTCTTATATGGATGCCTTACCAGACTTTGTCAAACTAGCGGAAAGTTACGGTCATGTAGGGATGTGTATTGAGAAGCCTGCTGATGTAGAGGGCGCACTAAAAGAAGCGATGAGCCTGAAAGATCGTTTGGTATTTATGGATTTTATTACTGATCGCACTGAAAATGTTTATCCGATGATTCCCGCAGGTGCGGGGCTGAACGAAATGATACTGGTGTGATATGCGTCGTATAATTTCTGTATTGTTGGAAAACGAATCGGGTGCGTTGTCACGAGTAGTGGCGCTTTTTTCTGCGCGTGGTTACAACATCGAATCGTTAACGGTAGCGCCGACAGAAGATCCCTCCTTGTCTCGTCTTACATTGGTTACCAGTGGCTCTGAACAGATCATCGAGCAGATCACGAAACAACTAAATAAGTTGATCGAAGTAGTGAAGTTAGTGGATCTCACCGACGGTAGTCACATCGAGCGTGAAATGATGTTGGTAAAGGTACGAACATCTAGTGAGAAACGGGAGCATATATTACAGATAGTCGATATCTTCCGTGGTAGAGTCATCGATGTGAATCAATCTATATTTACTATTGAATTGACTGGCACCTCCGATAAGTTAGACAGTTTTTTAGAAAACCTGTCTGAAGCGAAAATCATAGAAGTGGTTCGGTCCGGTGTCATGGGAATTGCGCGTGGTGAGAAATCACTTAGTATCTAATATGCCAACAATGATTTAATGACAGTATCAATTAGTTAAAAAGACAGTTAGGGGAGTTGCATGAATATTTTCTACGACAAAGACGCGGATCTTTCTTTGATTCAAGGTAGACGCGTGGCTATTTTGGGTTATGGATCTCAGGGCCATGCGCATGCGAATAATTTAAAAGATTCCGGTGTCGACGTAGTGGTGGGTTTGCGATCCGGCTCCCGATCTATAGAGAAAGCTGAGTCTGCTGGCTTGGAAGTGTTACCTGTCGGCGAGGCGGTGGCCAGTGCCGATCTGATTATGGTGTTGGCTCCAGATGAACATCAAGCCAAATTGTATGCGGAAGATATTCAGCCTAACATCAAACAGGGCGCTGCATTGGCCTTTGCACATGGGTTTAATATTCACTTTCAACAAATCGAGCCCCGCGCGGATTTAGATGTCATTATGATTGCTCCCAAGGGACCTGGACATTTAGTTCGCTCTACCTATACTCAAGGCGGTGGAGTGCCTTCTTTGATCGCGGTCTATCAGGATGCATCTGGTCAGGCACGGGATATTGCGCTTTCCTATGCCAGTGCGAATGGCGGTGGTCGCGCGGGAGTAATCGAAACAAACTTCCGAGAAGAGACTGAAACTGACCTATTCGGCGAGCAGGCGGTATTGTGTGGCGGTGCCACCGCATTGGTGCAGGCGGGTTTTGAAACGTTGGTGGAGGCTGGTTATGCGCCTGAGATGGCTTATTTTGAATGTCTGCATGAGTTAAAGCTCATTGTTGATCTCATGTATGAGGGCGGTATTGCCAACATGCGGTATTCTATTTCTAACACTGCAGAATACGGGGATTTTACCCGTGGACCTCGGGTGGTAAACGGCGAGACGAAAGAAGAGATGAAACGCATATTGGCTGAAATCCAAAGTGGCCAGTTTGCCAAGGAATTTATATTAGAAAATCAATCCGGCGCGGCAAGTTTAAAAGCTATGCGTCGCCAGGGTCAGGCTCATCCAATAGAAGAAGTGGGGGACCGTCTGCGGGATATGATGCCTTGGATCAAACAGAATAGGTTGGTGGATCGCAGTAAAAATTAGTAGTGGCGCTACAGCGGAATTATCACTGGCGCTGATTTTGCTGTGAACTCTAGAATAGGTCATGGATAAAGGATACCTGAAGAGTCACATGAAACCTCTCAAGCCCGTTGATTCCGATTCAACGCAATCGAAAAAAGAAGAGTCGTCCGCTGCGGAAAATGAAGTTCGTCCCTTACGCCGCCAGCCGAAAGGTATTTACCTCCTTCCTAATCTATTTACCACAGGCAGCCTGTTTGCGGCGTTCTATTCTATCGTAGCGGCCATGGGTCAACAGTACGAAGCTGCCGCGATTGCCATCTTTGTGGCAATTATGATGGACAGTTTGGACGGCCGAGTGGCCAGGTTAACAAACACTCAAAGCGCCTTCGGTGCGGAATACGATAGTTTGTCTGACATGGTAGCCTTTGGATTGGCACCAGCATTGGTCATGTATGAATGGGTATTAGTGAGTTTTGGTAAGTTCGGATGGTTGGTGGCATTTTTGTATGCTGCGGCCACTGCATTGCGCTTGGCACGATTCAACACACAACTTGGTGATGAGGACAAACGTTTTTTTCAAGGTTTAGCCAGCCCAGCCGCCGCCGCGATGATGGCTTCACTACTTTGGTTCGGTGTCAGCCATAATTTAGATCTCGATGTGCTCAGTTATTATGCCATTGCAATCACTTTGTTTGCGGGTGGCATGATGGTGAGCAATTTTCGTTATCGCAGCTTTAAAGATTTTGATCCCCGTGGACGTGTGCCTTTTGTCACGATGTTGATGGTGGTGTTAGGTCTGGTCTTTATTTCCTTGGATCCACCGCAAATTCTATTTGCTATGTCAGTGATTTATGCACTTTCAGGCCCTATCTATACTGTTTGGAAAGTGCGTGAACATCGGCAAAATCGAGCGAAAAATCATTAAAGTAAGTAGATTATTGACTCAATTATCATCAGCATAATTTTCCCTTTGGAAACTACTAGCCAAGACTCGGGGAGTAATTATCGACATTCAATGGATAATAAAAATTTGGTCGGTACCTGACGGGCAATTTCAACTTTATATAGTTTGTGAAACGATTAAGCCGTGATTATGAAAATATCATAAATAGGTCACAATTTAGAAATTCTATTGAAACGCCCCTCTTTTTCTGGCTTGATTGATTTTTCGATTCCTATTCAGGAGATGCGATCATGGCCTTGCCTAAAGAGTATCGAATCAAGGAACAAGAAGTTACCGATCACGCTCTCTATTTGCGCAGACGAGAATTTATTGTTGGCAGCATGGTATTTGCAGTGTCAGCATTTACCCACAATGCGGCGAAAGGCGAACAGACGAAACCAGATCAATTAACGCCAAAACGTGCGGTGACTTCTTATAACAATTTTTATGAGTTTGGAACCGACAAACGTTCGCCTGCCAAGTTAGCAAAAGACTTTAAAACTGAACCTTGGTTCGTGGCCGTGGAAGGGCATTGTGCGAAGCCCGGTAAGTATCCTCTAGAAGATCTGGTATTGAGCCAGCAAATTGAGGAACGAATTTATCGTTTACGCTGCGTGGAAGCTTGGTCAATGGTGATTCCTTGGAAGGGATTCGAGTTGGGTCCGCTTCTGAAATCATTTGAACCTACTGCTGACGCAAAATTTGTTCGATTTGAAACCCTTTATGATCCTGTACAGATGCCGGGGCAAAAGCGCAAGGTATTGCAATGGCCCTATGTGGAAGGATTAACCATTCAAGAGGCCATGCATCCGCTAACATTTATAGCCACTGGATTGTATGGTGAAGATCTACCCAATCAAAATGGTGCGCCCTTACGTTTAGTGGTGCCTTGGAAATATGGCTTTAAAAGCATTAAGTCTATTGTACGCATTAGTTTTGAAAAAGAGATGCCGAGAACCAGTTGGAATCTTTCAGCGCCCCATGAATACGGTTTTTATGCCAATGTGAATCCGAATGTGGATCATCCGCGCTGGAGCCAGGCCACTGAACGTCGCATTGGTGAACGCGGTCGTCGCGACACATTAATGTTTAATGGCTATGAACAGGCGGTGGCGGGCTTGTATACCGATCTAGATCTGACAAAATGGTATTAAATGATATCGAAAAAATTTTTTACTTCATCATCTTTAACTTATTTTGTAGCTTTTATTCCAGCCTACTATCTCCTGTATCAATTTTATTTCGGCTTGGCTTGGATCGATCCGATTGAAGAAGGACTACATGGATTTGGCATTTGGGCATTACGTTTTTTGTTGTTGAGCTTGGCAGTGCGTCCTATTGTGCGCCTGTCGCATCAACCACAATGGATGAGATATCGAAAGATTTTTGGCTTAGCGTCGGTATTCTACCTATGTTGTCATATCGTGATTTATGTCCTTTACGATCAGGATCTGATGTGGCGAACTGTGGTGGAGGAATTGACTACACGTTTTTATTTGCTCATTGGATTAGTGGCTGCGATCGGTTTGCTCAGCATGGCATCCACCTCAAATCAATATAGCATTGCTAGATTAGGCCACAATTGGCAGCGTCTGCATCAGGGGGTATATTTCTGGGCGTCCTTAGTGGTACTACATTTCTATTTATCTGTAAAGGCGGATTTCTTAGAGCCACTAATATATGCAGCTATTTTGCTCTGGTTATTAGGGTTGCGGGGTTGGTGGCGAATGAATCCAGGTAGCTAAGTGGGGTTGAGACTTTCCTAATTTCGATTTTAAAATTTGATAAATATTTGACAAATTGTTGCTTATCATTGAACTCAAATTGAACCATAATGATTTTATCCAGAAATTGGATAAGCTGTAATTTACTTCAACCAAGGGAGTCTAAAGGGCGTCTGGAATTGAAGCCTGGAAAAGGGCCAAGGCAGTCTTGCTGTCACCGGCAATCCGAATAATATTCAATTAAACTAAGGAGATATACATGTCTGAATCTAAAACTAAAGCTAGCGAATTGGCAAAGAAATCGGGATTAGCCGTGGCAGCGGGCGCAGCTACTTTTGCCGTGTCATTGGCGGCATCCCCCTTGGCGAAAGCCGATGTGAATCCATTTTCTACCACTGATCTAGGATCGGGATATTTGCAGTTGGCAGAGGGTAGTTGTGGTGAAGGCAAGTGCGGCGAAGGTAAATGTGGTGAGAATAAAGGTAAAGAAGGTAAATGTGGCGAAGGCAAATGCGGCGAAGGCAAATGTGGTGAGAAGAAAGGCAGCGAAGGAAAATGCGGCGAGGGTAAATGCGGTGATAAGAAGGGTAGTGAAGGCAAGTGTGGTGAAGGTAAATGTGGCAGTTAGTGAATAGCTGTCGAACACCATGACCAATCAACCTATCCAAGGTGTCGGATTAGGATTGCGGCGGAGTCTGTTAGATCCGCTGCAATCTTCTAGTCCATCGAGCGTCGATTTTTTTGAAGTGGCCCCAGAAAATTGGATGGGTGTAGGCGGTTTGTTAGGAAAAAAATTTCGTCAGTTCACCGAAGCCTATGCTTTTGCCTGTCATGGTCTATCTCTAAACATTGGTGGCATTGCGCCTTTAGATGAAGCTTTTCTTCGTCGTCTAAAGCAGTTTCTCTGGGAACATCAGATCCAAATTTATAGTGAGCATCTGAGTTACTGCGGTGATGAAGGCCATCTGTATGATTTAATGCCCATTCCATTTACGCAACAAGCAGTGGCCTATGTTAGTGAGCGCATTCAACGGGTACAGGATATTCTAGGCCAGCGCCTGGTGATAGAAAATGTTTCTTACTATGCGGCCCCGGGTCAAGAAATGTCGGAAATCGATTTTATCTGTGAGGTCTTACACCAAGCCGACTGTGAGCTTTTGTTGGACGTGAACAACATCTATGTGAACAGCATCAATCATCAATACGATGCGCTATCCTTTATGAAAGCGTTGCCCGCTGAGCGCATTCGCTATATGCACATTGCTGGTCACTACAAAGAAGCCGAAGATTTACGTGTGGACACCCATGGTGCTGATGTGGTCGATCCGGTATGGGATCTGCTCGATAAAACCTACCAGCACTTTGGAGTTTATCCGACATTGTTGGAGCGCGATTTTAATATACCGCCTCTACATGAACTGCTCCTAGAGGTGGAAAAAATTCAGCAATATCAGCGTAAACATCAGGACGCCAAGATAACGAGTTATGGATCAGCCTGAATTCCAAAAAGTTCAGATCCAGTTCACAGCGCATGTTCGTGATCCCAAATTTCAAGTGGGGCCGGTCGATGTGGAAGATCGACGCATGAAGATTTACCGTGAGCTGTTATTTAATAACGTGGAAAACTTAATGTCAGGCACTTTCCCCGTATTAAAGGCAGTGATGGCGGAGAACTGGATTCCTCTAATTCGAGATTTTTTTTCCACGCATAAATCGACCACACCCTATTTTCCACAAGTGCCTCAGGAACTATTACGCTTTTTGGAAGCGCCTGCGCAGCAACAACACTACCCTGCGTGGATTTGGGAGTTAGCCTATTATGAATGGATGGAGTTGGCGCTTGCTATTGATACCCGAGATATTGGTGACAGCGAGGTATCATCGACACCGAATTGGCAATCCGAAGTACCCGTGATTTCGGAATTGGCTTGGCCCCATGCATTTCGTTACCCGGTGCACCAAATCTCTATCGATCATTTACCCACCGCAGCAGCTGAGGATCCCTATTACATAGTGGTCTATCGTACTCGTCAATTGGAAGTGAATTTTTTACAAATGAATGCTGTTTCCGCCCGGCTCCTGTCGCTGATACAAGATAATATCACCTCTGGGGACTTAAAATCCGGAGGCTCTTTACTGGAGCAGTTAGTCGCCGAGCTTCATCATCCACAACCTCGAATGGTGATAGAGGCCGGGGTTTCACAATTGGATGACTTTCTGCAGCGAGGCATTGTGTTAGGTACTAAAGCGATCAGCTGAATTCAATTCTACTCTTGGCAAACTGGGATCATGTCGTTATAGTTAGTGGTTGAGATCTGATAGTGATTTTTACATGAAATCCAAAGCAATACATTCAGTTATTCTTAGTCGTTGTGCCAACTCTGGTCGCATCACTCTTCTATGGAAATTAGTTTCTTACCTACTCCTGCCCTAAGGGGCAATTTCTCTGATTTTTTATAATTTATTAAGTTTCAATACCGCTCCGACTCGGAGTTTGATTTAATAGCTGATAGATAGGTAGGCGTATCGGTTTCGTCTACAGGAGTAGCGACGATGAAAGATAGAATCATAATTTTTGATACCACCTTACGTGATGGGGAGCAGAGTCCCGGTGCCTCTATGACCCGGGATGAAAAATTACGTATTGCTCATGCCTTAGAGCGAATGAAGGTGGACGTGATAGAAGCCGGATTCCCGGCCGCAAGCCGTGGAGATTTCGAATCGGTGTACGCGGTAGCCGGGGCGATAAAAAATAGCACCGTATGCGGTTTAGCCCGGGCTTTGGATAATGATGTGGATCGTGCAGGCGAAGCAATCGCACCAGCCGCGAGGGGCCGTATCCATACCTTTATTGCCACCTCACCCATCCACATGCAACAAAAACTCCGCATGAGTCCGGACGAGGTGGTCTCTCAAGCCGTGCATGCGGTAAAGCGAGCCCGAGATTTTACTGATGATGTAGAGTTTTCTCCTGAGGATGCAGGGCGATCAGAGTTAGATTTCTTATGTCGTATCATTGAGGCGGCAATCAATGCCGGTGCCACGACAATCAATATTCCGGATACGGTGGGATACAACGTGCCGGAGCAGTTTGGCGCCACTATTCGCCACTTGATTGAAAACATCCCAAATTCTGATAGAGCTATTTTTTCCGTGCATTGTCACAACGATTTGGGTTTGGCAGTGGCCAATTCCTTGTCTGCGGTGCGCAACGGCGCGCGTCAGGTGGAGTGCACAATTAACGGCCTGGGAGAGCGCGCTGGTAACGCCGCATTAGAAGAGATTGTGATGGCTTTAAAAACCCGTACAGACAGTTACGAATTGGAGGTGGGCATTGACAGCACCCAGATAGTGCCCTGCTCAAAATTGGTCTCTACTATCACCGGGTTTGCGGTGCAACCAAACAAAGCTATTGTGGGCGCCAACGCTTTTGCTCATGAGTCCGGGATCCATCAAGACGGGGTGCTTAAGAGTCGCGAAACCTATGAAATTATGTTGGCACAAGATGTGGGTTGGGGCTCTAATCGTATGGTGTTAGGTAAACACTCCGGCCGGGCGGCTTTTCGCGCACGATTGCATGAATTAGGTGTGTCCTTTTCGAATGATGAGGAATTCAACCTCGCTTTTAATCGCTTCAAAGATCTTGCTGATAAAAAGCATGAAATTTTTGATGAGGATTTGCAAGCGTTAGTCTCTGAAGCCAGTGCAGACATTCAGGAGGATATAGTCAAGTTGGTCTTCATGCAGGTTTGCTCAGAGACCGGAAAAATCCCGGAAGCGAGATTAACCCTTGATATTAGGGGCCAGGAAGAAAAGGGCAAAGCAAAAGGTGATGGTCCTGTGGATGCTGCCTTCAAAGCAATCGAGTCGGTCACGCACAGTGGTGCCAATTTACAGCTTTATTCTGTCAATAATATTACCAGCGGTACCGACTCCCAGGGAGAGGTCACCGTGCGCCTAGAGAAAAATGGACGGATTGTGAATGGGCAAGGCGCCGATGTAGATATAGTGGTCGCATCGGCAAAAGCTTATATACACGCCTTAAATCGCCTAGAGGTGGATTACAATAGAATACATCCTCAGGTGTAGCTTATGCCTGAAACCATTTATCGATTGAGTGCACGTCGTCGCCGCTATTTAGAGGCGATGGGCATAACCGTAGCGCCTGCGGCGGCCGGGGTGCATGCTGAGTCGGCCGCAATATCTGAGCCGGCTCAAGAAGTGGTGGGAGATTTCTTGACCACTTCATATCCGCTTCCGGTAGAGCCAACTACCGCTCTAGATTTAAAATCTGTTTCCACTCTAGACTGGCCTCAATTGGAGGCCCAGGTGGCCGCCTGTACTGCCTGTGGCTTGCACAAGGGGCGCACTCAGACGGTGTTTGGTGTGGGCAATCGTGAAGCACAGCTGCTGGTGATTGGGGAAGCGCCCGGGGCCACAGAAGACCGTCAAGGCGAACCCTTTGTGGGGCGCGCGGGTAAGTTGCTGGATGCCATGCTTTTAGCGATAAATTTGCAGCGAAAAGAAGTGTTTATCGCCAATATTATTAAGTGTCGCCCACCCAAAAACAGAGATCCCAGTCAGGAAGAGGCGGCTGCTTGTCGGCCTTATTTACAACGTCAAATCGAGTTAATTGAACCTAAGGTCATTTTGGCGGTAGGTCGAATTGCTGCCCATAACCTCTTGGAAACCGAGCAAGCAATTGGTAAGTTAAGGGGTAGGGTACATACCTTGGGGCAACATAATTTGTCTGTGGTGGTCACTTACCATCCAGCATACCTGTTGCGTAACCCAAAAGATAAAGCAAAAGCATGGCAAGACTTAAAGCAGGTTACCCAATTAATGAGGCAGTAGATGGTTGCAAGACGCTGGGATGAAGACGCCATTCAATTCCGACCGATGGAGTTAAATGATTTGTCGGAAGTGATGCGGATCGAGACTCTCGCTCATCTTTTTCCTTGGTCAGAGCGTGTCATGCAGGATTGTCTTCACGCCGGATATACTTGTTCAGTTATCGAGCTACGGCAACTAGTAGTTGGGTTCAGTCTGCTCTCTTTTGCTGCTGATGAGGCGCACCTACTGAATATTTGTATTGACCCGATGTTCCAACGCCAGGGCTTAGGGCGCCAATTAATGGAAAATGTGATGCGTCAATCGAGGGAGCGCAAGGTGAAAAGAATTTTTCTCGAGGTACGGATCTCCAATCAGAGTGCATTGCAATTATATCAGTCTATGGGATTTCGTCAGATAGGTGTGCGCCGAGATTATTATCCAGCAGAAAAAGGTAAAGAAGACGCTTTGGTGTTATCCAAAACCTGGGCCAAGCCGCTATTTAGACGCTGGCGTTAACACCTAGCTAGTTGTCTATTAAGAAGTAGTTTTTAATAGACAACTAGGCATCTCCAAAGCTATAGGTGTTGGTATCAACGATTGTTGGCAGCCTAACTATTAGAAAACCACATTTACAGCTGCATTCACCGCTAGCACTTCATCATCCAGAACAACTGTATTGCCTAAGCTGGGGTGAAAGGTATCGTAAGATCCGGTGGTCAAGGGCCCATCATCGAGTTCACTCTGTACTATATCAATCTTAAAGGCCGTGCTCGGATTCAAGTCATATCGAATGCCGAGAATCACGCTCTCTTGAGAGCGGTCGACCGCAGCGATGTATTTAGCATCGGTGAAGGCATAGGTGATATGAGGAAAGATTTGACCAAATTGGTACCCAATATTGAGGAATCCAGATTCCGATTCCGGTAAGAACACTGAATCCAGTATTTCAAATGAAGCTACCTCCGCCAAGATTCGAAGAGCACCATTAGTATAGGCGACAGATAAATTATCTATTTCAACTTTTTCGGTTGGCGGTGAGTTAAGTAGATCGATCCCCAGTTGGGTAAGGGTAGCGATGGCTTGTGCGTTTGACAGTTGTGCCCTCAATGCACCGCTATCGGCTAATGTAAGATCATCTCCTCGATGGATAGATGCTCTAATATTAAGATGGTCTGACTGCCAGCCAAAGATGAAGCTATATAGTCTTATATCTTCAATATCTAGTGCTTGTCCGAAAAGGTTCAATGTTAAACCACTTCCTTCAGCGATTAAAAACTGTGGTGTGAATTCTCCGCCAAAAAGGTTAAGACGGCCTTTGACTCTTAATCCATCTGCAGAAGTGAAGGGAATAAAAAAGACTTCATCGGGTGGTCGAGCCCAGGGATAGGTCAATCCGATATGAATTGACTCGGAAATGATCGTTAAAGGGACACGCACCTTGCCTAATTGAAATTCTAAATTGTCTGAGGGCGTGTATTTAAAGAATGCCCATTCGGCGCCCGCCTGCCAATCATCAACGCCTTCGGCTAGAAACTGAATAATAAATTGCCTACTACGATCACTCGGCGTGAAGATTGTTTGTAAGCCGACTAATGAGTTTTGACTAAAATTGATCTCGTCTTTGACACCGGCAAAGGGGACTTCACTATCCACTTGGCTAAATGAGGCGGTGATAAATCCGTTGGTTTGCATTGTCCGTTCGGCAGATGCTGTTTGATAAAAGATCAATACTCCAATGACAATGAACATACAGCGGTAAATACGATCCATCGATTTTTTCCTTCCTATGGGGAGATTTGGAGGGTCTAACGATACCTTTGGTGAGTTAGTAAGTTTTAGAATGATTCAACATAGTCAGAACGTTTTGACCATGGGTGCATGCTAAGCGTTGTGCGTCATGGGACATCCAAGTCTCCATGCCGCTTTTCTCCCGACCAAGACATTTACTCTGTTCTGGCCGGGAGAAGCTTAGATCGACTAGCTATATTGATTTTCTCGCAATATGCTTGCCAATGTTTCTTCTGGGAACGATCTACGCGCATTCTAGCCTGTATCGGGCGGCAGCGAGTTTAAACTAAATTTGTTTCCCTTAGATTTGAATCCTTATGGCGTGTAAACGCGCACGTTTGCTAAATAATTAGGCCAAAATAGTTTTTACTATTTTACAAACAGTTAAGTGAAAGAAATGCCTTAGAGAATGAATAATACCTAGCAACCCTTGAAAATCCAAGCATGGGTTGAATTAATTTAACCAGTGATTAAGTATTTTGATTGGTTTTAATTCTATTAAATCTACTTATAGATAACTGATAGAATTATCGAAAAATAGATTTAAATCGATATTATTCGAATAGTAGAACCTGATTTACATACCAGGCATACCTAGATCCAGATTGGATTGTAAATTCATCACAAAACCCATATCCCCATCTAATTGAATGTCACCCGCCATAAATGCTTGCATCATTTTCGGTTGGGCGTCATCACTGCCCCCGCTTAGTTCTTGCATGAGATGTATTGGCATGGTGATAGTGGTGGTAGGGGAATCATAATCTAGACCGCAAAACCCAATCGCTAGGGTCTCTTCATTACCATCTTCAGTTTTGATCACCAATTTTAATGTGCCATTTATGGATTCTCGGATGGTGTCCGCTTTTGCAATCATTTCGTTCATTTGTGTCATCTGATCCATCATGCCGTTGCCATCAGATCCTTCATTCATCAGAATAGGGAGTGCATTGTCACTAAATAGAATCGTCACTAGGGCATCATCCGTAGTGCCTTCGTTGGCTTGGGGCACCCCGCCTTTTAGGCTGATAACCCAGCTTGCATCGTCCTTTATGCCCAGTAAAATTTTTTCGTCAGAGTCTGGAAGATCTTGTCCGGCGAATTCTTCCATACGCTCGGCGATCAGTTTTTCGATTAGTTCTCTAGATGAAGACACGTTCGACTCTCCTGTAGTTAAGTTGTTATAAATGAGTATTTTCTTATTTTCAATCCACAAGCATATAAGTTTATCTAACCGAGATTATTCGCTACAACTGGAATTCAAACATTTGTTTTGTTAACTGTTCGTTTAAAAACTGGTTCCTGCAATAATGATCCGCTATTTTCAATTTTCACTATTACTCATGGCTATGCAAATGACCAAATGTCGGTGAACGACAAATTTCTAGTATTGATCTGTTCGCTCGATCTTATTCAAGTCACCGATGATCCTTTACCATACTTGGCTTTTACGTAATCCAGGATGATTTGTTGGAACTCTTCCGCGATGTGATCACCCTTTAAAGTGACATCCTTTTCACCGTCAATATAGACGGGCGCCACTGGACGCTCCCCGGTACCGGGTAGACTAATGCCTACATTAGCATGTTTGCTTTCTCCGGGACCGTTCACGACACAGCCCATAACGGCCACGTTCATCTCCTCGACACCTGGATACTGTTTCTGCCAGTGCGGCATCTGTTTTCGTAGATAGGATTGGATCTCCGCTGCTAGAGATTGGAAATAGGTGCTGGTGGTGCGTCCGCAACCGGGACAGGCGATCACCATTGGTGTAAACGAGCGTAGACCCATGGACTGCAAAATTTCCTGGGCCACTATCACTTCCTTGGTGCGATCGCCATGAGGTTCAGGTGTCAGTGAAATACGAATGGTGTCACCGATGCCTTCTTGAAGAAGAATCGAGAGTGCAGCAGTAGAGGCTACAATGCCTTTAGAACCCATGCCTGCTTCGGTTAACCCCAAATGTAGCGCATAGTGACACTGGGCGGCCAAGTCGCGATAAATAGAGATAAGATCCTGCACCCCGCTCATTTTGCAAGAGATAATAATCTGTTCTTTTTTAATGCCTAAATCTAGGGCGCGTTCAGCACTTTTGAGTGCGGATTCAATAATTGCTTCATGCATCACTACTGTTGATTCTTTTGGATTAGCTGCACGTGCGTTGGCATCCATCATTTCAACCAGCAGATCTTGATCTAAACTGCCCCAGTTGACACCAATGCGAATCGGTTTCTCGTATTGGCAGGCCATTTCTATCATCGAGGCATATTGGGTGTCCCTCTTTTTACCTTTGCCTACATTGCCTGGGTTGATTCTATATTTGCTTAGCGCTTCAGCACATTCCGGATATTGTGTCAGAAGTTTGTGGCCATTGAAGTGAAAATCACCTACTAAGGGTACTTCACAATTTAACGCCAGTAGACGGTCTTTAATAGGTGCCACTTGCGCTGCTGCAGCTTCAGAGTTCACAGTAATGCGTACCAATTCAGATCCTGCTGCAGCTAATTCCGTAATTTGCCGTACCGTGTTAACGGCATCGGCCGTGTCTGTATTGGTCATCGATTGCACGACAATGGGCGCATCGCCGCCGACGGTAACCGGGCCAATAGACACCGGAATAGATTTTCTACGAGTGAGGGAGGATTCGGCGTGGGACAAATCAATCTACCTAATATTTTTTGGATATTGTGTCTATTGTAGCATTGGATCAAAAGGGCCAGATCATGGGTGCCAAGGTAACGGTGACTAAGGCCACCACTAGAGTGAGCGGGATCCCGGCGCGTAAGAAGTCGGCAAAATGATAGCCTCCCGGGCCAGCTACCATGAGATTGGTTTGATATCCAATAGGGCTGGCGAAACTTGCGGAGGCCGCCATCATCAAGGTCATGGCAAAGGGCATAAAACTGACTTCTAGTTGTTGACTGGCCGCCAGAGCAATAGGGAACATGATTACCGCCGCCGCATTGTTACTCACCAGAGAAGTTAGTAATGCCGTCACGGCAAAGATTATGGCTAACGCCCATAATGGGTGTCCGGCACTGAAGTTTCCCACCCCTGATCCGATGAGTTCTGCTAAGCCACTGCTTTGCATGGCTTCACCCAGGGCAAAGGCAGCACCGATAGTGATCAAGACACGCCAATCCAAACTATTTCGCGCATTCTCCCCAGTGGTACAGCGGCTGATCAGCATTGCCGCCGCTGCAAGAATTGCTGCGTTTAACACAGTGGTCAACTGCAAAGCGATACAGCCGATCATCAAGCCTAAAATCACTCTAGCGATCCAACGTTTCTCATGTTGTGGGGGCGTGGAGTCATCGAGTTTGCTGATGAGGAAAAAGTCGGACGAGTTGCGGTACAGGTTTAAAAATCGCGGCGAAGTTTCGAGCAAAAGCGTGTCGCCAGCGCGTAGTTCAATCTCCCCAATCTTTTGTTTCAGTCGTTCGCCATTCCGAGCGACGGCGATAATGGCGGCATTATAGTGGGAGCGAAAACCGCTTTCTTTTATGCTTTTCCCCACTACAGGGCAACTGGGCGAGACCACCGCTTCCAGCAGACAGCGTTCTTGAAGGGAGGAGTCCAACTTAAAGACTTGGTTGGTAGCAGGAACCAGTCCGCGGATCTTTCTGAGTTCCAGCATGCTGTCTACTACGCCGGTAAAAATTAATTGATCTTGTGCCTGCAGAACTTCGTCCGGAGAGACTGCAGCTATGGCGCGTCCCTGGCGATTGATTTCCACCAGATAGGAGCCAGGTAAATTTCTCAGTCCAGCTTGTTCGATACTGCGGCCAATGAGTGGGCTGTCCTCTGAGATTTGCATCTCAATGACATATTCTCGGGCTTGAGAAAACTGGTAGGTTTGAATATTTCGATTCGGTAATAACCATTTCTGGCCAAAGGTCATGACGAGGATTACTGCAGCGGCTGTCGGCACACCTAGCCAGGCAATATCAAACAGACCAACCTCTGTGAGATCCGCATGATTTAACATCAAACCGTGAATAATTAGATTGGTACTAGTGCCGATTAGTGAACAGGTACCCCCTACTATCGCGGCAAAACTCAGGGGCATCATCAACTTGGAAACTGGGATCTGTAGTTTTTTCGCCCAATCGTTCACCATTGGTATCAACACAGCCACCACCGGCGTGTTGTTCATAAAAGCACTAATGGCTGCGACAGGGGGCATGAGTCTGATTAAACTGGCAGAAATTCCCTGTGGGCGTCCAAACAGCAAGGGCACTAAATCCGTCAGGCTCCCGGTATCTTTAAGTCCAGCCACAACCACAAACAACACTGCAATTGTGACAACCCCAGGATTGGAAAAACCGTCAAAAGCTTGCTCCGGTTCGATCACCCCCGTTAATAATAGAATCGATAAGCCGCCCATGAGTACAAGATCAGGGGAGTAGCGTGTCAAGGAGAGCGCGCCAAAGCACATTAGTATCGTCGCTAAAGTAATAACGGCTGCTAGAGTCATGGAGAAGGTAATGTTGTCATGCCGGTGGTTAGATTATCTGCTGAATTCTAAGGTCTTTTAGGCGCTGAAAGGAGAGGTGATATTAAAGGGGCTGGAATAATATATCCAGTCTTACTAGGTCTCTGATAGGAATCTTATTGTGGTCACAGGAATAGTGAGTTGTCTGGTCGGAAGCTATTGAGTGTTCTCAATTTTAACGTTAAAGACCGGTGCAGTCGGGCCGCTTATCAATAGAGGCGGATCACTCCCGAGTATGTAACGCTTTTAGCTAGCCAGATTCTCGGAAAGTTTTTCTCAGGTCAATGGTAGGTGAGTTGTGAGTTCAAGGTAGGTTGGATGGACTTCAAAATCTTATTGGTGGTTGAAGATCTTGGTATAGCACACTATTTAGAGTCCGTGATGCGGCAGTTTGGTCACGTAGAGATCTATACGGATTCTCCAGATGCGCTGGAGGCATTTGAACAGGCTCTTGCGGATGCTGAGCCTTATGATTTGGTGGCCGTGGATCTATTTATGCCAAAATTAGATGGTGCTGCCTGTGTGCAAAAAATGCGTAAAATTGAGCATCGGCGAAAAGTTCCAGAGATCTACGCGGCGCGAATTCTAATGATAAGCATTGTGCATGACGGATTAGATGGTCTGGAAGCTGAGGTAGACGGATGCAACGGTTATCTCTTTAGGCCCTTTGCACCGGCCGATTTAGTCTCGCAAATACGCAATGTAGTGGTGTTGGATTAACTTCCTAACCATGAGCCTGGTAGTCTCTAGCTGCCCATATATTTTTTCCTCATTTTCACTCTGAATATCTCTCCGTGCTGCGTTGTAGGAGCACCAAATCGACACTTGTTGGCCTGCTATCTAAAAATGTAGACCGATTGACGAATACGCACTCAAGTTGCGGATGTGCTTGATGAATGTTTCTTGAGTTTCATCATCGAGGCGCCCGTGGCTGCGCGATACGATTTATTGTCAAAACTCTATGTGTGATTGAGAATAAGAATGATTTGCATCAATATTAACAATACGTATAATGTCGAATCTTGCGATTACCTGAATATCAGACGAGGGACAAAGTGAAAATTCGAATTGTGGCATTACTAGGTCTGCTGAGTATTGGTTTGCCTGTACTAGCAGATCCCGGACTAAAAGAAGAAGTGTCAGATCTCAGGAAAGAGAACCAAGTCCTAAGTGAACGTGTGGAGTGGTTGGCGGACAAATTAGAAGAAGATTCCAGCGTGACTACGCAAACTACTTCAATAGGTGGCTACGGTGAGTTGCATTACAACAATCTGGACAGCGGTGAAGAGATCGATTTCCACCGTTTTGTACTGTTTTTCGGCCACCATTTTGATGAAAACATTCGATTTCATTCGGAATTAGAAGTGGAGCATGTGGGTACTGGGGGCAGCACTCTGGGCGGAGAAGTTGAGCTGGAGCAGGCGTATATCGACTTCCACATCAACGACCACAAGAATGTTAAAGCGGGATTGTTTTTAGTACCTGTGGGTTTCCTTAACGAGACCCATGAGCCTCCCACCTTTTTCGGTGTGGAACGCAATCCGGTGGAAAAAAATATCATTCCTACCACCTGGTGGGAAGCGGGTGTGGCCGCCTATGGCGAGATCGTTCCTGGGCTGCAATATGACATTGCGCTGACTTCTGGATTGGATCTCTCCAGTGCGGATAAAGTGCGCTCAGGTCGGCAGAAAGTCTCCGAGGCGAGTGCGGAGGGCAAATTGATCAGCACACGCCTTCAATATAATGGCATCCCAGGTATCCAACTCGGTATGAGCCTGCTGTATCAAGATGATGTGAGCCAGGATACGGCTGCCGATAAGGTGGGTGCAACACTGGCGGAGATCCATGGTGCGGTGCGCAAAGGCCCCTTCGGATTGCGTGCCCTGTACGCAGTTTGGGATATTGACGACAAAACCAATGGTTATGATGAACAATCGGGTTGGTACTTAGAGCCGGCTTATTATCCTTGCGAACAGTGGGGTTTATTTGTGCGGTTCAACGAGTGGGATAACCAAGCCGGAGACTCTGCTATTGATAGCGAAATTGAGCAAGTTGATGTGGGCGTCAATTATTGGCCTCATCCGGATGTAGTGGTGAAGCTGGATTATCAGGATCAGGACGGCGCCAGCGATGACGACGGTTTTAATTTAGGTGTTGGCTATCAATTTTAGTCTGCGCGCCCATACGTGGGTATCTCGCGGTAGCCTGCTGTTATTCAGCGGGCTGCTTGCGTTTTGGGTGACCAATGCTGTTGCTCGTACTCATATTAGTACTCAGGAGTTTCTAACCCAACACTTTGATGAGCACATTCCGTCGCCAAAGATCCTTTGGTTGACAAATGAATTGCAACGTAAGGCAACAGATCTATTAGATCATCCGCCCCATACCATGCGCTTGCGTTATTGGCAGCAAGGCACTAAAGTCGCCTGGGTAATTAATGAAATAGGCAAGGAACAACCAATCACTTTTGGTATTGTGGTGCAAGATCATAAAATCGAATCCATTCAAGTATTGGCTTTTAGAGAGTCTCGTGGCGGAGAGATCCGCTACCCGGCTTATAGTCAACAGTTTAATGGTGTCAAATTGACAACGAACCATCGATTGGATAAGGAAATCGATGGTATTACCGGGGCGACCTTATCTGTGCGTGCCATGCAGCGAGTGGCGCGACTTGCATTATTTGCCAGCAGCGTGGTTGCGGATTCCTAAACTAATATGTCCCCATGGATCCATCGGCTTCTGCTTTGGCACCGGATGGTAGGTCTTGCTGTTGCAGCGATACTGATTGTATTGGCCATCACTGGTGTGTTACTCAACCATTCTGCAGATCTAAAACTTCATCAACGATGGATAACACATCCTGTCATACTAGATTGGTACCAGATCCCCGATGATTTTAACCCACCGGTTTCTTTTCAAGTGGGGGAGAATTGGGTCAGCCAAATAGATGACCATATATATTTTAACGAGATGTTTTTATTTTCCAGTGACGCGACCCTCGTCGGTGCACTAACCTACGAAGATGGATGGTTATATGTGCTGAACAATCAGCTGCACCTCTATAATGCAGCCGTACAGCTTATTGAACACATAGATTTGACTTCTGAATTCTCAGAATCAATAGATAGAATCGGCATCAATTCTGAGAAGCAACTAATTTTGAGGGTCGCTCAAACTAACTGGATTGCCGATCCCGAACTGATAGGATGGCAACCCTATATAGCAACTGATATAGGTTGGGCGCGTCCGGGGTTATTTCCAAACCAGATACGATCTCGCTTGTTTCAACTTCATCGGCAGCGACAACTGAGTTTCGAACACTTTATACTGCAACTTCATAATGCACAGATTTTTGGATCCATAGGAAAGTGGCTGTTAGATCTGCTGGCGCTCTCCGTGGTGTTGTTGGCAACCAGTGGGCCCTATATTTGGTGGCGTGCAATTCGAAAAAATCGTTCCTGAAGACGCAACATGCAGCGAACCATAAAATCCTAAAAAGAGGCGCTTTATGCTTAGAATAATTTTCCCATTAGTC
>DJFZ01000023.1:0-22014 GCA_002432655.1 Thiotrichaceae bacterium UBA5859 | reverse complement strand
GCAAGAGGCGTTTTATGCTTAGAGTATTGATGCATTTAGTCTTATTATTTTTTGCTTTCTCGTTGGCGGCGGCGGAGCGGGAATATTGGATCGCTGCCGAAATTGTTGAGTGGAACTACGCGCCTAGTGGTCAGAATTTAATCCGCGAACAAAAAGGGCTGGGTGTTTGGGGGGACTCCCTGATCTATAAGAAATACCGTTATGTGCAATACGTGGACGGTAGTTTCAAAACTCGCGTGCCGCAACCTAAATGGATGGGGATTTTAGGTCCGCAAATCCGTGCAGAGGAAGGAGATACATTGAAAGTGCATTTCCTCAATCGCACCGACAAACCATTGAGTATTCATCCTCATGGCGTGCACTATGATGAGCAAAATGAAGGCGCAGACATGAAAGGCAAGGGCGCCTATGTCAAGCCAGGGGAACGATTTACCTACAGATGGCACGCGGATAGTGGTTCAGCACCAGGGGAAAACGATCTTTCGTCTATTATTTGGACTTATCATTCTCATGTGGATCCGGTCACCGAGATTTATGATGGCTTAATAGGCACCATAATCGTTACCAAAAAAGGCTGGGCGCGTTCTGCCGAGGATCCACGTCCAAAGGATGTTGATGTGGAACTGACTAATCTATTTATGGTGTTTGATGAGAATGGGCGAGAGGCATTGGATGTGCCCGCCACCTATGAAGTGCGTAGTGAAGAGGAGGAAGAAGAAGGTCATCTCAAACACAGTATCAATGGATTTATCTTTGGTAACCTTGTGGGTATGGATCTAATTGAAAATCAAAAAGTTCGATGGCACTTAATTGGTATGGGCACAGAAGTGGATCTGCACACAGTACATTGGCATGGAGAGACCGTGCTACAAGCGGGTCAGCGGCGCGATGTCATCGATCTACTTCCAAATACTACGGCCACTGTTGATATGCGCGCAGATAATCCCGGAGACTGGTTATATCATTGTCACGTCACCGATCATATCACCGCCGGAATGGTCACTCGCTGGCGTGTTCGGAAAAAATTAAATGCGCCCTAGAGTGCTGCAGTATTAAAGACGTGATAGATAAATAAAACATAATATTAATTAAGTTCTATCTAAATAATTTGTGACACTTAAACTTCGTTCAGCTTTTTACAAAGCTTGAACTAAACATTCGGTTCTATAATTTTCTAAAGCATCTGAATACTATTCCGAAACAGGGCAAAGGATCGGATTCTTGAGCAATTGAGAACAGACTCCCAATAATAACAATAATCTTCACTGGGATGGCGTCATATGAAGAAATACTCAGATATTTTATTTTCGATATTTTTATTCGTACTCACTACTTCAACCTACGCCTATGAGAAAGGCGAGGTTTTGTTGCGAACAGGAATGGCCTTAATGGAGCCCAATGCATCAAGCGAGCCGCTAGTAGTGTCTTCACCTTCGGCTGGATTGGCTCCACTCTCACTAGATTCTTTTTTGGGAACAGAAACCGGCTTAGGTGTGCAAAATAGTATGGCCATTGCAGGCAGTATCAGTTATTTGTTGGGATCGAATTGGGGCATTGAAACCTTGATCGGTCTTCCAGCAGGATTAAAAGTGACGGCAAAAGGATTGTCGGCATTGGGAGTGGATGAGGTGGGTACCGTAGATGTCTTGCCTTTAACTGCGAGTGTGCAATATTACCCAAGATATAGAAGTTCTGCCTTCCAGCCTTATTTCGGTTTTGGTGCCTATTATGCGTACTTTGGTGAGGTCAGATTAGACAATGAATTAAAAGCCGTTTTTGCTTTTCAGGATGGTGCATTCGATTTTGAGAGTTCAATCGGGTATACCATGAATGGAGGAATAGATTGGCAACTCAAAGGCCAATGGTTTGCAAGCTTTAGCTTCTACTATATCCATCTCGAAACCAACATTCAGGCAGATATGGATCCTAATTTTTACCTGGCGTTGGCTTCTGGGTCGGCCACTCCAGTAGCCGGTGAACTTGAGACTAAGGTAGAGGCAGATACCATGATTTATTTTGTAACTGCCGGCTATCGATTTTAAAGTTTGATGCCGTCATGTTTATTCAAAAACTATCACACCTCGAGCGTTTTTCCCTTGTTCAAGATCTGCGATAGCTTGAACAGCTTCATCGATATGATAAGTTTTGGTGATTAATCGCTCTAGTTCGAGTTGATTTCGTCGGTATAAATCTAAATAGTAGGGAAAATCAGTTTTAAAATCTGCATCACCATACAGACACCCCTTAATGATTTTTCCGCTGACAGGCATCATCAATGCGTTAAGGGAGATAGTGTGATCTATGCGCCCAATTCCGACCAACGTTAGGGTACCACCGCGTCGTGTCGCGGAAAGAGCCTGTTGTACCAAATCGGGATGGCCTACTACTTCAAAACTTTTGTCAACGCCAATGCCATCAGTACGGGCCATGATCTCTTTCACGGCATTCACTTCGGATCCAAATGATTCTGTCGCGCCAAAACTTTCTGCTAGCTCCAATTTATCTTGAGATAAATCCACGGCAAATATTTCTTTGGCACCTGCGATTCGAGCCCCCTGAATGACAGATAAGCCAACGCCACCGCAACCAAAGATAGCCACTCGATCACCTGCACGCACCGGAGCGGTTTTTAACGCCGCGCCGATACCAGTGGTCACACCGCACCCCACCAGGGCAGCAATTTCAAAGGGTACGTTCGTATCAATCGCAGTCAAACTGATACTCGGCACCACCGCAAATTCGGCCATGTTGCCCAACATAAATAGTGATGACACGGGCCGACCGTTGATAGACAGCCTAGTGGTGCCATCCAGCATTTTTCCTGGCTCTGACTGGTTGGCGGCTAAGCAAAAATTGGGTGATTTGTGCTCGCAGAAATAGCAATGTCCACACTGGGGTATGAAAGAAAGCAACACATGATCACCAGGATGGACATTGTGTACGCCTTCTCCAATTTGTTCCACGATACCAGCGCCTTCATGGCCGACTACAGTGGGGAATGGATGGGGAATGGTGCCATTAATGATAGACAGATCAGAATGACAAACACCTACTGCCTTCATGCGCACGAGTACTTCGCCCACTTGAGGCTTATCGATAGAGACATCTTCTACGGAGTATTGATTGAGCTGATGAGCAACTAAGGCTTGCATAGTGTTTTTCCCTGGGCCGACAGACACTGTTCTGCAGTGATGAAAATGTGGTGCCGAATCTTAAATTAAGGATTTTTCCGCAGTAGTCACAGTTTTCTAGGGACCGAGTAACTTTTTAGCAGGTTTCACATTTTTTTTACGCTTCACTAGTTATCTTATTTGAATCCAATGACAAGAGGAAATTATCATGAAATTGTTCAAGTACGTATTGAGTTTTAGCATAATATTTCTGGGTATGGCTACCCCACCATTGGCTTGGTCGCAATCCTGGCCGAGCGAATTCGATCTGGAGTCCTATTTTCTAGGGGAAACCACTGCGTGGGGAATATTCGAAAATCGTCAGGGAGAGCTTGTCAGACAGTTTAAGGTGACCATTGTCGGTGAGAAACAAAATGGTGAGTTGGTATTAACCGAAGATTTCGATTATGCAGATGGAGAAAAACAGCGGCGGATCTGGCGTATCAAACGTTTGGAGAATGGACTCTATGAAGGACGTGCTGCAGATATCTTGGGTACCGCAGTGGGTGAAGTAACAGGAAATACACTACATTGGGATTACCAGATGAAATTGCCAGTAGGTGATAAAAGTTACCAGGTGAAGTTCAAAGATAAAATGTACTTACAACCAGACAAGATGCTGATCAATCGAGCCATAGTGACTAAGTGGGGATTTCGCGTGGGTGAAGTCACGCTGATGTTTATGCCTGCCGATTAAGTCTCTCAGCGGGTTATTGAGCGGTATGTCCGTGACAAGCGGTAGGTTTGAACATCCACTTGAATGGGCTAATGTACTCACTATCCAACAGAGCTTTGTTGTTAAAAAACTCGATGAACAACACTTGAATTGGTAATTGTGTTTTACAATGAGTCTTGAAATAGCCCTTTATCTACGACAGATATTAGTCTATTTAATCACAGACTGTTCAGGGCTTGACGATAGGCTTCGCGTACGCTACCACTAGCTAACTTATGATCTAACATTGGTTTTCGATACGCTTCACCTAAGTCTAATGCATGCAGGCGATGGATTTGTGTTGCTGACAAAGAGTGTAGTTCAGGTACCCAAGCTTTAATGTATTCCGCCTCAGGATCGAACTTACTCTGTTGCGCCCAGGGATTAAAAATACGAAAGTAGGGTTGCGCGTCGCATCCCGTAGAGGCCGCCCATTGCCAATTGCCGTTGTTGACACAGGGATCGAAATCGATCAATCGACTGGCGAAGTATGCCTCCCCCCAACGCCAATGAATAAAAAGATCCTTGACCAGGAATGACGCGGTTATCATTCTGACGCGATTGTGCATGTACCCAGTTTGGTTTAATTGCCGCATACCTGCATCCACAATAGGAAAGCCAGTCTGCCCGGCGCACCAGTGCGCAAAGGTATGTGTCTCTTCGCGCCATGAGATTGCATCGTACTTGGCATGAAAAGCGCCGGTAAAAACATGAGGGAAGTGATGGCCAACATGGGTGAAAAAGTCCCGCCAATAGAGTTCTTTGATGATGTGATGGTCTGCGCCGAAAGCCCGCACTATTGCATGATAGAGTTCGCGAGCGGATAAGGTGCCAAATTTCAAGTGAGCAGATAATCCGCTGGTTTGCCGTGCAGGAAAATCCCGATCCTTATCGTAGTCAGTGAGGGAGGTGCAAGCGTGCAGTCGCGACAAAGCTTGCGTGCGGCTTCCCTGAAAAAACGGTCGCGGTACACTTTTAGTTTGAGTTTTTAGCTGGCTCATAAGTGACGAGTCACCGACGTTTAATTTGGTAAAATTCTCACCAAATAATTGAGCAGAAGGCGCCACCTTCAAGGTTTTAGCGCGTTTATAGAAGGGTGTAAATACTCGATAAGGGTTGCCCTGGGCGTTAGCGATTTCCTCTGGCTCTACGAGCAAGCTATCCCCATAAATGTGGCACGGAAGCTTCCATTTGTCTGCGAGTTGGCAGAGTGTTTCATCCCGTTGTCGACTAAATGGCGTATAGTCTCGATTAAAAAAAAGCGCATCGAACGAACAACTATCGCGCAGTTGATTGAGTACCGTTGCTGGTGAGCCTTTAAATAGATGCAAATCAGAGTTAAATGATCGCAGGTGTTGCGTCAACTCCTCTAAGGTCTCTAACATAAAAAAGAGAGCGGGCGCGCTAAAATAGGGGTGAGGTTCGAGTTGTTTGGGATCGAAGATGAACAGTGGCAACACCTGACGGCTTTGGCTCAGTGCGGCGTTAAGCGCTGTATTATCTTGAAGACGCAGATCACGCCGGAACAGCATCAAGGATAGACCGTAATTCGCCATTACTGATGCACATGTATTTCTTTTAGGGTGACGGCCAACCCGCCTTGTGGTCGATTTTCGTATTGGATCTGAAAATCAAAGTCGTCTACTAGGCGTTTTACAATCGATAATCCAATACCTTCGCCTGCTTTATTATGTCCTCGTCCACGTACATGGCGTTCGAATATATGCGGTAATAGTTCCGGCTCAATACCGGGTCCGTTGTCACAGATCTGTATGGTGTCAGTGAATATCTTGATCTCTATCTTCCCGCCATTGGAATAGTTGATGGCATTGCGGATCAGGTTACTGAGGATGATGCGTACCACTTGGTGTGGCGCATGCACTCGCCAGTCTGAAATCACTATCAGTTCAATCTCCAGGCTATTTTCACTTGTTAAAGGTTGTAATTTTTCAATTTCCTCGGAGACTAATGGCACGATGGGATGGGGTGATTCATCGTTAACTATTGTGCTTTCTCGAGCAAGCAGCAAAAATACGTGGATCAACTCTGCCAGATCGCGACTGGCTTTTTTCATCATTGTCAGACGGCTTTGGGCCTTTTCGGATAAACTGGGATCGGTCAATAGCATCTGGATTGCACCATCTAAAATGGTGACCGGAGTGCGCAATTCATGACTGGCGTCAGAGGTAAATTGACGTTCGCGCTTGATCAACTGGTCGATTCGCTGTGAATAGTGCTGTAGGGCCTCACCTAGCTCAGCCACTTCACCTTTTAACTTTGGAAGTTCTCGATCAAAAATCGCTTGGGCGTTCTCAGGCTCCATGCCACGTACCTGTTTGGCAAGATGTAGTACTGGAGAAATCGCACCCCAAGTCAGTCGGTAACTTATCCAGGTGCCAAGGTAGAGTAACATTAAGATCAACGTCAAAGGCAGTATGCCGAATAAGAACACCAATTTGTCTACATTGGCTTCCAGATAAACTAGGTGTAGGCGTTTGTCATCAAAACTTTGCACAAACACCGGCACCTGTTGATAATCCTCGGAATAAAAGACTTCGGCGGTCAGTCCCTCTGGAAGGTGGCGTAGGGGCGGCGGTAGTAGATGCTTATCTTTGCTGGGGTTCAAGTAACCAATGAGGTTGCGTGTGTGTGGTAAGGGAAAGTTTGGATCCTCTCTATATTCGGCAATAAAACTTTCTGCTTCTAACCGCAGCGCCTCCTTTACCAAGATCTGTTCGGTTACCCAACGAACTAAGAGAATGGTAATCAGTAGCAATAGTGAGATGAACACCAATTGCAGTGCCATTGGATTGGAGCGAAGTCGATTGAGTGGTTGAGGCAGCACTACTATTCAGTGGCATCATGTAGTCGATAACCAATACCATGTACTGTATGTAATAGCTTTGTCTTAAACGGTTTATCGATAGCTTGTCGAATGGCGGACATATGGGTGCGTAAGGCGTCACTGTCGGTAGGTTCATCGCCCCATACGGCTGCTTCAATTTCCTGGCGTGATACGACTCGGTGACTTTGTTGCATTAAGAGATTTAAAATTTTCAGCCGAACTGGGTTGAGCGCTATTTTTTTATTCTCACGGCTGACTTCAAAGGTTTCAGTATTCAGGACTAAATCTGCTACTTTAATTTCCGTATTCATGCCGTGACGGGTACGACGCCACAACGCAGTCAAACGTGCCTCCACCTCTGGGAGATCGAAGGGCTTGACGAGATAGTCATCTGCGCCAAAATCAAATCCCCTGAGTTTGTCCTCTAAAGTATCTCGTGCGGTTAACATTAAAATGGGGACAGATGAGTGAGCTTCTTGGCGCAGCTTGCGACAGACTTCGGTACCATCCATGCCAGGTAGTGCCAGATCTAAAATAATAGCGTCATACTCATTTTCAGTGGCGAGGTGATAAGCCTCATGACCATCTGCAGCATGATCGGGTACATGGCCTAGATCGGCGAGATAGTCCAACAACAACGTGGCGATATCGATGTTATCTTCAACTACTAAAATACGGCATTTAAGATCGGTAATCTTGTTCATAGGTGCAAAATGGAATTCAGTGAGGTCGGCATTCATTCTATATCAGGCCCATAGTGAAAAAAATAAAAACCCCCCGGGTGATGGCCCGGGGGCAATGGAGGGGGAGGGGTTTAGTTCAGATCGGCGAGTAACAGCGCACCGAAATCACTGGAGCCAGGTGCCGGATCGAGGGCAAAAGCGGTGCGAACTTGACCTGCGGTCAAATCAACAGTGCCGGAATCGATGGCCACCGTTTTCGTGTCCGCGACGGTGATGAGCACCCGATAGCTCCCTGCTGGCACTTCCAAGTATCCAGAATCAGCTTTAAAATCAAAGTCTTGTATGGCTGGATCCAGGATACTTATGTCATCAGTACCGTCCGTGATGTAGATATCCACCAATCCAGCGCTAGGGGCCGCATGTACCAGGCGCAACTTTATATTGCCCGCTGCCGGTTGGCTATTATCGTCCACTAGGACCAAGGGTTCGATGCTGGCTAAAAAGTTAACCGCAGCAACCGTGTAGTCCGTGCCGGCGTCGATACTCAAATCGGCATCTATCACCGTCGCGCTGCTCGCGGCAGCATTGACTTTAAGATTGGTTTCGCCGGAGAGAATCGTCAAATAGTCCGAACCCACGGCAAAGGGCACATCACTCAAGGCTACGGCATCATTTACCAGCACGTTTACCTCAGGTGCATCGGGTGAGGCATGGACCGCTCTGACTCTGGCGCGGGCATCATTCAGTGCGACCACTGGACTGTTTTTGTCCTCTTGCATCAGGATGAGACCGATGGGCGACAGCCCGGTGGCCACTTCCGTGGCAACGGCGATAATTTCGCTACCCGCCGGAATATCAATTGGACCTGAGTCGTATACCACATTGCTATCATCCGCTAAAGTTGCGCGAACGCGATAGTTGCCGGCGGCTACTTCGAGTTCATCGGAAACTGCCTTGAATGGAACGGCGGCCAGAGTAGGCGTGGCGCCAGTCAGATCATCGTCTGCACCGGTAATGTAGATGTCTACTTCCGGTACGCTGGGTGCGCCGTGCACCACTTGTAACTGAATGAAGCCTTCTGCCGGCGAATCTGCATCATTGGCGATCACCAGAGGTTCAATGCTGGCAACGTTATTCAATGCGACGATGGTGTATTCCACGCCTTTTTGTAGGTCAACATTTGCACTGATAACGGCAGTTTCTGTGCCCGCCGGTCGAACTTCGATGGCTGTGTTACCCTTCAGGGCGGGTAAATAGCCGGTTCCTTCACGATAGTTCAAATCCTTTACGACTTTGACTCCACGAGCAGTGATGTCTACTGCAGGTGCGTCTGGAGAGGCGTGCAAAAATCTCACCTTGACTATAGACTCTTCATTACAGCCTGCTATGGATACACCCAGCATCGCTGCGAGAGAAAGAGAGAGGGGACGGTTCATGTTGAGCTCCTTCGAAATGAGTTGATTTTCAGTTGAGTGACTCATCTTAAATCCAGCAAAGTGAAATTCTGTTCAAGAAAAACTCAAAAATTTGTGAAATCAGAAAATTTATTGTCTCACTAGGTTTGACATTTATTTCACTGTTGTTGAGCGACCATTAACACTTTCATTGTCAAGGACTACAGAAATGCCTAGAAGAATTATCCGGTGTACCACTCCGTACCGACTTAGTGCAGCACTCATCCCGTTGTTGGTGCAGTGTGTCGCGATTATGCTTGTGCAGCCGGCGATGGCAGATTCGACCAAAGTATTAGAAGAGTGGCAACAGATAGGTTCGGGAACGCTCAAGTACATCGGATTCCGTCTGTACACAGCTTCCTACTATGAGAATGGTAGCGACTCCGATCCACAGGGTCGAGCGTTACGCATCCAATATCATCGAACCATTAAGCAAGAACAGTTACTGACGGCCACAGAGAAAATTTGGCAACGCATGGGCGAACTGCCGGATGCACAGATAGAAGACTACATTGCTCGTCTTGGTAGCATCTGGCCTACCGTTGAAGAGAATGATGAGCTCATATTTTTAGTCGATTCCCAAGGTGTTGGAGCATTCTACTTCAATGGAGAATATCTGGGCGAAATAGAAGATCCGCAGTTGAGCGAAGCATTTTTAGGGATTTGGCTCTCTCCTAAAACGCCAAACACGAAACTCAGATCGGCACTTCTCGGTTTAACAAATTCTTGAGAAATGAACGGTTATACTGGATTTAATTGATAGAAGAGAATTGTGATGAATATAGAAGATTTTAAACAGACATTTCAAAAACTCGACAAGTCCAATATGCATCTATTGGATTCTATTTACGCACCGCAAATCGTATTTCAGGATCCGCTACATCGCATACAAGGTCTCCCTGCTCTCACGGACTACTTTCAACACATGTATCAGAATGTCACTGATATTGAATTTAAATTTCTAGATCAACTGCAGCAAGCTGAGCGGTATCTACTGATCTGGGATATGTACTTGACCCATCCTCGTTTGAACGCGGGCAAGTCATTTATCGTGCCCGGTTGTAGTCATTTGGTGTTCGAAGAAAAATGTATTTCTCACCGTGATTATTTTGATCTCGGTGCGCTGCTATACGAAAACATCACCGGATTAGGTGCGGTGATACGGTGGATAAAAGGAAGAGCATAGTGATGGATAGTGCATATTTTAAAGACAGAGTTATTTGGATAACTGGCGCGTCTTATGGGATCGGTAAAGCGTTGGCAGAAGAGTTTAGCCAGAAGGGCGCGCGTTTAGCCCTCTCGGCACGCAGCGAAGACAAGTTGGCAAAGTTAGTCTCTACGTTGCCGCATGAAGCCAAAGCTTATGCGTTCGATGTCACTGATAGAGACGCCAACAACGACATCGCTGAGCGCATTGTTGCCGATTTTGGTCAATTGGACACCGTTGTATTTAATGCCGGGACCAATGAATACGTCTCAGTGACTGAATTTAATAGTGAGGTTTTTGAACATATCATGCGAGTTAATTTTATGAGCATGGTTTACGGTGTTGAAGCGGTGCTACCTCATCTTCTACAGTCTACTCGGCCTCACTTGGTGGGGGTCAGTAGTACGGCTGCGTATGTGGGTCTGCCGCGTGCGGAGGCATATGGAGCCAGTAAAGCTGCCATTCGTAACATGCTGGAGGCGCTTAGCCTAAGCCTGCAGCCCCATGGTATTCCTGTCTCAGTGGTATGCCCTGGATTTGTGAAAACGCCTTTGACGGATGTGAATGATTTTCCGATGCCATTTTTGATTGAGGCAGATGAAGCGGCGCGTACCATTGCCAAGGAAATGATGCAGTACAAACGGGAAATTCATTTTCCGAAGTTGTTTTCAACCACATTAAAGTTGATTTCTTACTTGCCTAAGTCGTGGTCGGCGCGACTGTTAGCAAAGACTGTGAGGACATGATGAAAATAGCGATCATCGGTGCAGGGATCTCAGGATTGGTTGCTGCCCATAAACTAAAAGAGAATCACCAGGTAGTCTTGTATGAAGCAAATGATCACATTGGCGGTCATACCCATACCCATGAGATACACGATGGTGAACGCACCCATCCGGTAGATACTGGGTTCATTGTATTCAACGATCGAACTTACCCGAACTTTCTGTCGTTATTGAATGAGCTGAATGTCCCTTATCAGAAAACGAAAATGGGCTTCAGCGTCAATCAGCAGGGTAGCCAATTCGCCTACGCGGGCACCTCCTTAAATGCCCTATTCGCGGATCGTCGAAATCTATTTAGTTGGCCATTTTGGCGTATGTTGCGAGATATCCTTCGATTCAATCGTCATGCATTGGTTGATCTAGATGAGCAACAATCTTTTGGCGACTATTTGCTACGTGCAAATTACTCTCAATATTTCATTGAGCGATATATTTTGCCCATGGGTGCTGCCATTTGGTCGTCTGATCCACAGATGATATTAGACATGCCTATGCAATTCTTTGTACGCTTCTTCCACAATCATGGATTGTTGACAGTGACCCAACAACCTCAGTGGTATGTCATAAGCCAAGGCTCTAAGTCTTATGTGGATGCATTGATGGCCCAATATAACCAAAGAGTCGTCACCGGCACACCCGTGCGTACAGTATATCGAGAATCTGCTAAGATTCAGGTGTTGACTGAAAAGTATGGAAAAGAGTCTTTCGATAAAGTGATATTCGCCTGTCATAGCGACCAGGCGTTACGACTTTTGGCCCATCCTACGGAGGAAGAGCAAACAACACTCGGTGCGATACCCTATCAAGAAAACACGGCGATATTGCACACGGATACCAGTTTGCTGCCTCAGCAGACGCGTGCATGGGCGGCCTGGAATTATCAACTTAACGACATTCAAGGTGCCACCCTTACCTATAACATGAATATTTTACAGAGTCTGAATTCGAATAAGACTTACTGTGTCACACTAAACCAGCTAGACAGAATTAATCCGGAAAAAGTGATCAAGGTCATTCAGTACGATCATCCGGTATTTAATGAGCGTAGTGTCTCAGCCCAACAGCGCTGGTCAGAGATCTCTGGAAAACATCACACCCATTACTGTGGTGCTTATTGGCGATGGGGGTTTCATGAAGACGGTGTGGTGAGCGCTTTAAATGTTGTTCGTCAGATAGAAAATGGAGCCAAGCATGCAGAGTTGCCTTTACGCCGGGTCAGTTAGCCATTGTCGTACTCAGCCCTTTGAGCATAGATTTAACTATTCTTTATTTATGGTCTATCTAGATCTATCTGAGTTAAGTGAAATCTTTAATGCAATCAAGGGGTGGTCACTAGACGACCGTGCTCTGGCTGCTTTTTATAGATGTGATCACTTAGGCGATCCGGATTTGGAGCTGAGTCAGTCGGTAAGACATCTGATTCAGGAAACGACCACAGATACAGATATGGGATCGATTCGCTTGCTCACTCATCTTCGCTATTTCGGCCACTGTTTTAATCCAGTGAGTTTTTATTACTGCTTTGACGCCGACGATAGGAATGTGAAGACGGTTGTTGCCGAAGTCAACAACACACCGTGGCATGAACAGCATTGTTATGTGATGCCAGTCACAGCAAATGATTCCGGGGATAAATTACACGTGGAAACAAATAAAGCTTTTCACGTCTCACCTTTTTTGCCAATGGATTTGATATATCGATTTGCGTTAACGATCCCGGGAGAGGAATTATTAATCAATATTGATGTGGATAAAGAAACACAACCCGTATTTAACGCCAGTATGCGCCTCAATCGCATACCTTTAACCCAAATGAACGCATGGAAAAGTATTATTAAGTTTCCTGCTATGACCATGCAGATCGTTCTGGGCATTTACTGGCAAGCATTGAAATTAAAGTTAAAGGGTGCAACCTATCACCCACATACTGTAAAAAGTTAGAAAGGAGTAACAGTGAAAATGTTATCAAAAGAAGGATTCGGTAGTCAGCAGGAGTTGTCGTCCTCTGGATCACTTAAACGTATAGAGGCGTTTTGCCGAAGAATTATATTCAGCAAGCTTAACCACATTCATCGAGGCTATTTAGAAATCATTGATGATGAGGGCGAACATCAATTTGGCTCTGTGGAATCAGACGGTCCCCATGTGCGTATGCATATTCAACAGGCTAGCGCTTACCGAGATGTCTTGCTTAGTACCGATATTGGTCTGGGTAAAGCTTACATGGAGGGTAAATGGGTCGTGTCGGATCTGACCCTATTGTTCCAGTTGTTTCTACAAAATGAAGCCGCATTAAGAGGCTTGGAATCTGGGCTCGCTCGATTGGGACAAATGGTCAACCAGCAATGGCATGCCCTGCGCGCCAATACCATCAAAGGTAGTAAGAAGAATATTTCTGCCCACTATGATTTGGGTAATGATTTTTATCAGTTATTTTTAGACGAAACGATGATGTACTCATCTGCCGTATTTGAATCACCGCAGAGTTCCTTATTTGATGCTTCCACTCACAAACTCGACTTGATTTGTCAAAAGTTAAATTTGAGTTCGCATGATACTGTGTTGGAGATAGGAACAGGATGGGGTGGCTTTGCTATACACGCGGCGAAAAATTATGGATGCCAAGTGGTCACTACGACCATTTCTGAGGCGCAATATGCGTGGGCGATTGAACGTGTTGCAGAGGCGCAGCTAGAAGATCGCATTACTGTTTTACAGCAAGATTACCGCACGTTAGAAGGCCAGTATGATAAAATTGTTTCTATTGAAATGATTGAGGCAGTGGGTCATCAATATTTGGGCCTGTTTTTTCAGACTTGTCAGCATTTGCTAAAAGAAAATGGGGCATTTCTGTTGCAAAGTATCACTATCAATGAACAGCGATACGAACAAGCTAAAAATCATACTGATTTTATTCAGCGATACATTTTTCCAGGGGGTGACCTACCCTCAGTGACCGCCATCATGCATGCCACCACTGAGCACACGGATTTGCGTGTACAACATATTGAGGACTTTGGCCGTCATTATGCACTGACATTAAATCATTGGCGCCATCGCTTTTTACAGGCATTAAATGATGTGCGTCAACAAGGCTATCCTGAGTCCTTTATTCGTATGTGGCAATTCTATTTGTGTTATTGTGAGGCGGGGTTTTTAGAGCGTGCCACGGGATGTTTTCAGTTTGTGTTTCACAAGCCGATGACACGGGAAGAGGTACCATTGCGTTAAAGATTGACTACAGATGAAACAACTCTTACTACTGATATTTTTCCAGGCAGGTTGGTTTGCCTGTGTACTAGGCGGTGCCAACAATTTACCTTGGTTGGGGCCGGTGGTGATGGCGCTATTTCTGACGCTGTTGTTCAGGAGCCTATCGCTCTCATTCTCGGTACTTTGGCGCATTGCTTTGTTGGGAATGATAGGCAGCTCTGTAGATGGTGTGTTGTCTTTATTGGGTGTGTTTCACTTTCCCGGTGCCATCAGCAACTGGTCACCCCCTTATCTCGTTGCTTTGTGGATAGGCTTCGTCGCTAATTTTGAGGGGCCGTTGTCTTGGTTAAGACAACGTTACCTTCTGGCCTGTGTATTAGGTGCGTTTGCGGGTCCGCTCAATTATATGGCGGGAATGAAATTCGGCGCGGTATCTTTTGGTTTTTCTCTTTCCACCAGTGTGCTCATATTGGCCATAGAATGGGCGCTATTGTTGCCTACTCTGTTGATGTTGCATCAGCGTATGACGGGTGGGACAAAGGTGTTCCGATCGCCAAGGGCGGTGATCACGGTTTCTGGCTCCCAAGTGGAGTAACTTGAGTGTCCTGTTGTTCGCGTTGATAGTATTTTAGCTCCCCTTTTTCACGGATCCCTGATGATTTTTCTGCAGCATGCTTGCGAGCTGTGCTATTCAGCCTAATACCGCTATAGGGGGTATCGACGCCCTTTTAGCATCTTTTGCCCGACAGCTATCAGTACCCCCTGACTAAATGCGACCACCTCTGTTTGTCCTTATGCTCAGATAATCTGTTTCTGAAGTCAGGTGAAAGATTGGGATAAAAAGAAAATTGGTCCAGATCCGGTGCTCCACGACTATTTTATAAGTAATATTAATGACATAGTAGTGAATCGCTCAACTAGTTTAATAATCTTTAATTAACAAATAATTACATAATCTTAATAAAAGTTCAGTAATACGATTATTACGATAATATTAAGTTTTTGAAGAATTTTAAAATAACTCTTGGTCAATAAATAAAATATAAATATAATCGCCGTCCTATAAAAATAATTAATATATCATTGGTCGGAGTGATGCTTTTGATGTGCTGCACTTTGGCGGACTTTGGGGAAATTATGAAATTTGAAACTTGGTTGTTAAAAAATGGGAACCTAGCCATCCTAGCTACACTGTTGATAGTGACGGTCACTGGATATCAGCTCACCAATGCACGAATTAATGATGATATGCGCATGTTTTTTGGTGCGAATAACCCACATCTTCAGGCACTAGAATCTTATGAAGATACCTATGTGAAAAATAACTTCGTTATTTTGGGACTCTATAGTCAAGAGGATTCAATATTTACCCAGCAGAATCTACAGGCGCTTAGGGAGTTGACAGAAAAAAGTTGGTTATTGCCCAATGTGCTGCGCGCCGATTCTATAAGCAATTTTCAATTTACCTCAATTAATGACGAGGGTGATTTGTTGGTGCAGCCCTTATACGGTGATGCGTCTACTCTGAATATCGAAGATCTAAAGTCTATACGGGATCGGGTTCTCAATAATCCGGAATTAGCAGGGCGTTTGGTGTCTGAAGATGGTCGATTGGCCGCAGTTAGCATTAACTTAAATGTGGCGCGTGGTGGTGAAGGCGCCAAGCAAGCAGCTCATGAGGCGATTGAGGCGGTTGATCAATTGATTCAGGAGTTGGAAGCTAAGTTTCCACAAATTGAGATTCGTTACACCGGGGGAATCTATGCGGATGAAGCCTTGCTTTCCGCTACCATTCAAGATCTCACTCGCTTATTGCCTTTAGTGGTATTGATCATGGCTGCGTTGATGCTTTTCTTTTTGAAGTCGGCGGTGGGAACTTTCGCGACTATGGTGGTTGTCAGCTTTTCGGCGATTTCCGCTCTAGGTGTATCGGTCTTTTTCGGGATTGAGCTCTCTCCCACCAGTGCTGCTGCACCGGTGGTGATTCTCACGGTGGGTATCGCGGATAGTGTGCACATATTAGTGACTTATTTCCAAGGACTCAATCGTGGATTACCCAAGCGGGAAGCTATCCAGGAATCTCTTAGAGTCAACCACAAGCCGATTTTCCTCACCAGCTTAACCACTATAATTGGCTTTCTGAGCATGAATTTCAATGAATCTCCACCATTTAGGGATATGGGGAATATTGTCGCCTTGGGGGTGTTATTTGCTTATTGTTATTCCATATTTTTCCTGCCCGTATTGATACAGGCGCTACCTGCTAAATCTGGTCGGGACGGCATGTATCGTTTTCGTTCTATCGATCTCATTGAAAGTTTTGTGGTTCGTCACCACGTCGGGGTGTTCTTGGCACTGCTTGCGATGATTGCTGGTTTAGGCTGGTCGATTCAAAAAATTGAATTTAACGATACCTTTTTGGAATATATGGATGAAAGTGTAGAGTTTCGTCGCAATAATGACTTTTTCGTGCAGCACCTCTCAGGCGTGGAGGCGATTCACTATGATATTGCTAATATGACGGGAGAAGAGGGGTCGATTAACGAACCAAACTATCTACATCAACTTGGGGCGCTGAAAAATTGGTTTAACCAACAACCTGAGGTGCTGCATGTGGAATCTTATGCGGACATCATGTATCGCTTAAACAAGACTTGGCACGATGAAGACGACGCATATTATATTGCACCGGAGTCTCGCGAATTGGCAGCTCAGTATCTGCTGATGTTTGAGATGTCTCTTCCTGCCGGTTTGGGCGTGGAAAACTTTGTTAATGTGAGCCGCACAGGTTCCAGAATGTCAGTGGCGCTTACCAATGCCAAGACGGACGAGATCCTCGATCTGGATAGACGCGCTTTGGCCTGGGCCAAAATTCATACACCGGACTTGGTTGTGAAGAACGCCGTAGGTGAGAGCGTGTTATTTGCTCATGAAGCGAAGAGAAATCTACAGAGCATGCTGAACGGTGTTTACATCGCACTGGTATTGATTTCTGCTGTGATTCTCGTGGCGCTGCGTAATGTCAAACTTGGCGTACTGAGTTTGATTCCCAACACTGTACCGATTGTGATGGCATTTGGTATGTGGGCACTAATAGTGGGTGAGTTGGGAATGTCTGGTGCATCAGTATTGGTCATCGCATTAGGGATCATTGTGGACGACACGGTGCATTTTCTCACAAAATATCAACGGGCAAGAAAAGAGCTGAACCTGCCTACCGCTGAAGCCATTCGATATTCATTTCAGACAGTGGGTGTGGCTTTATTGGTGACCTCTGTCATTCTCGTGTGTGGATTTTCGGTGTTGTTTGAATCCGCGTTTCAGCCATCAAAAGATTTAGGATTGCTGATAGCACTTTGTGTTGGTTTAGCACTAATCGCCACCTTTTTATTGTTGCCTTGTCTATTGATGTTTTTGGATAGACAGCCAGTACCTACCTCTGACACAGATGAAGCGGAAACAGTGCTAGCGATGAAAGAGACCGATGCTGTGGATGTCCCACAGGAGATCGATCCAGCGCCTACTGCGGGCTCGATGCGTCCTGCGGGTGTGACGATGGTTTATCGTCAGAGATCTGATTAGAGCTTCGTTGTCAGTTATAAGAGGGCTTCCACTGAAGCCCTTTTTTTATGATGGTCAAGTCACTGTTTAGGGTTGAATCTTGTTTGAAATCTACGCGGACGTTTAGAGTGGGTAAGACTCGAATTTTTTCGTCTGCTGCTCTGATAGGGCCTGTTGTCGGCGGGCTGGATCTTTGGCACCAATTGTTTTTTACCTGGCCCAATCAAATCATCTCGACCCATTTGCTTTAAAGTGGTTCGCAACAACGGCCAGTTTGCCGGATCATGGTAGCGTAAAAAAGCTTTATGCAGGCGTCGACGTCGCTCTCCTTTGACAATGTCTACAGATTCACTATCCGTTTTAATTTTTCTTAACGGGTTTTTATGCGTATGGTACATGGCTGTCGCGGTGGCCATCGGCGAAGGATAGAAAGCTTGAACCTGATCGGCACGAAAACCATTTTGTTTTAACCATAGCGCCAACTGCAACATATCTTCATCCGTGGTGCCTGGATGCGCAGCGATAAAATAAGGAATCAAATATTGTTCTTTGCCAGCAATGGCACTGAACTTGTCGAATAGGTGTTTGAATTCATAGTATGAGTCTATTTCCGGTTTCATCATTTTTGACAAGGGTCCCGACTCTGTATGTTCTGGTGCAATTTTTAAATAGCCGCCCACATGATGGGTGACCAGCTCTTTCACATATTCTGGGGACTGGGTGGCGAGGTCATAGCGTACACCTGAGCCGATGAGAATTTTTTTGATTCCAGGCAGCGCGCGCGCCTTGCGATATAAACCTATCAAACTGCTGTGATCAGTATTTAGATTGGAGCAGATCCCGGGAAAAACGCACGAAGGTTTGCGACAGGCCGCTTCGATCTCTTTTGAGCGGCACGCCAATCGATACATATTGGCGGTGGGGCCGCCAAGATCGGAGATCACGCCAGTGAATCCGGGTACTTGATCGCGGATCAGTTCGATTTCCCGCAAAATGCTCTCCTCAGAACGGTTTTGTATGATGCGGCCTTCATGTTCGGTAATGGAGCAAAATGTACAGCCACCAAAACATCCACGCATGATATTGACGGAAAAACGAATCATCTCATAGGCAGGAATTCTCGCCTGACCGTATTGGGGATGGGGTACCCGTTGATAAGGTAGATCATAGATAAAATCCATCTCTTGTGTGCTCAAGGGTAGGGGCGGTGGATTGAGCCAAAGTTCACGATCCTGATGTTTCTGTACCAGTGCGCGCGCGTTACCAGGGTTGGTTTCCAGGTGAATAATTCGGTTTGCATGAGCATATAGATTTTTGTCTGCGCGTACCTGTTCATAGCTTGGTAATCGAATCACGGTTTGTTCGACTGGTGCGACGAATTTTTTTGCTGTGCCTGTACTTTTAAAGTGATTCAGCGGTAAGGGTTGGTAGTCTTGATTGTGCAGAGCGGCTTGGGCGGGCGGCTCTAAGGTAGTGGAGTCGAGTTGATACCACTCCTCTGGTACGTTGTCCCGTAACAGCACACTGCCGCGCAGATCGGTGATGCTGCTTATCTCCTCTCCGCGTGCAAGTCGATGGGCGAGGGTGACAATGGCGCGTTCCGCATTGCCGTAGAGCAGCATATCCGCTTTGGAATCCACCAAAAAAGAACGGCGTACCTTATCTTGCCAGTAGTCATAGTGGGCGGTTCGTCTCAGAGATGCTTCAATTCCTCCAAGTATGATAGGGATCGATTTATAAGCTTCTCGCACTCTTTGAGCATAGACTAAAGTGGCGCGATCGGGGCGTGCACCGGCCTCACCGCCAGGAGTGTAAGCATCGTCGTTGCGAATTTTTCGCTCCGCAGTATAACGATTAATCATTGAATCCATGTTACCGGCTGTGATGCCAAAAAAGAGATTGGGTGGCCCTAAAGCCATGAATGGTGTTTTATCCTGCCACGAAGGCTGCGCAATGATGCCAACACGAAAACCTTGTGATTCTAATAAACGACCGATAATAGCCATGCCAAAACTAGGGTGATCCACATAGGCATCTCCAGTGACTAAGATAATGTCGCAACTATCCCAACCCAACTCATCCATCTCCCTTCGGTTCATAGGTAGAAAGGGGGCAGGAGTCAAACATTCCGCCCAGTATTTTGGGTAATCAAAAATGTTTTTTGGGTTAAGATCAGTCGTAGTTGCCATAGGGGCGTTAGTTTAACCGAATCTGCCTGTCTCGATGCTGTTTATTGAGCAGTTAACTTCTGGTCGGTGGTCATGGCTTACCTCTGTACACGCAGTGGAGATTGTTAGTTTTGTCTTATAAACGAGTATTTATAGTCCTTTGCCTAATCACTTCAATGCTGATGTTGTTTGGCGCCTATTGGCCAGCGTTTGGGGGTAAAGCTTCTGGTGAGCGGCTCGCAAGAATGCAAATGTCGGCGCAATATCAGGACGGACGATTCGTCAATCTACTGCCCACGCCCATTGCCAGCTCTGGAAACTTTTATGAGTTAGCAAAGGAATATTTGCTCGGCGGTCAGGAGCGGGAGCCCGATATTGCTCCGAGCATCCCGGTGATTGATGCCGACCTTTTTCGACGCCTCCCTGAGGAATCCACTGTGATCTGGTTCGGTCATTCAACGGTCTTTTTAGAAATCGACGGTGTGCGATTGCTAACAGATCCTATATTTAGTGCCCGTTGCTCGCCTGTGCAGTGGGCGGGACCAAAAAGATTTTTCGATACGCCTATATCTGTGGATCAATTACCTTTCATTGACTATGTATTGATTTCTCATGATCACTATGATCACTTAGATGAACAGACCATACGCGCTTTGGCAGCGAAGACGAAATTTTTCTTGGTGCCATTGGGAGTAGGTGCACATTTAGAAATATGGGGTGTGGCTCCTGATCAGATTGTGGAGTTGGACTGGTGGCAGGAATATAAAATCAATTCAGAGGATGTATTGGCATTTACGCCGTCTCGCCATTTTTCAGGTCGCCGATTGACCGACAGAAATAAAACGCTTTGGGGCTCCTGGGTGATTCATCTTGGTGGTAAGCGTTTTTATTTTAGCGGCGATACCGGATATTTTCCGGGATTCGCGGAGATTGGCGAGCGCTATGGTCCGTTTGATGCCGTCTTTTTAGAAGTGGGTGCATTTCACCCTAGTTGGGCGACGGTGCACTTGGGGACTCAGAATGCGGTTAAGGCAATGGAATTGCTAAAAAGTAATGCTCTTTTTCCTGTGCATTGGGGCACTTTTAATTTAGCCTTGCATGGCTGGACAGAACCCATAGAGGAGTTATTGGCCTTACAAAAACAGCATCGATTTAAGCTCTACTATCCCGCCCCGGGTCAACGCATTGTAATGGATGATGTGCCGAAGGGAGATTTTTGGTGGCGAACAGAACAGTTAGCAATACATAGCCGATTAGAATTGCTTCCAACAGATGGCAATCTAGCTGCGCGTGAATAGCGCACTTTTTTCTTATTAGTAGCGTTGACTATCCACATCCGTTACTCATTTACTTGAGCACACTGTACTTCGGCTTCAGAATCTATTTCACGATTGTCACAGGAAAGCGCCGCCGACAATATTATTGTTTGCCAGATAGATGCAATTCTTTTAATTGCAGAAATTTATCAGATTGACTAAGCGGCCAAAATCGCTGTGGATGATTCAGCAGATAAAATCCCGGGTATAGATTAGATTTTGTCAAAAACCAAAAACCGGACTGACCCTCTTGCAAGACAATTTGATCGCTAACCCTCGCAGCAGTGATGGCAGGGGTTAGGATGTATATTTGTTTATCTTCCCCTTTAAATTTAGCTTCAATTTTTACCAGAGCGGCGAGTAGATTTTCTGGAAGGCGGGGATCCACTCCGATTTCAGTGATCTCTGCTTGGATGATTAAATCTGATTGCACGAACAATGTTGACTCTTCTATGGGAGCCCATGACGCATCGGTGTGCAACGAAAACAAAAAGACAATTAATAAAAAAGAAATATTTCTGGGGTGGACATAGCTAATATTTTTAGCCAATTGTCTAAAGGCGTACTCGTGCAAAACCTGCCACCATTCCCAACGCACTAAGCAATAGCCAGAAAGCAGCAGGTAGTGGCACCACAGCAGGTCCGTATAGATGTTGGGCACCAGCGATGTCGTCCGCATGCAGTCCTGCTACGACTTTAGTGTAGAAAGCACCCATGACAGCACCGACTTCCTCTGAGTGTCCTAAACCAATAGCATGACCGATTTCATGTAGGGCGACGGTAAAAATGTCAAATCCTGGGCCTGAACCTATCTGCCAATTTTCTGCTGTATCGAAATGAATGTCGCCCGCAGCGGTGACTCCATTAAGAGGGGGGTAATATGCATGCGCCAAAGTT
>DJFZ01000015.1:56170-57063 GCA_002432655.1 Thiotrichaceae bacterium UBA5859 | reverse complement strand
CAGGTGTATTCCCGGCGCATGTACCAGAAACTGAGCAAGCCGAAAAGGTTAGGAAGATAGTGTTGGATAGGAGTGGGGTGGATATAGCGCTCGATGCATCCTAAGCTTTCAGGATGTTAGATAACGTCCATTATTGTAAACAAGATAAACACCATCAATGTTTCGCGCGGATTACTATTAGGTGTCTGAATCATGGGCCTTACCTCTAAGCTTGGCATTATTGGTGGACGGGTATCGATTCGTGGTAATCAACGTTATGCAATTAGCTCGTTTGCAAAAGTGGTAACAGAATTTTCTAATCGATTTGAGCAGATTAGTCTATCTTCTCGGGTATCAGAAACTTTCAATAATGAAGATGACTATCCTTTACCGGATAATGTCAATTTATACTCTCAACCAAATTGGCTGTCTACGCTGGATAGCCTTAGATATAGAGAGTCCATTATAAAAAGTTATCGCAATATTATTAGGGAATCAGATTATATATTTATACGTGGTAATCCAGTTGCGGCAACCAAAGAACTTTATAGGTTGTGTTACAAATATGATCGAAAAATTTGTCATTGGTTAGTAGGGGATCCAATGACAGTGATTAACAGTCAACCTAGAAGCAATGTTTTAATAGATGGTTTAGGAAAATTGTATATTTGGGGTTGGGAAAAAAGATTATTAGCTGGGCGAATGAAAACAAATAGTGCGCTATTATGCAATGGTGAAGCTTTAGCTAAAAAATTCCACACAGAAAAAACTTATATAACCGTATCGACATCTTTAACAAAAAATGATTTCTATGTTAGAGACGATACCTGTGGGGCAGAGGAAATTCGGATTTTGACACTTTGTTATATCCGACCAGAGAAAGGCATTGAATATTTAATAGAAGCATTTGCCGG
>DJFZ01000015.1:51101-55914 GCA_002432655.1 Thiotrichaceae bacterium UBA5859 | reverse complement strand
AGATGGTAAATCGCTAAAACTGTTATTGGCTGGACCAAGAGATAGATATTTAGAGTATCAGAAAAAGTTAGATAATTTAGTAGAACAGTACTCTTTAGATAATCAAGTAGAGTGGTTGGGTTATATTCCGCATGCTTCAATAAAAGCGCTGATGGAGACAGCAGATATCTTTGTTTTGCCCTCATTATCTGAAGGAACGCCTCGTGTTTTGTTGGAAGCCCGTGCCACGGGCTTGCCTATTATTTCAACAAATGTGGGTGGCATACCATCTAGTGTCACTGATGGGTATGACGGATTATTAGTGCCTCCTAAAAATTCGATTGAGATTGAAAGCGCTTTGTTGAAAATCATTAAAGACCATGGCTTTAGAAAAAATTTAATTGCCCATGGATACGATAGCGCGAAAAACTTAACGGTAGAGCATTTTGTCGATCAAGTTTCGGAGTTGTTTTTTAATACAATATGATTGGTTATGACTTTGAGTAGGCGTTTATATTATCTTTGGTTTTTCCTGATTATGAAAATCACTTCAATACTACCTGACTTGAAACCAATCATGTGGTTGAGAGGTTTCTTAGTAAGGCCGTGTTTTCATTCATGTGGAAAAAATTTCCAAATTGCATCAGGTGTTTCCATTAACTATACCAATAATTTAATTATTGGTAATAATGTGTATTTTGCTTACGGATGTTGGATTAATGCTATTGGTTCCATTCAAATTGGTGATGAGGTTATGTTAGGTCCGTATGTGATTCTATCTTCAGGAAATCATACAAGACGAAACGATAGCTATCGATTCGGAACCATGCAACTTGGTCAAATAAAAATTGACCAAGGTACATGGATAGGAGCAAGTGCAAAAGTTTTATGTGGCGTAACCATAGGAAAAGGAGTGTGTTGTGCGGCTGGCAGTGTTGTAACAAAATCAATTCCTGACAATGTTTTAGCAGGTGGTATTCCGGCCAAAGTAATAAAAAAACTAAGTTAATACTATTCCGAATGAAATTCACAGTGAACCAAATACGGTGAAAAACTCAAATTTTAAAGTATCTATCGTAACGCCTGTATTTAATGCGGAAAATTACATTATTGATACAATAAATTCGGTCTTAAATCAAAATTATGAAAATTGGGAATGGCTTATCACCGACGATTGTTCCACTGATCTTTCTTATGATATTTGTCAGTCATATGCAAAAAAAGATCCGAGAATTAATGTCAATCGATTAGAGTCAAACAAGGGAGCAGGGCCTGCTAGAAATCTATCAATTCAGTTGGCTTCGGGGGATGTGATAGCCTTTTTAGATGCGGATGATCTCTGGGATTCAACTTTTCTTGAAAAATCGATTCAGTTTATGTCAGAAAATAATGCAGCGATTGTCTATTCTTCTTACCGCCGTCTGTCTGAAGATCTAACAGTAGATCTAGGTGAATTCATCGTCCCTGAAAAAACCAATTATAATAGGATGTTAAAAACTTGCGTCATTTCCTGTTTAACCGGTATGTATCATATCGAGAGAAGTGGAGGGAAGGTATATATGCCAGACGTTAGAAAACGCCAAGATTACTGTCTTTGGCTTGAGTTGCTTAAAAAGGTAGAAATAGCACATGGTATGACGGATGTCACGGCAACCTATCGCGTTTGCGCATCTTCCGTTTCTCGCAACAAATTCCGGGCGGCATCCTATCAATGGAAGGTGTATAGGAATATTGAATCCCTACCATTTTACAAATCACTATATTACTTTTTGAACTATTCAATATATGGGATGATCAAAAATTATTCGATACTAAAATATCGTTCCCCAAAATAAATTCAGTAATAGGATAATGTTACACCTATCATTTTCGAAGTAAAAGGTGAATACGTTGCTTCAACATACGTCCATTATACTGAGTGAGCACATAGCGCTGATTCAAGCAGTCTTTACCTCTATTGAGTCGAATCTACTATCCGATTTGAGCGGTTGGTTCTATTTATTAATAAAAACTAAAAAGGGATAATACGGTTTTCAGTACCCCAGCTACTAGTTTTCAACAAGAAAAAATGCGGTGCTTCCTTCTTTGATTAAATTAAACTTCTTACTATTTTCTACTAGCCATTCTTCTACAATACGGTAATCAAAACCGAAATGTGTACCGTAATGATCTTTGGGTTCCCTATATTTGGAGATGTTTTCTTTCTTAATAAGACTCCATAAGTACCGAAAATAGAAATAAAGATCATTTTTGGTGTTAATTTCGTCTAAATTGTATTGAAATATTATGGTTTTGATCAAAAACTTAATAATACCTATTGTCTCTGTTTCAATAGGTACACTAATTAATATTTTTCCGTTAGGCTTGGCTTTATTAAATATATTCACCAAGGCGTTTGTCGGATTGCCAACATGTTCCAATGTTTCAAAACAGGTAATAAAATCAAATGTGATATCGGTCATCGTTACATTATTGAGATCTATCTCAACAAAATCGATACCTTCATAACGTTCCTGAGCAATATCTAAATTTAATTGATTGTGGTCGAAGCCCATCGTTTGCGAAGATTTTAAATATTCCGCGAGCAGGTGGGTAATGTATCCGTTGCTGCAACCGATATCGCAATAGGTCGGTTCTCTTAACTCCAAGTTATTAATTATTTTAAAAATACTTTTCAGCCTCATTTTATGAGGGATATTTTTAAGTTTAAATTCCTGATAAATCTTTGAATGATCTAGTGGGATTGAATGATTATCAGATTTCATAAACGAATCTCTATGACTTATTGATACCTAGGTAAAAAAACAAGCTCGACGAATATCGAAATACTATAGAAATCATGACTGGGCAGATTTCTATAGTGCAAAGCCTCTGGATATTAAATGTCTCACCTATAGGACGAAAGCATATTTGCCCACTAGTTCTATAATTATAACCAATAAAACTATAATATCGAATTATCTGAAAGCCGCATTGGTAAGAATTTTCTCAATTAAAGATGACAAATTTAATACATTATGCGGATACTAATTTATAATGTGTTTAGTCGCACATTGAAGTATTCGGTTTTCACTTAGGCTATTTTTGTTAGCTAAGTCATTAAACCCTGGATATAAAATTATAGTGGAGGCATCTGAATGCTCGATTGGATTCTCCAACTCAGAGTAACGCCAAAAGTTTTTAATCTTGTCATCAAGATAAATAATTGGTATGGGTGACGGATCTAACTTCAGAGTTATGGAAAGGGCCTGTTTCGATCTGGTATCATAAATGGAACTAGAATACCCGACGGAATAATGTTCAATAAGGTGTGAGCTATGATTATTATGCATTATGCCTTCTGCCACTGCGTATGAAATAGAATGTAATTCATGGTCACTTTTAGTGGGTGCGTGCCACAACCAAATAGAGGGCCAGGTTTGAATAGAAATTGTGTTTATTAGTTTCGAGAGAGAAATTTTGTTGTTATTATTTTTATCATGTAAGCGCAAAGCGCCTTCGTTTTCTAAAATGACCGGATTTCCGTTAGTTTTCTCGGACACTTGATTGGCCAAAAGAGCCACTTTCCCCCAAGCATCCTGGTTGTCATAAGGTACATTCCTAAAAAAATCTGAGGTTTTAAACCCAGCAATGGGATTGATACCAGCATTTTTTAGGACATCAATAAATTCAAGTATATTATCTTTTCTAGCAGTTACTATGGGTTCACCAATTGTTAACCATGGTTCGATATTATCAATATACTGGCTTAGATGGTGAATAGTATTGGTTTCAAACCACACATAGCACTTTTTTGTTGAGGTTGAATCTGTTATTGAAGATTTAACGAGAGATACCATTTGTTGAGAGCCATCTGTTGGGTTGCTGGCTTGGCAGATACTACTAAAAATAAAGAAAACAATACAAGAAGAATAGACACACTTCGATCGAGTATAAAATACGATTTGGCGAAAGGCCGTGGTATGTAATCGAAGTTTTACTGACATCGCCTGATTATTTTTAAATATTGTTTTAACAAATATATATTGACACAATTAAATTAAAAATAGGTGAAGATCTATCTGACTAATCCGAAGACTTGGTTTGTGACAGATTCAGATCGTAAGCCAAGAGTAGCGGTAATACTATTTTTAGCAACCCCAGTGTGCCAATTGAGGGATAAAACGTAGATTCGAATAAACTAGATACAATTAGGCCGACTACTCCACTGAGTAGACAGATATTTTGCCATCTAACATGGTGACTATTGTACTTGATTTTTTTTTGTAGACTATTAATTAGACTCAGGATCCACTTGATGTAAAAAATGAATCCTAGAACTCCAAGCTCAATTAGTACGGTTAAGGCATCATTATGTGCATGTTCGGCAGCAAAATGAGGTAGTTTTACAGAATAAGCGAAATTCATCGCACCATTTCCCACAATAAGCGATAAGGGATGTTGAATAATATAGACCAAGGCTGCTGCCCATATATATCGACGTGTAGAAACATGTGTTAGGTTTGATTCATCAAGAGTCCCAGTGAATCTTTCGACGATGTCGACACTAAAAGAGAGTGTTATGTAAAAGCCAATTGCTAATAGGGCTAAACTCAAAAACCCGATTATCGAGCCAGTGAGTCGACCATATAGGGACATCACTAAAATACCGGAACTGAGTGCGAGTAGGGCACCTCGACTGCCGCTGAATAGTAATCCTAATATTAGGATACCTAATATAATTATATATATTGGATTTTTCGATTTGTAAGCAATGAGTAAAGTTAGAAAGAAGCCAAACGCGAATAATCTGCTGATGGTGGCTTTGGAATATCCGTCCGTCATTAGTATCGCA
>DJFZ01000015.1:48441-50881 GCA_002432655.1 Thiotrichaceae bacterium UBA5859 | reverse complement strand
GCTTTGGAATATCCGAGAATTCTAGGTCCGATATAGTCGAATTCCGGATTGACATATAATGTAAAATCGTAGATGCCTAGTTTTGTGGTAATTGTTGCGATACTAATGACGGACAGAGTGGCAATACTGAAATGGAATAGTTTTTTTAAATCCGAATCCTTTATATATACTGTAGAGAAAAAAAAACTACCGACAATAATGTCATTAATTTGAATAAGCGAAAACCAGACATCAAAATAGGGAGGGGCATGCCTGCTATTTTTTGGACCCTGTTGAGGTGTTCGCCCGATATACTAAGAAAATTGTAGATGGGCGCAATGATTAAAACCGACACGCACATAAAATAAAGGAGGTGTTTTAGTGGTTTGTGCCAATTGCTAATATTCGGTTGAATGGATTTTCGTTGGAATGGAAATAAGAGCATTAGTACCAGTAAAAAAAATCCCGCAATATCTGCCGCGACTACAGCACCGGCTGCACCACGAGTGAAGGTAACAATTGGACTGGCTGTCACGCAGGCGCCGATGCATCCATAACCTACATATAGCGGACGACTAGTTAAGAATCCCCACAAGATTGCTCCACAGCAAATAATTGCGATGACTAGTGCATATTCATAAAGCACGATTGTTCCTCACAAGTTTCAAAATTGATTCAATCACAAAGTGTTCTGGCCAATAGTGCCCTGAGTGCCAGTTTTGCTGTTGATCCCAATAACCGGGACAATCATATATCGGTTGTCCCATAAATCCATAACTGATCTCAACAAATTGGAAATGATTATTTTTATCAACAACAAAATCGAAGCAAACGCTGGTCATATCGAGTTTTTTGGCACAATCTGATGCTAGTTTTACTAGAGACAGGGGAATATTTTCCGGATTATAGTCGATCATACCGCTGCCGGAAGCCCTAAAATCATTTGGTCTGGCGAATCGACGAAAACCCCATACCTTGCCATCCACAACGCTTATTCGATAGTCGCATTGATTATCTGGTACGAATTCTTGAAAGTATACATACCCTTTTTCCAAGGACTGATACTTTTTACCTTCATTTACCATGCGCACAAATTTAGGTGCTTTCTTTAGTCTATTCAATATGCCTAATAGCCCACCCTGTGTATAAGCAACCAGGAATTTATTCGGTGCGTCAGCGAGAGCCGAAGGTGTGGGTGAAACACCTTTCTCAAATAGGGTATTGACATATTTTTTTACGTCATTTTTGGATCGAAGTAGTTTAACGTTATACGATCCAGCGCCGGCCTTTAGTTTCGCAACAATAGGGATATATTCTGGATGTTTTTCTATCCATTGGAGAGCATCATTTTTATCGTAGAAGATCCAAGATTGAACGGCAGGTAGATCCAGTGATTCGAATAAATATTTTTGTGCGATTTTATCGTCAAAATGCCAAGAGGACTGAAAGTCGGGATAAGTGACTAATCCTAAATTATTGGCCGCATATAATACGTGTCTCGCCATCATAAGATCGGTTGGTTTCAGATGGTGAAATGCCCACATTAAAATATCGTAATCGCGAATTTGTTCGAGAATATCAGAATCGTAGCAATTCACCACTGTATGTGGGATATTGTGATCGATACAATATTGCCTCCATCTTGCATTCCAACCCTCCCCATTATGAATGGCAATACTTAACTCTGATTTTGTCACCTTGTCGTACATCCTTTTAGGTATTCTTGACACTCAAATAAAAGTGTCATTTTAGCAAACTATCATATAAAGACTTAATATCTGCAGGTTTAATAAAAGCAAGCGACCATTTTAATACTGGATTGAGTTTACAGTAGATTAAAACTATGTACCCGGTGCTTATTGCATAACTTAAAGTGATGGCTACAGCAGCACCTTTAAGCTCGAATATGGGTGTCAAAATAAATAGGAATATTATATTCGCACTTAGATTGATTACGGTGGTAGTTGAAACGATTTCAGGTCTATTAATTCCATTAAAATATGGAAATAAGCTTTTCCCTACCATTCTTAACCATATGCCAGGTAATAAATATACTAGTAGTGAATAGGTTGGATTGAATTTTTCTGAAAAAAGCAATGGTATCCAGCTTTCGCCTGTCCAGATAATTAAAGCACCCAGTACAATTGCCACACTACTGACTGTTCTGGAGGATAAGGCGATGAGTTTAGGTCTACCGTCAATGCTGGAAGCGACTCTAGGTTGCAAGACATTGTTCACAACGTCAGTAATCGATATTAATTGAGATAAGAAAGCAAATGCTAATGAAAAATATCCAATTTGTTCTGTTGTTATAAAAATACTTATAACTATCAAGCTAATGTGAGCATTTACGATCATGCCAAAGGAGCCAAGAAAAAACCTTCGACAATAATCTAGATGAGTTTTGATTAGATGCACATTTGGAAACATCCATCGATATGCCATGGAACGTACTAAAAGA
>DJFZ01000015.1:36995-48321 GCA_002432655.1 Thiotrichaceae bacterium UBA5859 | reverse complement strand
TGCCATGGAACGTACTAAAAGAACTAAAACTATTGACGAAACAGTTAAAGCAGCAATTGTGTCTGCGAAGATGGGAGAAATCAGTTCTGGGATCTGTGTACCAAACAACATGAGTGTGGCTAGAGATAGCGTTAGCGCGGGTTTTACAAGACTAAGAATCGCCAAAACTCTAAACTGGCTTAATCCCCCGAGAATTGCAAAACTTGTCAAGTAAAGTATATTCGAACAGCACCAGAATACCGTGGGTATCACAACGTCAGATGGTAAATGAGCAAAGAATTTTAGGTCCAATTGGAAGACGAATGGAATCAACACCATTGCTGCAAGACAAGCAACACAGCAATATGCAAGTGCAAAAGTAATTAATCGATCAGTGGAGTCTTGCCACTTTGCAAGGTAGTGGCGAGTACTCCAGTCCGTACCAAAAAGCAAAAGTGTGGAAAAAATCGAAGTCAGAACCAAACACAACGCATATTGCCCTCTTGTGGCAGGCCCCAGTTGCCAGGCGAGTAGTGACTGCATAGTCAGTCCTACTACAATTGTGCCCCCTTTCGACAGGAACATGGCGGCAAGATCACGCATGCCGGAAGCGTATTTTTCAATTAGAGCCATCTCACAAATGCCATAGAGTTAATTGGGTACTCGATTCCTATTTTATAGGAGAAAAAATGTTTCAGCGGAGTGTAGTGTTCTTTGAGTTGCTAATCTATGACGGGTGTGGAATTTTCAGTACAGAAGCAACACCACTTATTAAGGATACCTCAATCAAGTTTATCTAAGATCGTGAGTAGATCTAGTTGGAAATATTGCTTTTCTAATTCATACATATCGTTCTTATGATAAGATTTTCAGTGGCCAAACTTAAATTTGCATTTGTGATTAAAAAAATTATTTCGACGTTACTTTTTCTGCTGAAGTCGGGATATTAAAGTATACCCATTAATTATTTGTTACAAAAATAGCATTAAAGTTAGCGAAGAGCATTAATTCTGGCGTGTAATAAACAATGTTGAGAGTATTAGGATGGCTAGGATCGGGAACATCCATTGGAAAGTGCCCCAAAAGTACTAGAGACTGACGTAGATAAATTTGGAACAGACCTAAACAGAGAGTGTCAAACATACCTGGTGCACATTTAAAAGTGCTATGCTTAGCCAGAATAAATTGTGGTATTGGGCACCTAGTTTTTACATAACTGATAGAAAATTAAGGAAAAATGAAAACTAAATTCAAAGAGAAACTCTCAAGTATATTGGTGACGGGTGCATTGATTCTCGGATTATCCGCCTGCGATCGCCCCGAAACCAAAGCCGCTAAATTTATCGAACAAGCAGAAGCCCATCTGGAAGCGGGTCGTCTGGAAAAAGCGCAGTTGGATGCAAAAAATAGTCTGCAAATTCAACCACAAAACGTCGAGGCCATTTTTCTCTTAGCAAAAATAGCCGAGCGGCAGCAGAACTGGCAAGAGATGAATGCGCTGCTCAACCGGGCTGGGGAGCTGGCACCAGAGCGAATCGATATCAAGATAAAGCAGGCACAGTTTGCTCTATTGAGAGGCCAAATGGACGAAGCACAAAAGATTGCAGAATCCATTTTGGCAATGGAAGCAAATCACCCCGAAGCCCTGGCCTTGCGCAGCGCCACCAAATTACGGCAGGGGAATATGGCTGGTGCGGAAGAAGACGGTCTTGCGGCATGGAAGAGTGAACCAGGTAACGCCAGCGCCGCCACCGTTTTGGCCACACTTTATGGTAGCCAGAAACAGTTTGAAAAAGCGTTGAAATATCTCGATGAAGGGCTGCAAAAGGATGCCACTAACCAGGGGCTCATATTTCTTAAACTGCAGGTGCTCGTGACTTCCGGGCAACATGACGAGGCAGAGCAACAGTATCGTGAGCAATTGGCATTGCAGCCTGAGAATCAGGCTTTGGGACAATCTTATGTACGCTATTTAATCGCTAGGAATAAAAAGGATGTAGCCATTGATTGGTTGGAACAACGCATTGACAATCACCCCGATAACCAAGGCTATCAAATTGATCTTGTTCAGTTTCTTTATCGTCAGGGATCGCCGGAGGTAGCGTTAGAGCGACTCGATAAAATGATTCAAGAATCGCCAAAGACCTATGAACTGTTGTTTACAAAAGCACAGTTTTTGGCAACTTCTCCGCAGGAAGCGATGGCGGTGCTACAGCAAATAGTGGAGGCGGGAAAAGATAATCCTGACGCTTTGCGAGCACGAGTACAGATTGCGCTGCATCTGGTTCGTGGGGGCCAGGAGGCGGAAGCTGAGCAACAGCTAAACTATGTGATTGAACGGGAGCCTACTAACGCTGAGGCTTTGATGGTTCTAGGCGGGCTAAAGCTGAAACGCAACGAGACCGACGCGGCGATTGCCGATCTGCGATCGTCTCTCGAGCAAGCGCCCGATTCTATCCGTACACTCTTATTATTAGCAGAAGCCCATGGCGTCAATGGGCAGCCTGAACTGCGTAAAGAAACCCTGATTAAAGCATTGCAACTGAATCCTAGCGAAGAGCAGATCCGCTTGGGGTTGGCTCATCAACTCATTTCAGCAAATATGTTAGAGCCAGCAGCGCAACTGTTACGACAGACTTTGTCCCGCAACGCAACTAATGTTTCCGTTTGGGTGCTCTACATTGACACCTTAGTGAAACAAAAAAAATGGGCAGAGGCCGAAGAGGCGTTACAGGCATTAGACGAACATGCCCCAGATCGGGCGCTTGTGGATTTTACACGGGCGAGAATGTATCGCGCGATGGGCAACTACTCTGCCGCAGCCAAACATTACTTAGCCGTATTGGACGTGCATAAAAACCATGTCAACGCATTGACCGAGTATGTCCAGGTTTCTATTGCCGATAAACGCTACGCTCAAGCAGAAAAGTTATTGCAACAACGCTTAAAGCAGGTACCGGCAGATATCGTGAGTCAGGGATTATTGGGCGGGCTTTGGCTGGCAAAAGGGGATTACGCAGGCGCGGAGTCTCAATTTAAATCTATGATTAAAACAAACCCCAAGAGTTTGCCCCCCTATATAGATTTGGCTTCCGTTTATAAAGTGCAGGGAAAGACCAAGCAGGCACTTGCCACTTTTGATCAAGCCTTAGCGCAATTCCCCGATCAACCAAGACTACTAATAAGTAAAGCGCAGTTATTGGAATCTACGCAAGACTATGACGGGGCAATAGCGCTGTATCGACAGATTTTGAGTACTGATGCCAAAAATACTTTAGCGGTGAATAACCTTGCGGCTCTTATAGCCGATCACGCCACAGATAAAGCATCTTTGGAGGAGGCGTTAAAGTTAGCGGAATCCTTACAGTCTTCTAGTAACCCGTTTTTTATCGATACGTACGCTTGGTTGTACTATCGTCTAAACCAACCTGAGAAGACCATCTCTCTGTTGGAGGATCTGATGAGCCGTGGTGAGTTAAACACGCCGGTATTTCATTATCATTTGGGTGCGGCCTATCTAGCCAATGGACAAAAAGAGATGGCTAAATCAGAGTTAGAAAAGGCGCTCCCTAAAGATGTATCGCCCTACAAAGGTATTGAAGATGCGAAGCGCTTATTGGATGAGGCCAGTTAAGCGAAGGCTTGTCAGGTTTTGCCAGTGGTGGCCTGTATGCCCTTTGCGCTTGCCACAATCAGACGATCGGCGCGACGCTGTGCAAACAGCCCATTGGTAACGGTGCCGACAATTTGGTTTAGTTCAACTTCCAGGGCGACGGGATCAATTATTTTTAGGTTGTAAACATCGATAATATGATTCTGATTATCGGTGATGAACCCTTTGCGCCACACTGGTTCGCCCCCTATGGATTTTAACCGGCGGCAGATCTGCTCCCGGGCCATGGGGATCACTTCAATTGGCAGCGGAAATTTTCCCAAGGTGGACACCAGTTTGCTTTCATCCACGATACAGATAAATTGTCTACTTACCGCTGCAATAATTTTTTCCCGAGTGAGTGCGCCACCCCCGCCTTTAATCAAACAGAGATCTGGATCGGCTTCATCCGCGCCATCTATGTACACTTCAAGTTCGTTAACCTGATTGAGATCGAGTAACGGGATCCCCACCTCAGTTAAGCGTTTGGCTGTTGCCTCGGAGCTGGCCACCGCTGCCTGCACCGGGAATTGTTGTTCGGCTAACGTGGCGATGAAATGATTGACTGTACTTCCCGTTCCGACGCCGATAATGGTATCTTTAGGGATCTCTGCAACGGCTGCTTCGGCAGCCTGTTTTTTTAACCTGTCCTGTGTCATGAGGAAGTCACTCGATTGAGTAAAGGCTAATTATAGCGGAATCTTAAGATCCGGGTGGCAAGCAACGATGAAAAATAGCGCCAAATCGAAACCAAGTGCAAAACTGCTCGAGAGCTACGTGAAGAAAATTTTGTCTTCTCGTGTCTACGATGTGGCTTCGCGCACGCCTTTAGATGAAGCCCCTCTGCTATCAAAGCGACTAAACAATGAGATCTGGATCAAACGGGAGGATTTACAACCGGTTTTCTCGTTTAAGCTACGTGGCGCCTATAACAAGATGAGTGGGTTGAGTGAGGCACAGTTGAACGCAGGAATCATCGCCGCTTCTGCAGGCAACCATGCGCAAGGGGTGGCTCTGGCTGCACAAACATTAAAAGTCTCTGCGACGATTGTGATGCCCAAAACCACGCCGGACATTAAAGTTGCAGCCGTGCAGCGCTTAGGCGCCAATACACATCTGCATGGGGATAGTTACGACAACGCCTATGAGCGTGCTATCCAATTAGCCGAAGAGCGGCAGCTCACCTTTATCCATCCCTATTCTGATCCAGAAGTGATCGCTGGTCAGGGCACTGTGGCGATGGAAATCCTACAACAACATCCAGGCTCTCTGGATGCCATCTTTGTGCCTGTAGGCGGGGGCGGTTTGATTGCCGGCGTCACTGCTTATGTGAAATACCTGCATCCCGAAATTAAAATCATCGGTGTGGAACCTGATGACGCCGCCTGTTTAAAAGCGGCGCTAGATGCCGGAAGGCGGGTGAGCTTAAAACATATCGGTATCTTTGCAGACGGTGTGGCTGTACGCCAAGTGGGCAAAGAGCCTTTTGCTGTGTTGAAACACTATGTGGATGAGGTGATTACTGTCTCCGCAGATGAAATCTGCGCTGCCATCAAAGATATCTTTGATGAAACCCGCTCTATCGCTGAGCCGGCAGGAGCCTTGTCCCTAGCTGGATTGAAACGATATGTAGAGACCAATCAGATCAGTGACCAACGTTTGGTGGTGATCGATAGCGGTGCCAATATGAATTTTGATCGATTGCGCCATATTTCAGAAACTGCTGAGTTAGGTGAACATCGGGAGTTCTTTTTTGCGGTCACTATCCCCGAGCGGCCCGGCAGTTTTAAGGAGTTTTGTAAAACGGTAGGCAATAAACCGGTTACCGAATTCAATTATCGCTATGCCCATGATGCCGATGCCCATGTATTTGTGGGAGTGAAGTTGGTGGAGGGTGCGGCGGAAAAGACCGAGCTATTAAATCGGTTGACGCAGATGGATTACGCCGTGACCGATTTGTCTGACAATGAAATGGCAAAGCTTCATGTCAGCCACATGGTGGGTGGTCGCGCACCTAGCCTGACCAATGAAGTGCTGTATCGGTTTGAGTTTCCGGAACGCCCCGGCGCATTGCTCAATTTCTTAAATAAGATCAGCCGACGATGGAACATAAGTCTATTTCATTATCGTAACCATGGCGCTGCTTTTGGTCGGGTATTGGTGGGGATCCAGGTGCCACATGCAGAGCGCAGTCAGTTTCGCCACTCTCTCGACGACGTGGGTTATCCCTATTGGGAGGAAACGGACAATCCTGCGTATCAACTTTTTTTAAAATAGTGGCGTAGCTACCCCAGTCGCGCGCATGACAAATTAAATCATTCGTTGGTGGCGAAAATCATACGCGGGGAGATTGTCGACGTTCTTCTAAGTCAAGAATGGTTTCCCATTCATTTTCTTGTACGGGCATTACTGAGAGACGATTTCCTTTGCGGACCAAAGGAAAATTCTTCAGCGCGGCAACTTGTTTTAACTCTTTAAGTGTAATGGTTCGTCGCAATGGTCGTACAAAACGCACATCCACCATAAACCAGCGAGGGTTATCAGGATCGCTGTCGCGATCAAAATGGGGATCAGAGGCATCGAAAGCCGTGAAGTCGGGATAACCTTCCGCGGCCACTTCCACAATACCGACGATTCCGGGCTCCTTACAGTTGGAGTGGTAAAAGAAAGCTAAATCACCTACACGCATATCGTCACGCATAAAATTACGTGCCTGATAGTTGCGTACGCCGTCCCAATGCTCAGTTTGATCCGGCATATTCAACAAATCATCGAAACTGAATTCGTTAGGTTCGGATTTAAATAACCAATAGTTCATATCTGTGAATCACGATTTCCGGTACGCCGAGTAGCCAAGAAATTTGGCGGAACCCCATATTATACCGGAATCGCACTCTTTTTATGGGATCAGATCGCATTGTAAAATTAGTTAAACGAATAAATTTAGCACCCAAACTGGTTTCCTAGATGTTTCCGAACTCCCCACCGATGCGTGGTTTTTACTGCGGATTGACCCATCGATTAGGTCTGGGCTTAAAACTAAAACCATGTTAAAGCTTGTTCGGTAATGACTGCATGCATGGGCACATCCCAACGGTTACTCTTTAGGCGTGGGGTTTGCTGAAAAGAGTGTGCCAACCCCACTAATTTCGGGCGCCGCAGAACACCACAACGATGAAACTTTGCCAAGGCCCGATCGTAATAGCCACCACCCATACCTAAGCGGTTTCCACGGCCATCAAAGGCCACCAACGGCATAAGAAGCAGATCGAGATCTGCGGCAAATCTCAAATCTCGCGCAGCAGCTATCGGCTCCAGAATCCCATATTGATTGACACTGAATTCGCCGGTGAAGGGTAGAAACACCATTTTTTTTGGGTAGGTTGCCAATTTCGGCAAATAGATCTGTTTGCCTAACTGTTGTAACCGATTTAACAGCGGTATTGGATTGATTTCGCCGTCCGCTGGGAAATAAGCCCCTACCATATTCGCTTTCAGCAGACGATGTTCATTTAAAAAGTGTTGGCGGAGTAGGCGAGCGGCTTGAGTTTGCGCATCACCAGTTAAGTTTCGACGCAATTGTCGCATCTCGTGACGCAAAGATACTGCGGAGGGCTGATTCATGATCAACAATAGATTAGAAAATGGCGGTGGTACCCGAGATGTCGTCGCCAACTATAGCCCCTGAACCAATCGGTTCAAGTGGGAGCATAGCGGATATATCAGGCTTTCCGGTCAACTCCGGACTTGCACAACAACATCACACGGCCGCCCCCTAATTACAATTTAAGGCCCGAGGGGTACTCAGTCAGCTAACGGTCACCGCAGGCACCACCTCTGAACCAGTGGCTATAGTTCTAGTTGACGCCCGCCATTTAGTGCCAAGTCAATTTTATTTTGCAGTGCACGAATACGTTCTGAGACATTCGCTTGTTCATCAAGTTGTTCATGCTGATGCAGAAATTCGTGACTAATATTAAGAGCTGCCATCACGGCAATGCGATCCATACCGACAATTTTTCCGGTATCTCGAATTTCACGCATGCGCTCGTCGAGATAACGTGCGGTTTTGAGCAATTCCGACTCTTCGTCAGGCGCGCAACTAACTCGATAGTCTTTATCAAGAATTCTGAAATTAACGACTGCGGGACTACTAGCCATGTTCATGCTCCATGGATCTCAATCGAGTCAGCATGGCATCTATTTTTAGTCTGGCGCGCTCGTTTTTCTCGATCAATGTGGCCCGTTCGTTTACAAGACCCTTTTGCTTTTCCCGTAACGAACGATTTTCTTCTTGTAGCTGTTTGCAGAAACGCAGTAAATCGTCAACCTGCATTTCTAGTTGTTCTATATCCGATACCGTGTCAAGTTTTAAGTTATTCATAGCGGATCGCATCTTAGATTATTTGTTTGAAGGAATTTTGATTTAACTGTGTCAGTATCACAATGGTAGCATACCCATAGTCAGCTTTACTAAGCAATATGCTGGAGAAAAAATAGATGAATGTGCAAGAGTTCGTTAAGAGGAGAAAGCGATTAATGCGCATGATGGGCGCTGACTCAGTCGCCATCTTGCCATCTGCACAGATCCAGATACGTAATCGTGATGCAGAATACCCTTTCCGTCAAGACAGCGACTTCTATTATCTTACTGGCTTTAATGAGCCAGAGGCTGTGTTAGTGCTCATACCAGGCCGTCGTTACGCCCAAACCATTATGTTTTGCCGTGAGCGGGATCCTGAAATGGAGCAGTGGATCGGGCCTCGTGCGGGCCAGGATGGCGCGGTCAATGAGTTTTTGTTAGACGACGCGTTCCCCATTGCCGATCTAGGCGACATTTTACCAGGGCTGCTGGAGGACAAGGAACGAATTTATTACACAATGGGCAAGTCAGCCGATTTCGATCACCAGCTATTAGAGTGGCTGAATACCATCAAAGAGCGTGTGCGCACAGGGGTGCATGCACCTGCGGAGTTAATTGCTTTAGAGCCTTTAACCCATGACTTACGTTTGTATAAGAGTCCCAGCGAGGTGCGTACGATGCGTCGCGCCGCAAAGATTTCTGCCAGGGCTCATATACGGGCCATGGAGGAGTGTCAGCCGGGGATCTCGGAGGCGCATCTGGAGGCGGAAATTCTCTACGAGTTTAGGGTTCAAGGTGCGCAGGCAACGGCTTACACACCGATAGTAGGCGGTGGCGAAAACGCTTGTATTCTTCACTACACCGAAAACTCTCAACCCCTAAAAGATGGCGATTTGGTTCTCATTGATGCTGGATGTGAGTTGCATAACTACGCTTCGGACATCACCAGAACTTTTCCTGTGAACGGCACTTTTACGCCGGCACAAAAGGCAATTTACGAAATCGTGTTGAAGGCGCAGTTAGCGGCTATTCGCCAGGTGAAACCAGGCAATCACTGGAATCATCCCCACAATGCGGCAGTGCGTACTATTACTAAGGGTTTGATTGAAATAGGAATTATTAAATCTACGTTGTCCAAAGCGCTGCGCGAAGAGAGTTATAAACGTTTCTTCATGCACCGTACTGGCCACTGGCTGGGCATGGACGTGCACGATGTGGGCGAATACAAGGTGGACAAACATTGGCGCTTGTTGGAGCCTGGCATGGTGCTTACGGTCGAGCCGGGGATCTATATTCCCACCGGCGCAAAAGGCGTGGCGAAAAAGTGGTGGGGCATAGGGGTACGCATTGAAGATGATGTGTTGGTGACTAAAAACGGTAATGAAGTGCTTTCTAAGGATGCGCCAAAGAGTGTAGACGAAATTGAAAGCACGATGGCGGCTGCTTGGGAATATGTCTGAATCGACAGAATATGATGTGGTGATTGTCGGCGGTGGTCTGATTGGCGCCACTCTGGCGCTGGCATTGGAACACTTACCTCTGAGGATCGCACTACTCGAAGCCGTGGCTTATGAGAGCGATGCACAGCCCAGTTTCGATGATCGGGCAATCGCTTTGGGACGGGGCACAAGGCGTACTTTCGAAGCCATACAGATTTGGTCCGATCTCTGTGACGTCATCAATCCGATAGAAAAAATTGTGGTTTCTGAACAGGGTCGCTTCGGTAAGGCCCATCTTAGTGCGCAGGAAGAAGGAGTAGATGCACTAGGCCATGTGGTGGTGACCCGTAAACTGGGTCAGATATTGATAGAGCGACTACCGCGGGCTAAAAATCTTACCTTCATCTGTCCGGCAGAAGTGACAAGCATCGAATTGAGCGATGATGCCGCAGAGATTAGTTTGGCGAATGGTCAAAGATTGGTCAGCTCGCTGTTGGTGGCCGCGGATGGTGCGTCTTCATCGGTGCGGCAAATGTTGCAGGTGGGCAAAACTGTTCATGACTACGGTCAACGCGCTTTAGTCACCAACATAGCCACCACAGAGGCGCATAAAAATTCTGCCTATGAGCGTTTTACCGCCGACGGGCCGTTAGCTTTACTGCCCATGAGTCAGCATCGCACGGCAGTGGTGTGGACCATCGACGCGGCCGTCGCCGAGCAGCGGATGCAGTGGTCCGAACAGATGTTTCTCGCTGAATTACAAAAGATTTTTGGTTATGGATTGGGGGAATTTAAGCACATTGGTAAGCGTGTCAGCTACCCGTTACGCTTAGTGCGCTCGGCGGAATTGACTCGTCATCGCACCCTGTTCGTGGGCAATGCAGCGAACAGCCTGCACCCGGTGGCTGGGCAGGGATTTAATTTAGGCGTACGAGATGTGGCTTGCCTGGCTGAACTCATTCAGCGATCCACACAGCTAGGAAAAAACTGGTTAGGCAGCGAAGCCATGCTTAGCAAGTATGTGGCGTTGCGTCGCTCAGATCATCGCAACATAGTGGCGCTCACCGATGGTTTGGCAAAGATTTTCGTCACCGATTTCGGCTTATTGGCCCACAGCCGGGGATTGGGCATTCAGGCATTTGATCTCATGCCACCCATGAAGCGCTTATTTGCTCGCCATGCCATGGGTCAGGCGGGGGCGTTACCGAAGTTATTACGTGGGGTCGCGCTGACATGAGCAAGGATTTTGATCTCATTATTGTGGGTGGCGGCATGGTGGGGTTAACCCTCGCCAACGCCTTAAAAGAGAGTGAGCTGCAAATCGCCATTGTAGAGGCGAGTCCGCAGGATTATCAGCTTGCTGATGCCTACGAGTTACGAGTCTCGGCGCTGAATCGTAGCTCTGAACGGCTGCTGGAAAATCTTGGCGCGGGAGACTGTTTGGCCACAGAGCGCTGCGGACATTTTGACGCCATGCATGTTTGGGAACACGAGGGTAATGGTGAAATTCATTTCAATGCAGGCAGTATTGCCGAGCCCCATTTGGGCAGCATTGTGGAGAACAAAGCTATCCAAGCTGCATTGGCAAAACAGCTGCAAGGGGTGGGATCCATTAGCTGGTTTTGTCCGGCGTTGGCGCAATCATTAGAACTCAGCGAACAGGGGGTACGCCTAAGACTAGAAGATAACAGTGTGCTTTGTGCGGATCTGATAGTAGGGGCCGATGGCGCGAATTCTTGGGTTCGACAACAAACTTCTATTGAATCAGTAGGTTGGTCCTACGAACAGAGTGCTGTGGTGGGTACGGTTGAGAGTGAACACGGTCACCGGAATGTCGCCCGCCAAGCATTTTTGCCTACTGGCCCGCTAGCATTGTTACCTCTGGGTGCGCCG
>DJFZ01000015.1:36564-36794 GCA_002432655.1 Thiotrichaceae bacterium UBA5859 | reverse complement strand
ATGTTACCTCTGGGTGCGCCAAACATCTGCTCTATTGTCTGGAGTCACACTCAAGATCAGGCTCGTCAAATGGTCGCCATGGCGTCTGAAGAATTATCCGAAAAACTAACTGAAATCATGGGTATAGAACTGGGGAAGGTGTCCCCTATCTCGCCCGTGGCGAGTTTTCCTTTACGCCTGCGTCATAGCAAACAGTATGTGTTGCCAGGATTGGCGTTGATTGGTGATGC
>DJFZ01000015.1:35952-36234 GCA_002432655.1 Thiotrichaceae bacterium UBA5859 | reverse complement strand
GTGATAAGCTCAGCCACAGAGCGTCATCGAGGCATCGGCGCATTTGCTACCTTGCGCACCTATGAACGTTGGCGCAAAGGTGACAATTTGGCCACCATGGTGGCGATGGAAGGCTTTAAACGTCTATTTGGTCATCCGGATTTGCCGGTGAAGGCGGTACGTAATCTCGGTCTCAATCTGACGGATCGCATCTCACTCCTAAAACACCTATTTATGCATCAGGCGGAGGGCGCCTTGGCGGAGTTGCCTGAGTTGATGCGTGCCAGTTAGTTGGCTATCAAT
>DJFZ01000015.1:35432-35665 GCA_002432655.1 Thiotrichaceae bacterium UBA5859 | reverse complement strand
AGCCGATCTACTCCGCCGGTCTATATTGTACGGTTAGCCATCGACCAGCTACTGCCTCCTTCACTTCTGAAATAGCCAGGGGCGAGACAGGGCATGAGGTTTTCTGCGGTCTGTGGTTTTTCAAAGAAAAACCCCTGCATACAGTGGCAGTCCAAATTTCTCAGAAATTGCTGCTGTGCTGATGTTTCAATGCCTTCGGCAATCACGCTTAAGGAGAGGCTTTTGGCCATTGC
>DJFZ01000015.1:0-35182 GCA_002432655.1 Thiotrichaceae bacterium UBA5859 | reverse complement strand
ATCTTGATCTTGTCGAACGGGAAGCTGCGCAGATAGCTCAGCGACGAGTAGCCGGTGCCGAAATCGTCAATGGAGATACGGATCCCCATCGCCTTCAATTGATGTAATTTCTCAATACTGTTGGGGGTATTGGACATCAGGGTGCCTTCGGTAAGTTCTAGCTCCAACCACTCTGGATCCAACTGGGCGTCCGCCAATGTTTGCACAACGGTTTCGACAAAATCTTGTTGTTCAAACTGCAGCGCAGATAAATTCACTGCCATGCGGAACTTGGGCAGTCCCGCTGCCTGCCATTTGCTATTTTGCTGACAAGCCTCTTTCAGAACCCAATTGCCCAGATGCAGAATCAATCCTGTGTCCTCAGACAGGGGGATAAAATCGTGCGGGGAAATCAGACCAAGACGGGGATGTTGCCAGCGCACCAGAGCTTCTACCGCCACCACTTCTCCGGTTTGAGTATCGATTTGTGGCTGATAATGAACACGAAACTGGCTTTCCTCGATAGCGCGCCGGATCTCAGTTTCCATGGCTAGCCGTGCTTTCGCATTGTTGCGCATCTGTACAGTGTAGAAATGGTACTGATTGCGTCCCTCTGAGCGCGCATTTTGCATCGCGGTGCCTGCATGGCTAATGAGTGTCCCGGCGTCTCGGCCATCTCCAGGATACAGAGCAATGCCAATATTGGAGCTGACAAAATATTCCATATTCTCTATTTTGATTCCCTGGGCAACCGTAGCCAGTAGGGATTCCGCTAACTGGGCTACATCGTGGGCCTTATCAATGCCACTCAGACAGAGGGCAAAATCGTCCCCGCCTAACCGCGCGACGGGATCTGTATCCCGCACTGTGCTTTTAAGTCTTTTCGCCACTTGCTGTAACAATTGGTCACCGGCCTGGAAGCCCAAAGAATTATTCAAGGTCTTAAAGCGATCGATGTCGAGTACCAGCACAGCCAGGTGCTGCTGATATCTTTCGCACTGCTGTATGGATTCAGTGACTCGTTGTTGAAATAGGGATTGATTTTCTAACCCGGTTAGGGGATCTCTAGTGTTTAAGTAAGTCTCTCTTACCTCGGCGGCGCGTAGCCGCTGGCGCAGTTTCCAGTTTTTAATCGTATGTTGGATTTTTTCTCCTAAAAGGGCGCCAGTATAGAAATCTTTAAAAACCAAATTGGGGTGCTGGTATAAGTCGTCTTGGATGGACGGATCATTGCTATCAGCTAGTGCAATGATTGGCGTGTGCCCCAGCTCTTGGCGAAAACAGAGCCACCAGCGGGCATCCTGCTGCAATAAATCAAAATCCACTAGGAACAGATCCACGCTTCGATTGCGTTCTGAATAGCGATGTTCAGGCAGATTAGTGGTGTGGATAATATGAAAATCCACCGGTAGATGAGAGTTGAGCGAGATATTAATTTTTTTTACTTCGGCAAAGCTCGGATCTATCAGTAAGGTCTTGAGCGTCTTACGTCCGTTAAGCAAGGCTGATTCTTCCTTTTCAATTTTTAATTTATTTAGAGACCCCGGAAGGTAAGCTGCATACTGCAGTGAAAAATTTAACGGTCGCAATGGTGCTATCTTTAGGTATGGAAGCTACCTTTTATCGGTTCGGTAGCGCATATGGATAGGCGGGGGATGGCTAAAGATGGGCGGGAATCAGTTGGTCATTTTCAATGCGGTCGTTGGCCGCAGAGGGTGGATGTCTCTCCAAGTAGAGAGACATCCATACAAGTTAGCTGTTTTTGACGATTTTGCGCAGCACGGTCTGCAAAATGCCACCGTTTTGATAGTACTCCACCTCTACAGGTGTATCGATGCGACAGATGGCGGTAAATTGTAGCTCTTTACCGGCTTTATCATTCGCAATCACGGTCACGTCCTGTTGTGGTTTGAGGTTTTTATCAATCTTAATATCAAAGGTCTCGTGTCCACTGAGCCCTAGGCTGGCGGCGGAGTCACCTTCCTTAAATTGCAGTGGTAGTACGCCCATGCCCACTAAATTGGAGCGATGGATCCTTTCGAAACTTTGAGCAATGACCGCGCGTACGCCTAACAAGTAGGTTCCTTTTGCTGCCCAGTCCCTTGAGGATCCGGTGCCATATTCGACGCCAGCGATCACCACCAAGGGCGTGCCATCCTGTTGATAGCGCATAGCGGCGTCGTAAATGCTCATCTGTTCGCCGCTCGGCAAGTATTCTGTGATGCCACCTTCGGTTCCTGGGACTAATTGGTTTTTAATGCGGATGTTGGCAAAGGTGCCGCGCATCATCACTTCATGATTACCGCGTCTCGATCCGAAGCTGTTGAAGTCTACCGGATCCACCCCTTTTGAGATGAGGTACTTACCGGCAGGACCATCGGCGGGGATATTGCCCGCTGGACTAATGTGATCCGTAGTGACGCTGTCTCCCAACAGTGCCAAGGTTCGTGCACCAGAAATAGGTTGAATTTCTCCCGGCTCGAGGCTCAGATTTTGGAAGAAGGGCGCGTGTTGTACATAGGTGGAATTTTCATCCCATTCGTAGAGATCGCCACCTGAAGTTTTAATTGCCTGCCAGTCACTGCTGCCCTCCGCCACATTGGAATATTTGGCACGAAACTGATCCGGAGTCACGCATTGACTGAGGATCTTTTCCACCTCATCGTTGCTGGGCCAAATATCTTTCAAGTAGACGGGGTTTCCACTGGCATCGGTGGCTAATGGATCCTTATCCAGTTGAATATTTACCGTGCCAGCAATGGCGTAAGCCACCACCAACGGTGGGCTGGCGAGGTAGTTGGCGCGTACAAGGGGGCTGATGCGACCTTCAAAGTTGCGATTACCGCTGAGCACGGAGCACGCAACCAGATTGCCTTCTTTAATAGCTTTGGCCACAGGCTCTGGCAACGGACCAGAGTTACCGATACAAGTGGTACAACCATAACCTACAGTATGAAACCCTAAAGACTCTAAGGGTTCGGTTAGATTCGCGGCATCCAGGTATTCCGTGACTACCCGACTGCCGGGTGCCAACGAAGTTTTAACCCATGGTTTGACCTTCAGACCTTTTGCCTGGGCATTCTTTGCTAATAAACCGGCGGCTATTAGGACACTCGGATTACTGGTGTTGGTGCAGCTGGTGATGGCGGCCACAACCACAGCGCCATCTTTAATTTCTTCACTGTTGCCCGCTAATGTGGCAGGGCTACTGGCTGGTTGATCGGCGTCCCTTTTAGCAAGATCCTGTAACGCCTGATGCCATTTGGGCTTCATTTCCGAGAGTAAGACTCGATCTTGGGGCCGTTTCGGTCCAGCTAGAGAGGGTTGAACGGTACTAATGTCGAGTTCGATGATCTGCGTGTATTCTGGATCCACTTCATCCTGGCGCCATAGACCTTGGGTTTTGCAGTAGCGCTCGACTAGATCAATGGTGCCTTCATCACGACCGCTCAAACGCAGATAATCCAGGGTGGCGTTATCGATAGGGAAAAAGCCCATGGTGGCGCCATATTCCGGAGCCATGTTTGCTAACGTGGCACGATTTGGCAGGCTCAGTTGGCTGACGCCACTACCAAAAAACTCCACAAATTGTCCCACGACACCCACTTCCCGCAGCATTTGCGTCACCGTGAGCACTAAGTCTGTGGCGGTGACTCCCTCAGATAGTTCACCGGTGAGTCGGAAACCGACAACCTTAGGCGTTAACATGTAAATAGGTTGCCCCAGCATCACGGCTTCTGCTTCGATACCGCCCACTCCCCAACCCACAACACCAAGACCGTTGATCATCGTGGTGTGACTGTCCGTGCCGACTAAAGAATCTGGCACAGCAATGCCATTGCGGGCGAGCACACCTTTGGCCAGGTATTCCAGATTGATTTGGTGAACGATGCCCATATCAGGGGGAACGACGCTAAAATTATCGAATGCGCTTTGGCCCCATTTCAAAAATGAGTACCGTTCCTTGTTGCGTTGGAATTCCACCTTAGCGTTTAAATCCACCGCATCGTGGCTGCCAAAATGGTCCACCATTACCGAGTGGTCAATCACCAGATCGCACGGAACTAGAGGATTAATTTTGCCTGCATCACCGCCCAATGCGGCACAGGATGCACGTAAGGCAGCGAGATCGACCACCGCTGGTACGCCAGTGAAATCCTGTAACACCACCCGTGCCGGGCTAAAGGGAAGCTCTGCGTTTGCTGGATTGACTGCATTCCAACTGGCTAGGTTGGTTACATCTTGTTGATTAACTACATAATCGTCCACATTTCGCAGCACGGATTCCAATAGTACTTTAATGGAATAGGGCAATTTATCGAGATGACCGATGCCCTCTTCTGTCAATTTGGGCAGCGCGAAGTAGTCAATTTTGCCCGTTTTGGTTTCTAAACTGCGGCGGGCACCGAACAGATCTGGATATGCGTCAGACATGGAGATAGTTTCCTGATTAATTTTATGGAGGTTCTAAATTAAGTTTAGGCAGTGACCCAAAAGAAGGATGTTATCGCGCTTCCCAGTCTCCAGGGCAGTTGGATCAGTTCCACACACCTGGCACTGCACTTGATACCTATAAACTAATAATAAAAGAGATTCCTCGATTGCTTAGAGTCTAAGTGGCCAACGCTGATTAGTCAGGTTGGGCTTGGAATTCGGCGCGTATTTTACACCCTGGGCGCCTGGTCACCAAACTCGGAGTTATGGAAAGGCTATTTTGCTACTACTTTCACCAGTTAGTGGTGAGATTGATAAAGGTTCTAAAGATGAATTGATGCACGGGACTTTGTACTGGTGTCAATGGCCGGTACAATGCCACACTTCATTGTGCCAAGTCTTTACTAGAGTTCAATTTACAGTCGAATTTATGGTTAAAAAAACAGCGCTCTACCAGCAGCACCTACAAGCAGGCGCCAAAATGGTGCCTTTTGGTGGTTGGGACATGCCCGTCCATTATGGATCGCAAATTGTTGAGCACAAAGCAGTGCGTGAGCAGGCAGGCATATTCGACGTCTCTCACATGACGGTGGTGGATGTTATAGGTGAACAGTCCGCACCCTACCTCCAGTGGTTGCTTGCAAACGATGTGGCTAAATTGAGTGCACCTGGACGAGCTTTATACAGCTGTATGCTGAATAACCAAGGCGGTATCCTTGATGATCTGATCGTCTATTATGTCGCGCCCAAGCAATATCGATTGGTGGTCAATGCCGCTACACGAGAGAAAGATTTAGCCTGGATGTTTGAGCAAGCAGAGGCATATTCTGTGACAGTGCAAGAACGGCAGGAGCTATGCATGTTAGCGTTACAGGGGCCAGCGGCAATCAGCATTGCCGAACAATTACCTATTTTCGCAGATGTGGCGAATAGCCTATCCACCCTGAAAACTTTTCATCATCTGCAATCAGGGGATCTATTCATTGCTGCGACGGGATATACCGGCGAATCGGGTATCGAAGTAATTTTACCAGCAGCAGACGCTCAACAGTTTTGGCAACAAGCCTTGGATGCCGGTGTGCAGCCCTGCGGCTTGGGCGCGCGAGATACGCTCCGATTAGAAGCCGGGCTCAATCTCTATGGTAATGATATGGATGAGACGACCTCTCCTTTAGAATCTAATCTCGCTTGGACAGTGGCCTGGGCACCTGAAGATAGGGATTTTATTGGTCGCGCCAGTTTGGAGAAGCAACGCCAAGAAGGGATCAAATACAAATTGGTTGGTGTCATCCTGCAGGAGCGCGGCGTATTGCGTAGCCACCAAAAAGTGGTGCAAGAAGATTCACAGCAAGGGGAAGTTACCAGCGGCACCTTTTCGCCCAGTTTAAATCTCTCAATCGGATTAGTACGGGTACCAACAGAGTGGGTGGGTGAAGTGAGCGTGATTATTCGAGACAAGAAACTGAAGGCTAAATTAACGCAACCCTGCTTTGTGAAACAGGGTCAGGCGGTTTCCAACGATTTTGCTTAAATTAGAAATACAAATAGCTATAGCGAGATATTTGAGGAGAAAACCATGCATCAATTTCCCGATTCAGTAAAATACGCCGCCACTCATGAGTGGGCGAAATCAGAGGATGACGGCACCATTACGGTGGGCATATCCGATTTTGCGCAAAGTGAGTTAGGCGATCTAGTGTTTGTGGAGTTACCTGAAGTGGGGCGTGCGGTGATTGCTGGCGAAGAGTGTTGTGTGGTGGAATCTGTAAAAGCGGCCTCTGACGTATATAGCCCTGTTTCCGGTGAGGTCTGCGCCGTAAACGAATCCTTAGCCGATGCGCCGGAGCGGGTGAACGAATCCCCTTTTGATGAAGGTTGGCTATTTAAATTGCAACCTTCTGATCCGGGCGAAATGGAAGATCTGCTCGACGCGGAAACCTACCAAGAGCAGACGGAATCTGAATAAGTTAATAAACATCCATACTGAACCAAGGTAAATTTGTAGTATGCCTTTTATTCCTCATACTGAAGAAGACATAGCAGCCATGTTGGATACCATTGGTGTATCCGGCATCGATAATCTTTTTGATGAGATCCCGGCTGCGCTGAAAAAAAAGGCCACGTTAGAGGGCATTTCACCTGGATTAAATGAATTTGAGGTGAGCCGTTTAATGCAGCAGCGCGCGGTCGAAGATGGCCAGCCTCTCTCCTTTATTGGTGCAGGTGCTTATGAGCATTTTATTCCCGCAGCGGTTTGGCAAATTACTGCTAGGGGGGAATATTACACGGCCTATACACCCTATCAAGCAGAGGCCAGCCAAGGCACATTGCAGTTGCTCTATGAATATCAATCAATGATGTGTGCCCTGACCGGCATGGATGTTTCTAATGCGTCTCTCTACGATGGTGCGTCCGCCCTCGCTGAAGCGGTGTTAATGGCAGTACGCGCAAATAAAAAAGCAAAATCGAAAAAAATTCTCATGCCGCGCACTGTACATCCCGCGTATCGCGCGGTGACTCAAACTCTGGTGTCTGGTCAAGGCATCGAACTGATTGAAGTAGATTTTGATGTCAACACTGGAGTCATAGATCCCGCGCAGTTAGCGGCATATGGTGCGGACTCTTTGGCAGCGGTGGTGATACCTCAAACAAATTTTTTTGGATGCATTGAATCATTCGATGCCTTGACTGATTGGGCGCATCAACAAGAAGCATTGGTGATAGCTGTGGCTAATCCGATGGCTCTGGCTTTGTTCAAATCGCCAAATGAGTGGGGTAATAAAGGTGCAGATATTGTGTGTGGTGATGGCCAACCCTTGGGCGCACCACTGTCATCAGGGGGGCCATACTTTGGATTTATCTGTTGCCGCAATGCCTTAGTGCGTCAAATGCCGGGCCGTATTGTGGGGCTCACTGAGGATTTAGAAGGAAAGCGTGGCTTTACACTCACGCTACAAGCGCGAGAACAACATATTCGACGCTCTAAGGCAACGTCTAATATTTGTACCAATCAGGGACTGTTAGTCACCGCTGCCACTATCTATATGGCGATTATGGGGGGCGCTGGGATCCAGCAGGTGGCGACACATTGCCATCACAACAGTCGTGAGTTAGTAGCCAAGCTGCAACAGATCCCAGGTGTCCAGCCACTGTTTTCTGGCCCCTTCTTCCATGAAGTGGTGATTTCTCTGCCCAAGTCTGCAGAAGAAGTGATTAGGCAATTGGCGATGCGTGATATCTCCGCTGGCTATGGGTTGGCAGATGACTATCCGGAGCTAAAAAATAGTCTGTTGGTGTGTGCTACCGAAACCAAAACAGAGGCGGATTTAGATCACTTTAGCCAACAGTTGGCTGAAGTGTTGGCCCAGTAGGTAAACTTTATATTATGGAACTAATATTCGAGCAATCTCGCAGTGGACGCAGATCGGGTGCCCACAGGTTTAGCGAAGTCACAGCAAGTGATATTCCTCAAGAGTTGTTGCGATCAGAGGCACCGAAGTTAGCAGAGGTGTCTGAATTGCAAGCGGTACGCCACTACACTCGTTTATCGCAGAGGAACTTCTCCATAGATACCCATTTCTACCCGTTGGGTTCTTGCACCATGAAATATAATCCTCGCGCCTGTCATTCCTTGGCAACTTTGCCTGGTTTTCTCAATCGACATCCGTTGGCGCCTCTTCAGTTTAGTCAAGGCACTCTGGCCTGTTTGTATGACCTCCAAGAGATTTTAAAACAGGTAGCGGGTATGCATGCGGTTTCTTTGTCGCCCATGGCTGGTGCACAAGGTGAATTTGTCGGCGTGGCAATGATCCGTGCTTACCATCAAGCGCGGGGTGACACCAATAGAACGGAAATCCTCGTGCCTGATGCTGCCCATGGTACTAATCCCGCCTCTGCGGTGATGTGTGGATTTAAAGTACGGGAAATTCCCACTGGCAACGATGGTGATGTGGACGTGGATGCCCTAGCAGCGGTAGTCGGGCCACAAACTGCTGGCGTGATGCTTACCAACCCCTCTACCTTAGGTGTGTTTGATCGCCAAGTGGAAAAAATTGCCGAGATTGTGCACCAGCAAGGTGGCTTACTTTATTATGATGGCGCCAATTTAAATGCCATCTTAGGTAAAGTTCGCCCGGGGGACATGGGGTTTGATGTCATGCACATTAATTTGCATAAAACTTTTTCCACACCCCATGGTGGTGGTGGGCCTGGCGCTGGCCCCGTAGCGGTGAGCGAACGTTTAGCGCCATTCCTACCGGTACCACGGATAGATAAGAAGGGCGATACATATTGCATTGGTGATATGTCTGAATATCCCCAATCCATTGGCAAACTTTCCACCTTTATGGGCAATGTTGGTGTGCTGTTACGAGCTTATGTGTATGCGCGTATGCTTGGTATCGAAGGCATGCAACGGGTATCGGAGTTTGCCACACTTAACGCCAACTATCTGATGGTGAAATTGCAACAACAAGGTTTTGCGCTTGCTTATCCAGAGCGTCGAGCGTCCCACGAATTCATTGTCACCTTAAAGAAAGAGGCGAAAGAGTGCGGGTTGACCGCCACTGATATGGCGAAACGTCTATTGGATTATGGATATCACGCACCCACTATCTATTTTCCGCTGTTAGTAGCTGAATGTTTATTAATAGAGCCTACTGAAACCGAAACCAAGGAACAGTTAGATCAATTCGTCGATGCGATGGTACAAATCAACAGCGAAGCGAAAGACAATATAGATATGCTTAAAGGTGCACCTTATACCATGCCGGTGCGTCGACTAGATGATGTAAAAGCGGCGAGAAATTTAGACTTGGCATGGCGCTCATAAACGCCTACTATCACCAACCTTCAGAGTGTTTTCGATGAAAGGGAATGAATGTCGGTATTGATATGTGGTTCGATGGCGTATGACACCATTATGGTGTTTGAAGATCAATTCAAAAACCACATCTTGCCGGACAAGGTTCATATCTTGAATGTTTCGTTCCTAGTCCCAGAATTACGCAGAGAATTTGGAGGTTGCGCAGGCAACATCGCCTATAATTTTAATTTGCTTGGTGGTGAGCCCACCATCATGGCGACGGTGGGAAAAGATTTTGATCCTTATGCAGATTGGTTAAAGAGTCACCAAATTAGTGCGGCGCATATCACTGTTAAAGAGTGGGCTTACACGGGGCAAGCCTATATCACCACAGATCGGGACGATAATCAGATCACTGCATTTCACCCAGGGGCGATGAACTTTTCCCATGAAAATCAGGTTCAGGATGCAACGGGTGTGACTATTGGCATAATTTCTCCAGATGGCAAACAAGGGATGATTGACCATGCTGCACAGTTTGCTGACGCAGGCATTCCTTTCATTTTCGACCCTGGTCAAGGATTACCCATGTTCGATGGTAACGAGCTTGCCACCTTCATTGAACAAGCCACCTGGTTGACGGTAAACGATTATGAATCTCAGTTGTTGAGTGAGCGTACAGGCCAATCTTTATCGCAAATGGCGCAACAAGTAGAAGCCGTGATTGTCACTAGAGGGGGCGAGGGCTCTACGATTTATGCGAACGGTGAAGAAATTGAGATCCCGGCAGTATCGCCCTCACGGATCGCAGATCCTACTGGTTGTGGTGATGCTTATCGAGCGGGCATATTGTACGGATTAACCAATCAATTGGATTGGTACACCACTGGCAGAGTGGCATCCCTTCTGGGATCGATAAAGATCGAGCATAAGGGGACTCAGAATCACCAATTTTCATTAACGGAATTTAAGAGTAGGTATGAAGCTGAGTTTTCCAGCGCCCTACCAGTATAAAATACATTCATATAGCCAATTAAAGTAAGAAGTTCTGGGGATGGACGCCGAAGTCGCAAAATCGGATTCACAAGCAATTCAATTAAAGTGCAATCTATTCACATTAACGGTGGTGGAATTACATTCCACCAACGAAAAACTACTGCGTAAAGAGCTGGTAAAAAAGGTAGAGCAGGCACCTAAGTTTTTTCAGCAAACTCCTGTGGTGATCGCCTTAGATAAACTGAATAAAGAGACTGAAATAGATTTTGCTGAGTTAACCGCGTTGTTGCGGGAGTATGGCATGATCCCTTTGGCGGTCAGGGGTGCGGCAGAAAAAGATAAACAACGAATCGTCGAAGCCGGTTTGGCGCACTTTAATGAACTGAAAGAGGGCGAGAACGACAAGTCAGTTGCGGTGGAAAAACCTAAACTGGCCCTGCCGGCGGCAAATGATGCCAGCATCACGGAGGCATCCATTCGACCCACCAAGATTGTGAATCAGCGCGTGCGCTCTGGACAACAAGTCACTGCGAGTGGGAGCGATCTCATCATTGTGGGTGCGGTAAGCGAAGGTGCCGAGCTGAAGGCGGATGGCAATGTACATATCTATGGTAACTTGCGGGGACGGGTGCAGGCAGGCGGGCAAGGCAATAAGGATGCGCGCATCTTTTGTCATGAATTGCGGGCGCAATTTGTCTCCATTGCCGGCGTACATGCCGTCAGTGATAGTTTTCCCCAGGAGCTATGGGGGCAGGCAGCGCAAATCTATTTGTCTAACGGCAAGCTGATAGTGGAGCCGATTTAAAACACCATTAGGGGAGAAACAAGTTGGCAAAGGTAATTGTAGTCACTTCTGGTAAAGGAGGCGTGGGAAAAACCACCACCAGCGCAGCGTTTGCCACTGGATTAGCGTTACGAGGACGAAAAACGGTGGTGGTGGACTTTGATGTCGGCCTGCGCAATCTAGATATCGTCATGGATTGTGAGCGTCGCGTGGTGTATGACTTTATCAATGTGGTGAAGCGAGAGGCGAAACTCAGTGAAGCGTTGATTCGCGATAAGCGCACAAAAAATTTATTCATTCTACCTACCTCGCAAATTCAAGATAAAGATGCATTGACCAAAGAAGGCGTGGAAAGAATCATTAAAGAGTTGCGACGTGACTTTGACTATATTGTCTGTGATTCTCCAGCGGGCATTGAGAAGGGGGCGCTAATGGCATTGTATTATGCCGATTACGCGGTTCTGGTGACTAACCCTGAGATTGCATCGGTGCGGGACGCGGATCGCATGTTGGGGTTGATTCAAAGCAAGTCCCGTCGCGCGGAATTGGGAGATGAACCCATGGCGCAAAGATTGTTAATCACTCGTTATGACGCTAAGCGTGCCAGTCGCGGTGAAATGCTTAGTGTGCAGGACGTGGAAGATATTTTAGCCATCCCGTTATTGGGCGTGATCCCTGAATCTCGTTCCATCTTGCGGGCGTCGAACCAGGGAATACCGGTGATATTGGATAAAGAGAGTGACGCTGGCCAAGCTTATACGGATGCGGTGGCGCGTTTCTTAGGTGGGAAAGTAGAACATAAATTTGTGCAACCGAGTAAACCCAAATTCTTTCAAAAGGTGTTGGGCGCATGGGCATGAAGAGAATTTATCTCAATCCTTTTCGAAGTCGGGTACGTTCTGCTAATATCGCCAAGCAACGCTTGTCGCGAATCATTGCTCATGAACGCATGCAAAAAAACCTGCCTGCTTTTTTTCCCGAGCTGCAACGGGATCTGCTCACCGTGGTGAGTAAATATGTCGATCTGGAACGCAATGAAGTCTCAGTGTTGTTCGCCAATCAAGATCGTCGCCCCAGTATTGAACTCAATGTGACACTCAACGAGACGCCCAAACGGAAGTGGGCGTTTAGATAAACTGTTTTTCACTCACGAACTTTGAATAAATTCTTCGTCGGGTTTGAGGCGGTGTTGCTGAGTCTTGTTAATGAATCTTAGTCTCGGTTTCATTTTGTTCTAATCTATTCAACCCGTTGTGCTATGTGTGAATCGACAAGATTGATTCAATTCTTTGGTCATGGATTCTTTAGGTGTCAATGACCATCAGCAAAAGTCTGCTATTGTTGAGCGATCGCAATAATTTTTTCTGCTGTGATACGGAGGCACTGCGCTCTCTCCAACACATAGATTTTAAATACCCCAGACACCTTTTGATGATAATAAAGAAGATTACCTCCCGTAGAAATGGAGGGCGCTTCGCTGATTTCTCCTATCGCATTTTCTAATTGACGAACTTGGTTCTAGGGCTCTGAGGTGTTGTTTCTGCTGGCCATATAAATGTTGAATTCGAAACTCCCGTCTATTTTTTTGTACGCTCTGGTAAAAAAGAGTTCCAACTGATCAGAAGAAATAGAGGGTGCATACTCTAGTGCGTCCGTATTCACTTCACTGAATAGAGATGCAAACGCACTATTGACGACAAAGCTGCCTCCAACTTTATCAGCTACACCGATGTTCGCTTCATCCGCTATGGGATCGTCGCTCGAATGAAGAAAATGATACCTTTTGATCATCAATAAAAGGGGAAGTATAAATAAATCGCATAAGATTTTTTCCTTTTTTATGGATTCACTAAACCATTAATTTGAACCCTTAGGCTTGTCAGTCCAAGAATCATCTTTAGTGCGAGTGCGAACTTTTTCTCCAGACGGAGTTGCTTTTATCCAAAGGTGTTTTTCACTGAATGCTGTCCACCACCAGGGACCCCATTTCATCAGCCTGGTCACTATCCACAAGGACCAGAACAACATCACTACACGATAAACTGTAATCGGTACGTTGATGATTGTCGCAGTAGGTAATGGTTCGTCTACCACACGATCGTGATAATAGTGATACAGGTGTGAGGAGCTGTTATTGCCAACCACGCTCATGGATGGGCTGGCTAACAGACCTGTCTGGATCCCGGAAAGTACAATTAAGATAGCTACCAAGGTGAGGGCTACCAATATCGTTTGTAACCCATTCCATTGAGTTGCGTTAAAGCGCTCAGGATTTGCAAACTGTTTACGCCAAGCCATAGCAAAGAAAAATAGGGCAACGAAAAACACACCGTAGCTATTCACGGTTGAGAGACCAATTCCTAACAACAACCAGTCCCAAACTGAAACGGGTACTAGCAAACCGCTTTTGTGTGCAATGATTGGTAACAGACAAGCGCTGATGAGAATCACCGTGAGGATGCCCCAATATAACATTGCGGGACCGAGCGAAGGGCCGCTTAAGTAAAGTGGCCACCGATTTCGCGGTAACTGATAGGTTAAAGTGATGTTGGCAGCGCTACTGCCTAACTGAATGGAAGGCGTCGTGCTACGCCATTGTAAGGATTTGTGTTCTTGAAATTCCAAGATAACGGTTTGAACGCCAGGGATGAGTGGTACTTTTACCAATTCATTGGATGGAACATTGAGCGCTTTGTGATTGAGTGTTAAAGAGGTGACTTCAGCATCGGGAGGTAGTTGTATGTCGAAGTCTGAGCCTCGGCTGGCGCGAATTTCCAGCTCCAATCGACTATGGTGTAAGTGATTACCCGGTGTGTAGACGAGATGGGCTCGCTCCACTGTTTGAGTAGCGCCTTTGATTCCGCGAGGACGTGAAATGGTAATATTAAGAGTCTCTCCCGGCCACGGTTTCCACATCGGTTGCAATCTGGCTGCAGCCGACTGCTGTTTGATTGCGGGTATGCCATCGTAGCTTAGTCGCCAAAGTGAAGAGGGAACCACTACCCAGGTCTCGACAAAGTTTTCCTGGGTAGCGGCGGTGAGTGTCAATTTATCTGTGGGGGTTAACTCAGACTCCCAATACACGCTATGCTCTTTATTGTTCAGTTGCGCCTTGACAACGCCTTTCTGAACCTGGAATTTAGAGGAAAGCACGCGTTCATTTAATAGTGTCGGCACATCGACGCTAATGGCACCCATCTTGGGAGCGATGCGTTTGACTGTTGTCAGCAAGCGCCAACGCTCTTCGAAGAAGAGCTGTCGCTCAACCACCACAAATGGTCGAATGGGATCAGGGATCAGACTGTTTTCAATGTGTGATGCGGTACTCATTCGCGCAAACAAATGTAAGGTGCCACTTTGAACGCGCTGATCAACTAGTCCTTCTACATCCCAATCGTTAGAGTGCCAAGACAGGTTATGAATAGCTATCGGAAAGTGGACTTCCACTGTGTCACCGCTTAAATCCCCGCTGAGTTTTAGTTTGTTTCTTCCTGGTTCGACAAGTATCCAGCGCTGATTGTTGATAGATTGCATGGGTGCGTTGGTACCCTGAACTTGGACACTGGAGGGGGACCAACCACCTTTACCCCCAGGGATCATAATTGCTTGTCGGACTGCGGCATCGACTGTAATTTCCATAGCCAACTGACTTTTTGTGGCTATTAGATGTCCCTCGATAAACGCCGCACAATTGGGGGCGCAATCGGGGGCTTGAATCATGCGCGATTCTAGTTCCTGTAGTAGATACTCCGGAGGATATTCATTAGCGTGTACTTCCTCTGATGAAATAGTGCTTAAGCTAAATAGTAATGGCAGTATCAGAATCGTCTGTGTGCCAGTCGTGCTCCGTACATTCTCAGACAGGTTGCCAGATGCACGATAGAGTGCAAGCAATCGCTGTAGCAACATGGCCGCATATCCGGCAACCAACAACACGGAAAGCACTCGCCATAGACGGGTGATCCAGGGTGGACTGTACATGATACGGATTTGTTGTTCTGCCGAAATGGGGCCGGTGGAGGCGATCCGGATTTGATCCCAAGTCCATCCCGGTTGACCGGGACCGGTTTGTATTCGATCGTGGTTATCTAGTTGATAAAGGTCTATTGCTTGGCTCGAACCGGACAATGGGTGTGCTTGGTGCAAAGTGGGACTGAGCTTTTTTACCTCTTGTTCACTTATTGTCGCCTGAGACATACTCTTGAGTGAGCCGACTGAGTCCAGGTAACGTTGGCGCTCCAAACTATATTCACCGACGGCATGACGTTCGAGCATAGGATAGATAGCCAGGCGAAATTGCTGTATCGAAAAATTCAAAGTTACCAGTATCAAGAGAATTGTTAGAAGTGCGGTGAATCCAGCTACCCATTTTCGAAACTGACCACTGACCACCTGAAGTAGTCCAGCACATGCTAACAACAAAGGCCAAAGAGCTAGGGGATTGTTTCTCTCATGGTAGCTGATCAACAACATGATACCGACTAATAGCGCCGCACTAGGGTGCACCAATTTGTAGGAGACAAATACCAAAATAAGTACTAGGAAGATATCCCAGAGATCCCAATTTTTTAGCCAACTGCCTGAGACATTGTCTACTCCAGCGAGATTCAAGATCCGCCAACCAGGCGGCAAATGGATAACAGACTGATAGTGATCCGCATCGGACTGCCAACCGACCGCTGAGAAGCGAGTGGGTGATTCGATGCGTGTAATGGCATTAAGATCTATATTAGGACTACGAATTTCGATACCATGTTCGCCCTTGTCTTGAGTAATGAGTACCGATTTTTCGCCTACTTTCGCGCGTCCAATGCTCGTGTCCTCGGACGCATTCAGACGCCACTGTTGATGCATCTCGCCAGTGATTTCATCGAGACTGGTATATCCCGTTCCCTCAAAGTCTAACCATAGATTGCGAGATACCTGCAGACGATTTTTCAATGGCGCCTGATCGCCACGTTCAATGGTGCTGATGGACAGTGGGGTATCTGCGGTCATCTGATAGGTGGGCAACCCTTTCCACTCAACGGGAATATCAACTTGTGAGGTATCAATCGTCTCTGCACCGGAGAGTTTTACACGACGCAAATTTAAATTACTCACAAAACTCCAATACTCTACCCCAGGCCAGTGTGGAGTCTGTGCGTGCATGGAAAATTTATCAGCATTTAACGGAAAGCGTGTCTTCACAATCACTCGATGACGTCCTGGCTTAACTTGGATGCGAAGTGAACCATCCCGCTCGATGCGGGCAGGCAATGGTGACTGCAATTCGGTAACGGACTCAGTTGCCTGGAGCACCCGCCCCAATGTGAGTTCCCTAGGACGACCGCTGATTGATAGCTCGATTCTGGTCTCCAAGATTATCGGGATGTCATCGGTGAGCTTGCGATAAACCTTAACTGAGGCAGTTTCTCCTTTCGTGGTCGTCTGGCCGCTGGAGACTTTGCTGAGAACCAATGCGCCATTGCGAATATTGACCGGATAACTTTGTTGTTGCTCCATTAAAGTGACTAATGCTATGCGCTTCGGAATTTTGATTGCAGCGGGTCGACGCGACCAGTTAAATCTGCCAGTGATGGTGTGATGACCTGGCTCAAGGTGTATATACGGCTCACCCTTTTTGTCAATCAGTGTGACGGACTGTCCTTGTAAGGTGATCTGTTGTGGCCAATGATTCGCATCTCCAGGTAACGGTACACTAAGTGTTCGGAAAGTATCTACATGGTATTTAAACTTGGCGCCTTGTTTGTCTAGATTGATCTGTAGTCTTCCTGGCCATTCGCAGGTGCGTCTAGATTCAGTGCTGATTAACCAAGGGCAGTTCAATTCAGGGTGTTTTGTTTGGATCCAAGATTGCCAGTTGATAAGGGATCCAGGTGTTTGGGCATTCGCGAGAAGTGCACACCAAAGAGTCATCAATCCGATTAGAAAGAGAAGGCCCCGTTGTTGTTTCATTCCAATGTCCTTATTGACCGATGACGCCTTGGAGTTTTTATGATCGATGTTGCGACTAGATAGAATAGACGGCTTTTACCTTAACACCTAACTAGTCTACTAAGCTACGGTAGGTAAAAGCATTTCGTATAATATTATTTAGTTCTCCCCGTGACGGGGGGCATACCCTTCTTTACTGAGTTTTTCTGAGATCTGATCTAGATGTTCCGAGCCACGTGTTTGTAACACCAACACCACTTGCACCGATTCTAAGGGTAATCGTGCAAAGGTACGTTGATGATCTAGTTGCACAATGTTGGCATCCAGCTCACTGATCAAGGTACAGAGTTTCGCTAACGCACCTGGTTTGTCGCGTAATGAAACCGACAGGCGAACTAAACGACGTGTTCTATCTAAACCTCGTTTAATGATGGTTGAGAGCACAGGCAAATCGATATTGCCGCCAGATAGAATCAAGCCAACATTTTGACCACTAAACATCTTTGGCTCAGACACCAACGCCGCAAGGGGTACGGCACCGGCGCCTTCAACTACTGTTTTTTCACTTTCCAGCAAGAGTAAAACCGCCTCTTCTATAGCGCGTTCCCCTACAAGAAAAATATCGTCCACCCATTTGCTAATGATCTCTCTAGTCAAGTTTCCAGGCTGCTTGACACCGATACCCTCTGCTAAGGTGTATCGACCACATTCGATAGGTTCGTTGTTTAGTGCTTGGCGCATAGAAGGATAACGTTTCGTTTCTACGCCATAAACTTTGATGTCCGGTTTGATGCTTTTTGCTGCGATGGCGTTGCCTGCAATTAACCCGCCGCCACCTACAGGAATGAGCAAGGCGTCAAGTTCAGGGACGGCGCGCAACATTTCCAACGCGATGGTACCTTGTCCTTGAATAATGAAGGGATCGTCATAAGGGTGGATCAAGATCAACTGTTGTTGTTTTGAAAGTTGCACGGCGAACGCGCCAGCTTCTTCCAAGCTGTCCCCTTCGATCAAGACTTGTGCACCGAAGTTTCGCGTGTTGTGAACTTTCACACTTGGCGTAAATCGAGGCATCACGATGGTGGCCGGTATCCCCATTTGCTGTGCATGATAAGCGACGGCTTGAGCGTGGTTTCCTGCGGACATCGCCACCACACCTTTTTGGCACGCGTCATCTGGCAAGCTATGGAGTTTGACAATTGCCCCACGTTCTTTGAATGAAGAAGTGTATTGGTGATTTTCATATTTGAAATAAGGTTTGCAGGGCACAATTTGAGCAATTTTTCGTGATAACAAACAGGGAGTGTGTGCAATGTATTCACGCATCAGTTCATGCGCCGCCTGAATACTGTCAAGGGTAATAGATGGGTTCATCTTCAGTCATGTCCAGTTACTTTATTTTCGATTAGCACGACAGCCTAATAAGCTTTGCTTTTTTTGAAGCCAGACTGTTGATGACGCCCTTTGATGGGGCACAGCAGAACAATAAATATTTATGCTGCGCTACGCAAGATAGCAGCGATTATTTTGGCCAATGATGCACATACGTCGCGATGATTCGGCGCACACTCTGTTCAACTAACAGAACAATTCCGTCATCCAAGTGCTAACTAAAGGAAGAGAATAAAAATAGACATAGAACTAAAAATTATATCATTATGTGATTAAAGTTGATTTCAGCTTGTCAGTTGCCGACTATCGCTAGGCATGCGCACATACGGCATAAATCTACTTATATTTTGGAGACCTTTAGCGACCATCTACGGTGTACCAAATGTAAGTGCTTGAAGATATTGTTTGGCCTCTAACGTTCTTATCCGCTCATCATTGCAGGCGCAGAGCTGCCCTCCAGCAAGCGAAAAGAGAAATCCTCTCAAAGTTTGATTTGCCGCCGATTATCCGCAGCTAATTGAGGGATTTCTGCTATAAGCTTTATTAAAAGAATAGGTTAGGAAATGACCAATGGTGATTGGCAAAATAGCAATAAGAATCACTTTTTACGCAATTAAAAAATTTATTGATCGCTATTCGATCTAAAATTAACTGGTAACAGAGATAAATATAGAAAATCAGGTAAAAAAATAAATAATTTGTGAGTAAGAATTTAGATACTTTACTTAAGGGCTTGAGATAATGTCCTTTTCTAGTACGGCAAATCTATATTATCGAAATTGATTTAGTAACTAAAGTTTTACGCACTAGAAATGTTTTTACGATTTCTGTTAGAAAAATTGGCTATTTAGTTATTCTAGAGCGCATTTTTATTCCGTTGACAGAGAAAGAGCGCGTGTGATTTCATGCGGCTGCTTTGCGATGGGGGGATGAGAACAATTCTTGGAGGCATCGCAAGCATGTGCTGAAAAGTGAATAGTCGTTATTAGGGGGGTGTGTATCTGTTTTGGGGAGTCAAAATTTAGAGCTTCTTGAACAAGATGCGTTAGGGGGAACGTAACATTCGAAATCGAACACCTTGAAGGTGGATCGGATCCGAAGTTCACAGCACAGTAACAATTGGCGTCGGGGGTGTTCTTCATAAAATCGTTTATCTGGAACGCGCCAATTGTTTTTAACCTACCTCACGGCGGTATAGACGAGAATTCATGTAGCAGAAGAGGACGAAAGTACTATCGATGTTGTCCTATTGGGGTATGAGTAGAGCGAATGGCTTAAGGGGGGAACTCGCTCGGTAACAACCGAGTGGCAACAACAATAAATAATTAAAACAATGATAGGGTAATAGGCTAATACTACATCGGAAAGAGTATTAGCCTATTTTTTTGTTTGGAAGTTATTGGCCCAGCGCTGTCGCTGGGGAATTCTTGATGATACCCATACCCCTGCTCCCAGCCGAAAAAAGCCGTCTACCCGCAGTTGATTAGATCACTTTTACCGCACAATGCATTAGCATAAGTTGATGATTATCAATAATATTATTCTTGATTGGCGATAGATTATAGAATCCGTTATCGCAAACATGAATGATAATTGTTATCATTCGTGGCGTTGGGAAGCAGGATCGAAAGAAGTCAGGATTAAATTTAAATAAGGGCTCTTGCGCTTCGATGGCTTGACATTCAGGTGAGTTGGATTGTCCTCGAAAGTAGATTTAGCCCCTTAGGAGATCTGGATTGAGACCGGTTGTTAGTTTTTTCATTATCGTGAGTTTGTTTTTTTCGCTATCTGCAGTCGCTGAGAATAGGGAATTGATTGTCTATTCGGCAAGAAAGGAACATTTAATCAAGCCACTGTTTGATTTTTACACCCAAAAAAGCGGTGTGACCATTCGCTATACCACCGATAAAGCAGGCCTTCTATTGACGCGACTGAAAGCAGAAGGTTCAAAAAGCCCTGCGGATCTGCTGATGACGGTGGATGCAGGGAATTTATGGCACGCAGCTCATTTAGGATTGCTACAACCAGTGGCGTCACCTATCTTACAACAACGCATCCCGGAACATTTAAGAGATCCAGACAACCGATGGTTTGGCTTAAGTCTTCGCGCGCGTACCATCGTTTATCATACCGATCGTGTGGATCCCCACTCTCTTTCCAGCTATGCCGGACTTGCGGACGACAAGTGGCGCGGAAGGCTTTGTCTGCGCACCGCGAAGAAGGTGTACAATCAATCATTGGTTGCGATGTTACTCCATCGCTGGGGACAACCAAAGACTGAGCAAATCGTGAGTGGTTGGGTGAAAAATTTAGCTACCGCACCTTTTTCAGATGATACGGCTGTGTTGAAAGCCATTGCCGCGGGGCAATGTGATCTTGGTGTCGTCAATACTTACTACTATGGGCGTTTGCTCAGGGAAAATCCTCAACTGCCTGTGGCGCTTTTTTGGCCTGATAAAAGTGAAGGTGGTGTCCATGTGAATGTATCTGGTGCGGGCATCACCCGAAGCGCGAAGCATCCTGATGCGGCACGGGCGCTTCTCGAATGGTTAACATCCGAAGAAGCACAAAAATTATATGCAGGTTTGAATTTAGAATATCCGGTTAATCCCGACGTGGCCCCCGTTGCTGAAGTCGCGGCCTGGGGTACCTTTAGTGCCGATCCCACTAATCTGTCGATTGCTGGGGAGCTACAAAAACAAGCAGCCATGCTTATGGATCGTGTTGGTTACCGTTAAGTGTTGAAAGTGTCCAGGGGGGACTGAATTGAGGGCATCTCAGCCATTCCTCTGGAGCATCACGATATGTTTTGCGTTGGCGGCAATGGTGCTTGCGCCCCTTTTTTTCATTCTCCTGGGGTGGATCCAAATTGATGTGGTGATTTGGCAACATCTAAGAGACACACTACTGTCCCATTTATTGTGGAATACGGTACAACTTGTAGCTGGTGTAGCAATCGGCGTGCTTGTGTTAGGGGTAGGTTTGGCTTGGGCCGTCACCCAGTGGGAGTTTCCGGGGCGTCGCTTTTATGAATGGGCATTGATGTTGCCACTGGCCATGCCGGCATATGTACTGGCGTTCGTCTATCTAGGATTGTTCGATTACTCTGGGCCAGTGCAAGGCCTGTGGCGTAATTGGGTGGATCCAGATGCACAGTTGATTGATGTGCGATCTACATGGATGGTGATCACTGTCTTGGTGCTGGTGTTATATCCCTATGTTTATTTGTTGAGTCGGTCGGCTTTCTTAATGCAGAATCGTGCTATTTACGATGCTGCTCAACTGTTGGGGTTGAGTCAGCAACAGATATTTTGGCGCCTTGCTTTACCGATTGCCCGGCCAGCTGTGGTGGCAGGTACGACTTTAGCGCTGATGGAAACCTTATCAGATTTTGGTACGGTTGCGATATTTAACTACGATACCTTTACCACGGCTATTTACAAAGCTTGGTTTGACTACTTCAGCTTGTCTACTGCCTCACAATTGGCCTCTTTACTTTTGTTGTTTGTCTTGATGCTGTTATTAACAGAACGCTATTTGCGTGGTCGAACTCGGTATTATAGTGATCCGGTTTTGCACCAGCAGCGATCTGCATTGAATAGAACACAACGGGGTATACTGTTACTGTTTATAAATGTGATTTTGATCCTGGCGTTCTTCATGCCAGTGACTCAGTTACTAATATGGAGTATGGAGAGCGCGCAGTCAGTTTTTGATCCGAGCTATTTAAACTTAGTAGCACGTACTTTATGGTTGGGTGTTTCTGCTGTATTGGTCACTGTATCCGCGGCGTTAGCATTGGCGTTCGCTCGTCGATATTTTAATATTCCGATTGTTAACCATGCGGTAACGGTTGCGACACTTGGTTATGCTCTTCCTGGCTCTGTGCTTGCAGTGGGAATTATGTTTGTCTTTGTGACTGCGGATAAGATCTCACTTTCTGTCATTAATCTATTCACAGAAACTTCTGCCCATAGTTTATTTATGGGTACGGTTTGGGCGTTATTACTCGCTTACCTCATACGTTTCATGGCTGTTGCATATGGGCCGTTGGATTCTGGTCTACAAAAAATCCGCTTCGAATTTGCTGAGGCAGCGCAGACTTTGGGTGCTTCGCGAATTGGAGTGCTGAAGGAGATCTATCTTCCCCTATTACGTCCAGGATTTTTTACCGCCGCGACATTAGTGTTAGTAGATGTGATGAAAGAGATGCCCGCAACTTTGTTGTTGAGGCCTTTTGGGTGGGATACATTAGCAGTTAAAATTTATGAATTGACTTCTGAAGGGGAATGGAAGCTAGCGGCGTTACCCGCAATCACGCTGGTGTTAGTGGGAATGATCCCTGTCTATTTATTGATGCAACGCGCCATTACGCCTACTTCCTTGACTCAAAATCACAGTTTGAGTAAAGAGCCAGGGATATGAGCTCACTATTGGATATTAAAAATTTGAGCTGTGGTTTCGGTGAAGAAGTGATTGTAAAAAATTTTAATTTACAGCTGGAGTCGGGCACGATTGGTTGCCTACTAGGTGGTAGCGGTAGCGGAAAATCCACGGTGTTACGTGTGATTGCAGGGCTGCATCCCCTGCAGTCTGGTGAAATTCAATTGCTTGGGGAAACCATTGGCACTGTGAACATGCAGATCCCACCACAAGCGAGAAGTGTGGGCATGGTCTTTCAGGAGTATGCACTTTTCCCACATATGACGGTTTCTGAAAATATCGCTTTTGGTTTACGCCATCTTACTACGGCGGAGAAGCAAGGCACGGTCGGTAAATTGTTGGACTGGTTGAGTTTGTACGAACTAGATGACCGGTATCCCGATGAACTGTCCGGGGGACAACAACAACGTGTGGCCATCGCGCGTGCGCTAGCAAGAAAACCCAAATTATTGTTGATGGATGAACCCTTTTCTAATCTGGATCTCTCATTACGCAAACGATTGGCAAGTGATCTACGGGAGCTGCTAGTACGTGAAAACATTACCGCGCTAGTTGTGACCCATGATCAAAATGAAGCCTTTTTGGTGGCGGACAAGATAGGGATTTTGCACCAGCAACACCTTCAACAGTGGGATACGCCTTATAATCTTTATCATGAACCTATCAATAAATACGTTGCTCAATTTATCGGACAAGGTCGTTTTGTGCCGGGTAAATTGGTCTCTCCTCATTCGGTGACGACGGTGCTGGGTACGATTGAAGGTAACAGAGCTTACCCCTGGCCGGTAGGAAGCGAAGTGGAAGTGCTGTTTAGACCTGACGATATTACTTTAAGTTGCACCGCGACACCTAACTGCGAAATTATCAAGCGTTCATTTTTAGGTGCAGAAATTTTATATGAAGTACGCTTCACGCATGGACTTCAACTCTATTCCATGTTGTCCAGCAGTCAAGAGTATGCCACTGGACAAAAAGTAGAGGCGCGACTCAAGATGGATCATCTGGTGTTGTTTCAATAAGCCCTCATCCTACTATTTTGATATTTGCGCAAATACTTTTTCAGCAGCCGCTACAGTAAACTCGATCTGTTCTTGATGATGGCAGCAGGAGACAAACCCTGCTTCAAAGGCAGAGGGTGCAAAATAGACGCCTGCTTCCAGCATGCCATGAAAGAACTGTTGGAACTGTTGTATATTGGATTGGTTTACTTGTGCAAAACTTCGGATAGCTTTATCAGTATGGAAAAATATCCCAAACATACCGCCTACCTGCTGAGTGGAGAAAGGAATATTAGATTTTTCAGCTGCCGATTCGAGTCCGCGTAGCAGGGTACTGGTGGCCGCAGTGAGGGCTTCATAAAAACCATCTTGTGTGAGCTTCTTCAGGGTGGTCAAACCAGCGGTCACAGACAAAGGATTACCTGACAGCGTGCCTGCTTGGTAGACATCGCCATTGGGGGCGAGATGATCCATCAATTCTCGTCTACCACCAAATGCGCCCACAGGTAACCCGCCTCCGATGACCTTACCCAGTGTAGTCAGATCAGGCGTCACTCCATACAGGCTTTGCGCACCGCCTAAGGCGACACGAAATCCGGTCATGACTTCATCAAAAATCAAGACGGTACCATATTGATTACACAGCTCACGCAAACCTTGCAGAAAACCGGGGACAGGGGGAATACAATTCATATTCCCCGCAACAGGTTCAACAATCACGGCAGCTATTTCCGAGCCTATATTTTTAAACAAATCGTCACAGGCAGAGAGATCATTGAAGGGTAAGGTTAGAGTCAGTTCGGCTAGAGAAGTGGGTACCCCCGCCGAGCCGGGCACACCTAGTGTCAACGCGCCCGATCCTGCTTTTACCAATAGGCTATCACCATGGCCATGATAACAACCTTCGAATTTGATAATCTTATTGCGTCCGGTCACACCACGGGCCAACCGCAACGCACTCATGGTGGCTTCCGTACCAGAGTTGACAAGGCGCACTTGCTCAATAGATGGCACCAAACGACAAATGAGTTCTGCCAAATCGATTTCGATTTCCGTAGGCGCACCAAAACCTAAAGCGTTAGCTGCTTGTTGTTGCACCGCAGCTACCACATCTGCATCACCATGTCCCAATATCATCGGGCCCCACGAGGCCACATAATCCACGTAAGAGTTGCCGGCGACATCATATAGGTAAGATCCTTGCGCACGCTGAAAAAAGATCGGGTGACCGCCAACGCCTTTAAATGCTCGCACTGGTGAGTTCACCCCACCGGGGATACTTTTTTGGGCTCGATGAAAGAGGGCTTCAGATGGATTCACGACTCATACCTGTTGTTGAACTTGGCGCACATTCTACCAAGCTAATAGATGCTATGGGATCTACTGGGGAAATAATTTATTCAGCTGTTTGACATAGTTTGTGATGTCTTCAGTGTCAAAGAGTGCCGAAACTAGGGCCAGATAGCTTGCGCCCGCCTCGAGCACACTGGCTGCATTCTCGAGTTTAATGCCACCAATGGCAACAATAGGCAGTGCGATCTGCTCTTTTGCTAGCGTGAGCGTATCGAGCTGTGCGGGTGGCGCTTCGGGTTTCGTTTTCGATGGAAAGAATCTACCGAAAGCCACATAGCTTGCGCCGGATTGCGCCGCATTTTGTGCTAATCGCAAATTATTGTGGCAGCTAATACCTATTAGTGCTTGCTGTCCTAATCGCCTGCGGGCACTGGCCAAGTCGGTATCGGATTGCCCTAAGTGCACGCCTGATAGTTCAAACTCCTCTGCTAAGTTGAGATCGTCATTGACGATGAGTGGGATCCGATAGCTGTCGCATAGAGGCTTAAGTTGTAACAGCGTGTTGCGTTTTTGACTGAGACTTTGAGTTTTATTGCGATACTGGAGGAGGGCAATGCCTCCGTCCAGAAGCGCTGAGACTTTATTTAGCAAGATATTTTGGTCGATGGTATCAGGTGTAATGGCGTAGACGCCCGATGGCTTCATTGTTTATGGGATCCCATAAAGAATTGGCCATGGCCAAACTGAATATAATCATCTAGCCGTTGATGCAAATATTTTTCGGCCAAGGTAACTGCCTCTGCGAGCGATTTATGATGTGCTAAATAGGCGCAAATCGCAGTGCTGAGTGTACAACCTGTTCCATGAAACAGGCCACTTTTACGGGGCCACCGATGGCAGTAAAGCTTATGATCTAGAGTATACAGATTGTCTTCAATGTGCTCTCCGGAGGTCTCCCCACCTGTGACTAATATCGCACGCACACCGGTTGAAAACAGCGGCGTGGGATCTAAACTAGTTGTTGGTAGTCTGCTTTGGTCAAGGGCTTTTAATAACTGTTCCAGCTCTATTATATTAGGCGTTATCAGGGTACAGAGTGGTAAAAGCCGTTGTACTATCTTTGGAAAGACATCCGGTTCTGTCAATGAGCCACCCCCCCCCGCTTGCCAAATCGGATCGAGCACCAGCGGTATATTAAGTGGTTGGGGAAGTGCATCTACCAAAGCATCTACTATTTCGGCAGATCCGAGCATACCTACTTTGACTACCGCGATATTGAAATCGTCAAAAAGCAATTGTATCTGTTGTTTTAGTAATTTTGCTGAGGTGGGAAAATAGGCGCGACAATTATAGGAGTCTTGTAGGGTATTGGCAGTCATGATTGCGGTACCATGACATTTTAGATCGCGCAATGTGACTAAATCAGCGGTAATTCCTGCGCCACCGCTTGGATCCAATCCACCAATACAGAGTACAATAGGAACTAAATTTTGCATACTAAATAACTATAGATAATTTGATTGTGACAGTAGAGTTTAACTTGGATACAGCGGAATAAATAGCATATGAGTGAACCCTTTAATAAATATATGTGTGTGGTCTGTGGGTTTATTTACGATGAAGCGCTGGGACTGCCTACAGAGGGTATTCCAGCGGGTACCCGTTGGCAAGATGTGCCTTTAACTTGGACTTGTCCCGATTGTGGTTCAACTAAAGATGATTTTGAGATGATGCAGATGGCTTAGTTTTGTTCTGCATGCAGTTGTCGTTTTTGTATCTAGGCTGCCAACATGCCCATCAGTACATCGAGGTTGCCAATCAAAATGGTTTCAAAATTACCAACAACACCACGCTGATTAGAATGAGGGTAGGGAATTCATTAAAGAAGCGATAAAAGCGAGGGGAATGCGGATTCTTGTCTTGTGCAAATAAAGTCACCAACCAACCACAATAGGCGTGATATAAAACTAAAATCACAACCAACCCTAATTTGATGTGGATCCACAGAGCGTCTCGATAGGCATCCCACGCATAAGCAAATAACATCCAGAAACCGAATATCAAAGTGAGTACTGCGCCTGGAGTAGTGATGGCGTAAAAAAGTCGTCGCTCCATCAGCTTGAATTGTTCAATCAACAGCGGCTCTTCCGTGGCCGCATGATAGACAAATAGCCGAGGCAAATAGAATAATCCGGCGAACCAGGTGACCATGAAAATAATGTGTAAGCTGAGAATAATTCGCATACTATCCCGTTTCTTTTGAGCGTTGGTTTAGGGCGCGTTCGATCTGTTTGTCGAGAGCAGTAAAGTCCGTTCTACCTAATTGACGATAAAGTAATCGATTATTTTTCGATACCAAAACAGTGGTGGGAGTGCCCAACACCCCAAATGCTTTCTTAAGGGCGCCGCTCATATCCAGGCCGATGGCATAGGGCAAGGCAAAATCTTGTTTGACACGCAACAGGTGTGCAGGTGGATCGTATGGCATAGAGACGGCGACAATTTCCAATCCTGTATGATGAAATTTTTCATGTAGCTGCACCCACTCAGGTAACTCTTCCAGGCAGATAGCGCAACTGGTGGACCAGAAGAAGAGTAAGCGAACGGGTTGATTGGGTGCACCCAGACGTATCTCTTCGCCACCTAGGGTGATAATTGGCAGTTGTGGGGCGATCACATCAGTCGCCAATTGGCGTTGCTGGTTGAGTTGCCAAAGGGCCACCAGAGTGACCGCAGCCAGCAGCAGCCATATTAATTTAAGTTGTATGCGAGTCTTGTTCATCAGGTGATCTATTTTACCTGTGAACGCGCTATGGTCGCGAGAGCAGAAAGCAGTAAAATAGCGTCTTCAAGTGAGGAGTCTATCGTGAGTAAAGTAAAAATCGGTATTGTAGGTGGCACCGGATATACGGGTGTTGAGCTGCTGCGTCTGCTTGCGCCTCATGCCAATGTCGAATTGTGTTGTATCACTTCACGTACAGAAGCGGGCAGAGCGGTGTCTGATCTGTTTCCAAATCTGCGTGCACAATGTCAGCTGCATTATACCGAACCTGAACTATCTCAATTAAAAGCCTGTGAGATAATTTTTTTCGCCACGCCTCACGGCGTGGCCATGCATCAAGTGCCTGCACTCTTGGATGCGGGCGTGAAGATCATTGACCTTTCCGCAGATTTTAGGCTAAGGGACATCGCGGATTGGGAAAGTTGGTATGGGCAACCCCACAGTTGTCCGGGATATTCGGAGCAGGCGGTCTACGGTTTGCCGGAGCTCAATCGCACTAAAATCGTTGGTGCGTCTTTAGTCGCGGTACCCGGATGTTACCCAACTGCGGTGCAATTAGGATTGTTGCCTTTATTAGCAGCAAACGTGGTGGATGAGACTAGTTTGATCGCTGACGCAAAATCAGGTGTTAGCGGAGCGGGTCGAGGTGCGGCGGTACACAGCTTATTTGCTGAGGCAGCGGATAGTCTAAAGGCTTATGGAGTGGCCGGTCACCGTCATTTGCCTGAGATCAAGCAGGGATTGCAACAGGTTAGTAGCGGTAGGGTTGCGCTGACTTTTGTACCCCATCTGACGCCCATGATCCGCGGCATCCATGCTACCCTCTACGCACGAACAAATGCATCGGTAGAACGGTTACAAGCGATTTTTGAGGAATACTATCAATCTGAGCTGTTCGTCGATCTCATGCCTCCGGGCAGCACGCCTACTACAGGTTCGGTGCGCGGGAGTAATCACTGCCGACTGGCCGTACATCGAGCACCGCAAAGCGATCAGGTAGTGGTGTTGTCGGTTATTGATAACTTGGTAAAGGGTGCCGCCGGCCAAGCGGTTCAGTGTCTTAATATTATGCAGGGTTGGGATGAGATCACTGGCTTGGAGCAGATCGCTCTCTATCCTTAAGGTTACGGCCCGCACTCTCACAGCCGATACATAAGGCAACAAGGATTAGTTCTCGAGTGTGGCCGTGGCCAGTAAATCCACAAATAGCGTAGTCGTCTCTTTTCGTAGCCCCTGGCCATTGGCTTGGTGGGGTATTGCTTTGGTATTGACCACGCTCATTTTGTGTCTGGGCAGTTATTTTCTTGGCGCCTGGGTGACTGCCGGTCAGTATGAATCACCAAACTACAAGAGATTAGTCTCAAGAATTCAAACACTTGACGAAGATGTGGTGGGATTAAAACAACGTAACTTGGAGTTAGAGTTAGCGCACAATATGTCTTTCACCAAAGAGCAGGAGCTGCAACAACTACTTCGGGATGCCTATTTGGACAAGGAGTTGCTACAGCGAGAGCTTGCGCTCTATCGCGATATTATGGCGCCGTCAGAGCGCAAAGGTATCCAGGTTACTTCTTTTGAACTTTATCCGGCGGAGCCGGCAGGTGTCTACCACTATAGACTGATCCTCACTCAAAATGGTCAAGAGAGAAAACTCATTCGTGGTAAAACCGAAGTCTATATCTATGGCCAACATGCAGGTCAGCCCAAGCGTTTTGCCTTGTCTGACTTGGGTGGAGTGGAATCTCAGCCGATCCCAGTTCGATTTCGATATTTTCAACAACTGGAAGGGGAACTTCGTCTGCCGCAGGATTTTATTCCAAATGAAGTTAAAGTCGTAGCCTATCCCAGTCGTCAAAATGCTAAACGTGTCTCCAGAGAGTTTCCCTGGAGTGTCAAAGGGTAATAAAGAGATGATGAACAAAAAAAAATGGTTAAAAGGTAATGTATCTAGTACAAAAATTGACACCGTAATTGGTCAAGGAACCAGAATCACTGGGGATGTACATTTTTCCGGTAGTCTACATATAGATGGTTTTCTGAAGGGCGATGTGCGCTGCGAAGCCAATGAAGATGCCTTGATGGTGGTGAGCGATTCTGGTGTGGTTGAGGGTGAGTTGCATGTGCCCAATCTAGTGGTAGATGGCCATATTCGGGGCGATGTCTATATCTCCAATCATCTAGTACTGGGAGAGCATGCGCGGGTAGAGGGGAATGTACAATACCGCACCATGGAGATGGTGGTCGGCTCAGAGGTCAATGGCAGCATGACGGTGAACTCTCGGGTGAAAATATCGGACGAAATCAATTCTCAGCCCGGCTCGAAAGGAAAGACGAGCGCCAGCACTGCAAATACCGCACGAGCAGAATCGTTGAAACAGAAAAAAACTGTGCCGGTGAGTTGAATTCCTCGCTGTTAGGCCCGAGAATAAGAAAGATAATCAAATTTTGGTTGTAGTATCAGTATGTCCCAAGTAGAAATCGACTCCCCCTTGAACTTCACCAACAATGCTGCGCGTAAGGTTAAGTCGCTGATCGCAGACGAAGGTAATGATCAGCTTAAATTGCGGGTGTTTGTCACCGGCGGTGGCTGTTCAGGTTTTCAATATGGCTTTACTTTCGATGAAAACTTCGAGGAAGGAGATACTCAAGTAGTCAACGACGGTGTCACGTTACTGGTAGATCCAATTAGTTTTCAATATCTTGCAGGGGCAGAGGTGGATTATAAGGAAGGTCTTCAAGGGGCGCAGTTTGTGATCCGAAATCCGAATGCAAAGACCACATGTGGTTGTGGCTCTTCCTTTTCAGTTTAACCATTCAGTTACCTAAAAATCCCCCCTAAAATCGTTGCCTCGCGCGCACCAGTGACAGAAGGTAGATTGCCTGGTTGTTGCGACAAGGTCATTTTTGCCAACCAGGCGAAAGCGAGCGCTTCCACCCAATCTGCCCCTACGCCTCTGGCGTCGATACTGGATACCGGTAGTGGATTTAATCGGTCTGCGAGGGCTTGCATCAACATCTGGTTATGGCTACCACCACCGCAAATCAAAATTTCATCTAAATTGGTAGAGAGATCTAGCAGGGGGGCGGCGATCGTCTCAATGGTGAACTGTAAGAGGGTGGTTTGGATCTCCTCAGGCGACAGTTCCGTACCGTAATGTTTTAGCTGTTGTTGCAGCCAGTCCAAGTTAAATTTATCGCGGCCAGTGGTTTTGGGGATTGCCTCTGAGAAATAGTCATCCCTGAGTAGCTGTTTGAGTAGATCCGGATTCACTTGCCCCCGACTGGCAAACTCGCCATTGTCGTCATAGGGGAGATCTAGCTGTGACTGGATCCAGCTATCCATCAGGCAGTTACCTGGACCACTGTCGTAGCCTAGAGTAGGCTTATCGCGGCGGATCAGAGTGGTATTACTTATGCCACCGATGTTGACTATGGCTAGATTCTCGCCCTTGAACAAATAATCGTGGAATGCGCACGCGAAAGGAGCACCTTGCCCTCCTACGGCGATATCACTGGGTCTAAAATCGGCTACTACGGTGATACCGGTTTTCTTATTGAGTACATGTGCATTACCGATCTGCAGACTAAAGGCGAGGTTGTCATTGGGGCGGTGCGCCAAAGTGTGGCCGTGACTGCCGATGGCGATTATCTGCTCGGCTTGCAGATTTGCCCTGGCGAGCAAATCAACTGCGATATCAGCGAGCAGATGCCCGAAAGAGATATCTAGTTGCGCCACTTCTAAATAACTGGCGGTTTCGTTGGTGCTGATCCTGAGCAGATCATCCCGTAACTGAGTAGGGATGGCATAGGTTTTTTGTTGTAGGGGCTGCGGGATTTTCGGTTCAAAATCCGCAAGAACCGCATCTACACCATCTAAACTGGTGCCAGACATGAGACCCAGGTAGATTTCCGGCATCGGTTTAGACCCTGTAAATCATCTTTAAGGGGTTTGGATTGCTCGCCCAGTTTCTGCGTATTGCGCCGCCTTCAGAGAGGCCATTTCGCGCACCAATGGGCTCGTCAATTCTACAAATCTATTTTTTTCGCTAGGGGCGATGGGATCTGCCTGCGGTAACTTGACGGTGAGCGGATTACGATGAACGCCATTGACGCGAAATTCATAATGGAGATGAGGTCCGGTGGCCAGGCCAGATTGGCCCACATAGCCGATAACTTGACCCTGTCGAACACGGGATCCGGTTTTTAATCCCGATTTATAGCTTGAAAGATGTGCATACAAGGTGCTGTATTTGGTGCCATGTTGAATCACCACTGTGCGGCCGTACCCACCCTTGCGGCCACGTAAAGTAATTTTACCATCGCCTGAGGCTTTCACCGGTGTGCCAGTGGGAGCGGCATAATCCACACCTTTATGAGCACGCACGGTGTGGAGCACAGGATGTTTGCGCTTTAAGTTAAAACCGGAGCTAATACGGGAAAAATTCACTGGTGTACGCAGGAATGCCTTGCGCATCGAGTGGCCATCTGGCGTGTAATAATCCACCTTGTCTTGAGAATCAGTATATCGCACCGCCTGATAGGTTTTCCCCTGGTTCACAAATTCTGCGGAGATAATATGCCCGGTGCCCTTGAGTTCGCCGTCCAAATAGAGCTCTTCGTAAACCACAAAAAATTCATCTCCAGAGCGGATATCAAGCACAAAATCGATATCCCAACCGAAAATATGAGCCAGCTCCATGGTCAGTTTTTCTGATAGGCCTGCTCTCTTCGCTGACAAAAAGAGAGAATTTTTAATGGTACCACCGCCGTAAGCGGTGAGCCGCTGGTATTCCCTGGTTGTGGTGTTCTTGGTGTATTCACCGCCCGGTGCTCGCTCTAGCACCAAAGTTTCCAATTCACTAAGTCCATATTTCATTGAGGCCAAATGCTGTTGCTCATCAAAACAGAAATGGAACTTCTGTCCGGGGAGGAGTCTGGTTAATGTTTTCTTGCCCCCAACCCGAACCACGGCTTCCAGCGTATTGGCAGAAATGTTATGTCGAGAAAAAATGAGCGATAGACTGTCTCCTGAACGCACGGTCTCCTCGGTGCAAGAGGGCTCGATCGAGCTTGACGCGCTAGTGGGAGGAAGCGTGTACAATGGCGTTTCGGTCATTGGCACCAGCGGTGTCGTGCTCTGAACCGTAGGCGGTGAGCTGATGGTTGTTACCTTCGCTTGCTGTGTAGTTTGCGTTTCGGACAGTCGCATTCCTGGTTCTGCTGGTAAGGCTAAGGCAATCTTTTTTTCTAGGATCTGGTAGTCAGAAGGGGCATTCGAGGAATTGGCATCAGCCAACAGATCTGAACCTTTGGTAAAAGCGAAACTTGCAGTCATGGCAGCGAGACCGATGACAGATGCAAAGACGAGAGGTTTCAGGTTGGCCGAAGACAGTTTTGCCCAAAAAGATTGCTGTTGAGGTGCTCTTGCAATCAATGGCTCTTTGAAGTCGAAATTTTTAGTGGACGTTGGTCTCATAATTTTTTTATTGCAATTACTGATCCCCAGATCTCATTGGCTGGGGATGATACTTAAGATATTGGTTGAGTAAAGCCCCTAACATATATTTCGTACAATTCTTAGTAATCACTATAGTTAATTGAACGTCAAGAAGAAATTCCTCACTTTTGAGGGAAATTGGTAGGAAGTTACGATGGTTAAAGCGAACTCTAGCGACATCAAACAAGCATTAGATCTAATTGGCCGTGGTTGTGCTGAAATCTTGCCACGGGAAGAGTTATTAACCAAGTTAAAAAAAGGCAAGTCGCTACGCATTAAGGCCGGTTTTGACCCAACTGCCCCGGATCTGCATCTGGGACATACCGTATTAATAAATAAGTTAGCCCAGTTCCAACAATTAGGCCATGAGATCCTTTTTATTATCGGAGATTTTACCGCAACCATTGGCGATCCCACAGGCAAAAATGTCACGCGGCAACCACTCAGCCTAGAACAGGTGGCACAAAACGCTAAAACCTATGAAGCGCAGATCTTCAAAATCCTTGATAGAGAAAAAACTGAGGTACTGTTTAATTCCACTTGGCTGAATCCACTTTCGGCAGCGGATTTAATTCAATTGGCGGCGCAATCCACGGTGGCCAGAATGTTAGAGCGGGATGATTTTTCCAAACGATATGCAGATGGTCGACCTATCGCTATCCACGAATTTCTCTATCCATTGATTCAAGGGTACGACTCAGTGCACCTCGACGCGGATATTGAAATCGGTGGAACCGATCAGAAGTTTAACTTATTAATGGGTCGGGAGCTGCAAAAACACTTTGGTAAAGAGCAGCAGGTGGTGATGACACTGCCCCTGTTGGAAGGATTGGACGGGGTGAAAAAGATGTCAAAGTCGTTGCACAATTACATTGGCATTGATGAATCTCCGGGAGAAATCTTTGGCAAGGTGATGTCAATCTCGGATGATTTAATGTGGCGCTATTTTGAGTTATTGAGTTTTCGTCCCATGTCCGAGATTAATCAGTGGCAAGAGCAGGTGGCTGGTGGCACCAATCCCCGCGATATCAAGTTTGAGTTAGCGAAGGAATTAGTGGCACGATTTCATAATCAAGCTGCGGCAGAAGAATCGCAACAGGAATTTATCGCCCGTTTTCAAAAGGGGTCGATACCTAGTGCTATGCCAGAGGTGGTGATTTCTATTCGGGAGGACGGAATTCCGATTGCCAACTTATTGAAGCAAGCGGGATTGACCAAAAGTACCTCTGAGTCGATGCGCATGGTGCGCCAAGGTGCAGTGAAGATAGATAGTGAGAGGGTTTCTGATGAAAAAACGTTGGTATCCGTCGGCGAGAGAGTGGTTCAAGTGGGCAAGCGTCGTTTCGCTAAAGTGGTGCTGCAACGGAGCCAGTGAAGGAGAGCAATCCTTTTTATAAAAGCATTTAGTGCAGTCACTGTTAAAGTTTTATTTGAAATTGCCGTAACGGTGGTGCATTTTTTGTTCATAGCGATTGTCTTAAATCAAGCCTCGGAGAAAGATTTTTAGCTAGCCTTGATTGATGACGAACTGGTGAGAGCAAAGCTAGTCCTAGATAAACTAAGTGTTTTTCAACAAAGCAGTTTTCAGATGAAAAATGCCTTGACCGCTTGGTTTACGCCGCTATAATACTCGCCCTTCGACGCTCAGATTGGATCACGTCATCCCTGAGCTGCTCTTTAAAAATTAGGACCGAACAGTTTGTGTGGGCGCTCGCGTTGATTGCGATAGAGCCACAATAGATCTTCCATGTAGAGCCTTCAAGCAGTTTCAGAATGGCAATATATGGAAAAAAGATTTGTCGCCTTAAGCGACATCAAACTTGAACTGAAGAGTTTGATCCTG
>DJFZ01000007.1 GCA_002432655.1 Thiotrichaceae bacterium UBA5859 | reverse complement strand
TTTTGGGATGATATTAACCATTATCAAGCCACCGTGTTCGGTTATGTAGGAGAATTATGTCGTTACCTACTCAATCAGCCACCAAAACCCACAGACAGACAGAACACTTTAGTAAAAATGTTTGGCAATGGTTTTCGACCAGGCTTATGGAAGGAATTTAAAGAGCGCTTTGGCGTCAAGTATGTGATCGAAGGTTATGGCTCCAGCGAAGGCAATGTCGGTTTTATGAACCTCTTTAACCTAGAGGATACGGTCGGCGTGGGTAAGGCCACTTTAGTTAAATACGATCAAGAGAAAGACGAATTGGTACGTGATGCCAATGGTTATTTAATCAAAGTAGAAAAAGGAGAGCCAGGATTGCTCATCGGCGAGATCACCGACAGCACTCCTTTCGTGGGATACACCCAAAAGGATAAAACCGAAGCGGCCATACTCAGAAACGTATTTAAGCCTGGTGATGCCTGGTTTAATACTGGCGATCTGCTGAGAAACATCGGTTGTGCCCATTATCAGTTTGTGGATCGTCTGGGTGACACCTTCCGCTGGAAAGGAGAAAACGTCTCCACCACCGAAGTAGAGCGCATTATTAGCACCCATCCCGATGTGGCTCATTGTGCCGTGTATGGTGTTGAGATCCCCAACACCAATGGTAAAGCTGGCATGATGACGATCACACCTAAAGATGATATCCAATTGGATACACAAAAGCTGTTTCATTTCCTAGATGAACAGTTGCCACCCTACGCAGTGCCCATATTTTTAAGAGTAAAACATGAACTAGACACAACCGGTTCTTTTAAATATAAGAAGACGGACTTAAAAAAAGATGGCTATCAACCCGCCCAACCGGATGATCCCATTTTCGTGGCATTGCCGAAAACCGACGCTTATGTGCCACTCACCGATAAAATTGAAAATGACATCAACCAGGGACAATATCGTTTTTAGCGGTATAAAAAAGGGCAGCTTAAGCTGCCCAACCACAAAAGTACCAATGGAAGAATCGTGTCTAATGTTGCCCTCTGCTTAAGCTGCCTGAGGAATTAATGCGTCAGGATGCGCATCGTAATACTCGTTAGCAGCATTCACCAACATCGATTGACCACTGAGAATATTCTCTTTGGCGGCCAATATTTTCTCCTCCTCTGAAGCCATTTCCTCATCCCACTTGATTAACAGAGGATTCATCAGGGTGTGCCAAAGAGGTGGGATCAAACAGCTGATACCTGTGAGACCATAACCAAAAGGCATCGCCGGTGCTTCTTTCGGGAAGGGTTTTAGATCCCAAAACTCCACATCTGCATCGGCATGGTGATGAGAGTGCCTGGAAATCGCCACGGTACCCCAATAGGACATTTTGTGATTGTCGTTCCACGCGTGGCGAACCTGTTGCGGCTCCGATGGCACGCGACACAACCCATAATGCTCGATATAGTTGGCCAACTCCAAACCGATGTTGACAAATAAACCGACAGCAAGAAAACCGATCACGCCCACCCAACCGGCAGCAATCACAAATAGCGACAAGGCGATGAGTTCCATGCCCCAACCACGCAACACTTGATTCTCCCAGCTCCAAATAGACTTGCCCATCTTTTTTAATCGTCCGGTCTCTAGCTCCCAAACCTGAACGTTTTGACCAATAATCGAGCGAATAGCAAAGGGATAGAAATTTTCTCCCCTTCGTGCCCATGCCGGATCTTTCGGTGTGCAAATCCAATTGTGGTGTCCATAGGGGTGCCGAATCGAAAAGCGAGTATGCATACCAAAAGCCTGTCCCAATCGACCCATAAAATTAGCAAAGGGCATATCTTTACGATGGGTGAGTTCATGACCAATACCAATGGAGCCGATCCCCGCGCCCAATCCGGCCACAATGGCACAAGCCACGTAAAATCCAATGGTGTCGTTTGCGTGTGCGGCAATCATGTCGAAGCCAGTCAGCCCTTGCACCACTGCCGCTATACCTAGAAAGTCATTGGGCACACCCAATACCCAAGCAAACATTAAACAGGTGCCCACTGAAATAAGCTGACTGGCATATTGCATGGGATAAAATATATTGGGATTGTCATATTGGTAAATGTTGAAATCCTCCCCTAAAGTGAGATCCAACACCAAGAATATGATACCGACAGTAATTAAAAAGTTTGCTAACGCGCTGCCGCCTACCGCCATCAACACAATACCGATTATCATGACATAGGTGGCAAGAAAAAAGCGTCCATACTTCCAGGCGGTCTTAATGAGCTGCACGTAGTTATCCTCCTAATCCTATTGTCTTGTCAGTTTTTTTACCAGTATATAGTATGGAAAATAGCGACAAAAACACTAATAGAATAATAACTAGATACAAATTAGTAATGCTTATAACCACTCGAATCATGTACTAGTTAAACAAATAATTTGACCATCCTAGTTATATGTCTTTTCCATGCTCAGGGAACAAGGCTTTCCATACATTGCACAGATGCCGCGGCAAACATGACATGAGCATTGCGATCAATTCTTCTTTGCCCAGCATGAGCAGCAAACTTACACCACCTGACGATAACTGGTTTTTTATCCAGTTTGATACAATTGAGCAATTCATTCACTGATCCCCTCATCCGCTACTAATGAAATTAAACGCGCAAACTGGCACAGCACAGAATTAACCCCTAAGGCAGATTTTGGGCTATGAGTGGCTCTCTAGGAGGTGGGCTCAATAGATAAAAACAGAGAGACGTCTTCTTTTTTTTGGTGTATAATGATCGACCACTTGCGGTTCCCTCCTAATTTAGACTCGATCGCATCACGCCCACAAAGGTAGTTATTTAACCATGTCCCAAGCTGTATCCATTCCCGCGTTTGACACGCTGGGTTTGCCTGTTCAATTGCTTCAATCTTTACAAGAGCTGGGGTACGAAACCCCCTCTCCGATCCAGCAAGCCTGTATCCCTATCTTAAGGGACGGCTGCGATCTCATTGGCCAAGCCCAAACAGGCACAGGCAAAACCGCCGCGTTCGCGTTGCCCTTACTCAGCCGTATAGATACCGAGTCGAAAGAGACCCAAGTACTGGTACTGACGCCTACCAGAGAACTGGCCATTCAAGTGGCAGAAGCGTGCCAACGTTATGCCCGGCATATACAAAATTTCCGTGTGCAGCCCATTTATGGCGGCCAAAACTACAGTAATCAACTACAGCAATTGAAGCGCGGCGTGCATCTGGTGGTAGGTACACCGGGACGAGTGATGGATCATATGCGCCGGGGCAGCCTGAAGCTGAATAATCTGTCCACCTTAGTCTTGGATGAAGCAGATGAAATGTTGCGCATGGGTTTCATCGACGATGTTGAGTGGGTATTGGAACAAACGCCGGATGATTGTCAATTGGCACTTTTTTCCGCCACTATGCCAAAAGCGATCCGCCAGGTAGCACAACGTTATTTGAGCGATGCCAAAGAGATCAAGATAGCGGCGAAAACATCCACTGCGACCACCATTAGGCAGCGGGTCCTGCAAGTCTCCGCGAATCAAAAATTGGATGCCTTGACTCGTATTCTAGAAGCGGAACCATTCGATGGTGTCATCACCTTTGTGAGAACCAAGACCGCCACCACAGAGCTGGCAGATAAACTCCGAGCACGAGGATACTCCGCAGAGGCATTAAACGGTGACATCGCGCAGAATCGGCGGGAAATCATTGTCAAAAAACTAAAAACCGGCAAATTAGATATTCTGGTGGCTACGGATGTGGCTGCCCGTGGCTTGGATGTGGATCGAATCAGCCATGTGATCAATTATGATATCCCACAGGACACCGAAGCCTACGTGCACCGCATTGGTCGTACAGGGCGCGCGGGACGCACTGGCGATGCCATCTTATTTGCTACCCACAGAGAAACTCACTTACTCAAAACCATTGAAAAGGTGACGCGGCAACCTATCGAAAAAATGGCGTTACCTGGTGCAGATCAAATTAACGCCTCTCGCATAGCCAAATTTAAGCAACAGATCGTGGAGACTGCCGCAAATCAAAATCTCAGTGACTACCAAGAAATCATTCAACAACTGCAAAAAGAACAGCGACTAGACGCCCTCACAGTGGCCGCCGCATTGGCCCATCTCGTTCAAGGTGAGCAAGGTCTTTTAATTAAAGATTTACCTACCGAGAAAAATGCCCGTCGAGCCAAATCAAAAGAGGCACCCCAGGATAAAAAGCATACTCAAAAAACTAAAAACGGTAGCGCGAAAGCCCAACGCTTAAAACACCACCCCGACATTAAAATGAACCGTTACCGCATCGCGGTGGGCAAACAACATCAGGTCAAGCCCAGCCACATAGTGGGCGCGATTGCCAACCAAGCAGAGATTGAAAGCCAGTATATCGGCCATATAGAAATCTACGATGACTACAGTACTGTCGATCTCCCCGACGGCATGCCGAAAGAGACCTTTCAGACCCTAAAGAAAACCTATGTGTGCCAGCAAAAATTAGATCTACAGTTGATGGTGAGCCAAGACAAGAAGCGCAAATCTCGGGAACGTTATCGGTCTAAAGAAAAGAATTTGTCAAAGTAGATAAAAACAAGGTCAGCACACCCGGTTAATGCCCCGTGAGCCGTGTAACACATGGACTAGCTCGATCCGGCCGGTGTTAGCACAGAGTAAAATGGGTCGGTCCCATTGTCATCTGGCCCTATTCTTCAGCCTTAATTGCCAGTACAGTTATTGGTTTAGCATTTGCAATTCCACACCAAGGGCCTGGATCACCCGCATTGTAATAACCTATCGGTCTTTGCGTGCTTAAAAGGGTTAATGCAATAGACATCATCCTATTAGTACGTTCGTTAGTATCCTCGCCCCCCTTAAC